>CAUJIP010000058.1 GCA_963205235.1 Pseudomonadota bacterium
AGCGGCACCTGAGCGGTCGGTTGCCTTTACCATCGCTGTCCTTGCCCTTGGGGCCAAGATGGCCAAGGCCGATGGCACCGTGACCCGCGACGAAGTCACCGCCTTTCGCCGCATCTTCACCTTTCCGGAAGGCGAAGAGGACCACGCCGCCCGTGTCTTCAATCTGGCACGGCAGGACGTTGCGGGGTTTGATGCCTATGCAAGATCGCGCGGCTTTTCAACCCGGATGGCCATTCGATCTGCGCCGACGACCACCATGTGCTGGTCGATATTCTGGAAGCGCTGTTTCAGATCGCGGTCGCGGATGGCAGCTATCACCCCGGCGAAGATGCGTTCCTGACCCATGTCGCGCAGGAATTCGGGCTGGATGAGGGCTGTTTCCGTATTGTCCGGTCGCGTCTGGTCGAGGGTGCGCCGCGTGACCCCTATGACGTGCTGGGCTTGCCCCGCAACGCCACACGGGACGAGGCGCGCAAGGCCTGGCGGGGGCTGGTCCGTGACACCCACCCCGACGTGCTGCAATCGCGCGGCGTCCCACCCGAAGCGATGAAGCTGGCAGAACGCAGGCTGCAATTGATCAACGAAGCCTGGCGCGAGATTTCGGCCAAGGTGGCGGCGTGACAGAGGCGGTGAAGCGTCCGCTGCGGCTTGCGACCTATAATGTCGAATGGATGAATGTCCTGTTCGATGATCGGGGGCGGCTTTTGGACGACCGCGAACCGTCGTCGCGCTATAAGCTGAGCCGGGGCGAACAGCTTGCCGCGCTGGGGATCGTCTTTACCGCGATGGATGCCGACGGGGTTCTGATCATCGAGGCACCTGACACCAACGGCAAAAGGTCGACCGTAACCGCGTTGGAGAATTTCGCCCGCGTGGTCGGTCTGCGGGCGCGCAAGGCGCTGATCGGCTATCCATCGGAAACCGAACAGGAAATCGCGTTTCTGTATGACCCTGACCGCCTGACCGTCCGGCATGATCCGCAGGGTGCGCCTTCGTCCAGCCACGGATCGCACGATGCGCCGCGCTTTGACACGACCTTCCGCTATGACCTTGATGCCGACAACATCTCGGAAACCATCCGCTTTTCGAAGCCGCCGCTGGAGCTGGCGATCTCTACGTCAGAAGGCAAGAAGCTGCGGCTGATCGGGGTGCATGCCAAGTCGAAGAACCCCTATGGCGCAGCCGGGCGCGAGGCGTTGATCCGGCTGTCGATCGAGAACCGCAGAAAGCAGCTGGCCCAGTGCCTGTGGATCAGGCAGCGGGTCGAAGGGCATTTGAAAGCGGGGGACAGTCTGGTCGTGCTGGGCGATTTCAACGACGGCCCCGGCATCGACGAGTTTGAAAAGCTTTTCGGCCATTCGGGAGTGGAAATCGTGCTTGGCACGAAGCCCGATCCGGCGATGACGCTGACCGACCCGCATGCCCTGATGGCGCTGCAAAGCCGGGTCGGCCTTGCTCCGACCTCGGCCCGGTTCTACCTTGCCCCGAAGAAGCGGTTCTTCGAGGCGCTGCTGGATTTTGTCATGGTCACACCGGACCTTGCGGCCAAGGATCCGGACTGGCGCATCTGGCATCCGTTCAACGACCCCCGGATCATGGATATCCCTGAACTGCGCGAAGCGCTTTTGCAGGCGTCCGACCATTTCCCGGTGACGGTGGATTTTCCGACGGGGGTTTGAAATCCCGGCGCATCTGCCCCATATTGATTGCATGCGTCAGTTGATCGCCCTTTGCCTGATTGCCGCCCCGGCCTTTGCCGAGGATATCCCGCCTGTGCCCGAAGACGACGGCTTTAGCCTGATGGAAGAGGGGATGAAGCTGGTCATGCGGGGGATGCTGGCCGAAATGGAGCCCACGCTTGGCCAGATGGACGAGGCGCTAAGCAAGCTTGAGCCGTCGCTGCAAGAGTTGGGTCCAAAGCTTCTGTCACTGATGTCGATGATCGACGATGTCGGCAATTACGACTTTCCGGTGATGCTGCCGAATGGCGACATCCTGATCCGTCGCAACGTGCCGCTTGTGCCAGCCGATCCGAAGCCCGGCCCGAATGGCGAGATCGACCTTTGATCCGGCGGCCTTGCAGCGTGACGGCGCGGCCATAGACCTGCACCGCCACGCTTTGGTTACAGGCTGCCCTAGCCTCGTGCGGCGCGGATCAGGTCAAGGATGTCCTTCGCCGCTGCCGGGATATTGGTGCCCGGTCCGAAGATCGCCTTGACCCCGGCCGCCTTGAGGAAATCGTAGTCCTGCTGCGGAATGACCCCGCCGCAGATGACCAAGATATCCCCTGCCCCCTTTTCCTTCAGCGCCTGCACCAGTTTCGGGGCCAGTGTCTTATGGCCTGCGGCCTGACTGCTGATCCCGATGACATGCACGTCGTTGTCGATGGCATCCTGTGCCGCCTCTTCCGGGGTCTGGAACAGAGGGCCGACGTCGACGTCAAAGCCGATATCGGCGAAGGCGGTGGCGATGACCTTGGCGCCCCGGTCATGGCCATCCTGACCCATCTTGACCACCAGCATCCGGGGGCGGCGGCCTTCGGTTTCGGCAAAGGCCTCGACGTCCTGCTGAATCTGCTGGAACCCGGCGTCGCCTTCGTATGCTGCGCCGTAGACTCCGGCGAGGGTTTTCACTTCCGCACGGTGGCGGCCAAAGATCTTTTCCATGGCGTCCGAAATCTCCCCAACCGTGGCCCTTGCCCTTGCGGCTTCGATGGCGGCTTCCAGAAGGTTGCCGCCTTCGCCTGCGCGGCGGGTCAGTTCCGTCAACGCCGCCTGACAGCGCGCGTCGTCCCGCGCCGCGCGGGTGGCTTTCAGGCGCGCAACCTGAGCCTCTCGCACGGCGTTGTTGTCGATGTCGCGGATGTCGATCAAGTCTTCCTGATCCTTGCGGTATTTGTTGACCCCGACGATCACCTCTTCGCCCCGGTCGATCATCGCCTGACGCTTGGCCGCCGATTCCTCGATCCGCAGTTTGGGCATGCCCGAGGCGACGGCCTTGGTCATGCCGCCCATCGCCTCGACTTCCTCGATGATCTTCCAGGCCTCGGTCGCAAGCTGGTTGGTCAGGCTTTCGACATAGTAGCTGCCTGCCAAGGGGTCGACGACATGGGTGATGCCGGTTTCTTCCTGCAGGACAAGCTGGGTGTTCCGGGCAATGCGCGCCGCGAAATCGGTGGGCAGGGCAATCGCCTCGTCCAGGGCATTGGTGTGCAGGCTTTGGGTGCCGCCAAGGACCGCCGACATCGCCTCATAGGCGGTGCGGATGACGTTGTTGTAGGGGTCCTGTTCCTGCAAGCTCACTCCGCTCGTCTGGCAATGGGTGCGCAGCATCAGGCTGGAGGTCTTCTTGGCCCCGAATTCGGTTATGATCCGGTGCCAAAGCTGGCGGGCGGCGCGAAGCTTGGCGACCTCCATGAAGAAGTTCATGCCGATGGCGAAGAAGAAGGACAGGCGTCCGGCGAAATCGTCGACATCCATGCCGCGCGCGGTGGCGGTTTTGACATATTCGCGCCCGTCGGCAAGGGTGAAGGCCAGTTCCTGCACCAGGTTCGCCCCGGCTTCCTGCATGTGGTAGCCGGAGATGGAGATCGAGTTGAATTTGGGCATTTCGGCCGAGGTGTATTCGATGATGTCGGCCACGATCCGCATCGAGGGTTCGGGCGGATAGATATAGGTGTTCCGCACCATGAATTCTTTCAGGATGTCGTTCTGGATCGTGCCCGACAGGGCCGCGCGGGGGACGCCCTGTTCTTCGCCCGCGACGATGAAGGACGCCAGGATCGGGATGACCGCGCCGTTCATCGTCATGGAAACGCTGATCTTTTCCAAAGGGATGCCGTCAAACAGGATCTTCATGTCCTCGACGCTGTCAATCGCCACACCCGCCTTGCCGACATCGCCCACGACGCGCGGGTGGTCAGAGTCATAGCCCCGGTGGGTGGCAAGGTCGAAGGCGACCGACACGCCCTGCTGCCCGCCCGCAAGCGCCTTGCGGTAGAAGGCATTGCTTTCTTCGGCGGTCGAAAATCCCGCATATTGCCGGATCGTCCAGGGGCGGCCCGCATACATCGTAGCGCGCACGCCGCGCGTGAAAGGGGCGATGCCGGGAAGTTCCTGCATCTGCGGCAGGCCTGTGACGTCATCCGCCGTGTAAAGCGGCTTGACGGTGATGCCTTCCAGCGTCTGCCAGTTCAGGCTGTCAAGCGGCTGGTCGCGAAGGTCGTGTCGGGCAAGCTTTTCCCAATCGGCGCGGGTCGGCATGAGTTTGGTTCCTGTCTTTGGCGGAAGGCGGGGGCGATGCCCCCCGGACTCCCAGGATATTTGATCCAGTATGAAAGGGCGTTCAGGTGGCCCTATTCGAATTCCATGATCACGTCGTCGACCTTGAGGCTGGCCCCGGCGCTGGCCTTGATCTTCTTGACCACGCCTTTGCGCTCGGCCTTGAGGATGTTTTCCATCTTCATCGCCTCGACCGTGGCAAGGGCCTGGCCTTCCTGCACCTCGTCGCCTTCCGAAACCGCGATTTTCACCACAAGGCCAGGCATCGGGCAGAGGAGGTATTTCGAGGTATCGGGCGGGGCCTTTTCCAGCATCAGGCCAGCCAGTTCGCGCTGGCGTGGGGTCTGGACATGGACCTTCAGGTCCGCACCGCGCAGTCGCATGCGAAAGCCCATCGGGATCTTGGCGGTCTTGATCACTAGGGGATCGCCACCGACCGTCAGGCGGGCAAGGGGCTGCCCCGGTGTCCAATCGCTTTCCACCCGCAGGGTTTGGCCATCGGCGAAGGTCACGGTCGATCCGTCATGGTCGGCGTGGATCGTCAGCGAGTGGCTTTCGCCTTGCAGGGTGACCACCCAGTCATCGCCGACCCGGCGGGTATGGTTGTCCAACGTGCCGGAAATGCGCGTCCGGCGGATTTCGGCGACCCGGTTCATCGCGGCAGCGGCAGCGGCCACGCGGCGCAGGGTCACGGCATCCAGCACAGCACCTTGGAAGCCGTCGGGGAATTCCTCGGCGATGAAGGCGGTGGTAATGTTGCCGCTGGTAAAGCGGGGATGGTCCATCACGGTGGAGCAGAAGGGCAGGTTGTGACCGATGCCTTCGACCTCGAACGTATCCAGCGCCAGCCGCATTTCCTGGATCGCGTCGGCCCGGGTCGGGCCCCAGGTGCACAGCTTGGCGATCATCGGGTCGTAATACATGCTGATCTCGCCGCCTTCATAGACGCCAGTATCGTTGCGCACGATGCCCGTCGCCGTCGGACCTTCGACTGGAGGGCGGTAGCGGGTCAGGCGACCGATCGAGGGCAGGAAGTTGCGGTAGGGATCCTCGGCATAAAGGCGGGATTCCATCGCCCAGCCGTTGATCTTAAGGTCTTCCTGCCTGAACGGTAGGGGTTCGCCGTTGGCCACACGGATCATCTGTTCGACCAGATCGACCCCGGTGATCAGCTCGGTGACCGGATGTTCCACCTGCAGACGGGTGTTCATTTCCAGGAAATAGAAGTTGCGGTTGCCGTCGACGATAAATTCCACCGTCCCGGCACTGGTATAGCCGACGGCCTTCGCCAGGGCGCAGGCTTGTTCGCCCATCGCCTTCCGGGTGGCTTCGTCAAGGAAGGGCGACGGGGCCTCTTCGATGACCTTCTGGTTCCGCCGCTGGATCGAACATTCGCGTTCATGCAGGTAGACGCAGTTGCCGTGTTTGTCGGCAAGCACCTGAATTTCGATGTGGCGGGGCTGGGTGACGAACTTTTCGATGAAGATGCGGTCGTCGCCAAAGCTGGCGGCCGCTTCATTCTTCGAGGACTGAAAGCCTTCGCGCGCCTCGGCGTCGTTCCAGGCGATGCGCATACCCTTGCCGCCGCCGCCCGCGCTGGCCTTGATCATCACCGGATAGCCAACCTTCTGGCTGATCTGCACCGCTTCGTCGGCATCGGCGATCAGGCCCATATAGCCGGGGACGGTGGAAACCCCTGCCTCCATCGCGATCTTTTTCGAGGTGATCTTGTCGCCCATCGCTTCAATGGCGGGGCTGGGCGGGCCGACGAAGACAACGCCCTCACGCTCCAGCGCGGCAGCGAAGTTCATGTTTTCGCTAAGGAAACCATAGCCGGGGTGGACAGCTTCGGCCCCGGTGGAGCGGATGGCGTCCATGATCTTGTCGATCACGATATAGGACTGCGCTGCGGGGGGCGGGCCGATATGCACCGCCTCATCCGCCATCTGGACATGCAGCGCGTTGCGGTCGGCGTCGGAATAGACCGCCACCGTCTTGATCCCCATCTTGCGCGCGGACTTGATCACGCGGCAGGCGATTTCGCCCCGGTTGGCAATCAGGATCTTCTTGAACATTGACGGTCCCCTTCAGGCAGCAAAAAGCAAAGGACCACCCGGGCGGTCAGCCCGGATGGTCCTTGTGGATGGGTTAGGCCGCCCGAAGGCGGTTATCTGGCGGTCAGTAGCAGGTGCCGAGGCCAACATCGACGCTGCAGGTT
>CAUJIP010000059.1 GCA_963205235.1 Pseudomonadota bacterium
GAACCTTGATGGAATCGGCGCCGTATTCGGCCATGTTCTTTGGCTGGTCAGCCATGCGCAGGGAACCCTTGTCGTTGCCCGCGATTTATAGCGTTTCAGGGGTGGAATGTCACCCCTTTGACACAAGATTTGGTAGTCACAGGAAGGGAATGACCAGCCCGACCCCGATCAGCAGCACACCCGAAGTCACGTTCAGCTTGTGCACACTTTCCGGGCTGGACAGCAACTGCCGCGCCCGGTGCAGGAACAGGGCAAGGCCAAGGTTCCCGGCCATCGGGATCGCCGCCGAAATCGCGATGATCACTGCGATGTCGGGGGCGGTCAACGCCTCAAGCGTGAAGAACCCCGGCAGCGCACCCATGTAGAACAGGATCGCCTTCGGGTTGCCGATTACTGCCGCGACGCCGACTGAAAGGCCAGCCCAAAGGCCGGGGCGGGTCAGGCGACTATCGGCGTTCATGGTGGCGGCGGGTTTGCGGATCAGCAGTGTGCCCATCACAAGGAAGATCACCGCTGCGACCCAGCGCAGGACGGACAGGACGTCGCCATAGCTGCTTTCGATCCAGGAAAGGCCAAGGATTGCAGCAAGCGGCCAGATCAGGTCGCCGATGGCCACGCCGATGGCCAAGGGCCAAGCCGCAGCAAAGCCCCCCGACAGGGCGCGTGCGGTCAGCGCCACCCACACCGGGCCGGGCACAACCCAAAGACCGGCCATACCAAGCGCGTAAAGGCCCAGTTCGTAAAGAGAAACGCTCATGGCAGGGTCAAGCTTCCGTCAGAGTTCAGGGGCCAGAACGGGTTCATCGCCACTTCCCATACATGACCATCGGGGTCGGACCAATAGCCGGAATATCCGCCCCAGAACACCTTTTCCGGTGCCTTCAGGCCAGTGCCCCCTGCGGCAAGAGCGGCGGCATAGGCGGCATCAACCTCGGCCTCGGTGGCGAAGTTCTGCGCCAGCGTCACTGCCCCGGTGCCAAGCACTGCATCGGGGCGCCCCTGATCGGCGGCAAGGTCGGACCGACCGAACAGCCCCAGCACCGCGCCGTGCATCTGATAGAAGGCGACGCCGTCCTGGCTTGCGCCATGTTCCACCCAGCCCAGCCGCCGATAGAAGGCGCGGGCGGCGGGCAGGTCGGTCACGCCCAGCGTGATCAGGGTAACGCGCTGCGGGGTCATGTGCTTGTCCTGCTTTGGCCGTCCATTTCAAAGACTGCGATGCTTTGCGCCCGATTGCCAAGACTGTCAAACAGCCCAGGTTCCGTGCCGGTCATCATGGCCTGCGCCCCCAAAGCGCAGATTTCGTCGTAAAGTGCTGCCCGGCGGGATTCGTCCAGATGGGCGGCGACTTCGTCCAGAAGCAGGATCGGCGCGCGGCCAAGATCGCCGGCAAGGGCGCGGGCATTGGCAAGGATAAGGCTGATCAGAAGCGCCTTCTGTTCGCCGGTCGAGCATTGGTCCGCCGGGATATCCTTGGCCACAAAGCGCGCCAGAAGGTCGGCGCGGTGGGGGCCGACAAGGGTGCGCCCGGCAGCAATATCGCGGCGGCGGCTTTCGGCAAGGGCAGTGGCAAGGTCTTCAGGCTCATCGCTGCCGTCGGGGCCCGTGAGGGTAAGCTCGGCGGTCGGAAAGGCGCTGGCGGGATCGGCGGCGGCCGCGATCCGGGCAATCGCCGCGCGGCGGTGGGCCGTGATCATTTGCCCGGCTTCGGCCATCTGCGACTCAAGCGCTGCATACCATTGCGCATCGCTCACCTGATCCTTGATCAGGCGGTTGCGGTCACGCATCGCTTTTTCATAGGCTAGGGAATGTTCGGCATGTTCGGGAAAGAACGAAAGTGTCAGACGGTCCAGGAACCGGCGACGGCCCTCGGCAGCTTCGATCCACAACCGGTCCATTGCCGGGACCAGCCACAACACGCGCAGCACCCGGCCAAGGCTGGCCTGAGTTGCGGCCTTTCCGTCGATCCGAACTTGACGCGCCTCGCCGGGTTCGGCCCAGGTTTCCAGTTCATGCGCAGCGGAAAGCCCGTGGACACCGGCGCTGATTTTCCAGCCCAAAGCCTCGGGTCGGCGCGACAGGTCTTCCGCAGCCGCCCGACGCAAGCCGCGCCCCGGCGACAGAAGTGAGACCGCCTCAAGGATATTGGTCTTGCCCGCCCCGTTCGGCCCGACAATCGCGACCGGACGCCCGTCGAACGCCAGCCGCGCCGCGCGGTGGCTGCGGAAATGCGACAGGGCGAGGGTTTCGATCACCAGACCGCCCACGGGGGTTCCCTTTCAGACCGGGCGTTTGCCTTTGTCAGACCCGCATCGGCATGACGACATAGACGGCGGAGGTGTCATTGCCTTCGCGCATCAGGGTCGGGTCGGCGGCAGAGTTGAACAGGAAGACGGCATTCTCACGATCAACCTGGCTGGCGATTTCCAGCAGGTATTTGGCGTTGAAGCCAATCTCCAGCCGTTCGTCGCCATAGGCCACGGCAAGTTCTTCCTCGGCCGCGCCGCTGTCGGGGGCGTTCACCGACAGGATCAGGCGGTCTTCTTCCAACGAGAGTTTCACCGCGCGCGAGCGTTCCGAGGACACGGTGGCCACGCGGTCAACGGCCTTGGCGAATTCGGCGGCGTCGACTTCCAGTTTGCGGGTGTTTCCGGTCGGGATGACACGGGTGTAGTCGGGAAAGGTGCCGTCGATGACCTTGGAGGTCAGAGTGATCGCCGGGGTCGCAAACCGGACCTTGGTTTCCGAGACCGACACCGCGATCATCGCGTCGTCATCTTCCAGAAGCTTGCGAAGTTCACCCACCGTCTTGCGCGGCACGATCACGCCGGGCATGCCGTCGGCACCATCGGGCAGGTCGGCATCAATTCTGGCAAGGCGGTGGCCATCGGTCGCCACACAGCGCAGGACCTTGCCGCCGTCGCCTTGCGACACATGCATGTAGACGCCGTTCAGGTAATAGCGGGTTTCTTCTGTAGAGATCGCGAATTTCGCCTTGTCGAACAGGCGGCGCAGCACCGGGGCCTTGGCCGCGAAATTCGACGAATATTCGCTGGTGGCCATCACCGGGAAATCTTCTTTCGGCAGGGTGGCAAGGCTGAAAGTTGACCGGCCTGCCGTGATGGTCAGGCGACCGGCGGCGCTGTCTTCCGACAGGCTGACCAGCGCGCCATCCGGCAGCTTGCGGACGATTTCGTGCAGCATCACCGCCGAAACCGTGGTTGCCCCGGAACGTTCGACCATTGCGGGCGCGCGGTCGACCACCTCGATATCCAGGTCGGTCGCGCGCAAGGACACCTGCGAACCTTCGGCCTCGATCAACACGTTCGCGAGGATTGGAATCGTGTTGCGGCGTTCCACCACCGATTGCGCCTGCGCCAAAGCTTTCAAAAGCGTGGCGCGTTCGATGCTGAGCTTCATCTCTTCCCCCTGCCGTCCCCGAAGGGACGCCAAATCTATCCGGTTTTCACCGGTTCACAACTGCTGATTGGACTGTGCGTAGGATTGAATGGGCCGTCAAGGGTGGCCGGTTCTATCCCTGCAGAAGACGCCGCAGAAGTTGCAGATCATCTGCCAACTGGCTGTCGATCGCCATCAATTCCTCGATCTTGCGAACGCCGTGCATGATCGTGGTGTGGTCGCGCCCGCCAAAGCGACGCCCGATTTCCGGCAAGCTGCGCGGGGTCAGTTGTTTCGAAAGATACATCGCCACCTGCCGGGGCCGCGCGATGTTGCGCAGGCGCTTGGGTCCGATCATGTCGGACAGGCGGATGTTGTAATGTTCCGCCACCTTGCGCTGGATTTCCTCGATCGTCAGCTTGCGGTCGGAGGAACGCAGGATGTCGGCAAGGCAGTCCTGGGTCAGCTCCAGCGTGATCTCACGGCCGACAAGGCTGGCAAAGGCGAACAGCCGGGTCAGCGCGCCTTCCAGCACGCGGACGTTGGTGGTGATGCGATGGGCGAGGAATTCCAGGACGCCATCGGCGATGACAAGGCCGCGATACTGGTTGCGGTAGAAGTCGACCTTTTGCTGCAGGATGCCAAGGCGCAGTTCGTAATCGGTCGGGTGCAGGTCAACGACCAGTCCGCATTGCAGACGCGACTTGATCCGGTCCTCAAGATCCTTGATCTCGCCAGGGGCGCGGTCGGCGGAAATGACAATCTGCTTGTTCTGGTCAACCAGCGCGTTGAACGTGTGGAAGAATTCTTCCTGCGTCGAATCCTTGCCCGCGACGAATTGCACGTCATCGACCATCAACACGTCGACGGACCGGAACATTTCCTTGAAGTCCATGATCTGGCGTTCGCGCAGGGCCTGGACAAAGCGGTACATGAACTGTTCGGCAGACAGGTACAGCACGCGCAGTTCCGGGCGCCGGGCCTGAAGTTCATGCGCGATGGCATGCATCAGGTGGGTCTTGCCCAGACCCACGCCGCCATAAAGGAACAGCGGGTTGAAGGTGACCGGCCCACCCTCCGCCACCCGGCGCGAGGCGGCATGGGCAAGCTCGTTCGATTTGCCGACGACAAAGCGGTCAAAGGTGAAGCGCGGGTCGAGCGGCGCGCCGGGCAGGTCGTCATCGGAGGCGCTTCGGCTGCGGACGGGGCGCGGCGCAGGCTTGAAGCTTGCCACCGGGGTTTCGGCGGAAGGGCTTCCCAATGCAAATTCCACTCGGTCGACAACCGCGCCAGCACTGGCAAGCTGGTTGCGGATATGATCGGCATAATTGCGCTGAACCCAGTCGCCAAAAAAGATGGTCGGAACTTCGAATCGGGCCACGCCATCAGCCAGAATCGCCAACTTCAGCGGCTCGATCCAGGTGACGTAATTGTTCTTGCCAACGCGCTTGATCAGCTCTTGCCGGGCCTCGGCCCAAGTTTCGTTCGTCATTCGCTTTGACCCGCCAATCTCCAAAAACCCGCAGCAAGACTGCCGGCCGTCACCTTTCAGTTCCAAGCGTCACAATAACCTTCCCGCGCCAGCAAGACGTGGTTTGGTCCAATCAATTCTTGTCGGGTCAAGCAAGATAACCGCACGACCACTTTCATGGCCCGGCAGCAATCTCAGCACGGACAGCGTATCGCTGTCTCTGTTCTGGTCTCGCGAAAGAATACCCGTCAGTGAATGCTTCGGCGTGGCAGGCCGAAACGGCAGATTTCCTTCCGCGATCCGTCCTTGTCCCCCAAGACGTCGTGAATCGCAGGGACAGGCTAGCAAGGCCTGAGCGAGGGCTGCAACCGAACAACGCGCTTGACACAGATTCACGTGAAGCGAATCCCGCAGGCGGTGCAAAAGGGCAACTGATCGGGGTGGAGCCCTACGCGGGGGACGCCAAGAAATGACAAGGGGCGCAACTCTGACGAGTGCGCCCCTTGCGAGTTGAATAGAATCGACTTGCCCGAAAGGCTTAGACCTTGGCGACGGCTTTGACGCGCGACGACAGGCGCGACATTTTGCGCGCGACGGTGTTCTTGTGAAGGATGCCCTTGGTCACGCCACGGGCCAGTTCCGGCTGAGCGGCCTTAAGAGCGGCAGCGGCAGCTTCGCCATTGCCCGAAGCGATGGCTTCTTCAACCTTGCGCAGGAAGGTACGGATGCGCGAACGGCGGGCTTTGTTGACGGCGTAGCGGGCGTCGGCCTGACGGGCGCGCTTTTTGGACTGGGCGGTATTCGCCATGGGGATATTCCTTGGTCTATCGGTTTCAAATTCGTCGCACGAAAGACCATAAGGCTCCGGCCCCTGCGGGACGGATCTGATTCTTGCCTAAGCGGGCCCACGCGCATGTGGGGCTGGGCTATAGGGTAAGTCTGCGGGAAAGGAAAGCCCCTGCTTCGAGGACGCTCGTCGATGACTTCGTCACTACTCGCCGATCTTGTGACGACGAGACGGCGTGACACGAGGCGACGGTCACCGGTCGCGGAACTGCGGCTGGCGCTTCTCAAGAAAGGCGGCCATGCCTTCCTTCTGATCCTCGGTCGCGAAGATCGCATGGAACATGCGGCGTTCAAACAACACGCCCTCTTGCAGGGTCGTTTCCTGCGCCCGGTTCACGCATTCCTTGACCACCATGGCCGTGATCATGGATTTCTCGACGATCTTCGTGGCGGCCTTCATCGCCTCTTCCATCAGGGCCTTTGCAGGGACGATCCGGCTGACCAGACCACAGCGTTCAGCCTCGGCGGCCTCCATGAAACGGCCGGTCAGGTGCATATCCATCGACTTTGCCTTGCCCACAGCCCGCGTCAGGCGCTGCGTGCCCCCAAGGCCCGCGACGATGCCAAGGTTGATTTCCGGCTGGCCGAATTTTGCGGTATCAGAGGCGATGATGAAATCGCACATCATCGCCAGTTCGCAGCCACCGCCCAGACAATAGCCCGAGACAGCCGCGATGATCGGCTTGCGTACACGTTGGATAGCAGCGACTTCCGCAGCGAACATGTCGTCGAAGAAGACGTCTATGAATGTCTTCTCGGCCATCTCGCGCACATCCGCCCCGGCGGCGAAGGCCTTTTCTGACCCGGTGATGACAATGCAGCGCACCCGTTCGTTGGCCTGGGCTGCCGTCAGAGCGGCGGCAAGCTCACGCATTAGGGTGGAATTCAGGGCATTCATCGCATCGGGGCGGTTCAGCCGGATCAGGGCGACATAGTCCTCGATCTCGACGATCAGCGTTTCGTAGGCCATGCTAGGCTCCACTGTGGCAGTCGCGGCGACTCCTAGCAGCAAACGGCGCTTTGGCAAGTCACCTCTGACAGACGGGGCACCAGAAGGACGACCGTCCTGACTGCACCGTGCGGGTCACGGTACCGGTACAGCCCGGGGTCTCGCAGGGGTCGCCTTCGCGGTCATAGACCTGAAAATGCTTGGAGAAATAGCCAAGCTCGCCATTGGCCTGTCTGAAATCGCGCAAACTGGAACCACCAGCCTCGATCGCCTCGGCCAGAACATCGCGGATGGTGGGGACAAGGGCATGCGCTTGGCCCTCCGTGAGGTCGCCCGCCAGACGCAGAGGACTGATCCGCGCGCGATACAGTGTTTCGGCGACGTAGATATTGCCAAGGCCCGCGACGATCCGCTGGTCCAGAAGCGCGGTTTTGATCGGGGTCTTTCGACCCCTTAGACGATCCTCAAGGTAGGGTTCGTTGAAGTCATTGCCAAAGGGCTCGGGGCCCAGCCCGGCCAGAAGCGCGTGGTTTTCCGCGCCTAGTGTCGGCATCAGGTCCATCGCGCCAAAGCGGCGAGCGTCGTTGAAGGTAATGCGGGCACCGTTGTCCATATGCAGCACCACATGGTCATGCTTCTGAGGCGCAGGGTGGTCGTGGTAGAACGTGCCAAGCTGCGCGCCCGAGATCAGCATCCGGCCGGACATGCCCAGATGGACCAGAAGCGATTCGCCGCTGTCGAGATCGGCAAGAATGTATTTCGACCGCCGCCGCAGGGCCGTAACCCGCTTGCCGGTCAGTCGGTCGGCCATCCTTTCCGGCAAGGGCCAACGCAGATCAGGGCGGTTGACCTCGGCCCGTGCGATCACGGCACCTTCCATGACGGGTTGCAGGCCACGGCGGACGGTTTCGACTTCGGGCAGTTCAGGCATGACCGGCCCGGTTTTTCTGGATCTGCTCCACGGCGAACGCCTTGAAGTCCCCAATCCCCTTGCAATGTTTCAGTAGCGCTGCGTAATGCGCGGGCATCGTGCCCCCGAACAGCGGGCCGACATCTGCAATCATTCCGGCAGCCTTACAGGCCTCGATCTGCCGCCGCCGTCTGAACTTCCACCCGACGATCAGCAAAAATGGCCCCAGGATGATGCCGTAGCCAACAAGAATCGGCCAATCTGCAATGGCACTTTCGAACATACCCCACACCTTCTTGTCGCACTGTAACCTGCAAACGCAGGTTTTCCTTCCGGAACAATCGGTATAACCCGTTGCTGACGGCATTCTGGCGGTATCCTATGACGCAGGTTTCGGACAAGACCACCCATTTCGGCTTTCAGGACGTGCCCGAGGCGGAAAAGGCCGGGATGGTGCATGGCGTATTTTCGCGCGTGGCATCCAAGTATGACGTGATGAACGACCTGATGTCGGTGGGCATCCACCGCATCTGGAAAGAGGCGATGATGGATTGGCTGGCGCCCCGGCCCGGCCAGCGGCTGCTGGATGTGGCCGGCGGGACGGGGGATGTCGCGTTCAGGTTCCTTGGACGTTCCCAAGGCGCGACTGCCGTGGTCTGCGACATGACCGAACCGATGCTGATCGAAGGGCGCAAGCGGGCCGAGGCCGAGAAGATGGCGGCCAGCCTGGATTGGGTCGTGGGCGACGCGATGGCGCTGCCCTTCCCCGACAACAGCTTTGACGTCTACACCATCTCTTTCGGCATCCGGAACGTGACCCGCATTCCCGATGCCCTGGCCGAGGCCTACCGCGTGCTGAAACCCGGCGGGCGGCTGATGGTGCTGGAGTTCAGCCAGATCCCCAACGACCTGATGCAAAAGGCCTATGACCTGTATTCGTTCAACGTGATCCCGGTCATGGGCCAGATCGTGGCGGGGGATCGCGAAAGCTATCAGTATCTGGTCGAATCGATCCGCAAATTCCCCGATCAGGACAGCTTTGCTGCAATGATCCGTGCGGCGGGTTTTGATCAGGTGAAGTACCGCAATCTGTCCATGGGCATCGCCGCCCTGCATTCCGGCTGGAAGCTGTGAGGGGTCCGCACAACATCATCCGGCTGATCCGGACCGGGGCCACCTTTGAACGCACCGGGGCGATGGAGGTCGTGCTGGAGGCATACCGCGCCCCGCGCCGGCTGCGCTTTGCCGCGCATCTTCTGGGTTGGCCGTTCAAATGGCTGGGGCTTAAGGGCGATCCGAGCCTGCCCCCTGCAACGCGGGCGCTGACCGCGCTTGGGCCTGCCTACATCAAGTTCGGTCAGGTCCTTTCGACCCGGCCCGACATTGTGGGCGACGAGCTTGCCCAGCAGCTTAAGTATCTGCAGGACAAGCTGCCCCCCTTTCCAACTGACACCGCCAAGGCGATGATCGAGGCCGAGCTTGATGCTCCGGTATCCGAGCTTTTCTCGGAATTCTCCGAGCCTGTCGCCGCGGCCTCGATCGCACAGGTCCACCGGGCCCGGCTTGCCGATACCGGCGAGGATGTCGCGGTCAAGGTCCTGCGTCCTGGCATCGAGCGCGCCTTCCGCAAGGATATCGACGCCTTTTATCTGGCCGCCCGCTGGATCGAACGGCTGGCCCCGTTTTCGCGCCGCCTTCGCCCGGTGGATGTGATCACCCACTTCGAGGGCGTCGTTGCAGGCGAACTGGATCTGCGGCTGGAAAGCTCTGCCGCGGCAGAGTTTGCCGCCAATACGGCCAAGGACGAAGGCTTTCAGGTGCCAAAGCCGGTCTGGTCCCTGTCCAGCCGCAACGTGATGACCCTTGGCTGGGCCGAAGGGATCGGACTGAATGACAACGACCTGATCGACGCTGCGGGTCATGACCGCCGGGTGCTGGGCGCGCGGGTGTTGCAGTTGTTCCTGAACCATGCCTTGCGCGACGGGTTCTTCCACGCCGACATGCATCAGGGCAACCTGAAGGTCGCGGCGAATGGGGACATCATCGCCTATGATTTCGGGATCATGGGCCGGATCGACGAATACACCCGCCGGGTCTATGCCGAGATCCTGATGGGCTTTATCCGTAAGGATTACCGCCGTGTCGCCGAAGTGCATTTCGAGGCAGGTTATGTGCCGCCCGACCGCGACATCGACGAATTCGCCCGCGCCCTGCGTGCGGTGGGGGAACCGATCTTCGGCATGGACGCCAGCCGGATATCGATGGCGCGGTTGCTGTCCTATCTCTTTGAAGTCACCGAGCGGTTCGGCATGGAAACCCGGACCGAACTGATCCTTCTGCAACGCACCATGGTTGTGGTCGAGGGTGTCGCACGCTCGCTGGACCCGCATATCAACATCTGGCAGGTCGCCCGCCCGGTGGTCGAGCGGTACATCAAGGAAAGCATCGGTCCCAAGGCCTTGATCCGCGATATGATGAAGACGGTGCGCGTAATGGCGCGCTTTGGTCCGAAGCTTCCGGCTTTGGTCGAAGCGCAGTTGATCCGGATGGGCAATCCGCCGACGACCGTGGCACGGCCGCGCAATTCGGGGCGCATCCTTCGTTGGATTTTGATCGTCGCTCTGTCCGTCGCAGCAGGCTATGGTCTGCGAGATATCATCTGAGACCGGGCTGCGCCGAAGCCTTTAGCTGACAGGTTCGCGCAGGGCCGTGATGTCCGTCGCCGCAACCTCGATCCCGCCGTTCAGCACAAGCTTGGTTCCTTCGGGACCTCCCCGCGCCTCGTTGACCAGAGCGTAATATTCAACCGGTCGGGAATCGATCACCTCTTCGCCCTTCAGGCTTTCCAGCGTGACGGTATAGACTCCCTGCGGCAGAGGCATTCCATCGGCCCCGGCCCCCAGCCATTGGTAGGGCTTGGCACTGACCGGGATCTCTTCCCGCGCAACCAGATTGCCCTGCGCATCCTTGACCGCGATCACCGCGCGCGTCGCCCCAATTGCGGGATTTGGCGACAGTGTCACCGGTGTTCCGTCATAATGGATCGGCGCATTCGACCGGGCTTCCTTACCGATCCAACCTGCCATGTCGGCCATGCCGAATTGCTGGAACCGCCCGGCCATGTCGGCCAAAAGCTCATTCGTGCGGACCTGCTGTTCGACGCCCGAAAAGGTGGCAAGCTGAACCGCGTAGTCGCTGGATTCAATCGGGTTCATCGGATCCTGGTTCTGCATCTGTACCGTCAGCATCCGAAGAAAAGTCATGTAATCCGAACTGATCTTGGTGCCAGAAGCAGCCGCAGATGCAGGTGTGTTGGGGGCTGCGACATTGGTTGTGGCGGATATGGTCATCGTTTTCCTCAAAGCCGAAGGTCAAGGGCAGCTTGGCTGGCCAGATGCCGCGGAACCGGAGGCAATAGCCCGTCGGCCACCGGAATCTGATCGTCGGCGACAAGGTCGGCCGCCCATGTCTGGCCTGTCTGTTGCCGGGCCCCATCGGTACCGGTGCCGCCAAAGCCGATCTGGACCCCGGCGTATCCTGCTGTCCGCAATGCTTCGGCCAACTGGTCGGCGTGACGGCGGAAAAGGTCCATCGTTTCCGGCCGATCAAAGGACAGCATCACGACCAGCCGGTCAGGAGTCTGCATGTCAGGCTGGAAAGAAAGCCGGACATGGCCAAGCTCCTCAGGCGCAAGGGTCAGGATCGCGGACCCGTTGTGCCCGCGCGACAGGGCTGCAGCGATCCCATCGACAAGATGGGGCAGGTTTGGAGCAGCTCCTTGCGCGACTTCCTGCCCTGGCAAGGCGGCTGCACCGGGGGAGACCGGGACGGAAATCGTCGTGGTGGCAATCAGACCTTGATCAAACGTCGTCTTGTCGGCGTCGAGGGATTTCTGAAGCTGAGCCTGCCAAAGCAAGTTGGCGGTAGTGCTTGCGCCGAGGATCGGTGCGGACCCGACTGCTTCAGCCCGGACAGTCGGGATGACGGCGTCCGAGTCGGATTTTGTCAACGGTTCGATCCGACCGGACTGGCCGTCGCTTTCGTATCGATAGCCCAGAACGGACGATACCAGAGGCGGCCATTTCGTCGCTTCGGCCCGAATGTCCTTGGTAGCCCAGGTCAGGGCAACTTGCCGATCGGCCGAGGAATCCGATGCGCCGGGCGCCGTATCCGGCAGCGCCGGAGGCGTGGCCGGACCATTCTCGATCTTTTCCACCGGCAAGGCCAAAACCGCAGTCAGTATATTGGGAACACTGGCTGGTGGAGTCGTCTTGAGGTCGGGCAAGACTTGCATGGACTTCTGCGATTCCCCGGCCCGGTCTGCCGGTACAAGGTCAGGGGTGCCGGGGGCGTCCGCCACCGGGCCGCCAAACCCTTTCAGCGCAGGGGTCATCGTCGCTGAAGCAATAGGTATTTCAGTAGCTTGCCCAGAAGGCGACAGCGATCCGATCCTTCCGTCGTGCCCGACTGCGGGGGCGTTGCCCAATGAGGAAGGTCGATCACGTACCGAAAACCCCTCGGGCAGGACAAGTTGCGGCGGGGACTTCCCGTCCGGAAAGATCAGTCCCGAAATCCGAGGCGCAGCCAAGGGCATGGGGACCGTCGGCGCGCCAAATGCCCCACCATCCGTCGAAACCGGATTGGTGTTCCGATTGTCCAGGTCTTCTATCGGACCTGTTTCTGCCGAAAGGCCCACAGGATCGACCGGCGGTGCGGCGATCAAAGTAAAGAGGGCATTGTCCGAAAGGCTTGAACCCGATGCCGCATCACACAAAGTCGGCAGGCCTGCTTCGATGTCTGAAACCTCGACCGTGGTGGTTTCGGTCGGGGCAATGCCGAACGGCACAGGAGAAATGGCCAGCGGCCAGACCGGAACCACAGCTTCCAGAACCACCAGGCTGGTGTCGTCTGGAACCAAGTCCGCAAACAGGACCCCTGCCATTTCTGGCGTGGATTTCATCGTATCCGAAATCTGCGGTTCTGCGGTCCGACCTTCGGCACTTGGCATTCCGACCACCGGGCAAATAACCAAGGTTCCCTGCAGGATTGGGCTTTGCATGATTCCCCGACTTCTGTCGTTTCCAGGCCCCTTTTATCAACGCGAGAGGTTACTCATTCTTTACCTCCATCTGGAAAGGTTGCGAACAATCCGCGCAATTCCAGGAACCGTGATGGAAACGACACCTGTCCCCGCCTTGAAACCTGCCGGTACGACGCGGCAGGACCAGATGATGGCCAAAGCCGAGGAGCTTGAGGCCAGTTTTCTGGCCGAAATGCTGTCCCATTCCGGCCTTGGAGAACTGACAGGGCCTTTCGGTGGGGGCAGCGGTGAGGCGCAGTTCTCCTCGTTCCTGCGCGCCGAGCAGGCGCGGCTTATGGTCGAGCGCGGCGGAGTCGGTCTGGCCGAGCTCATCTTCAACAGCATGGTGAAGGCCGATCATGTCGACGCAACTTGAAGTGCTTCTTGACCAGACCCGCGACGCCCTGATTGCCGGGAACTTCGCCGTGCTTTCCCAGCTTTCGGCGCAAGTCGAGGTGCTGGCAGATGCGCTTCCCCACGTTGACCGACCGACTGCCGACCGCTTGCGCAGCAAAGCCGACCGCAACGCCCGGCTTCTGCAGGCGGCCATGCGCGGCATCAAGGCGGCAAGACAACGTTTCAAGGATATAAGCACGGCTTCTACGCTGTCGACTTATGACGCGCGTGGTCGCCGCGAGGTGATCCTCGGGCCGTCAGGCTTTGATCCGCGTCGAGTCTGAGTTGTCTCAAATCCAAGGGAAATTGGGCTTGGCGGTTAGGAAATGCTTAGCTTCCCCAGCGTCTTATCAACCCTGCGCTTCATGATGGGGCGGCGCTGCCGGAATCTCCGGCGGTAGTGGAAAGAACGCCGTTTCCGCCATCCATTCGGTGGCCAGCCCGGCCGTGAAAGCAGCGGCCAATTGCCAAGGAACAAGATATGTCGTCGATCCTGACCAATACCAGCGCGATGGTTGCCCTGCAGACGATGAAGGGCATCAACGCCAACCTGAACAAGACCCAGTCGGACATCTCGACTGGCAAGTCCGTTGCGACCGCACGGGACAATGCCGCCGTCTGGGCAATTTCCAAAGTGATGGAATCAGACGCGAATGGCTTCAAGGGCATCTCGGACAGCCTTGCCGTAGGCAGCGCAACCCTGACCGTCGCCCGCCAGGCCTCTGAATCGGTGACCAAGCTTCTGACCGAAATGAAGGTCAAGATCGTCTCGGCCCAGGCCGAAAACGTTGATCGCAGCAAGATCCAGACCGACGTCGACGCGCTGACCGCGCAGATCGAATCGGTTGTCGGTGCAGCCCAGTTCAACGGGCTGAACCTTGTCGACGGCTCGCATACCTCGGTGAACGTCCTCGCTTCGCTGGACCGCAGCGCCTCGGGTGTGACCTCAAGCAATATCACCGTCAGCGCGCAGAACCTGTCGACGGACGCAGGCGCTGCGTTGACGGCAGGCGGCGGTACGCTTTCTGCGGCAAACGTGGTGACGGGTACGCCGGTCACGCTGAACGGCTTTGCCTTCCAGGGCGGCGGTGGCGCCTTGGCCTCTGATGCCCCAACGGCCAACCCTGCGACGCTGACCGCGCTTGTTGCGGGCGATTCCATCACGCTCAACGTCGGCACCACGTCGGGGAAATACGTCGTCCAGCAGGGCGATACCGCCGACGCCCTCGTCGCCGGCCTGAAAAGCTCGCTGACCGAAAATGGCCTTTCGGACAGCGATTTCACCCTGTCTCTGGCTTCGGGTGCATTGACCGTTGCGAACAACACCAACGTGTCGACGGCGATTTCGGTTTCCGCCACGCGGGGAACCGGCGGGCTTGCCGGGCTGAACACCATTGATGTCGTGAACGCGCCGACAAGCGCGCTGGGTGCCATCGAAGGCATGTTGCAGACATCGATCGACGCCGCCGCCGAATTCGGTTCGTCGCAAAAGCGCATCGATATCCAGAATGAGTTTGTTGGCCAGCTGACCGACTCGCTCAAGACCGGGATTGGCGTTCTGGTCGACACGGATATGGAGGAGGCCTCGGCAAGATTACAGGCGCTGCAGGTCCAGCAGCAGCTTGCCACCCAAGCGCTGTCGATCGCCAACCAGCAACCGCAGGGCCTTCTGTCCCTGTTCCGCTAAACCTGACGGGCCGCGAGGCGTGCTTCGCGGCCCCCACTCCAGCCCCGAACAGATGGACCCCAGATGACCCTCCATTCCCCGCTCGCCTATGCCCGGCGCGAAACCCCCGTTCGGTCGCTTCGGTCGATCGAATACGATCTGATCGCCCAGGTCACCCAAAGATTGCGCGCAGCCGCGGTCAATCGCAACAGCGATTTCCCGACTCTGGTCCGCGCGTTGACCGACAACCAGAAAGTATGGACAGCACTCGCGTCGGACGTTGCTCTGACCGAAAATGGGTTGCCGCAGGCGCTGCGGGCCCGACTGTTCTATCTTTACGAATTCACCGTCGCCCACAGCCGCGCCGTGCTGGATGCGGGCGCAAGTGTCGAGGTTCTGACCGACATCAACACCGCCATCATGCGCGGCCTGCGCGGTGATCGGGGGGCAGAATGAGCGGGTTGGTATTGAAACTTGGCCCGCACGAACGGGTCCTGATCAACGGCGCCGTGATCGAGAATGGCGACAAGCGATCCCGCCTTGCGGTGGTAACACCCAACGCCAACATCCTGCGCCTGCGCGATGCAATCCATCCGCAGGAAGCCAATACTCCAGTGCGGCGTGTCTGCTACATTGCGCAGCTGGTTCTGTCAGGCGATGCGGATCCCGGGGACACCCGGTTGCAACTCCTACGCGGCATCGAACAATTGAGCCAGGTTATGACCGATCACGACAGTCGAACCCAACTGGCTCTGGCAAGTCGGGCAGTGGTGGAAGATCAGCACTATCAGGCATTGAAGGCGCTGCGCGCGCTCTTGCCCCGTGAAGAGCGGCTCTTTGCCGCGCATCCACATTGAGCTTTCAGCCGATAGTGCCACTCTCCGGCTTTACCGGCTGGAGCTTTCTGAAACGCACCATGGCGCGCCAGCAGGTGGCACAGCAGGCCGCCCCCGCCCAACAGCGGGACGAGGCCTACTTTCGGGGAAAGATCGGCAAGGTTACGACGGCCGAACAGTTGGTGTCGGACAAGCGCCTGTTGCGCATCGCCCTTACCGCCTTCGGGCTTGAGGGCGATCTGAACAGCACGGCCTTCGTCCGAAAGGTGCTGGAAGGAGGAACACTGAAGGAAGGCAGTCTTGCCAACAAGCTGGCCGACAAGCAGTATCAGAAATTCTCGTCCGCTTTCGGCTTTGGCGATTATTCCGTGCCGCGCACGAAGATTTCCACCTTTCCTGATGAAATCCTGTCCGCATTCCGGGCGCGCAGCTTTGAAACGGCAGTTGGTGACCAGAACAACACCTATCGCCTGGCCCTGAATGCCGAGCGTGAAGTTGCCGCTGTCGCCGCCGGGTCCAGCAGCGACAATGCCAAATGGTACACAATTCTGGGCAACCAACCGCTGCGTGAGGTTTTCCAGACCGCGCTTGGCTTGCCGAAAAGTTTTGCCTCCATCGACATTGACCAGCAGCTTTCGGTCCTGAAATCCCGCACCGCGGCGGCCTTTGGAGCCGAAACCGTAGCCCAATTCAAAGACCCGGCCCGGATAGAGGCTTTGGTTCGCCGCTATATCACGCGCGCCGAAATGCAGGATCAGGGCGCGGCAAGTTCGTCATCATCCATCGCCTTGCAACTCTTGCGCCGCAGGTGAAACTTCCAACGGCGGCACGTTTCCGAACTGCGATGCTCCAACACGGCGCAAGACGGCAGGACCGTCCGGCAAATCCTTTCCCCGGCGTTCCAGCCACGCGGGTCACGACAGCGCCTGTGCCGGGCATCTACCCGGACAGGCAGGCGCGCAGCCGTTCGAAGCTGCCCGCAACACCGATTGGCGGGGCCGGCTCGGCAAGGAATGCGTCAAGCAGCGGCCAGTGCCGGATGGCGCGGTCGATCAGCGGATCGGACCCGGCAGCATAAAGCCCAGCCTGTATCATCATCTCGGCCCGGTCATAGGCACCCAGAAGCCGCCGCGCCTCGATGATCAGCGCATTCTCCTCGTCACTTGCCGCCTCGGGCAGGGATCGCGACACCGACCGCAACAGATCAATCGCAGGAAACCGTCCCCGTTCCGCAATCCGCCGGTCGAGGACAACATGCCCATCCAGCACCCCGCGCAGGATGTCGGCCACCGGCTCCTCCATATCCGACCCGGCGACAAGCACCGAAAAGACCGCCGTGATATCGCCCGAACCTTGGGGCCCAGGCCCTGCACGTTCCGCCAAGCCCATGATCGCGTGCGCCAGCGAGGGTGGATAGCCGCGCAACGAAGCAGCCTCTCCACCTGCAAGCGCCACTTCGCGATGCGCTTCGGCAAAGCGGGTGACCGAATCGACCAGCAACAGCACATGCAGCCCCTGGTCACGGAAATGTTCGGCCACGGCCATCGCGGTCAGACAGCACATCCGCCGGATCAACGGCGACTGGTCCGAGGTGGCCGTCACCACCACGCTGCGGGCCATGCCGACAGGGCCAAGCACGGTTTCGGTGAACTCGCGCAGTTCGCGCCCGCGTTCGCCAACCAGGGCAATGACCACGACATCCGCTTCCACCCCACGTGCAAAACGCGCCAGAAGTGAGGATTTTCCGACGCCGGACCCGGCAAAAAGTCCGATCCGCTGCCCCCGCACCAGCGGCAGAAGCGTGTCAAAGACTGCAACCCCGGTGCCGAGCCGGGTGCCCAGCCGACGCCGACTTGCGGCAGAGGGTGCAGGGGGCCGCAAGGCGCGCGACTTCGGTCCGCGCAACAGCGGGCGGTCGTCCAGCGGCTGCCCGGTCGGATCCACCACCCGCCCGATCCAGCTGTCATCCGGCGCGATTTCGGCCTTGCCCCAAAGCTCGACCCGGTCGTCAATCGCCATGCCGTCACCCGAGGCGTCGGGCAGCACCGAGCAGCGCCCCGGGATCAGCCGCAGAACCTCCCCCCCAGCCGAGCCGTCGCGACTGTGGATCACCACCCGGTCGCCAATTGCCGCATGATCCAGGCCCGCAACCTCTACCAGGCCTCGCCGGGTTTCCACCACCCGCCCGACCCGCCGCAAGGGGGCCTTGCCCGCGATTTCCGCCAGAAGACCATCGAAAAGACCAGTCACGGGATTCTCCCTTTGTTCGCCTCAACCGTTTCTAAAGGAATCACCCTTAAGCCTTGGTGAAAGCGGTCGAGGGAGAAGCCCCGATGTTCGAAAAACTGGAAATCATCCAAATGGCGCAGTCGCTGGCGGCGCAGTCCGGGGCGCGCATGGCGATCATCGCCGAAAATGTCGCGAACGCCGATACCCCCGGCTACAAGGCCAAGGATCTGCCCAGCTTTGCCGAAACCTACGCCGCTGATCCGGGCCAGATGCGCACGACGCGGCCCAGTCACCTGACGGACACCTCCCCTGCAACCCTTCCGATGGTCGAACGTGGCCGCGGGCATGAGGCGCCGAATGGCAACTCGGTCTCGCTTGAGGCTGAAATGGTCAAGTCGGTCGAAGCGCGGCAAAACCACGACATGGCGCTGGCGATCTACCGGGCGACTGCGGATGTGATCCGCGCCAGCCTTGGCCGGAACCGGTAGGGGCGCGCGTGATGGGCAATGACCTGATCTCGTCGCTCTCCTATTCCGCTTCGGGGATGGAGGCGCAGGCAATACGGCTTCGCCACGTGTCGGAGAACATCGCCAACGCAGATACCCCCGGCTATCACCGTAAGGTCGTCAGCTTTGATCAGGCGATGGACTCCGGTCTGGTCGAGGTGGGGCCGGTCCGACTTGACCTAAGCGAGCTTCCAAGCATCTACGATCCCGGCCACCCGTTGGCCGATGATACTGGTCACTATGACGGCTCGAATGTCGATCTGGTGATTGAAATCGCTGACGCGCGCGAAGCGCAGCGCAGCTATGAGGCGAACCTTCGAATGTTCGATCAGACCCGTCAAATGACGCAAAGCCTGTTCGACCTGCTGCGCCGATAGAGGAGATCCAGAATGGATGTGAATACCTCGTTCGTCTCCAAGGCCTACGCCAATGCGCGAACCGCCTCTGCCCCCCAGCCAAAGGCCGACGGGGCAGAGGCGGGCTTTGCCCGGCTGGCCGGGGATTTCATGGGCACGCTTCAGGAACACGAAGCCACCGCCCGGGCCGCAATGACCGGCGGGGCAGATCCGCTTGCGCTGGTGCAGGCGCTGGCATCGTCGCAACTGGCCGTCGAAACGGTCGCCACCGTGCGGGATCGGGTGGTCGAAGCCTATCAGGAAATCCTGAGGATGCCGGTATGACCGAAGCCCAAATCTTTGACATGCTGCGCGAAGGATTGTGGACTGCTGTCCTTATTTCAACACCGCTTCTGGTGGTGGCCCTGGTGGTCGGCATCGTGGTCGGTCTCTTTCAGGCCCTGACCTCGGTTCAGGAAATGACGCTGACCTTCGTGCCCAAGGCCGCGGCGATGATGGCGGTCTTCTGGGTCTCGATGAGCTTCATGACCTCGACCCTCGTCGCCTTCTTCATTGACACGATCATTCCGCAGATCGCAGGGGGCTAAGCCATGGATGCAGCCGGATATGCGACGCTGACCCGCCAATCGGGACTGATGCGGGAAATGGGGGTCGTGGCCAACAACATCGCCAATGCCTCGACCAGCGGATTCCGCCGCGAGGGGGTGGTGTTCTCGGAATATGTCACCGCGCTTGATCAGGACCCGTCGCTGTCAATGTCCTATGCCAGTGGGCGAGATGTCGATCTGTCGCAAGCTGGCCTTTCACAAACCGGGGGCAGCTTTGACTTTGCCATCCAGGGCGATGGGTTCTTCCTGATCGAAACCCCTGACGGCCAAAAGCTGACCCGCGCGGGCAGCTTCACCCCCTCGGCCGAAGGTGAACTGGTCACGCCCGATGGGTATCGGCTTTTGGACGCCGGGGGGGCGCCGATCTTCATTCCGCCCGATGCCGGGGTAGTGGCACTGGCTGCAGACGGCACGCTTTCGGCGAACGGCGACCCCATCGCCCAGGTTGGGCTTTGGCAACCGGCGGATCCTCTGGCCCTACGACATCAGGCCGGGACGATGTTTTCCGGTGGCGAACTGATCCCGGTCGAAGGCGCGACGGTCATTCAAGGCATGCTTGAAGACAGCAATGTCCAGCCCGTTTCCGAAATCGCCCGCATGATCGAAGTCCAGCGCGCCTATGAACTGGGCCAGAAATTTCTTGATGCCGAGGACGAACGGGTTCGCGGCGTCATTCAGACACTTGGCCGATAGGAGCCTGCGATGAGAGCCCTGCAAATCGCCGCGACCGGCATGGCCGCCCAGCAGATGAAGGTCGATGTCGTCTCGAACAACCTGGCCAACATGTCGACCACCGGCTACAGCCCCCGTCGCGCCGATTTTGCCGATCTGTCCTATCAGCAGATGTCCCGGCCCGGCAGCGTTTCTGCCTCGGACGGGTCGATGCTGCCCACCGGAATCCAGATTGGTCTTGGCGTCCGGCCCGCCGCGGTGACAATCATTCCGGGCCAGGGCTCGCTGGATGCAACCGGCGGCGATCTTGACGTGGCAATCGACGGCAACGGCTATCTTGAGGTGACATTGCCCAACGGGACCACGGCCTATACCCGCGACGGGGCGCTTAAACGCTCGGCGGATGGGCAGATCGTGACGTCAGATGGCTTTCCGGTCGTGCCGGGCATCACCATCCCCACCGATGCGCGCGGGTTGACGATCAGCCCTACGGGTGAAGTTTGGGCCGACTTTGCTGACCGGGTCGATCCCGAACTGCTTGGCCAGCTGACCCTGTCCAGCTTTGCCAACGAAAAGGGGCTTGAGGCACTGGGGTCGAACCTTTTCGCCGAAAGTCCTGCCTCGGGGGCAGCCTTTTCGGGCCAACCGGGGCTTGATGGGCTTGGCACCCTGCGTCAGGGCTATCTTGAGGCAAGCTCGGTCGATGCGGTGCGCGAGGTCACCGAACTGATCAAGGCACAGCGTGGGTATGAGCTGAACGCCAAAGTCATCACCGCCGCCGACCAGATGCTGGCCGCAACCACGCAGGTGCGGTGATGCTTCGGTTTGCCCTGTTTGCCCTGATCGCCACCCCCGCCGCCGCCGACAGTGTCGTCGCGACACGAACGATCCGGGCGCAGACAGTGATCGTGCCCGAAGATCTGACCCTTGTCGCAGCCGAACTTGGCGGTGCCTTGCAAGACCCCGATGCCGCCTATGGCCTTGAGACCCGGGTCGCGATCTATGCCGGGCGGCCCGTCCGCCCCGAAGACCTTGGCCCGCCAACTCTGGTGCAGCGTAACCAGACGGTGACGCTGGTCTATGCCTCGGGCGCACTCGCGATTTCTACCGAGGGCCGGGCCCTTGCCCGTGGGTCCGAAGGCGACACTGTTCGGGTGATCAACCTTGCTTCACGCACAACGGTTTCGGGCCGGATCGGGCCGGACGGTGCGGTTTATGTCGGATGGGATGAAATGAATGCTGACTAGATTTGCTTTCGTGATGATGCTGGCTCTGGCCGGTTGTGGCAAGCTTGGTCAAGTCGGGCGCGCGCCGGACTTCTCTCCGCTTGCCGGAACTGACCAGCACTATGCGCTCTATTCGGCAAACCTGCCGGAAGACGTGGCCCCCGGCACCCCTTCGGACGAGTCTTCGCTGTGGTCTGGGGAAACAGACGCGCTTTTCGGAGACCGCCGTGCCGCGCGTCGGGGCGATATCCTGACTGTGGTAATCGAAATCGACGACAGCGCCGCAATTTCCGATTCCACCGGTCGCAACCGGACCGGCAAGCAAAGCTCCGGTCTTGGCCAATTCTTCGGCATCCCCCAGCGGATCGACGAAAACCTGCCCGACGGGGCAAGCATGGACAGTGCCTATGAATCCTCGTCGTCCTCTACCTTCAAAGGCTCGGGCAACGTGACACGAAAGGAACAGCTGACCCTCCGCATCGCCGCGACCATTGTCGAGGAATTGCCGAATGGCGTCCTGCGGATCGAGGGGCAGCAGGAAGTACGGGTGAACTTCGAGATGCGAGAGCTGATCGTGACCGGCTATGTCCGCCCGATCGACATCTCGCGCAACAACGAGATCACCTATGACAAGATCGCCGGTGCACGGATTTCCTATGGCGGGCAAGGGCAGATCACCGACTTCCAGCAGCCGACCTATGGCCAGCAGGTCGCCGATATCGTGATGCCGTTCTGATCATGATCCGCAAGCTTCTTCCCATTCTTCTTGCCCTTGTGGGTCTTGGTGGCGGTATTGGCGCCGGACTGTTCCTTCGCCCATCTGCCGGGGAGGACAGTCTCGCCACCGAGGACGCAGGGGCAGACCATGCTGCCGAAGGTGATGCGGGCGACGGCCATGATGCCGCCACCCCGGCCGAGAGTCATGGCACCGCAGAAGCCAAGGCCGAAGATGCCGAAGGTGGCGACGGCCATGGCGAGGGCGGCCCGGAATACGTGAAGATGAACAACCAGTTCGTGGTGCCCGTCGTCGAACAGGGCCGGGTTGATGCGATGGTGGTTCTGGCAATCTCGCTTGAGGTCGAGGCAGGCAATACCGAAACGGTCTACCAGCGCGAACCAAAGCTGCGCGATGCCTTCCTGCAGGTCATGTTCGACCACGCCAATGTCGGCGGCTTCAGTGGTACTTTTACCGATGGATCGAACCTGATCGTGCTGCGCACCAACCTGAAAGAGGCCGCCGCGATGATCCTTGGCACTGTGGTACGCGACGTGCTGATCACCGATATCGCGCGGCAAGACAGCTGAGACCAAAGCCTCTTGAAGTGGAAACACCCAACCTTCGATCCAGTCTAGGTCGCTTCGTTTCTTAGCCAATCGACAAGCAGAGCAAGCGGGCGGCCCGGTGCGCGCCCCCTTGGCCAGACAAGGTAATAGCCGGCTTCAAGACGATCATAATCTTCGGCAGCCGCCACCAGCCGTCCGCGTTTCGCTTCGGCCTCGAACAGGAACGACGGTAACAGCGCCAGGCCAAAGCCAAGCGCCGCAGCTTCTGACATATGGGAAAACTGGTCGAACAGCATCCCGCCAAGCCGATCAACGCGCAGATTGCGGCGGGAAAACCAGTCCTCCCAGGCCCCCGGTCGGCTTTCCAGATGCAGAAGCGGCAGCGAAAGGATGTCGGCAGGCGGCACCGGGCCATGCGGAAGCAGCGAAGGCGCGCCCGCAGGGATAACCCGCTCGCGCATCAGCTCCAGATACTCGACACCCTGCCAATCCGGGACCCCGAAGTGAACGGCGGCGTCAAAGGGTTCGCTGCCAAAGTCGAACGGGGCAAGCCGGGTGCCCAGGTTCACGACCACCGAGGGATTGGCATCGGAAAAACCCTTCAACCGAGGCAGCAGCCATTGCGATCCAAAGGCAGGAAGCACGGCCAGGTTCAGGCTCATCCGCGCCCCAGCGGCCCGGATCTTCAGACTGGCCCGGGCAAGGTCTTGCAGATAGCCGCGTGCCGTCGCCGCATAGTCGCGCCCGGCAGGGGTCAGAACCAGCGCCCGCCCCGCCCGATCAAAAAGCGTCACGCCGATCTGCCCCTCAAGATGCTTGAGCTGCCGAGAAATCGCAGAATGGGTCAGCGACAGCTCGCCTGCCGCAAGCGTGGCGGACCCAAGCCGATCCACCGCTTCCAAAGCGAGAAGAGAGTTCACCGAAGGCAGAAACCGACGCGGGGCAATCATGTGCTGAAACCTCACATATAGGCGACCTTTCGTCGTTTTTACTTGAGTTTTTCTTCATATACATCACCCAAAACACTGATCGGTCGCAGAATGAACATCGAATCCCCCTTCCGCCGCGCCAAACGCATGGCTGGCCTTGAAATTTCGGAAATCGTCCAGATTGCCGAACGCGCAGCGGCCTTGAAAAAGGCGGGCAAAAGCGTGGTGTCACTGGCGACCGGAGAGCCGGATTTCCCGACTCCGCCCGAGGTGATCGAGGCTGCGCATCGTGCTGCACTGGCCGGGCAGACCAAATATACCGCGACGCTTGGCACCGCTGACCTGCGCGCCGCCGTTGCGGCGGACGCCGGGGCGAAACCGGCGGAAGTCATCATCTCGACCGGGGCCAAGCAGGTGATTGCCAACGCGATGCTTGCAACGCTGGACCCCGGTGACGAGGTACTGATGCCTGCGCCCCATTGGACCTCATATTCCGATATCGTGGCAATGGCGGGCGGCAAGGCAACGGTGATCCCCTGCAGCATGGAGGATGGCTTCAAGCTTACCGCCGACCGTCTGGCTGCGGCGCTGACGCCGGAGACGTTCTGGGTCATGCTGAACGCGCCGTCAAACCCCTCGGGTGCAATCTATTCGGCAGCGGAAATCGCGGCGCTGGCTGCGGTGTTGCGGCAACATCCGCAAGTGATGATCCTGGCGGATGAGATCTATGAGCATCTGAACTTCATCCCCTTCACCCGCTTTGCCGATGCCGCCCCTGACCTTCGGCACCGCATTCTGACGGTCAACGGGGCCTCGAAAGCCTGGTCGATGACCGGCTGGCGGATCGGTTGGGGCATTGGGCCAGCTGCGCTGATTGCGGCGATGGGGGCGGTTCAGGGGCAGATCACCTCGGGGGCAAGTTCCATTTCGCAGGCGGCGGCACTGGCGGCGCTGACCGGGGACAGGGCGGTGATCGACACCCGGCGCAAGGCGCTTCTGGCGCGGCGTGATCGGGTTGTGGCGGGACTGAACGCCGTACCGGGGTTCGACTGCCCCAGCCCGGACGGCGCCTTCTACGTCTTCCCGCGCATCACGGGGGCCATGCAGGCCAAAGGCTTTGCCACCGACGCCGCCTTCTGCGAATGGCTGCTGGAGACTGTCGGTGTCGCCATCGTACCGGGCCGCGCCTTTGGTCTGCCCGGCCATGCTCGGCTGTCCTTTGCCTATGCCGACGCCGACCTTGACGAAGGCATCGCCCGGATCAAGGCTGCGATGGAAAGCGGGGCCTGAGCCATGGACCGTTGCGAGATCGTTCACGAAAACTTCCTGCGCCGGGTCACCGCGCGCGACCTGCCACAAGGTCGGCCGCCTGCTGGACCGCTCTCACCCGAGCAGGCGGTTCAGGCCTTTCGCGCGGGCTGCCTGACCCGTGTGCTTGACCGGCAAAGCCGGGCGATGCAACGGGCGGGACAAGGGTTCTACACCATCGGCTCTTCGGGGCATGAGGGGCTGGCGGCGGTTTCGCTTGCCTTGCGCCCGACCGACATGGCCTTCCTGCACTATCGCGACGCCGCCTTTCAGATTGCCCGCGCGGGGCAGGTTCCGGGGCAGAACCCGGCCTGGGACATCCTTTTGTCCTTTGCCTCCTCGGTTGATGATCCGATTTCCGGCGGGCGGCACAAGGTTCTGGGCTCACATAGCCTGATGATCCCGCCGCAGACCTCGACGATTGCCAGCCACCTGCCCAAGGCGGTTGGCGTGGCCTATTCGGTCGGCGCGGCCCGCCGCCACCGGCCCGAACATGCCGTGTTGCCGGAAGATGCAATTGTCTATTGCAGCTTCGGCGATGCCTCGGCCAACCATTCGACGGCGCAGGGGGCGTTCAACACGGCACAGTGGACGTCTTACCAATCCGTCCCGATGCCGCTGCTTTTTGTGTGCGAAGACAACGGAATCGGCATTTCGACCAAGACCCCGAAAGGCTGGATCGAGGCGACTTTCAGCGCCCGTCCCGGCCTGAAATACTTCAAGGCCGATGGTCTGGACCTTTACGATACGTTCCGGGTCGCCCAAGAGGCCGCCGAATATGTCCGCAACCGGCGCAAGCCCGCTTTCCTGCACCTGCGCACGATCCGGCTTTATGGCCATGCCGGGGCCGACATGCCGACGACCTATCTCCCCAAGGACGAGGTCGAGGCCGAAGAGGCGAACGATCCCCTGCTGCATTCGGTGCGGCTTCTTGATCAGGCGGGGGTGATGTCGCCGGATCAGGCGCTGGCGATCTATCGCGAAACGCTCGACCGGGTCGCGCGGGTTGCTGCGGATGCCGTCAAACGCCCCCGGCTGAAGACGGCAGCGCAGGTCATGGCAAGCCTTGTCCCGCCCCGGCGTGAAAACCGCCCGACCAACGGTCCCACCCCTGAGGCACGGGCCGAGGCTTTCGGCGGCGATCTGAAGGCGATGGATGAACCGCAGATCATGTCGCGCATCATCAACTGGGCGCTGACCGACCTGATGCTTGCCCACCGCGAAATCGTGATGATGGGCGAAGACGTTGGTCGCAAGGGCGGCGTCTATGGCGTCACGCAAAAGCTGACCGCGCGCTTCGGGCCGGATCGGATGATCGACACCTTGCTGGACGAACAGTCGATCCTTGGCCTGGCCATCGGGATGGCGCAGAACGGCTTTGTGCCGATGCCGGAAATTCAGTTCCTGGCCTATCTGCACAACGCCGAAGACCAGCTTCGGGGCGAGGCTGCGACGTTGTCGTTCTTCTCCAAGGGCGTCTTCACCAACCCGATGGTGCTGCGGATCGCGGGGCTTGGCTATCAGAAGGGCTTTGGCGGCCATTTCCACAACGACAATTCGGTCGCGGTCCTGCGCGACATTCCGGGTGTGATTCTGGCGGTTCCGTCGAACGGGGCCGATGCTGCCCGGATGCTGCGTGAATGCGTCCGCCTTGCGCGTGAGGAGCAGCGGGTGGTGGTCTTCCTGGAACCCATCGCGCTGTACCCGATGCGGGATTTGCATGGCGAAAAGGACGGGCTTTGGATGACACGTTATCCCGACCCGTCCGAGGCCATCCCCTTGGGGGAAGTCGGGGTGACCGGCGACGGCACCGACCTTGCCATTGTGACGTTCGGAAACGGGGTTTACCTGTCGCAACAGACACTGCCGGGGATCAAGGATGCCGGGATCAAGGCCCGGATCGTCGACACGCGCTGGCTGTCGCCCCTGCCGAAGGCCGCGCTGACCAAAGCGGTCGAAGGCTGCAAACGCATCCTGATCGTCGACGAGACGCGCCATTCGGGCGGCGTTGCCGAGGCGTTGATGGCACATTTCCATGAGACGGCTCCGGGCGCGAAACTGGCACGGATCACGGCGGAAGACAGCTTTATCGCGACCGGGCCCGCCTATGCGGTTACCATGCCGTCTTCGGCAGATATCATCGCAGCCGCCAAGGGGATGGTCGCATGAAAACCGCCGTCCTGATCTGCCCGGGCCGGGGCACCTATACCAAGTCCGAGCTTGGCAGTCTGACCAGAACCTTCCCCGATGCGGGCCTGCTGGCCCGGTTCGATGCCGAACGTCGGCGGCTTGGTCAGGACAGCCTGACCGAGCTTGATACGGCTGCCGCCTACTCTGTCTCGCGCCATACGCGGGGCGACAATGCCAGCGCGCTGATCTATGCCTGCAGCTTGGGCGATGCGCTGTCCTTGCAGGGGGTCAACCTGGTTGCCGTCACCGGCAATTCGATGGGCTGGTATTCGGCGCTGGCCTGCGCTGGGGCGGTTTCGGCGATGGACGGGTTCACCGTGGTCAACACCATGGGCACCCTGATGCAAGAGGCGCTGATCGGCGGCCAAACCGTCTATCCCTTCATGGGCGAAGACTGGCAGGATGCGCCGCTACGTCATGCCGAGCTTCTGGCGCTGGTCGCCGAGATCGGGGCAAGGCCGGGCCATGACCTTGGCCTGTCGATCGACCTTGGCGGCATGCTGGTGATCGCCGGGAACGACGCCGGGCTTGCCGCCTTCGAAGCTGCAGTTCCGCCGGTTCAAGGGCGGTTCCCGCTGCGGCTGGGCAACCATGCCGCGTTCCATACGGGACTTCAGGCCCCAGTTGCCGCCAAGGGTCGGGCCGCCTTGCCCGAAAGCCTGTTCGGCCAGCCTGCCAAGCCCCTGATCGATGGTCGCGGCCATGTCTGGTGGCCGGGGGCGGCTTCGACTGCTGCTTTGCGCGACTATACGCTGGGCCATCAGGTGGTCGAACCCTACGACTTCACTGCTGCCATCCGCACCGCGGCCCGCGAATTCGCGCCCGATTACTTCATCATCCCCGGCCCCGGCACCACGCTGGGCGGCGCCGTTGCGCAAAGCCTGATCCGCGCAAACTGGCGCGGACTTGCCTGCAAGTCCGATTTTCAGCGGATGCAGGCCGAAACCCCGTTCCTCATCTCCATGGCGCTGCCAGAACAGCGCGCACTTGTTACAGAAGGTATGCCGAAATGACCCATGCCACGATCCTTGCCGCAGCCGGGCTGACACAGACCGATCTGACCGGTGGCACGCTGCCCGTCCGCTCGCCCATCGACGGCGCGGAAATTGCCCGCGTCCATGAAACCCAAGCCAGTGAAATGCCCGCCGTTATCGCCCGGTCGCAGGCTGCGTTCCGCCAATGGCGTGAAGTTCCTGCCCCCCGTCGCGGCGAACTGGTGCGCCTGCTGGGCGAAGAACTTCGTGCCGCCAAGGCCGAACTTGGCGCTTTGGTTACACTTGAGGTTGGCAAGATCACCTCGGAAGGCTTGGGCGAAGTCCAGGAAATGATCGACATCTGCGATTTCGCAGTCGGTCTGTCGCGCCAGCTTTACGGTCTGACCATCGCCAGCGAACGCCCCGGCCACCGCATGGCGGAAACCTGGCTGCCGCTGGGGCCGGTCGGTATCATCACCGCCTTCAACTTCCCGGTTGCCGTCTGGTCGTGGAATACCGCGCTGGCACTGGTCTGCGGCGATCCGGTGATCTGGAAGCCTTCGGAAAAGACCCCGCTGACGGCGATTGCCACGCAGAAGATCATGGATCGCGCACTGGCCCGCTTTGGCGATGCGCCCGAGGGCCTGTGCCAGCTGGTCATCGGTGGCCCGGCGGTCGGGGATGCGCTGGTGTCGTCCAAAGACGTGCCGATCCTGTCCGCCACCGGCTCCACCCGCATGGGCGGGATCGTGGGGCCGAAGGTCGCGGCCCGCTGGGGTCGCTCGATCCTGGAGCTTGGCGGCAACAACGCGATGATCGTCGCCCCTTCGGCCGATCTGGAAATGGCCGTGCGCGCCATCGCCTTCGGCGCCGTTGGCACGGCGGGCCAGCGTTGCACCTCGCTGCGCCGCCTGATCGTCCATCGCTCGATCCGTGATGACCTCGTGGCACGTCTGTCCAAGGTCTATGCCAACCTGCCGGTGGGCGACCCGCGCAAGGCTGGCACGCTGATCGGGCCGCTGATCGACGCAGGCGCGCGCGACCGGATGCTGGCGCAGATTGCCCGCGCCAAGGCCGAGGGTGGCACGGTTCACGGTGGCCAGGTGGTCGAGGCTGTGGCAGGCGGGGCTTACATCCGCCCTGCGCTGGTCGAGATGCCGGGCCAGACTGCGACGGTCTGCGAAGAATGCTTTGCGCCGATCCTGTATGTCCTGACCTATGACACGCTGGAAGAAGCCATCGAGCTGCAGAACGAAGTGCCGCAGGGCCTGTCGTCGTGCATCTTCACGCTGAACCTGCGTGAGGCCGAAACCTTCCTGTCGGCAGCCGGGTCCGATTGCGGCATTGCCAACGTCAACATTGGCCCCTCGGGCGCCGAGATTGGCGGGGCCTTCGGCGGCGAAAAGGAAACCGGCGGCGGGCGTGAAAGTGGGTCGGACGCCTGGAAAGGCTATATGCGGCGGCAGACCTCGACGGTGAACTATTCGGCCAAACTTCCCTTGGCACAGGGCGTGACTTTCGAGGTCTGACGCCTAACCCAAAAGCGCAGCGGCCAGGCGATCACCCCAGCCATTGGCCGCTGCTTCCGTAGAGATCAGGTCTTGTCGTACCTCGATCAGCACAGCATCCAGCCCTCGCGCTTCGCCATGGATGGGCACGGTGAAATCGCTGTCATCCTCGATCTGATAGGGCTGGTTCCGGGCGATGCCTGCACTTTCACCACCCAGTCGGCTGACCAGCCAACTTCCGAAATCCTGCGAGTGGCGGTAAAGCACGCCCGCAAACCACGGCCGCCGATGCCCCATATAGACCGGCGTGAACGAGTGGATGCCAAGGACAACTGTCGGCGGATCACTGGGCTTGCGCTGATCAAGCAACCCCGTGACCGCCTTCTGGAACGGGTGAAACCAGCGATCCTCACGCCGGATGCGCTCAGCCGGGTCAAGATCGGCGTTGCCCGGAATTGCGGTATCCTCGGATCGTTCCGGGATCGAACCCGGGCTACCTGGCGGGCGATTGAGGTCGATCAAAAGTCGTGAGGCCCCCGCAAGAACGAGAGGCGCATCCAGTCGTTCCGAAAGCCTGCGCGCCATCCACGCCGCGCCAATGTCCCAGGCGATGTGGCGGGAAAGCTCGGTCTCTGGCAGGCCAAGCCGGTCATATTCTGGCGGGATCCAGTTCGACGCATGTTCACAGGTCAGCACATAGCGTGACCGGCCACTTGCGTTCACGACCTCGACCGGTGCCGGCTGCATCAGTAGATGCCCGCGTATCGCGCACAAAGCGCGTCATCCAGCGCCTCGCCTGCCAGCGTGATCTCGGCCCGCTTCATGCCAAGATAGGTCTCTTGCGCCAAGGGAGAGAACCAGCCCGAGACTTTTTTGTCCTGCTGAAACCGATCCAGCGCATCGCCAAGAGTTGCGGGCAGACGTTCAAGGCCAAGGTTTCGGCGGTCCTGCGCAGACAGCGTTTCCGGGTCACCCGAAAACAGCGGTGGGTCAGAAGGTCCAGCGTGGATACCTTCGATCCCGGCCCGCACCACCGCGCCCAGCGCCAGGTGCGGGCAAGCGCAGGCATCGGCAGCGCGATACTCCAGATTGAAGGCACGCGCCGGATCCGCCCCGCCAATCGTGGTGACCGGGCAGATGCGAAGCGAGGATTCGCGGTCGCGATCTCCGAACCAAGTATAGCTGGACGACCAGTTGTGCGGGCGCAGCCTCAGATAGGAAATCGGGCTTGGTGCCGTCAGCGCAACAAGCGCAGGCATATGCCGGATCACCCCGGCAGCGAATGCGCCAGCCAACGCCGACACACAACCCGGACGCGCCGGATCATAGGTCACATTGTGGCCATTGGCGTCCTGAAACGAAAAGTGGATATGCACCCCGTTGCCAACGCCATCAACCGCGGTCTTGGGGGCAAAGGAGGCCCGCCAGCCTTTCAATGCGGCAAGCTCTCGCACCACTTCGCGCAACGCCACGGCGCGATCGGCGGCAACAAGGCCTGGTGAAGGGGCCATGGTGACCTCGAACTGGTCGCGACCATATTCGGCGATAAAGACTTCGGGTGCACAGCCAAGATCGGCAAGGGCAGAGATCAGCTCGGGGCCAAAGGGATCAGCTTGCCGCATGGCGCGAAGCGAGAAGGCAGGTGCCTGAGACCATCCGGTGCCGGACAATTGGAATTCATGCTCGAAGCTGGCGACCAGGCGCAGGCCGGTCAGCGTCTCGAAATCGGCAAGTGCCTTTGCAAGGAATGTGCGGGGGCAAAGGTCCCAGGGGGTGCCGTCAAGTTCGGCAATGTTCGACATTATCATATCGGTCGCTGTCGCAGCTCCAGGCAGCAAAACCCGATAGCGGGCGTCTTCATCCGCCAGAAGCCGCAGGTCGCCGGAGGACCCCCAGGGGTTCGGATCGGCGATCTGGTCAAAGGGTGTAAGCGACATGTTGGCCGGTACCCAGCCCACGGACTTGGCTTTGCCAGGATTGAACTCTTGCGCCGGAATCGAACGACCTCGCGTGATGCCCGCGTAGTCGGTGGTGACCAGAGTGAGGAGATCGGTCATTTTGCCCCCATCCGTGACAGGACGGTCACGGTGTCCGTCACCCAGCAATAGCCGCCATAAGCCCGCAAAGCCCCGTCATGGCGTTCCTGTGTATAGGTCGCGCAGGCATCGCCCGGCACAGCCACAAGGTAACCCCGGTCCGCAGCATCGCGCACCGCCATGTCGACGCATTGGTCGGTGACAACTCCCGCGATAATCAACTTCCGCACCCCCAGATTGCGCAGAACATAATCGATGTTCGTCGAATTGAAGACCCCGGAGGATGTCTTGGGCAGTACGATCTCGTTCGCAATCGGGGCCAGTTCGTCAATCGGCCCGGCCAGCGGATGACCCTTGGGAACCATCAGGTCAGAAAGGCGATGATCAAGCGAGACATCGCGGCAATCCTCGGTCAGCGCTTCGATGATCGTGTGCATCACCTGGATTCCAGACGCGCGCGCCTTTTCAAGAAGCCGGACCTGGTTCGGGATCACAGTCTCTTTAAGGCGACGATGATAGTAATGATCCGGACCAAATTCGGGATGGGCTGGATCGATGCCGGGCGTGCAGAAGATCTTTTGCACGTCCACGAACAGCAACGCCGTTTCCCCCGCCGCAAAAGTCGTTTCGCGTTTGTTGGTCATTCGGTCCTCCTGCCCGGTTCGGCTACGCCCGGGTTCAGTGTGATGCGGTTTTCGGTTCGGATCGCCTCAAGTGCCGCCACCCTGTCGGGCCATTCGCCCTCAAGCTGGCGCGAAAGACCCGCGACCACGGCTTCGACCTGCAGCAACGGGCTGACCAACGTGTCGAAAGGTGATTCGGTATCGGTCGGGGCGGCAAAAGTCAGTTCGGCAAATTCCGCGATGGGAGAGCGCCAGGTATCGGTAAACAGCATGATCAGCGCCCCGCGGTCATGGGCTTGCCGCGCAAAGGACACGGTGTCACTTTGATAGCGCCGGTAGTCGAAAACGATCAGCAGATGGCGGCGGTCCACGTCGGCCAACCGGTCCGCGATATCGGCGGTGGATCCATCCAGAAGCTCGGTTCCCGGACGCAAGTGATGCAGGCACCGCTGCAAGATCCCGGCGACAAAGCGCGAGAACCGACCACCAAGGCACAGAAGCTTCAGTTTCGGATCGGCCAAAAGCGCCACAGCCCGTTCGTAGTCAGCAGTTGCCGTGCCCTTGGCCACCTCGTCACAACGCGCAAGCGTGGCTTGCAAAACCGCCTGATAGGCATTCTCGGCTTTGGTCGGATACATCGGCTGCAGGGTAAGAGGTGAACGCATATGCGCCTCGACCTCGGCCAGCAGCGCCGATTGCATGTCGCCAAACCCTTCATAGCCAAGCCGGTTGGCCAATCGCAGCACTGT
>CAUJIP010000060.1 GCA_963205235.1 Pseudomonadota bacterium
GATCCTGCGTCGCGATGACGAAATCGAACTGCCGGACCGGATTGTGAAACGCGATCTGCCGCACCATGAACAGCGCGAAAGGCAGAAAGTTCCGGTCCACGCAGAATGCGACCGCACAGTCATGGCGCTCTGTCTTTGTCATTCGCCCCCCAGCCCGTGCCGCAGTCTTCACAGCCACCCGTATTTGGCAAGTGGCCTACGTTGTCTATCCCGCCCCGATTTGCTATTGCCGCGCGAACCAGATCAGACAAAACCCGAAGGACGCCATGGATTATATCGTCAAGGACATCGCTCTCGCCGAATTTGGCCGCAAGGAACTGACCATCGCCGAGACCGAGATGCCCGGTCTTATGGCCTGCCGCGAAGAATTTGGTGCCTCGCAACCCCTGAAAGGCGCGCGCATCGCCGGGTCGCTGCACATGACGATCCAGACCGGCGTGCTGATCGAAACGCTGAAGGCCCTTGGCGCCGACGTGCGTTGGGCGTCCTGCAACATCTTCTCGACCCAGGATCACGCCGCCGCCGCGATTGCCAAGTCCGGCACCCCGGTGTTCGCCATCAAGGGCGAAACGCTGGCTGAATACTGGGATTATACCGACCGCATCTTCCAGTTCGGCGGCGAAGGCGGCACCTGCAACATGATCCTCGACGATGGTGGGGATGCCACGCTCTACATCCTTTACGGCGCCCGTGTCGAAGCCGGTGAGACGGACCTTATCGCCGTTCCAACCAGCGAAGAGGAAGTCTGCCTGTTCAACCAGATCAAGAAGCGCCTTGCCGCCAGCCCCGGCTGGTTCACCGCCCAGCGCGCCGCGATCATGGGTGTCAGCGAAGAAACCACCACCGGCGTTCACCGCCTGTATGAGCTGCACAAGAAGGGCCAGCTGCCCTTCCCGGCGATCAACGTCAACGACTCGGTCACCAAGTCCAAGTTCGACAACAAGTATGGCTGCAAGGAATCGCTGGTCGACGGTATCCGCCGCGCGACCGACACAATGATGGCCGGCAAGGTCGCCGTTGTTTGCGGCTATGGCGATGTGGGCAAAGGCTCGGCCGCCAGCTTGCGTGGCGCGGGTGCGCGGGTGAAGGTCACCGAAGTTGACCCGATCTGCGCGCTGCAAGCCGCGATGGACGGGTTCGAGGTCACCCTGCTGGAAGACGAAGTCGGCAGCGCTGACATCTTCATCACCACGACCGGCAACAAGGACGTGATCCGGATCGAGCATCTGCGCGCGATGAAGGACATGGCCATCGTCGGCAACATCGGTCACTTCGACAATGAAATCCAGGTCGCCGCGCTGAAGAACCACAAGTGGACCAACATCAAGGACCAGGTCGACATGATCGAGATGCCCTCGGGCAGCCGGATCATCCTTCTGTCCGAAGGCCGCCTGTTGAACCTTGGCAACGCCACCGGCCACCCGTCCTTCGTGATGTCGGCCAGCTTCACCAACCAGGTGCTGGCGCAGATCGAGCTTTGGACCAAGGGCAAGGACTATGCTCCCGGCGTCTATATCCTGCCCAAGGCGCTGGACGAAAAGGTCGCCCGCTTGCACCTGAAGAAGATCGGCGTGAAACTGACGGAACTTCGCAAGGATCAGGCCGACTATATCGGCGTGAAGCCTGAAGGCCCGTTCAAGTCGGACCACTACCGCTACTGATCGCTTGTCGCTCCCTTCGGGCGCTTCTCGCTGACCTTGGCGAAGACCGCCCGAAGGAAGGGATAGGCGTCCCCGCGCCAAAGCCCGCCTGCGGGGAAAGCGCCACAATCTTTCCCTTTGTGGATTTTCCCCCGTCCCCTAAGCTTTTCTTCGTCCACCCGGCAGTGGTGGAACGAAACAGGTTTCAGGAACGAGGGAAAGCCAATGGGCAAACGGGACGATCTCATCGCGAAATACGCCGATGATTTGAAGACGAAATGCAAGGTCACGCCGGACATGGCGCTTTTGACCAAGGTCACCATCGGCTGCGGCCCGTCGATCTATGACAACGACGCATCCACCGTGGCCGCGTCCGACAAGGACGAGCTAGAGCGGATCAAGTCGAACTTCCTGATCAAGAAGCTGGGCCTGACGGACGGCCCCGCCCTGATGGAGGGCATCAACGCCGCCGTTGACACCTATGGCAAATCCGAACGCAACAAGCTGCGCGCGGTGTTCTACTATCTGCTCGTCAAGCATTTCGGCAAGGAAAAGGCCTACGCCTGATCCGGCATCGGGCATCCGGCGGACATTGCCCTTGCGGCGCGGGTGGGTCATGGTGGCCCGCCCCTACCGATCAAGGCCGCAATGTCCGCCAAGTCCGAACCTACCCCGCTGTCAGCCGACAGCACCGTTCTTCAGGTCATTCTGGCCGTCTCGCTTGGGCATCTGTTGAATGACCTGATGCAGTCGCTGATCCCAGCGGCCTATCCTCTGGTCAAGCACAACCTTGGTCTCAGCTTTTCGCAGGTCGGCCTGATCACTCTGGTGTTTCAGGGCACTGCCTCGGTCCTGCAACCCCTGGTCGGGCGCTATACCGACCGGCGTCCCTTGCCCTATGCCATGGCGGCGGGCATGGCCTGCAGCGGCAGCGGGCTGGTGTTTCTGGCCCATGCGCAAAGTTTCGGTGTCGTCCTTCTGTCGGTGGCCTTGATCGGTCTTGGCTCTTCGATCTTCCATCCCGAAGCATCCCGCGTGGCGCGGCTGGCTGCGGGCATGCGTCCCGGTTTTGCGCAGTCGCTGTTTCAGGTTGGCGGCAATTTCGGCTCGGCGCTTGGCCCCTTGGCCGCCGCCTTCGTGCTGATGGAACGCGGTCAGATCGCCATCGGATGGTTCGCCGCGGCTGCCCTGATCGGGATGCTTCTGCTTGGCGGTGTCGGGCGCTGGTATGCCATTGCCGGTGCGGCCCGCGCGCTGGCCCGCAAAAGCCGCGCGCGCAGCGCCGTGCCGATCCCCGCTGCAACTGTCCGGCGCGGGATGACGCTTCTGGTGATCCTGATGATCTCGAAGTTCGTCTATTCGGTGTCACTGTCCAGCTACTATACCTTCTACCTGATCGAGCAATACGGCCTGACCGTCGGCCAGTCGCAGCTTTGCCTGTTCATCTTCCTGGCCTCTGTCGCCTTCGGCACAATCATCGGCGGCCCGATCGGCGACCGGATCGGACGACGTCGGGTGATCCTGTGGTCGATCCTTGGCATCCTGCCGCTGACCGTACTGGTGCCATGGCTGCCCTTGGTGCCCGCAGTCATTACCGTGGCGCTGGCCGGGATGATCCTGGCCTCGGCCTTTCCGGCGATGGTCGTCTATGCGCAGGACCTGATGCCGCAAAGCACCGGCATGGTGGCGGGTCTTCTGTTCGGCCTTGCCTTTGGCAGTGCCGCCGTTGGCGCGGCGGGCTTGGGCGTTCTGGCCGACCATTGGGGCATCGTCACCGTCTACAGGATCTGCGGCTTCCTGCCGCTTCTGGGCCTTGCCGCCTTTCTGCTGCCCGATCTGAAGGATTGACGGCATTTGCCTAAAAGGCTTGAGGCTTGGCGTTTGGATCGGCGATGGAATTCGGCTAATACTGCAATCGTCAAGGGCAGTAAGCCCGGGACCCTATACAGATCACGCGGTGCTTGGGGTGTGCGCGTGGGGTGGATGTGGGGTCCCGTAGGGGTGCGGGGCCCCACATTCAAATCCAGAACGCACCCGACACGATGCACTGTCGCGGCCAGCCCCGGTCTTCAATCTTCGCAGGCCCGCCCAACTTGTCTCTTGGGTTCCGGTCGCCTAAGGTTCCGCAAACTGGGCCTGCCGGAAGCGAAAGTCGCGGATTGATGCATGATCGAATGTAAAATGCTTCGACAACCCCGTCCGGGTGCGCCTGTCGTCATTGCGGTCTTTTCATATCGCTACGATGCCCATCTCGTCCCTGACTTCATTGAAAACATTCGCCCTTTGATCCACGGCTATGCCGCCTGGGATGACCGCGCCGCAACGGCCGAGTTCACCTCCGAACCTGAAAGGCGCAACCGTCTTCTTGCCCAGGCCCACCAGATGGGTGCCCGCTGGATCCTGGCGCTGGACCCCGATGAACGGGTCGAGACGAACGTCGTCAAACGACTGCCGGAAATCCTTGCCCTGGGTGAAGGGAATATCTGGACCTTCACCCTGCGCGAGATGTTCACCCCCGACAGCTATCGCACCGACGGGATCTGGGCCGCGAAAAAGCGGATCACCCTATTCCCGGCAAAGGCCGCGAAACGGAAGGTGGACACCGCCCTTCATGGCACATGGATTGCCGATCAGACCGGCTATAACATCCGCGACGCCGAGACCAACTATTATCACCTGCGCATGATCTCACCCGAGCGCCGCCGCCTGCGCCGTGAGCTTTATGCAACGGCAGACCCGACCCGCAAACTTCAGGCCATCGGCTACGATTATCTTGATGACGAACGTGGCATGGTGCTGGAAAAGATTCCCAAGGACCGGGAATTCACACCGCCCTTCATCGAGGATCATGGGCTTTGGACCCCTGATCCCGGCAAGCTTGGCACGGTCAGCCCCGACCCGCCAGAAACACGCCTGACCTATGTCGGAAATGTGCTGGCCAAGCGCGGTCACGCCCAAGCCAGCCATGTCCTGCAGGATCTTGCCACCGCCGACCCCGCCGATGCCGATCTTTTGCCCATGGCGGCAATGCTGGCCCGAACGGCGGGCGACATGGCGCGCACAAAGAACCTGGCATCGACCATCCTGAACCAGTCACCGGACAACGCCCTGGCGCTTTACCTGCGCGGCCTTTCCACCGTCGGCGATCCGGCCAGTCGGGCCGACCTTGCCCGCCTGCAAGACCTTGTCGGCGATTGCCATCTTGCCCGCGATCTCGCCTCTCGGATTGACAGAGCGACCGAGGATTTTACCAAGACCGGGGCGCTTTGGCGTCGTTGGGTGACGGGGGCCGCAACCCTACATGAGGGCGCGAAGATTTCCGCCGCGCCGATGGCGGTGGTGGTTATTGGTTACCGCGCGCAGCCCGGTCTTGCCGCCGCCGTCGCGTCGCTGCGGGCACAGGACACGCCTTGCGAAATCGTCGTGGTGAATTCCGGCGGTGGGCCGGTCGCTGACATCCTTGCCGATCATCTGGACCACATCCGCCTGATCACCACCGATCAGCGTCTTTTTGTCGGCGCGGCCCGCAACATCGGTATCGATGCCTCACGCGGGGAAATCGTCGGGTTTCTGGCGGGCGACTGTCAGGCCCTGCCCGGCTGGGTCGCTGGCCGGATGCGAGAGCATGATCTTGGCGCAAAGGCAGTGTCAAATCCCGTCGTCCCCGAGCCGGGTGCAGGACCTCTGGCGCTGGCTGCCACCGCCGCCCAACGCACAAGCCGCAACCCTTTGACGCCACTGGTCCATGTGGCGCATTACGGGCGCTCGGTTCTGCGCGATACCTTGTCGCTTGCCGGATATTATCCAACCGGGATGCGTGTCGCCGAAGATACCGCGATGAACCGGCGGCTTGATCGCTTGGCGACCTGCGTCTGGGCGCCGGACGTCCAGACGACGCACAAGGAACCGTCCAGCTATTGGGGCCTTTTCCGCGACAATTTCGGGCGCGGCGTTCGCATGGCAACCGAACAACCGTTCCGTGGCACGCCCGGCAAGAAATCAAGCAAGGCACAGCAATGGCTGGCCCTGTCCTGGCGCAATGGCCTGGTCCGCAGGCTTTTCGGTGACGAGGAAGACTTCAATCTTCGCATGTCGCGGGCCAGGCTGCGTGTCAGCTTCACCATCACGCTTGCCAAGTACCTTGGCGTGTTGCGTGGCATTTCGCGGCAAGCCAAGGCAGATCGCCTGCTGCTTCAGGCACAAAAAACGCTTTCTGAAAACGGCGGTCCGGCTTCCGACACCCGCGCCTTGACGCTTGCCCAAAGAGCGGCAGACCTTGACTCGCAAGACGCTCCCAAGCTGCTTTTCCTGGGCAAGGCCCTTGCCCGGCTTGGCCGTGATGGGTCTGACGCATTCCGGGCAGCCTTGGCGCTTGATCCCACACAGCCAGAAGCGCTTGCACAGATTCTGGCCCCGCTTGTTGCGCGATCGGATTGGCCAAACGCCCTTTCCACAGTCGAAATGGCAGCCGAAATCGCCCCCCAAGTGGCCGAGCTATGGATGATTGCCGCCGAAGTTGCTCAGAAGGCTGGTCAGAACGCATTGGCGATTGCCTATCTGCAGCGGTCGCTTGGCCTTGCCCCAAGCCTTCCCGCAGCGCATTCCAAGGCCGAAAGACTGTATCAGGCGCTTGGCAACCCGACCGCCGCCACGCACCGCGGCACCACGGCCGGTCGGCTTTCGGCCTATCGCGCCACGTTCAAGGATCTTGCCGACTGATTGGACTTGCAAACCGTTCAGCGCCGGTTTGCGCATCGCAAAGCCAGACGATCAGGATAGGAATATCTGCCCTCGATGCAGGCCGAATTCCTAATTTCCGGTAAATGTCCGCAACCAACCAATTGAAATATAACGACTTAAATTCCTGTCCACCGTGGACAGATCAGGGCTCTACGCCCCCCGCCTGACAGACGATGGCCCATTCCTCGGGACTGACCGGCTGCACCGACAGGCGGGTGTTGTTCACAAGGACCATCTTTTCCAACCCCGGCAAGACCTTGCAATCCTCCAGCGTGACGGGTGTCTTGAAAGGCCGTACCGCCCTGATCCAGACGCAGTCCCAGCGGGGGTCATCCGTGGTGCTGTCGGGCGCGCTTTCCCGGCAGACCTCGACGATCCCCACGACTTCTTTCCCGACGTTGGAATGATAGAAGAACCCCAGATCCCCCACTTTCATCGCCCGCATGTTGTTGCGGGCCTGATAGTTGCGAACGCCGTGCCACTCCTCACCTTCAGAACCCTTGCCAACCTGCTGATCCCAGGACCAGGTGTCGGGTTCCGATTTGAACAGCCAGAAGCTCATCCGATCACCCGCTTCCATTCCTGGATCATCACCGACTGGAACAGCCCCGCCTTCGCATAGGGGTCCGCCGCCGCCCAGGCCTCGGCCTCGGCCTTGCTGGCCACATCCACGATCACCAGAGACCCGCACATCTGCCCCGCGGCGTCGATGAACGGCCCGGCTTGCTCGACCACTCCGGAAGCCTTGATATGCTCCAGATGCGCCGCGCGATTTTCCACGCGGGTTTGCAGAGCATTGGGTTTGTCGATGCAGATCAGGGCGTAGCGCATGGTCATTCCTGTTTCAGGGGGCGGCCCATCAGAAGGCCGACAGCATCTTTCACCGAGGTCCGGCCCGAGGCAAGAGCATCGACCATCGCCGTCACCGGCATCTCGACCCCAATCTGCCCAGCCAGCGCGACAACGGCCTGCGCCGTGGCGACGCCTTCGACGGTGACTGCGGGGTCAAAGCTATCGCCCTTGCCCAGCGCGAGCCCAAAGCGGAAATTCCGCGACTGGGCCGACGTGCAGGTCAGCACCAGATCCCCGAACCCCGACAGCCCCGCCAAAGTTTCCGCCCTTGCGCCCAGCGCCATGGCCAGTCGAACCATCTCGGCATAGCCCCGTGTCATCAGGGCCGCGCGGGCGCTGTCACCAAGGCCCGCGCCGATCACGGTTCCGGCGGCGATGGCGATCACGTTTTTCAACGCCCCGCCCAGTTCGGCGCCCTTCACGTCGTCAGTCCGATAAAGCCGCAGCGTGGGGGTCGACAGCAGTTCCTGTAGCCCCGCGCCCTCGCCCGTCATGGCAAGGGTCAAGGCGGTCGGCAGGCCGCGTGCGATGTCGGCGGCAAAGCTTGGCCCCGTCAGGATCGCCACCTGCGCCCCCGGTCTGCGGGCCGAGACAAGGGCTACCGGGCCTTGCAGGGTGGCAAGATCAACCCCCTTGCAGCAGGCGACCAGCGGTTGCCGTCCGTCGATCACCGGACAGGCGTCCAGCACCGCGCCCAGGCTTTGCATCGGAACCGCCAGCAGCAGGGCTTTGCTGCCACAGACCTCGGCGATATCGGCATGCGCGGTCACGCCTTCGGGCAGGGTTACACCGGGTAAAGCACCTGCGTTCAGGCGGGTCTCCTGCATCGCGCGGACTTGCGCAGGGTCGCGCGCCCAAAGCCGGACCTCGCGCCCGCCCTTGGCAAGGGCAACAGCCAATGCCGTGCCAAACGCCCCCGCTCCGACGATGCCGATCATGCCTTTGCCCCCTTCTTGCCTGAGCCAAGCATGGCCTGTGCCCGATCATCCAGTGGCCAGCGTGGCCTTGCGACGAAATTCGGGTCACGGGGCAGATTTGCCCGCAGCCGCTCGATCCCGGCCCAGGCGATCATCGCGGCATTGTCGGTGCAAAGCCGCAGGGGCGGGGCAAGGAACGGCACACCAGCCTTGGCGGCAACCGTTTCCAGCCCGGCGCGGATCACCCCATTTGCGGCAACTCCGCCCGCAACGGCCAGCGCCTGCAGCCCATCACCAGCCAGCGCCAGTGCGCGCGCGGTCTTGACCGCCAGAACCTCGGCCACCGCAGCCTGAAAGCCGGCGCAAAGGTCGCGGCGGTCTTGCACGGTGATCCCGCCTTTTTCGGCAATGATCGTATCGCGTGCCCGCAGAAGCGCGGTCTTCAGGCCGGAGAAGGACATGTCACAGCCTTCCCGGTCCAGAAGCGGGCGGGGAAACCGGAACCGGCGGGGATCGCCCTGCGATGCCTCGACCTCGACCACTGGTCCGCCGGGTTGCGGCAGGGCCAGAAGCTTGGCCGTCTTGTCAAACGCCTCGCCCGGGGCGTCGTCGATCGTGCCGCCCAGACGGCGGAACCGGTCGACCGCTTCGACCAGAAGGAACTGGCAATGCCCGCCCGAGACAAGCAGCATCAGGTAGGGAAATTCCACCCCGTCCGTCAGGCGCGGGGTCAGCGCGTGGCCCGCAAGGTGGTTGACCGGTACCAGCGGCAGGCCCGTCGCCGCCGCAAGGCCGCGCGCCAGCATCACACCAGACAGAACCCCGCCAATCAGGCCGGGACCTGCCGTCACCGCGATGCCGTCAAGATCGCCAAGGCCGGTGCCCGCCTTTTCCAAGGCCAACTCGACAATCCCGTCCAGCCGTTCGGCATGGGCACGGGCAGCGATTTCCGGGACAACGCCGCCAAAAGCCTCGTGCAGGTTGGTTTGGCCCAAGACTTCCGACGACAGAATCTGTGGTGCAAGACCGGGTTGCAAGCGCACCACGGCTGCGGCGGTATCGTCGCAACTCGATTCGATGCCAAGAAGGGTAAGGGTCCGGTCCATGGCCGCCGTTGCAGGAAGGGTCAGGCGCAGGTAACACCTTGGCCATGGCGAAACAATCCTTGGCCCGTCCGCTTTCCGTGCTTCTGACCCGGCCATTGGAGCAGGGTCAGGCCTTTGCGCGCCGTCTGGAGGAAAGGTTCGGGGGGCAGGTCGAACCGATCTTCTCTCCCCTGATGGCCCCAGTCTTTCTTGCCCCGCCGCTGCCAACGGGGGATTTCGGCGCGGTGATCTTCACCTCGGCCACGGGTGTTGCCGCCGCCAGGACATTGAACCTTGCGCTGCCGGGCCGTGCCTTTTGTGTCGGTCGCCAGACTGCGAAGACGGCAAGCGCCGCCGGGTTCACGGCAAGCTCGACCGACGGCGACGCCGAGGCCTTGCTGGCAAACCTGCTGGCCGATCCGCCGAAGGGACGGCTTTTGCATCTGCGTGGCGAAGAGGCCCGTGGCAATCTGGCCGAGCGGCTGACCATGGCGGGCATACCGACGGAAGAGCTTGTCATCTATCGGCAGGACCCGCAGGCGCTTGACCCAAGGGCGGTTGCCCTGCTTCGGGCGGCCGATCCGGTGATCCTGCCGCTGTTTTCGCCCCGCAGCGCCGCGCTGTTGGCCAAGGCCCTGCCTTTGGGGATGAATGCGCCGCTTTACCTTGCGGCGCTTAGCCCGGCTGTCGCCGAAATGGCCGCCGCCATTCCGCATGCCGCGCTTGTTACCGCTGCGCGGCCTGATGCCGATGCGATGCTGGATGCCGTCGCGACGCTGATTGTCGCAGCCTCGCCGCCTTGAACCTTGGGGTCGGCAGTGGTTAGGTTGGGGCTGGACGCGAAAGGGCCACGGGCATGACCAAAGACACGGATCCAGTGACCGAGGTGCCCGAGACCATCGTCGACGGCGATGCGCTGGCCCCGGCAGAACCTGTTGCACCCCTCCGTTCAGTGCAAAGCCTGCCGCGCCGTCGGTCTGGCATTCTTGGGCCCCTTCTTGGCGGGGCGATTGCCGCAGCCGGTGGCTTTGGTCTGGCGCATTACGACGTCTTCGACCTGCGCCCGAACCCGGCCCCCGACCAGTCAGCCGAAATTGCCGCGTTGAAGGATCAGGTGGCAAAGCTTTCCGATGCGGCGGGCAGTGTCGTGCCTTTGGGCGAAAAGCTGGCAGCGTTGGAGACCCGGCTTGCGACTGTTGAATCCCGTCCTGCGCCCGAAGCACCCGACCTGTCGGGCCTGCAGGCGCTTGAGGATCGGATGGCGGCAATCGAGGCCCTGCCGACGGGTGAGGGTGCCTCGACCGCAGCGCTTGCTGCGCGTCTGGCCAACATCGAGACCGCGCTGAAATCGCAGCCCGCCAGCACAACGACCGACCTTCAAGCCAAACTTGACGCCACCTTGGCCCGCCTTGGCGAGGCCGAAGCCGCCGCCGCCGCCCGCCAGACCGAGGCCGAGACGGCAGCGGCCAAAGCGGCCCGTGACCTTGCCCTGCGCGACCTGACCGATGCGGTCACTACCGGCCAGCCCTTTGCGGACAAGCTTCAGGCTCTTGCCGACCCTGCGCTTGACGCGGCCCTTGGCCCGATGGCCGACACCGGCGCGCCGACGCTTGCGGCTTTGCAAGCCGCTTTCCCCGATGCCGCCCGCGAAACCCTGCGCCTGTCGCGTGAGATCAGTGCGCAGGATGGCTGGACCGACCGGCTGGTGGATTTCCTGGCCTCGCAGACCGAAGCCCGGTCACTGACCCCGCAGGAAGGGGACGGGGTGGATGCAATCCTGTCGCGTGCCGAATTCGCGCTGGCTGAAGGCCGGGTCGCGGATGCCCTGGCCGAACTTGCCCCGCTTGATCCGGCCCTTGCCGCCCCGCTGGAGGCCTGGACTCAGGACGCCAATCGCCATGTGACGGCCATGGCCGCGCTTGCTGCCGCTGGGGGTGAATGATGCTGTGGTCGCTTGCCAAGGTTGTCCTGTTCGTCCTTGCCATCGCCGCGCTGGCTTTTGGCGCAAGCTTTCTGTCGGAAAGCGGCAGCGCGATGCGGATCATGGTCGCGGGCTGGGAATTCACCATTGGTCCGTTGCAGGCGGTCGTGCTTGGCCTGCTTCTGTTCGCCGTGGTCTGGGTTACCCTGAAGGTCCTTGGCTTTCTTGCCGCGACCTTTCGCTTTCTGAACGGCGACGAAACCGCGATCTCGCGCTATTTCGACCGCAACCGGGAGCGCAAGGGCTATAAGGCGCTTAGCGAGGGGATGATGGCCCTTGCTTCGGGCGAGGCACGGTTGGCGCTAAGCCGGGCACAGACGGCGGAAAGGCTTTTGGGCAAGCCCGAACTGACGACGCTGCTTGTCGCGCAGGCGGCAGAGGCGTCGGGCGACCATGCCCGCGCGACCGAGGCCTACAAGACCCTGCTGCAGGATGATGCAACGCGGTTCGTCGGCGTCCGGGGGCTGCTGCAACAGAAACTGGCCGAAGGTGACCGGGAAACCGCGCTGAAACTGGCGGAAAAGGCGTTCGAATTGCGGCCCCGGCACGGGGAGACGCAGGACACCCTGCTCCGCCTGCAATCGGACGCGGGCGATTGGTCAGGGGCGCGGACAACGCTTGGTGCCAAGCTGAAGGCCGGGACCCTTCCCAAGGATGTCTACCGCCGCCGCGATGCCGTTCTGGCCCTGCAACAGGCGCGGACCGTGATCGACGACGACGCAAGCATCGAAGCCCGCGAAGCGGCGATCGAGGCGAACAAGCTTTCCCCCGACCTGATTCCCGCCGCCGCAATGGCCGCGCGCGGATATCTGGCCAAGGGCGACAAGAAGAACGCGACGCGGGTGTTGAAGAAGGCGTGGGAGGCCATGCCGCACCCCGATCTTGCCGCCGCTTTCGCCGGGATCGAGCCGGACGAGCAGCCCAGGGACCGGCTGGCCCGCTTCAAGGCGCTGACCAGCCTGCGCACCGACAGCGATGAAACGAAAATGCTGCACGCCGAACTTCTGGTCGCGACCGAGGATTTCCCCGCCGCCCGTCGCGCGCTGGGGGATGTGGCCACACGCCACCCGACGCAGCGCGCGCTGGCCGTTCTGGCCGCCATCGCGCGCGGTGAAGGGGCCGAGGATGCCGCCGTCCGCGCCATTGTCGCCCAGGCCATCACCGCCCCCCGTGGCCCGCAGTGGTGCTGCGACAAATGCCAGACCGTTCGGCCCACCTGGCACCCGGTCTGCGAAAACTGCGGCAGCTTCGACAGCCTGTCCTGGCGCGAACCCCCGGCCAGCGCCCACACCCCGCCGGGGCTGGCCGAACTTTTGCCGCTGCTGCAGTCCGCAAAGCCCTCGGAGGCCGTCGCCGCCGTCGAGGAGGTTGAAGCCGAGACCCCCGACGAGATTCTGCGCCGCGCAAATTAGGGCTACACAGAGCGATTGCACGGTGCTAATAGCCGTCGCGTGCCCCAATAGCTCAGTTGGTAGAGCACCTCATTCGTAATGAGGGGGTCGGCGGTTCGAGTCCGTCTTGGGGCACCAGCTTTCCACAACCGATGATTCAGTCCGGGTTGCGTGTCCGGTGCCTGCTTTGCCATGATGCTGGCAAAAGGGGGCGAATTGAATGAGCGACGAGACCTATGAAAAGGGCCTGGCGATCCGCAAGGCGGTGCTGGGCGAGGAGTATGTGAACGCCAGTCTGGCCAAGGCCGACGATTTCAACGCCGATTTCCAGCGGCTGGTGACAGAGTTCTGCTGGGGCGCGGGCTGGGGTCGTGAGGGCGCGCTGTCGCGGCGGGACCGCAGCTTGATGAACATCGTGCTGCTGGGCGCGCTGAACCGGGGTGAGGAGTTCAAGCTGCATGTGCGGGGGGCGCTTCGGAATGGTGTGACGCGGGAAGAAATCCGCGAGGCGCTGATCCATCTGTCGATCTATGCAGGCATTCCGGCGGGGGTCGAAGGCTTTCGGCTGGCCCGTCAGGTGCTGGCCGAGGTGGATGCCGAAGGCGGGGCTTGAGGGGCACCTCCTCGTTCGACTTCGTCTCCTCGTCGGAAAGTCAGCGAGGAGGGACGAAGTCAAACGACGAGCGGCCGTCAAGGATGCAAAAGCCGCAGCGCCTGGGCATGGGGTTCGGGTGGCAGGGCCAGAACGCCGTCCGACCGGGCCTGCGGCGTGTTGAAGATCAGCGCCGCGCCCATACGGTCGGTGACCGTAAGGCCGGCTTTCTCGGCGATCAGGCTGCCGGCGGCGATGTCCCATTCCCAGGCGGGGCGCAGCGTCAGCATGCCGTCAAAGCGCCCCTCGGCGGCCAGACACATGCGATAGGCAAGCGAGGCACGGAAGCTGCGCTTCACATCCGGCACCCCGCCCGGCCATTTCTCGGGCGCAAGGCTGGGCTTGGTCGTCAGGATATCGGCGCCGGTCAGGCTGTCGCGCTGACTAGCCCGGATCGGCGTGCCATTCACCGTGGGCGCGATGCCCTCCGCTGCCGCATAGAACCGGTCGAGCGCAGGCAGATAGACGACCGCCGCTGTCACCACCCCGTGCTGCGCCACGGCCAGAGAATGGGCGAAATGCTCCTCTCCCGCCACAAAGGCGCGGGTGCCGTCGATGGGGTCGATGATGAAGACCGTCTCGCAGGGCAGCCGCGCGGGATCGTCCGGCGTTTCCTCGGACAGCCAGCCATAGCCGGGGCGGGCCTCCAGAAGCCGCGCTTTCAGCATGTCGTTGACCGCCAGGTCCGCCTCGGTCACCGGGCCATGCTCGCCGCCCTTGTCCCAGACCTTGGGGTCCTTGCGCCAGAAGCGCAGCGCGATCCGCCCCGCCTCACGCGCGGCGTCGGTCAGCAGGTCAAGATCACGCCCCGGCAAGGATCATCCCGTCGATCAGGATGGATGGCACCCGTGTCGACAGGTGCGCGCGGGCGTCATTGGCGGGGATGATCCGCAACAGCATGTCGCGCAGGTTTCCGGCGATGGTGCATTCATGGACCGGATAGGCCAGTTGCCCGTTTTCCACCCAGAACCCCGCCGCGCCGCGCGAATAGTCGCCAGTCGTCGGGTTGATCGTGGACCCGATCATCGAGGTGATCAGCAGCCCCGTCCCCATCTGCGCGATCAGGTCATCCCGTGACAGCGCGCCCTGCGTCAGGTCCAGATTGCTGGTCGAAGGCGAGGGCGGTGCCCCCGTCCCCCGCATGGCATTGGCGGTTGATGTCATGCCCAACTTGCGCCCGGTCGCCAGATCCAGAACCCAGCCGGTCAGCATGCCATCGGCAACGAACGCGCGTCTTTGGGTTGGCAGACCCTCACCATCAAAGGGTCGGGATGCGCCGATCCGGGGGCGGTGCGGGTCTTCGATCAGGGAAATGCCCTTCGGCAAGACCTGCTGGCCCAACAGGTCGCGCGCCCAGCTTGACCCGCGCGCAATCGACGACCCGTTGATCGCGGACAACAGGTGCCCGACGAGCGAGGCCGCAACCCGTTCGTCATAGACAACCGGATAGGTCCCGGTCTTCGGCTTGACCGATCCGACCCGGTCCAGCGCGCGTTCGGCGGCGCGACGGCCAATCTCCTCGGCCCCCGGCATGTCGGCGGCATAGGTGCGGGATTCCCCGGCATGGTCGCGCTGCATCTCGGTGCCCTGCCCGGTGAAGGCCACGGCAGAAAGCGAGGTCGAGCTGCGGCCATAGCCGCCCGAAAACCCGTTGGTCGCCGCCATGTGCAGGGACCGGCGGCTATAGGCGGCCCCGGCCTCGACCTGGGTGATCCCGTTGACGCCCATGGCGGCGGCTTCGACGGCACGGGCCGATGCTTCCAGCGTGGCGGCACCGGTTTCCGGGGCGGGATCGGCAAGGTCCAGCGCGGCTAGATCCCAGCCCTGCGCCAGTTGTGACGGATCAGCCAGCCCGGCAAACGGGTCTTCGGGCGCTTCACGCGCCATGGCAACGGCGCGTTCGGCCAGCGCCGTGATCGTCGCGGTCGAGGTATCTGAAGCCGAAACGCAAGCCTGCCGCCGCCCGACCAGCACCCGCAGACCAATTTCCACGCCTTCGGACCGCTCGGCCTGTTCCAGCGCGCCCTTGCGGATTTCGATGGACAGCGCAGTGCCAGACACGGCCAGCGCATCGGCGCTTTCGGCCCCGGCCTTGCGGGCGGCATCAAGAAGCGCGTGGCTTAGATCGGAAAGGCTGGGGGTCATGTCAGGGTCCGGGGATGATCTTGGGGTTCAGGTAGTCCCCAAGGGACCAAGGCGCAAGATGGGGGCGTCACGGGCGAGCCGGACACCCCCATTTCACACTCACCAGACCTGCTGGCCATTGGCAAAGAAGCCGCCATCCTTGAACTCAAGCTCGGAGACCAGTTCATCCGCACCGGCACCGGGCCGCGCATACATCGCCAGCACCATCCGGAAGCCCATCGCATCATCGTCGGTCAGGATGCCCATCGCGATCAGATTGTCGATCAGCGCCTGCACGCCCTTGATGTTGACCGTGATCTTCCCCATCGGCTTTGGCGCGCCGCCATAGGTGACAGTGTCGCTGTTGTCGAAGGTCAGCCCGCCATTCGCGGCCACATCGGCCCCGGCGGCCTTGGCCTGCAACAGGGTCAGATCAAGCGTGTCCAGTTCGCCCGGCATTTCGACAGATTCGAAGTCGAAATTTGGATCGGTGATATCCTCATACCAACGACCCGTGCCCTTGACGTCCAGAACCAAGGTCACAGGCTCACGCGATAGGGTGCCTGCGGGGTCGAACATGCCCCAGATATCCTCGGACGAGGTGAGGTCGACGACCTTGGTAAGATAGGCAAAGGCCTGCGGCTCGTCAGATTTGGACACCGGCACAAGCACGTTGAATGCAAACTCGCCAAGCCCGACTTCGACCTGCGGGAACGGAATTTCCGGCCCCGAAACCACCAGTTTCGCGCCGGTCAGGCCAAGGCCATAGTTCATCCTTTCCTTGTCCAGTGCCAGGTTCAGGCTACCATCGGTGGCACCCAGAGTGAACTTGGTCGGTCCGGTCGCATCGACCGCGTCAACCGACATCGACATCGCGCCAAAGCCGATCCCCATGTCCATCGTGAAGCCGCTGTTCAGTGCCACGGCCATGTTTTCCATGACGTCCGGGTCAAGCACATTGCCCTTCATCGTCATCGTGACATCGGCCAGCGACAGCGTTCCGGTCCCCTTGCCCGAACCTTCGGGATCCTGCCCTTCGACGTTCAACGACAGCGACTTCACCGCAAAGGCGGTGTCGAGCGACGTCATGTCGCCGTCGCGATGCACGACATATTTGCCGCTCGCCTCGGTCATCGCCAGATCGGCCTTGGTCTTCAGCACGGTGCCGCTGGCATCGGTCACCTCTTGCAAGGTGATCGCCGCAGCCGGAGCCAGGAATTCATAACTCGTCTCGGTCGACGTGCCGCTTGCCGTGATCGTCATCCCCGGCTGCGACACCAAAAGCTTCATCGACCCAGGACCATTGCCGTCAGCTTCCGGCGGGAAAGCCATGCTCATCGGATAGCTTTCGGGCATCAGGACCGTCACCGTCCCGTCGCCGTTGTCCTTGAACGACAGCTTGTCAAAGCTGACCGAGGCGCTGCCCCCCATCGGGTCTTTCTGGGTGACGACGATATCGGTCACCTCAAGCGTATCGCCATTCCGCACCGACCCGCCGACCGTCATGTCCTGCCCGGTGCTGGTCGACATCGCCTGCCAGTTTTCCCAGACTTCTTCCGGCGTCACATCGGCAAACGCCGCCGAAACCGACAGAATCGTGACAATCGCAGTCGAGCACAGCGCATTGCGGAACATGGGATCAGCCTTTCAGGTTGAAATCGACGCGGCATCCTTTCTATCACATCCGGCAAGGTCAAGGGATTCCCATCCCTACGACAAGAATGCCAAAGAGAAAGGCCCGATCATGATCAAATGCGAAATCCGGGATGGGCTTTGCCTGATGTGGCTGGCCCGAACTGACAAGGCCAATGCCCTGACCGAAGGGATGCTTGAGGCGATTGCAAAGGCCGCAACGGACGCCGCACAACAGGGGGCAAGGGCGCTGATCCTTTGCGGCGAGGGTAAGGTCTTTTCCGCCGGGGCCGATCTGGAAGGGATGAAGGCAGGGCTTGGCACCTCATCCGCCTGGGGTCGGGCCGCTGATGCGCTGACCGCCTTCCCCGGACCGACCATCGCCGCCTTGAATGGCACGCTGGCCGGGGGTGCGATGGGCGTGGCGCTGGCCTGCGATATGCGGATCGCGGTGCCGACGGCGAATTTCTTCTACCCGGTCATGCGGCTTGGCTATCTGCCGCAACCGCCCGACCCCGGCCGCCTGACGGCCTTGATCGGGCCGTCGCGGGCAAGGATGATCCTGCTGGCCGGTCAACGCATCGGCACCGAAGTGGCGCTGTCCTGGGGTCTGATCGACCGGATAGTCGCACCCGAGGCGCTGATCGACAGTGCCAAGGCCCTTGCCGCCGACGCGCTGAACGCCGATCAATCGCATGTTGCCGCCCTGACGCGGCTGACCCGGGGAAAATGATGACCAACAGCTACGACAGCGGACGCCTGAACCTGCCCTTCGTCGGCATTTCGACCTTTGGCAAGAACCCCTATGAACCCGACTGGTCAAAGATCGACGCCGATTTCGCCATTCTCGGCGCGCCCTTCGACTTTGGCACCCAGTTCCGGGCGGGCGCGCGGTTCGGGCCGCGTGGCATCCGCGAAGCCTCGACCCTGTTCTCCTTCGGCCATGCCGGGGCCTATGACCACGAAGACGACGTGACCTACCTTGAAGGCGTCCGGATCGTCGACATTGGCGATGCCGACATCGTCCACACCGACACCGAGAAAAGCCACGCCAACATCGAAACCGGCGTCCGCGCCATTCTGGAAGCCGGGGCGATCCCGGTCGTCCTTGGCGGCGACCATTCGATCAACATCCCCTGCATCCGCGCCTTTGCCGGGCGCCCGCTGCACATCGTCCAGATCGACGCGCACCTTGATTTCGTCGATGTCCGCCACGGTGTCCGCCACGGCCACGGCAACCCGATGCGCCGCGCGGCGGAACAGGACCACGTCAAGGGCATCACCGCGCTTGGCATCCGCAACGTCAGTTCCACCGCCAAAGATGGCTATGAGGCCGCTCGCGCGATGGGGGATGATATCCTGTCGGTCCGCCAGATCCGCAAACTGGGGGTCGAGGCGGTGCTGGCCCGCATCCCGCGCGGGGTCGACTATTACCTGACGCTGGATATCGACGGCTTCGACCCCTCCATCGCCCCCGGCACCGGTACGCCTTCGCATGGCGGGTTTATGTATTACGAAGTGCTGGAGCTGATCGACGGGTTAACCAAGCAGGGCCGAATCATCGGCATCGACCTGGTCGAAGTCGCGCCGGACTATGACCACTCGGGCATCACCACGATCCTTGCCGCGCAGATCCTGCTGAACACGATCGGGCGCATCGCCCACAACGCGAAGAGGTAAGTCTTGGTCCGCCTGCAAGCCTGGCTGATCGAGGCCAGGGATATCGCCCTTGGCTGGTTGGCCTCACCCGCCGCGCTGTCGCAATTCGCGCTGCTGATCGTCGCCTATTTCGCCGCCCGGTATCTGGCGCAACGCTTTGCACCCACCGTCGAACGCAGGCTGACGCCAAAGCCAGAGGCTGTGCATGTCATCGCCCGACTGCGCCGCTTTGCCCTTCTGTTCCTGCCGCTGCTTCTACCGCTCCTGGCCTATACGCTGACCGCTGTTGGCGAAGGCCTTACAAGGTCGGTCTTCGGTTCGGGTGAGGTCATCGCCTTTGGCAAGCGCGTCTTCCTGCTGCTGGCGGCGGTAGAACTGGTCCGCAAGGTCCTGCCCCCCGGTTTCCTGAAACTGATGGGGCGCTATGTCCTCCTCCCCGTCATGGCGCTTCATGCCTTGGGCCTGCTGGACGACGCGACCACCCGGTTGAACGATGCGCAGGTCAACCTTGGCAACATCCAGTTCACCGTCCTGTCGCTGATCCGGGGCGCGATTGCCGGGGCGCTGCTGTTCTGGCTGGGGGCCTGGTCGAACCGGCAATCGGCGGGCTACATCAAGGCGCAACCCGACCTGCGCCCCGCCACGCGCGAACTGGCAATCAAGGCCAGCGAGGTCGCCATTTTCGGCGCGGCCTTCCTCCTCCTCATGTCGATCATGGGTATCGACCTGACCGCCGTCGCCGTCCTTGGCGGTGCCTTGGGTGTCGGCATCGGCCTTGGTCTGCAGCAGATCGCCGCGAACTTCGTTTCCGGCATCATCCTTCTCCTGGAGGGCCAGACCACCGTTGGCGACTACGTCGAACTGGATGGCGGCGAAAAGGGCACCATCGTCAAGATGACGGCCCGCGCCTGCATTCTGGAAACCTTTGACGGCAAGTGGATCGTCGTTCCGAACGACCATTTCATCACGACCCGTGTCGTCAACTATTCCGACCAAGGCAGCGCCAACCGGTATGAGGCGCTGTTTTCCGTCGCCTATGAAACCGACATCAACACTGTCCCCGCGATTGTCGAAGCCGCAGTGGCGAAACTGGCTTTCGTGCTGAAGGACCCCGACGGCCCCGACTGCGAATTGCGCGCCTTTGGCGAAAGCAGCGTCGATTTCGCGGTCGAATACTGGGTCGCGGGGATTGATGACGGCAAGAACAAATACGGCTCGCCGGTTCTGTTCGCGATCTGGAACGCGCTGAAAGACGCCGGGATCGAAATGCCCTATCCCCGCCGGGTGGTGGAACTGCGGACCCCCGCCGCATGAGCTACGCGCTTGTCATCGGCGCGGGGCCTGCCGGGCTGATGGCGGCGGAAGAACTGGCGAAGGCCGGTCTGCGGGTGGTGGTTTGCGAAGCGAAACCCTCGATCGGGCGCAAATTCCTGATGGCCGGGAAATCGGGCCTGAACGTGACCAAGGACGAAGAGCTTGACGCCTTTGCCCAGCACTACGACACCCCGGCCTTGCGCCCCATGCTGGCCGAATTCGGCCCGCGTGAGGTGCGCATCTGGTGCCGCGCCTTGGGGCAAGAGGTCTTCACCGGCTCGTCCGGGCGGGTCTTTCCGGTGGCGATGAAAGCTTCACCCCTGCTGCGAGCCTGGGCGGAACGGCTGGCATCCCAAGGCGTCGAACTCCGCACCCGCTGGCGCTGGACCGGATTTGACGGCCCCGGATTTCGCTTTGACACGCCGGTCGGGGTTCAGGTCCTGACCCCATCCGTCACCGTGCTGGCCCTTGGCGGGGCAAGCTGGCAGCGTCTGGGGTCGGACGCCGCCTGGGTGCCGTGGCTGGCCGCCAAAGGTGTGGGCATCGCGCCGTGGAAACCTGCGAACATGGGCTTCCGGGTGAATTGGTCCCCGAAAATGGCACCGTTCTTTGGCCAACCGGTCAAAGGCGCAACCCTGATCGTCGGTTCCAGTCGCGAAAACGGGGAGTTCGTCATTTCCGCCAAAGGGCTGGAGGGCGGCGGCATCTATGCCGTCAGCCGCGCCCTGCGGGACGGGGCCAGCCTGGCGCTTGACCTGCTTCCGAGCCTGACCGGGGCCGAGATTGCCACCCGCCTGTCCCGCATGAAGCACGGCGAAAGCACGGCGAACCGGTTGCGGAAGCTTGGCCTTGACAAGGCGCAGGTCGCGCTGGTGATGGAATTCGCCCGCGCCGCCCCGTTTGACCACCTGAAACACCTGCCCATTCCCCTTCAGGGCCCCCGCCCGCTGGACGAGGCGATTTCCGTCGCGGGGGGCGTCGAATGGGCCTCGGTCACCGAAGGCCTTGAACTGAAAGCCCTGCCCCGAACCTTTGTCGCTGGCGAGATGCTGGATTGGGAGGCCCCGACCGGCGGCTATCTTCTGACCGGCTGCTGGGCCACCGGGCGTTGGGCGGGGCGCGCGGCGGCGCGGTCATTCCTCGCCATGTAAGGCGCGGAACCAGGGCAAGACCTGATCGCGCAGGATTTCCGACACATGGTCAAGCTGTCCAGGGTCGGCCAGGACATCCAGAAACGCAAGCCGCCCCGGATCGCCCGCCACCTCCTCGAAGAAATGCGCGAGCGTGATATCCTCATCCCCCGGCCAGTCAGGGTGATCCGGCACCTCTCCCTTAGGCGTCACAAAGCGCAGCACGATCCGCACGTCCCAGCCATAGCGGTCGCGTTGCAGATGCAGGGCCGATTTCCCCTGCGCCGTGACACGGCTCCAGGTCGACCCCTTCCGGACATAGCCTTCGGGCTGCAAAAGCTGATCCAGCGCAGCGACGATCAGCGCATGCGCCTCTTCCCGCCGCGCCGGAAAGGCCGGGTCATTCGCCGCCTGATGCTGTCGGAAGGCCTGATCGTCATCCCCCGACATGGCCGCTCCTTACGCCGACAATCCGCCCGCCAGATCGGGAACGTCCAGCGCCGAGAACCCGTAGTGGCGCAGCCAGCGCAGGTCGGATTCAAAGAACGCACGCAGGTCGGGGATGCCGTATTTCAGCATCGCGATCCGGTCGATCCCCATGCCGAAGGCAAAGCCCTGCCACTGGTCGGGATCGACCCCGGCGGCCTTGAGCACCTTGGGGTGCACCATGCCGGACCCAAGGATTTCCATCCACTTGTCGCCCTCGCCGATCTTCAACTGGCCACCGACGTTGGAATAGCGGATGTCGACCTCGGCACTGGGTTCAGTGAAGGGGAAGTGCGACGCGCGGAAGCGAAGCTCGACCTTGTCGACCTCAAAGAACGCGCGGCAGAATTCCTCCAGCGTCCATTTCAGGTTGGCCATGCTGATCGACCGATCAATCGCCAGCCCCTCGACCTGGTGGAACATCGGCGTGTGGGTCTGGTCCATGTCCATGCGGTAGACGCGGCCCGGCGCGATCACCCGGATCGGCGCGCCCTGTTCGGTCATCGCGCGGATCTGCACCGGGCTGGTATGGGTGCGCAGCACATGCGGTGGGCGGCTGTCGCCTGCGTCGCGATGCATGAAGAACGTGTCATGCTCCTGCCGCGCGGGGTGTTCCGGCGGGATGTTCAGCGCGTCGAAATTGTACCAGTCGCTTTCGACCTGCGGCCCTTCGGCCACCGAAAAGCCCATATCGGCAAAAATCGCGGTCAGTTCTTCCATGACCTGAGACACGGGATGGATCGTTCCGCGCGGACGCGGACGGCCCGGCAGGGTCACGTCCAGCCATTCCGACTTCAGCCGTTCATCCAGCGCCGCATCGCCCAGCGCCACTTTCCGGGCCCGCAAGGCCGCGTCGATCTCATCCTTCAGCGCATTCAATCCGGCCCCAGCCGCCTTGCGGGCTTCGGGGTCCATCTTGCCCAGACCCGCCATCAGGGCCGAAATCTCGCCCTTCTTGCCCAAAGCACCGACGCGAACCTCTTCCAGCCCCGCCTCATCGGCAGCGCTGGCCACGGCGGCAAGGTATTTCGCCTTAAGGCTGTCGATCCCGTCCATGTGCGTCTCCTGAAACCCGCCTTCTGCTAGCGGGGAAGGCCCCGCGATGCAAGATCGGCGTCAGAAGATCGACCGCCGCCCCCGGATTTCCAGCATTCGCCGCGACCCGGCGGTCTTGCCCTTGGTCGCGGTGATGGCAATCGGCGGTTCTTTCAGCCGTTTTTCGATCACCACCATCGAATCGTAGAACCTGATCCCGCCAATTTCGCGCGCCATCGGATGCAGCGGAAAACCCATGTCATCCTCGGTATACCAGGAATGCATCCGGTCGATCAGGTCCTTGGCGAATTCGATTAAACTCTTCCCTTCGCGAAACCCGCCGCCAAACCCCGGCCAATAGCTGGTGTGGGTATCTTCAACGATATACAGGCCCCGGTCCTTCAGCTTGGGCCACAATTCCCGAAAACTGGTGATCTGCTGGTGCATCTTGTGACCGCCATCATCGACGATCAGGTCAAACGGCCCGTGATCCGTGCCGATCCTCTGCAGAAATGCCGGATCGGACTGGTCACCAATTTCGACGCGGGTTCCGGGCAGTTCCAGCGCGCGGCAGGCCGGATCGATGTCAAGAAACGTAAGCCGCGAGCCCGGACCAAAGAACCCCTGCCACATCGGCATGGACCCACCCTTGTAGATGCCGATTTCCAGGAAATTCACATCGCGGCCCTGCCACGGGGCAAGCAGCTCATCGTAGATTTCCAGATAGTGCAGCATCTTGAACAGGGTGCGGTCACCTGTCTTGCCGGGGTAGTCGCGGAAATAGCTGGCCTTGGTCATCTGCCCTGCTCGTTTGAAACTGCCCGCCACATTCCCCGGAATTCCCGGCCCGGTCCAGCGCGATCCTTGCGGCTGGCCCCGGTTGCATCCGCCGTCATCCTTTGACAGCTTGGTCGGAACAAGGGGCGTTCGGGTTTGGGTATGACATTCGCTTACCGGTCTACGCGATGATCACACGCAGCTTTCTGAAAGGCGATGCCGCCTCAGAGGCCATCTACTCTGACTGCGAAGCCTATCGCTATCTGTTGACCCGCGTCTGGGCGCCCGGTCGCAAGGCGCTTTTCATCATGCTCAACCCCTCGACCGCGACCGAGGTTCAGAACGACCCGACCGTCGAACGCTGCGAAAGGCGGGCGCGGACGTTGGGGTTTGGGGCATTCCGGGTGACCAACATCTTCGCCTATCGGGCGACCGACCCCAAGGTCATGCGCGCGGCGGCCGATCCGGTCGGGCCGGGCAATGACGCGGCAATCCTGCAAAGCCTGGACTGGGCCGATCAGGTGATTTGCGCCTGGGGCAATCATGGTTTGCACCTTGACCGCGGTGCCAGGGTGCAGGCCCTGTTGCAGGCGACCGGGCGTCCGCTTTTTCATTTGGGGCTGACGGGGCAGAACCAGCCCAAACATCCGCTGTACATCAGCTATGACCAGCAACCCGAGCGCTGGCTTTAGGCCGCCACCAGCCGGATATCCTGCACCTGCACCGGCCCGCCATTCACGATGGCAATGGCCGTTCCGTCCAGAAACAGCGTGCTTTGCGTGCCGCTTTCATCGGTTGTCAGGCTTAGCACCGGGTTGGGATGCAGCGTTTGGTCATAATGCACCACCAGCTGATCCAGCGTCTCGTCATAGTCGGTGATCTGGGTAACACCGGCTTCACCGTCTGACTCATGCAGCTCAAAGCTGTCTTCGCCATTTCCGCCGGTTCCATAGTCGCCAGAGCCCAGCGCCAGAACGTCATTCCCTGCCCCGCCGTTCAGGAAATCGGTGTTGAAATCATCAACCTCTCCATTCAGACCCGAAAGCCAGTCGTCACCGTTGTTGCCGTCCACCTCGTCCGCGCCAGCGCCACCGGCCAGACTGTCATTCCCTTCGCCCCCGGCCAACCAGTCGTTGCCCGTGCCGCAATCGGCCTGATCGTCACCGTCGCCACCAACAAGGCTGTCATTGCCCCCTTCGCCATTCAGGCTGTCGTCGCCCTCGGCCCCGGCGAGGGAATCGTTGCCGTCACCGCCGGCAAGACTGTCATCGCCCGCCTGACCAAAAAGGCTGTCCTGCCCATCGCCGGCCGAAACCGTATCGTCACCGCCCGCTGCCCAGACAGCGTCATTTCCCGAACCGGCATCGATCCGGTCGCTGCCGTCGCGCCCGTCGATCTGGTCGTTGCCGCCAAGACCATCAATCCGGTCATCGGCATTGCCACCCGACAGGTTTTCGCCAGCCTCGGTCCCCAGGATCTGCTGCTCAGGGTCCATTGGGTCGGGAAGATCATCCGAGGTCGGGCCATCGCTGCCGTCATCCCCGGATCCGCCGTTGCCAAGGTCTTCCTCCGCCAGATCCTGCGAGGTGTCGTCCTCAGGCTCATCCCCTTGATCGCCGACCGGGGAAAGCAGGGCATCAACGGCAAAGCCCGCCGCGAAAGCCCCGAACAACGCCATGATTGCCAGCACCACGTCACCCCTTGAAAGACGCCGTTAACCATGATTTCCGTTAACCTATTGACGGAGCATGGCTTTTCGCCGCGCTTCATACCACGAAACA
>CAUJIP010000061.1 GCA_963205235.1 Pseudomonadota bacterium
AGCCAATCCTTGAGGACCCGGCGATCCTCAAGATCGGCCAGAACATGAAATACGACTGGTAGATATTCGCCCGCCAGGGCATCCGCGCGGCACCCATCGACGACACGATGCTGATGTCCTACGCGATGTATTCGGGCCAGCACAATCACGGCATGGACGCGCTTTCCATACGCTACCTCGGCCATCAGCCCATCGCGATCAAGACACTCCTCGGCTCGGGCAAGGGCCAGATCACCTTCGACCGGGTGGCGATCGACGACGCCGTAAGATATGCGGCCGAGGACGCTGACGTGACGCTGAGGCTCTGGCAGGCGTTCAAGCCGAACCTGCACCGCGTCCAGGTGACGACCGTCTACGAGACGCTGGAACGCCCGCTCGTTCCCGTGCTGGCCGAGATGGAGATGGCGGGCATCCGGGTCGACGGCCAGGTGCTGAGCCGCATGTCGAATGCCTTCGCGCAGAAGATGGCCGGACTCGAGGCCGAGATCCAGGAGATCGCCGGCGAGCCCTTCAACGTCGGCTCCCCGAAGCAGCTGGGCGAAATCCTCTTTGACCGGATGGGGGTCGAGGGGGGCGAGAAGGGCAAGACCGGGGCCTATGCGACGGGCGCCGATGTGCTAGAGGACATCGCGACGCTCGAGGACGTGAACCCGAAGGCCGCGCGGCTGGCCGCGACGGTGCTCGACTGGCGGCAGATCTCGAAGCTGAAGTCGACCTACACGGACGCGCTTCAGCAGGCGATCAACCCCGAGACGGGGCGGGTGCACACCTCCTACTCCATCGCCGGGGCGAATACCGGGCGGCTCGCCTCGACCGATCCGAACCTGCAGAACATCCCGGTCAGGACGGAAGAGGGCCGCCGCATCCGCGAGGCCTTCGTGGCGGGGCCGGGGTTGCGGCTCGTCAGTCTCGACTACAGCCAGATCGAGCTCAGGATCCTCGCCCATGTCGCCGACATTCCCGAGCTGAAGCAGGCTTTCCGCGAGGGGATCGACATCCATGCGCTGACGGCCTCCGAGATGTTCGGCGTGCCGCTTTCCGAGATGACGCCCGAGGTTCGCCGCCGCGCGAAGGCGATCAACTTCGGGGTGATCTACGGAATTTCGGGCTTCGGCCTCGCGCGGAACCTGCGCATCCCGCGGGCCGAGGCGCAGGGTTTCATCGACCGCTACTTCGAACGCTTCCCGGGCATCAAGACCTATATGGACGCGACCGTGGCCTTCGCCCGGGAGAAGGGCTTCGTACAGACGCTCTTCGGGCGGAAGATCCATACGCCCGAGATCAACGCCAAGGGTCCGACGGCCGGCTTCGCGCGGCGGGCCGCGATCAACGCACCGATCCAGGGGGCGGCGGCCGACATCATCCGGCGGGCGATGATCCGCATGCCGGAGGCGACCCGCGACCTGCCGGCGAAGATGCTCCTGCAGGTCCATGACGAACTGCTGTTCGAGGTCGCCGAAGGGGAGACCGACCGCCTGATCACCGCTGCGAAAGACACGATGGAAGGCGCCGCCCATCCCGCTGTCGCGCTGCGCGTCCACCTTGCCGTCGAGGCTGGACAGGGACGGAACTGGGCCGAGGCGCATTGAACCTCAAAAGGGAAACGCGATGAAAACCGACGAAATCATCTTCGCACCCCCAGACGACAACCACTTTCAACTGCTGATGGAGCGCGCAGTCAAGGGGAAGGTCCCAGTTTATGGCATCGTGGTTGAAGCCGCGAAGGTCCGTTTGCGCCGATCATATCCGGCACACCGCCCAGAGCTGACCAAAGTTGGCGCGGAGATCGTCGCCGCAATGGCGGCAGGATGGCAACAAGGGAAAACGATTCAGCCCTGGCTGTACACAAAAGACAATCAATACATCGTCGCCGATGACTACTTCTGGCTCGCCCTGATCGAGAAGTACGGTGTCGATACCTTTGCTGCGCAAGTTCTTGGAAAACCGTTGCAGGAAGGGCTGGTCCAAAAGGTCGGACCTTTGGAAAGATCACAAATTCTTCGTATGCTTGGCCTTGACCCGAAGCTCTGAAGAATGATGGCGACAATCTCCACCTGGCCCGACCTCAAGGCCCTCGCCCTCGGCCTTTGTCTCCCAGAGATCACCACCGCCCATCCCTGGGGCCATGAGGTCCTGAAAGCCCATGGCAAGATGTGGTGCTATTGGGCCGCTTTGGCCGATGCCGCGCCGTTCAAGGCGGGACCGGACGAGCGCGAGATGCTGCTTGCCGCCGACCCCGACACGTTCTTTCTGCACCCCCATTACACCCCGCATGGGCTGATCCTGGTCCGCGCCGGAAGGATCGAGCCGGCCTGGGCCGCCGCCCGCCTGATCCGTCAATGGCGCGACGCCGCCCCGAAACGCTGGCTGAAAGCTTGGGACGCGGCCAATCCCGCCCCATGCCTCAAGCACTTTCACCTTGCGACAAATATCCCGGGGGAGTCTCCGACAGGAGACGGGGGCAGCGCCCCCTAACCCTGAGGAGGAGGCGAAGCCCGACGACGAGGCAAAAGACTTGCGGCGGCACGCCGCTCCGTTTGAAAACCGCCCGTCACGCGCGGTCGATCCGGGCCTGATAGCAGTTGTTCCGTGCAGATCGCACATGCAGATAGGCCACCCGCGGATCGGCGAACAGCTCTGCCGCCCGCGCCGGGATCGCCTCGGTCGCCACGACGCGCCCCGTGCCATAGACAATCCGGTCATCCGCGCCATAGCCCCGGACGATATAATCCGACGACCCCAGCATCTCGGGCCGCGCCGTGCCGCCACCGGCCTCACAAGGCTCGGCGCACAGGAAGATCGGCCCGACCTCGGCATAGGGCTGGGGCGCCGGAAACGGCCGGTGCGCCAGAATCAGCATGCCCGCGCCTTCCGGGATCATCCCCAGGCAATGGCGGCAGGGGTTGCCACTCCCGTCCGACACGGCCCGTTCAGGACTTTGTCCATTCGCATCCAGCCCCCCGGCCTGATAGTGGCGGGCCAATTCCGTCGGCAGTGCTACATAGCGCATCGCATCCTCCATTTTGACGGAAGATGCCCTTGGCCGCCCGACAGGGCGACCCGAAGCTTGCGCAATCAGGCCGGTTCAACCATCCGGCCCATCACCCGGCCCCCAAGGATATGCAGGTGGTAGTGCGGCACTTCCTGCATTCCATGCGGCCCGGTGTTGGTGATCGCCCGAAACCCGTCCGGCCCGGTCAGCCCCAGGATGGCGCAAGTCTTTGCCACGGTGCGGTGGAAATCCGTGATCTCTTCTGCCGAGGCTTCGGCGGCGAAATGATCCAGCGACACATAGGCCCCTTTCGGAATCGCCAACACATGCACCGGGGCCAGTGGGCGGATGTCATGGAAGACCAGCGTATGCGGCGTTTCCATCACGGTCTTGTTCGGGATCTCGCCGCGCAGGATCCGGGCGAAGATATTGGTCGGGTCGTAGCTCCAGCTCATCTTGGTCAATCCACGAATAGATAGTCGGTTGCGGCGATTTCCCGCGCCTTGTCGGCCGGGACTTCCAGGAAGGCAGCCAGCGCCGCCGCGTTTTCCTCGGGACTGGCTTCCTGCCGCATGGTGAAAAGCCCCGCAAGGTTCAGGTCACGCAGCCGCTCGCTGTCAAAGCGGACATCCGCCCGGATCGTCGGCAAAAGCCGGGCAATCGCCGCCTCTGACCCCTGCGGTCCAGCCAGACCCACCCGCTTGGCATGGCCGATCAGATAGTCGTCCGAAAAGCTGCAGTCGATGTCCAGCAGCCGCACTTTGGCGCGGTCGCGGTAGAAATCCTCGATCAGTTCCACACTGGCGGGATCGACGCACAGGATCAGGCGGTCCGTCTCCCAGAATTCGAAAAGCATCCTGACCAGCGACCGGCGATGGCGCATCCGCTTGGCAAGTGTGGTCTGCAGACCGCCAAGGTCGGGCAGGTCGGTCGCATCTTCGTTGAAAAGGTAATGCGCGCCGTGCAGCCCCGCGACCTGGCCGATCCGATCCACCAACCGCTTGGCCACGTGCCATTTCTTGCAGGCCACCAGCATCAGGGTGCGGTCGCGGCCAATGCTGGTCTCCACCTCCCAGAACCGGGGGGCAAAGCGCCGTCCGACGCGCCCCCTGGTCGTCAGGAACTCGAACTGCCGCCGCCCGTCATTCGTCGTTGCAAAGCTGCGCCCGGTTTCCAGATAAAGCTGGCCCAGCCGTTCCTTCAGCCCCATCGCATCCGGGCTGATCTTGCGGGCAAACAGGTAATCCTGCGCCAGCAACAGGTCGTAGTGGTCGTTGTAGAATGTCACCGGCATTCCGTAATCGGTGAAGACCAGAAAGGTCAGCGTCCGCGAGCGGATGTCTTGCTCGGGCACCAGATGCGGGACCAGCGTCTGAAAATAGGTCTCGTCCGGGATCCATGTCGTCTTGAAGAACCGCGTCACGTCGGGGCGCTTCTTGATGAACTCCAACACCGCCTCGACCGTCCGCCGCCGCAAGCACCACCATTGGCTGCCGATCCGCATCGTCAGGCCCGCCGGAATTTCGCGTTTCAGCCCCAGCTTTTTTTGCCAGTCCAGTGAGCGGTAGAACCACGCCTTCTGTTGGCGTTCGTTGAACCAGTGACGATAGATCAGCCGGTCTTCCTTGAGCCCGGTCTTGATCCAGCCCGAGCTGTGGAAATCAAAGCTTTCGATGTAATCGACATCTTCGGCTTCCAGCCTTGCATGGACATGCTCGGCTGTCTTGATCGGCATGCAGTCGCCCGAGAGCATGTAGAAATGCGTTGCCCCCGGAAACTGCTGCTCGGCGGCCTTCAGCGCCTCAAGCGTCGCGGCGACCAGGCTCCATTCGCCCCAGCCGCATTTGATGCGCCGCTGCGCAAAAGTGACCTGCGGATTGCCGTCAAGGGCCGCCCGAATTCGGGCATAGTCCGCAGGATTCGCCCGCGCGTCGAAGTGAATCGCCATAAAGTCGCCTGCGGCCGTCAGCCGCAGGGCCTGGGCGATAATCCCCTCGGGATCCTTGTGGCAAAGCAGAATGAAGGCGATCTTCGTCATGGATTTCGCGCGCAGGATGTATTCGTCATCCCCACCTCCCTAGCCTCTGGCAAGCTTCCTTGAAAAGCCCAATTATGTCTGCTTGATTGCCGCAATCCTTGAATAATTGCGGCGCGTGCGTGTGTGGGCGTGGAAAGGGTTTGAAAGATGGGGTTTCCAGGAACCTGGATGACGGAAAGCGAAAGCGTCGTCTACCGGGTCGTGCCGAAATGTGCGTGCTCGACCATCGGGCAGATCATGTACTACGCCGATCAGGGCAAATTCTTCGACGGCGATATCCATGACGCCACCAGCGGCATGCATAAATGGGCGATGGAAGGCAGCCAGCAGCGCATCGAACGCGCGGTGCGGGGCCGGAAGATCTATTCCTTCACCTGTGTGCGGAACCCTTACACCCGGATCCTGAGTTCGTTTTTCGACAAGATCTGCGGCATCCAGCGCAACGGCAAGCGGTACCGTGGCAACCTTGTCCCGCTTCTGGTGCAGAAATACGGGATCGAGGTCGGCGGCGACGACGGCAAGCAGGAGTTCGACCAAATCGCCAGCTTCCGCCGGTTTCTGCTGTTCGCCCGCGACACCATCCGCTGGAAAAAGCCGATGGAGCCGGACATCCACTGGTCGGCGATGGCCGGTCACATCTCGACCTTCATCGTGAACGGCGGGCGCTATAACCAGATCTTCTTTACCGAGGATTTCAATCCCGGCATGCAGGTGGTGCTGGACAACATTTACCCCAAGCATCCGATCGACCTGGCCAAGATCCCGCGTTTCAACGAAAGCGAAGGCCACGGGCCCAAGCGGGCACATCCGGTCGAGGCCTATTTCGACGACCTGTCGATGCATCTGATGTGGGAAATCTACAAACGCGATTTCCAGCTGTTCCGGTATGATTTCGAAAACCCGGCCAACAAGATGCCGAAAGGCCCGGTTGACCTTGACGAGGTCCACGCCAAGCTGGGGGACTAGATGGATACGGTCACGGGCGGTTGCCTTTGCGGCGCGCTGCGGTTCACGGCGAGTGGCGCGCCATACCGTGTGGGCATTTGCCACTGCCTTGACTGTCGCAAGAACCACGGCGCGCTTTTCCATGCCTCGGCGATCTTCCCGGAAACCTCCGTCACCTTGACCGGCACTTGGGCCACCTATGGCGACCGGTCATTTTGCCCGACCTGCGGTTCGCCGGTCTTTTCCCAGATCGAGGATGAGATCGGGATCAACCTTGGGGCATTTGACGCCCCCGACCAGTTTCGCCCGACTTATGAACTGTGGACCATCCGGCGGGAAGGCTGGCTTCCGCCGTTCGACGGGATGCGCCGATATGACCGCAACCGCGAGGGCGCTGGCAGGGAAGAGAGATAAAATCCTTGAGCAAGGATTTTGACAAATTTCTTCCTTAAGAAATTTGGCCCCTTAAATCGGATCCGCCGCCCCGGCCCCCTTGAACCACTTCACGATGGCGGCCCGTTCTTCCGGCTCCATATAGCTCAGGTTCCCCGGCGGCATGGCATGGGTCACCCCGGCCTGCATGTAGATGCGCTTGGCCGCATGCGCGATCTGCGCCTCGGTCTCCAGCAAGACACTCTTTGGCGGCCAGTAAAGCCCCTCCCAGCCCGGTTCGGCGGCATGGCACATCGAACAGCGGCCCTGCACGATGCCGACCACATCCTGAAACCCCTCGGCCGAGGCATAGGTCAGCGCAGCACCTTGCAGTTTCGCCTCACCCTCGACCAGCCGCATCGGCGCGGTCGACAGCCAGGCGATGATCAGGAACAAGATCAGCGTCAGACCCCAGGTCCAGTGCGGATTGCCCTTGCGCGCGTGCTTGGTGTTGAACCAGTGCCGGATCGTGACGCCCATCAGGAACACAAGGCTGGCGATGATCCAATTGTACTGGGTCGCAAAGATCAGCGGGTAATGGTTCGAAAGCATCAGGAACACGACTGGCAGCGTCAGATAGTTGTTATGCGTGCTGCGCTGCTTGGCGATCTTGCCGTATTTCGGGTCAGGCTTGCGGCCTGCCTTCAGGTCAGCCACCACCACGCGCTGGTTCGGCATGATGATGAAGAACACGTTCCCCGACATGATGCTGGCGGTAAAGGCCCCCAGATGCAGCATCGCGGCCCGGCCCGAAAAGACCTGCGTATAGAACCACGACATCCCCACCAGCACGACAAACAGCGCACCCATCAGCACGGTCTGGTTGGCGTTCACGAAGACCTTGCAGATCGTGTTATACGCGACCCAGCCAAAGGCCAGCGAGGCCAACGAAATCGCCACCGCCTGCCAGACAGTCAGCTCCATCACCTGCGGGTCGATCAGGAACAGCTCGGCCCCCAGATAGTAGACCAGCACCAGCATGGCGAAACCGGACAGCCAGGTCGCATAGCTTTCCCATTTGAACCAGACGAGGTGATCGGGCATCGACGCAGGGGCCACCAGGTATTTCTGGATGTGATAGAACCCGCCGCCGTGAACCTGCCACTCCTCGCCATCCGCTCCAGAGACAAGGTTGCGGTCTCGGTGCAGGCCAAGGTCCAGCGCGATGAAGTAAAAGCTTGACCCGATCCAGGCGACAGCCGTGATCACGTGCAGCCAACGCGCCGCGATCTCGACCCATTCCCAAAGGACAACCCAATCGTACATAGCCCCGCCTCCCCAAGGATTTGCCAAAACGCTATCCCGAGCGGCACCTTTCTGTTAATCCATAGAAAGTCCGCATCACTTTCAACCTCTGCCGAAGAATGTCCCCCGATGTCTTACGTGAACAACATCCGCATGTTCGTCCGGGTTTACGAGCTTGGCAGCATGTCCGCCGCCGCCCGCGACCAGCGCACCTCGCCCGCTGTCGCCTCGGCTCGGATTTCGGAACTGGAAAAGCACCTTGGTGTCAGGCTGTTCAGCCGCACCACCCGCAGCCTGCAACCCACCGAAAACGGCCGCATCTTCTATGATGGCGCGCGCCGGGTGCTTGAGGCGATCGATGACGCCGAAGCCGCCGTGATGGATGTGACCCAAAACCCGCGCGGTACGATCTTTGTGGCGGCACCTTTGGGAATCGGCCGACGGCTGATTGCACCGCGCGTGCCCGCGTTCAAGGACCTTTACCCCCAGATCGACGTCCGCCTGCGCCTGTCAGACCGCGGCATCGACGTGGTGGCCGAAGGCATCGACGTGGCCTTCCACCTTGGGCATCTGGAGGATTCGACGCTGAAGGTCCGCACCATTGCCGATTGCCCGCGCATCCTGTGTGCCGCGCCTGCCTATGTTGCGCGGCGGGGAATGCCTGTGGACGGGGCGGCCCTGGTCGCCGACAAGCACGATTGCCTGAACCTGCGCTATCCCGGTGCCAAGGAATTCCAGTGGACCCTGCAAACCCCGGAAGGCCCGCGCCGGTTTGAAATCGCAGGGCCCTTCGAATCTGATGACGGCGACGTGCTGACGGTCTGGGCGCTGGACGGGCGCGGGATCGTGCTGAAACCGATCTTCGAAGTGGCCGATCATCTGCGCTCTGGCGCGCTGGTTCCGGTTGCCGTGGCAACCCCACCGCTTGCGGTTCAGCTGTCCTCGCTTAGCCAGCATCGCAGGTTGAAGGACCCCAAGGTCCAGCTTTTCACCGAATACATGTCGCAGCACATCCGCGACGACCTGCGCCGCGCTGCCACCCCGTAGGGTGACCCTCAATTGAAAAGGGCGGAGCCGAAGCCCCGCCCCCATCTTCAGGCCCAAGCCCGATTACATCGGCAGCGGCTGGCCGTTGACCAGGATCTGCATGCCTTCCTTGACTTCGATCTTCGAGGTCAGCGCGTCATCACCCGACGGCACCATGAACATGCCCATCATCATCTGCGCGCCCATCGCATCTTCCTCGGCCAGAAGGCCGGTCGCGATCAGGCCCTGGATCAGCTGGGTTGCGCCGGTCACATCGACCGTTGCCTCACCCAGCGGCATCGGGAAGCCCATCGAGTTGTCGAAGGTGAACGCGCCAGTCGAGGTCAGAGCAGCGCCCAGCACCTTGGCCGAAAGCTCGGTGATGTTCAGGCTTTCGGGTGCCGGAACCGGCGGCATCGCGCCGGTTTCTTCGGCAGCCGCCATCCCGACCAGGTCCATCGTGGTCTTGCCCGACACGTCGATTGCCACATCTGCAGCGTCATGCTTCAGCGCGCCCGTCGGGTCGAACATGGCCCAGGCTTCCTCGTTGACCGAAAACTGGTTCAACTTCAGCAAGAACGCATAGTCCGCGGCCGTTGTTGCCATGACCGGCGACAGCATCGCGAAATCCATCGGGCCCGAGGTGATCTTGACCGGCATCGGCATCATGCCGGGAGCGGATTCGATCTCGAACGAGGCAACGGTGGATTTGATTTCGAACTTGTCCTTGTTGAACACCACCGACCCTTCACCGCCACCCGACTTCATCGTCAGGCTCATCGGCATGTAGGGGTTTTCCTGGGTCATGGTGCCCGTGGATTCGCCCTGCTTGGCGGTCAGCGAAACGCCAAGGCCTTCGTTCAGCGCGGTCGCAAAGTCGGCCGGGGTCATGATCGCGAACAGCGACATGGTCGAGGGCAGCGTGAAGTCGAACGACATGTCCACGCCATTGGTTTCGCTGGTGCCGGTCTGCTTCATCTCCATCGACGGGTCATCCGACGAGGTCGAATAGCTCATCTTGTCGGCCTTGATGTCCAGCCCGAAGACACGGTTGGAGCCGGTCGTGTCGGAATAGCTGCCGGAAACGTTGGTCAACCCGACCGTGCCCGCCGACGAAACCATCGGGGCTTCGCTGCCGTCGAAGGACGTGCCCGCATACTTGGTGTCATAGACGACATCCAGCTTGCCCGCCGTATAGTCATAGGCCATGCCGCCTTCGGCTTCGTGGACCTTCACGACCAGGCCTTCATGCGCCAGCTTGATCGACCCTTCGGCCATGCCCGACATCGCCACGGCGATATCAGCGCCGGGGGCAACAGTGACCGAGCCGTCAGCTTCGGTCGTCATGGTCATGTCGGAGATCGTGATCCCGGCCATGCCAGCCGGAGCGATCGACACGCCGTTCAGCGACAGAACCCCGCCCGCGCTGTTTTCCGTGGCGGCAGTGACTTCCAGGCCGACCATGGCGCCAGCGTCCTTCCAGGACTGCCACACCTGATCCGACGTCAGCGCCGCATGGGCTGTACCGCTCAGCAACAAGGCCATCGCGGGGGCGGCGACAAATGATTTCATGCGAAACATGCGGGTCTCCTCGATCCGATAATTGTGTGGCGCCACATAAAGCCGGACGGTAGTTCCGCGCAAGGAATGGTTTTCAAGACCCTCGGTAAGTTGAATAGGCAAATGGGCTGATCAAAAGCGGCACGTGATAATGCTGGCTGGCGTCCGGAACGCCAAAGCGGATCGGAATTTCATCAAGGAAAAGAACACCTTCCCCCGCCTGCCCACTGGCGCGCAGGTAATCCCCGGCGCAGAACACCAGTTCATAGACCCCGGATTCCAGTGCCGCCCCTTCCAGAAGTGGGCCATCCGTCCGCCCATCGGCATTGGTGACAACTTCCGTCATCTTCCGGTGCTTCATCCCCGTAACCCGGTACAACATGATTTTCACGCCCGCAGCGGGTTTGCCTTTGGCCGTATCCAGAACATGAGTCGACAGTCGTCCCATAGCACGCTCTCCCCGGTTTGCGGCATCACAGCATGAAAGCGCCGATCTCGCGACCCTACATTGCGGTCATATGACCTTCTGTGAAATCCATAAAATCACCTGCGGTTTTTCCAATAGTCTTGCCGCGAAGGAGAGCCACCTTGACCAGCCAGCCCCCCCGCTATCCCCGCGATTTCCGTGGCCATGGCCCGAACGCCCCCGATGCCCGCTGGCCGGGCGGGGCCAAGGTCGCCGTTTCGATCGTCCTCAACTACGAAGAGGGCGGCGAGAACAACATCCTGCACGGCGACGCGCAGTCCGAGGCATTCCTCTCCGACATCGCCGGGGCCGCCCCCTGGCCGGGTCAGCGCCACTGGAACATGGAGTCGATCTACGACTACGGCGCGCGGGCCGGGTTCTGGCGCCTGCATCGTCTGTTCACCGGCATGGATATCCCCGTGACGATCTATGGCGTGACCTCCGCGCTTGCCCGCAACCCCGAACAGGTCGCGGCCATGAAAGCCGCTGGCTGGGAAATCGCCTCCCACGGCCTGAAATGGGTCGACCACCGCGACATGCCCGCCGAGGAAGAGGCGCGTCAGATCGCCGAAAGCTTCCGCCTGCACAAAGAAGTCGTCGGCGAAGCGCCTCAAGGCTGGTACACCGGTCGCTGCAGCATGAACACGGTGCGCCTGACCGCCGAAACGCAGCGGCTGGCCTGGATTTCCGACACCTACGACGACGACCTGCCCTACTGGCGCGAATATGGCGACCATGACCAACTGGTGATCCCCTACACGCTGGAAGCCAACGACATGCGCTTTGCCACCGCGCCGGGCTACATCACGGGGGAACAGTTCTACAGCTACCTGAAGGACAGCTTCGACACCCTCTACGCCGAAGGCGCGGCGGGGCAGGCCAAGATGTTCTCCATCGGCCTCCACTGCCGCCTGATCGGTCGCCCCGGCAAGATCGCCGGGCTGAAGCGCTTCCTTGACTATGCCAAGGGGCATAAGGGCGTCTGGTTCCCCCGCCGCATCGACATTGCCAAGCATTGGGCCGCAACCCATCCGCACCAGCGCATCGAACGCCCCAGCCAGATGACCCGCGCGCGGTTCGTCGAACGCTTCGGCTCAATCTTCGAGCATTCCCCCTGGATCGCCGAGCGCGCCTTCGACCTGGAACTTGGCCCCGCGCATGACAGCGCCACGGGCCTGCACAACGCCCTGACCCGCATGTTCCGCAGCGCCAGCCATGACGAACGCCTGGGCGTCCTGAAAGCCCACCCCGACCTTGCCGGCAAACTCGCCGCCGCCAAGCGCCTGACCGCCGAAAGCACCGCCGAACAGGCCAGCGCCGCCCTGGACAGCCTGACCGATCAGGAACGCGAAACCTTCCAGCGCCTGAATGCCGACTATGTCGCCAAGCACGGCTTTCCGTTCATCATCGCCGTCCGCGACAACACCAAGGCCACCATTCTTCAGGCCTTCCAAACCCGGATCGGCAACGACACTGCCACCGAATTCGCCACCGCCTGCCGTCAGGTGGAACGCATTGCGGAACTTCGCCTCAAGGACCAATTGCCATGACCGACACGCATCCCGGCTATTTCGCCCCGACCGGTGGCCTGCCCCCGCAGACCGCCCTGATGACCCAACGCGCGGTCTTTACCAGCGCCTATGCCTTCATCCCGAAGGGCTGCTTTTCCGACATCGTGATCAGCTATCTTCCCGGCTGGCGCGGCACGCGGCTTTGGCTGATCGCCCGCCCGATGTCAGGCTTTGCCGAAACCTTTAGCCAGTACGTGATGGAGGTCCAGCCCGGCGGCGGCTCGGACGCGCCAGACCCTGAAACCGGGGCGGAACACTGGCTGTTCTTCACCGAAGGTCTTGCCACCCTGACCATCGACGGCACCGGCCATGAGATGGACGCAGGCTCCTATGCCTATATCCCGGCCGGGGCCGACTGGACCCTCCTTGCCGAAGGCAACACCCCCGCCCGGTTCCACTGGCTTCGCAAGCTTTACGAACCCGCCCCCGGGGTTGAGCCTCCGCAGGCTTTCGTGACCAATGAACGCGACATCCCCGTCCGCTGGATGCCCGACACCCAGGAACGCTGGGGCACCACGCGCTTTGTCGAACCCGACGACGTCCGCCACGACGCGCATGTGAACATCGTGACCTTCCAGCCCGGCGGCGTGATCCCGTTCGAGGAAACCCATGTGATGGAACATGGGCTTTACGTGCTTGAAGGCAAGGCCGTCTACAAACTGAACCAGGATTGGGTCGAGGTTGAAGCGGGCGATTTCATGTGGCTCCGCGCCTATTGCCCGCAGGCCTGCTATGCCGCAGGGCCCACCCGGTTCCGCTATCTCCTCTACAAGGACGTGAACCGCCACGCCAAACTGCGCGGCCCCGGCGCCTTCGGACCCCTACGCTGATGATTTCCTCTTGGCTCAAATACTCATCTGCCTTCACCAGCGGCACGCCATCCGCCGCTCTTCCGCCCTGCCGGACGTCTTCGCTGACGCCAAGTCCAGCGAAAAGCGCCCGCAAGGGAGCGTTGAGCGAATGACCACGCTGCGCGCCCTCCCCCTCACCGCCAAGGCCTTCGCCCCCTTTGGCGAGGTGCTGGACGCGACCGGCGACTTCCGCCTGATCAACGCGGGGCTCTGCCGCCGTCACCACGACCGCGCCCAGTTGGACTTTGGCCCCGAGGGTCGCGCCGGGATCTCGATCTTCAAGGCTGAGGCCCGCGCCCTGCCCTATGTCTTCGACCTGATCGAACGCCATCCCGATGGGTCGCAGGCCTTTGTCCCGATGACTGCCGATCCCTTCCTCGTCATCGTCTCGCCTGGCCCCGATCATTCACCGCAGGCCTTCCTCACCAACGGCGCGCAGGGCATCAACCTGCATCGTGGCACCTGGCACGGCGTCCTTACCCCCCTTGCCGCCCCCGGCCTTTTCGCCGTCATCGACCGGATCGGCCAGACCCCGAACCTTGAGGAATTCCGTTACCCCGTCCCCTGGACGGTGCGCGCGCCCGACTGACTGTGCCGGCCTTGGGTGCAGGCAGAAACCGGCCACGCGCCGACAGAATTCGTTTGCAGGTCAGCGCCAGTTTGTAGGATATCCTCGAACCGACCGAACACCCGCAAACAACCAAAACAGGAAACCTCGTGCAGCAAGACCCTGAAGGCCTCTGGTCGGAAGTGTCCTCCAACCTGTTGATACATCTCTAGATGCATCTTCGAATGGACTGGACCTTCGGCACAGCTTTCTGCAGGCTCGCGGCGTGTTTCCCGAGGAAGACAGATGCTTGAAATCGACGCGACCAGAATTCCATTGGAATTCGATTCCGGAGCAAGCATTCCGACACCCTTCTACATCTATGATTTCGACGTCCTTGACCGCCGCCTGACCCGGCTTCGCGACCGGTTCGCTGGCCTTTTTCAGCCCAGCTTCGCCGTAAAGTCGAACCCGAACCGCGCGCTGATCGGGCGGGTTCTGTCCTGCATCGACCATATCGACGCCTCATCCGCGCATGAGGTGGAACGCGCGCTTTCCGTCGGTGTCAGCCCCGACCACATCTCATGGTCCGGCCCCGGCAAGCGCCGGTCGGAACTGGAAGTGCTGTCAAAGCTTGGCCTGACAATCGTGGTCGAGGCGGAAGACGAGATCGAGCTTCTGTCCGAAATCACCGCCAGCTACAGTGCGCCGCAGGATATCGTGCTGCGCATCAACCCCGATCATGTGCCCAAGGGTTTCGGGGCCAGCATGTCGGGCAATCCCAGCCAGTTCGGCATCGACGAACCCGCCATCGGTCATGCAATTGACCTGATCAAACGCGCGCCCGGCCTGCGGCTGAGCGGGTTTCACGCCTATACCGGGTCGATGTGCCTGACGCCCGAACCGATTGCGGAAAACATCGCCAACCTGTGCGCGATCTTCCGCAAGGCCGTTGCCCTGGCCGGAATTGTGCCCAGGACCCTGATCTTCGGTGCGGGCTTCGGCATCCCGCTGCACGCCGGGCAGAAGGCGCTTGATATCGATGCCCTGCATGCCTTGGTCGAGCCGCATATCCGCGAACTGGCGTCTGATCCGGTCCTTGGCGCCGCCCGCCGTCTGTTGGAGGTCGGGCGCTGGATTTCCGGGCCAACCGGGGCACTGGTCAGTTCGGTCCTGTCGGCCAAGACCAGCCGGGGCCTGGCGGTCGCGGTCTGCGATGCGGGCTTCAACAACCATCTGGCGGCCTGCGGCATGATGGGGTCGGTCTTTCAGAAGAACTACCCGATCCAGGCGATCCGCCGTCAGGGCAGCGCCGATGATCCCCCGCAGGAACAGATGCTTGCCGGGCCGCTTTGCACCTCGATCGACCAGCTTGCCCGCCGGATCGAGCTTGCCCCCCTGCGCCGGGGCGATGCCATCGCCGTCCTGATGTCGGGGGCCTATGGCCTGACCGCCAGCCCGACGCGGTTCATCAGCCATCCCGAACCCGCAGAATATGCCCTTTCAGACGGCAAGCTGACCGACATCAGCGAAAGCGGCCTGAACCGGCTTGGCTCGCTGATCCCGGGGTTGCGTCCATGATCCGCCCGGTCAAGGTCCTTGGCTTCCCGCGCTCGGGAACCTCGCTTTTGCAGCGACTTTTCGCCACGCATCCGCAGCTTTACTGCCCGCCCGAAACCTATGTCTTCTCGGGCTGTGCCCGGATGATCCGCGAAAGCAGCGGCGAAGGGCCCGATCTTGGCATGCTGACGGGATTGAGCTTTGCGGGATTTGATCCGGACGACGTCCTGACCCGTGTCCGCCGCTTTGGCTTTGAATTCCTGAACGAAGCCACTGCCAAGGCCGGCAAGCAGGGCTGGTTCGAAAAGTCCGCTTTCGACATCTTCGATCTGGACGAAATCGAGCAGCTTCTGTCCGGTCACTGCCGGTTTGTCTGCGTGGTGCGCAATCCGCTGGATGTCATCGCCTCGATGAAAGAACTGACCGACCAGATGGGCCAGATCGTGCCGGAACTGCGGCCCTGGATCATGCAGCACGAAAACTATTATCTCGCCTGGGCCGCGGCCTGGCGCGACATGACGAACCGTCTGCTTGCCTTTCACGACCGTCAGAAAGACGATTCCCTGCTGTATCGCTATGAAGACCTGACCGCCGATCCGGTCACCACCCTGCGCCGCATCACCGATTTTGCCGGGGTCGAGCCGTTCCCTGCGGTCCCCGCACCCGATGGCGCGCAGATCGGGCTGGGCGACTGGAAAGTGCTGGGGACCGCGCAGGTAACCGGGGGCAGCGTGGCGCGCTGGCGCAAGACCCTGCCCCGGTCTTCGGCAAAACTGTCGCTTGGGTTTGTCGAACCGCTGATGCGGCAGCTTGGGTATGAGGTTCCAACGATCTCGGCCCCGGTCACGGGCCGGGAGCGGGTTGTCCAGTATCGTCGGGCCAAGGGCATGGCGCAGGCCCTGCGCGACAAAGGCAAACCGACGACATGACCCATCCGCTTTCAGCTTTTCTGGACCTCGTGGCCGCTGACGGTGACGCAGCGATGCTGGCACAAGGCAACCGCCTGCTGACGCGGGCGCAGATGCTGGAGCTGTCCGGCAGCCTCGCGCAGGGTCTTGCCCCCTTGCTTCCGGCGTCTGGACCTGACTCGGCGAAGGTCATGATTGCCCTTCCGAATTCACCGGAAATGGTCGCGCTGCTTCCGGCGATCTGGTCGCTTGGCGGCGTGCCGATGTTCTTTTCGTCCAAGGCAACCGCTGACCAGCGCGCCCGCGTCATCGCCCGCTACAGCCCCGATGTCGTGATCGACGAAACCACCCTGCCCCAGCTTCTGGGTCAGAAGGGAGAGATTGGTCCCTCCCGGCCCGATGGGGCGCAGGATGCGTCGGTCGTCTTCACTTCGGGCTCGACCGGCCTGCCCAAGGGTGTCGTGCAAAAGGGCAGCACCCTGTCTTCCGGGGTGGGCCGCGTGGCGCGCACCCTTGGCTATGGCCCGCAGGAAAGAATTCTGGTCCCGATCCCCTTTGCGCATGACTATGGCTGGGGGCAGATGCTTTCAGGGCTGGTCGGTGGTCACGCCCTGATCCTGCCCGATCGGGACATCCTGACGGACATCGCCGAGGCGATCAATCTGCACCGCCCGACGATCCTTGCCGGGGTGCCGTCGCTGTATTCGGCCCTGCTTTTCGGGATTTCGGGGTTTGAGCGTGCCGATACCGCATCGCTGCGGCTGCTGACCTCGACCGGATCACCGTTTTCGCCCCGGCTTCATGACGCGCTTCGCGCCCGCATCCCGGATGCACGGATCCTGCGCAATTACGGGCTGACCGAAACCTATCGCTGCTGCTGCCTGCTTCCCGAACACGGCGACCGGCCCTCTGGCTCGGTCGGGCGGCCCATCGAAGGCGTCACGATCCGCATCGTCGACCGTGACGGCGTTCCCGTTCCGCCCGGCGAAGAAGGCGAAGTCGTCCATGTCGGGGCCGGCGTCTTTGACCGCTACCTTGACGACCCTGCCGCGACCGCGCAGGCGCGACGGATCGTCGATGGCCAACCCGCCGTCTTTACCGGTGATTTCGGTGTCCTTGATCACGACGGTCACCTGAAACTTTTGGGTCGCAGCGACCGGCTGGTCAAATCGATGGATGTGCGGATCAATCTGAATGACGTCGAAGAGGCCCTGTCCGGCTTTGCATCCGTCTCTGCTTGCGCCGTCCTGTCGCGCGACGATCCGCAAAACGGGATCACCCTTGTCGCTTTCTGCATCCCGAAGGACGCCGCCACCCCCCGCGACATCCAGCGCGAGGCCAATCGGACGCTGCCCCCCTATATGCGCCCGCGCGACGTCCACTGCCTTGAGACCCTGCCCCGCACATCGGTCGGGAAGATCGACTACCCGGCACTGAAGGCGATGCTGTCCGACCTTCACCCCCCCATTTCACAGACCTGACGGAGGTAGGGATGTTCGAAAAGATCGCATCTCAGGTTCGGGAACTCCGCAAGAACCAGCCGCTTCGCAAGTTCAAGCCGGGGTCGCTGAAGATCGCCTGCATCGGCAACTGTGTTGTCAACAAGCTCAGCTACTTCTTGCGCAGCAAGGGCAACGCGGATTCCCTGTTCTTCTCGAACCTCACCAACTGGGGCAACTACCACCGCGAGTCGTTCCTTGAACGCGGGCATGAGGCGGACATCATCGTCGCCCTGATGGCCCGCCGCGGGCGGTTGCATAACAGCGAAGACGATCTCATCCGCGAATTCGGCCAGAAGATCGTCTTCGTCCCCCTTGTCTGGATCGAAGGCCTGGCCTCGCTGCAGTCCTTTGGCGCTGCCGGAAGCACCAAATTCTCGGGCGGAGCGGCGATTGGCCGCCACATCCAAGAGCACGGGGTCGAAGACGCCGTCAAGGCCGTGACCCGGGGCACGTTGCGCACCAATCCCTCGGCGCGGTTCCAAAAAAGCCTGGACTACATCCGGCAGATCGAACAAGGCTCGGTCAGGATTTCCGACTTCATCGAGGATCGCCATCGCGACGAACCGCTGATGAACTCGATCGGCCACCCGACTGGCCGTCTGGTCCTTGAAATCTTCAGCCGCCTTTGCGGGCACCTGGACATAAAGTTCGACAAGAACTTCCTGTCCAACCCCTTCGCCCTAAGTCAATCATCCCTGTCCGGCGGGCCACGGATATTCAGCCCCTACGATGTCGAGGAACTGGGTCTCAAATACGATCACGACCCGGACTGGATGCTGCAGACCAAAAGTCTTCTGACCATCATGGGTAACCAGATCAAGACCGGGAACTTTCTGCAAGAGTTGGGCGAGGCAGACCTGGCATGATCCATCTCGTTGGCGATGTCTGGCTTGGCAAGATAGCGACGCTTCTCCGCGAGTTTTATCCCGAGGAGCCGATCACCTTTACCGACGAAACTCAGGACAAGGCCTTCGATCCCGCCGCCCTGCCCGAAGGCACGACCCTTGTCCTCAGCTCGGGCGCGGTTGCCGGGGCCGGCAAGTCTGCGATCATCGTCCCGCGCGCCATGATCGACGGGCTTTCGTCGCTGGAAATTCTTGGCAACACCCTGGTGGGCGGCGAATACCTTCCCGAACAGCTGTCCGAAACCGAACGGAACCGGGCCTTTGCCCTGATTGCCAGGGGGGAATTCGACTTTCATTGCCCGGATCGCCTTGCCCAGTCACTGAAAAATATCGCGTCGCAAGGACCGGTCGGCAAGAAACTGGCCAAGCATATCGACACGACCTATCGCGAAAAGCGTCTGATCAGCGGGATCGACCGGCCAGACCCGATCCTGACCTACGAGGCCACCCGTCTGGTCGCCGACGCCCTTGGCCTGGACCCGACGAAAATGACCACCAAGGACCACTGGCGTATCGATCAGGTCGCCTATCGCCAGTCGACGCGCGTTCTGGTCCCGGTCGATGCGGATCTTCTGGGGTGGAAACAGCCGCTGGACTCCCGCTGGATCGATGCGATCCTTCGCATTCTGCAAATGGCCTATGGCAAGGACGATCAAAGACGTCCGTCCCTGCATGAAGATACGTCCGATGCGGCGCAGCGGCGGGCTTGGGTGAAAGAGCGCGTCAAGGGCAAGCCGGTCTCTGCCTTGGCGGATCTTCTGCGCCTGCAAAAGCAGGGCGAACCGGGGCCTGTCGTTCAGGAACTGGAACGACTTCTAACGCAATTCGCGCATATTCCCGTCGCCCAGAAGGATACGGTAAGGCTTGCCGTCCTGCGCTGGTTTTCGCGCGTCGGCAGGGCCCGCGAAGCCGTGGATGCCGTCTTGAAAAGCGGCAAGCCGCTCTCGCCCATGATCAGCCAGAAGGTGATCAACACCGCTGCAAACCACCTTGATGCCGAAGAGATTTCTCAGGTCCTTGTGGCCCTGAAGGACCGCGATGATTTCAGCGAGGCCGCATCGGTGCGCCTGACAAGGTTCCGCGACCTTGTGCTGCGCCGGCAAAAGGCAAAATAGGAAACATCCCTCCGGCCACCGGCAATCGGCGCGCTACTTGATGTCTCCAAGATAGGCAGCGGGCGTCTTCGGCAGGCTGGTCCTGCTGCGGATCGCCATGATCATGGACCGGGGGCTTTTCAACAGCCCGCCTGCCGTCACAAAGCGTTCATCCAGACCCGAGGCATTCTCGACCACGATTCCCCGGATGCCGGTTCCGTCGACAAGTCCATCGACCGCGCGCAGAAGGGCGGTCAGATCGCCCGGCGTCGCGGCAGTGATCCAGTCGCAAATCATCATCTTGCTGACGACCTCTTCGCGCCGCCATTCCAGGACATAGGCCCCGACCGCCCCGGTGATCTTGCCATCGGTCTCGGCAACAAGCGCCACCGCGCCGGGTGCCGCGTTCACGTGATGCCAAAGCGCTGCGGGCGAAGGAGTCCACGCCAGGCAATCCTCGGCCTGACCCGCCCGCAGTTCTACCAGGACCTCGGCATCGTCGCGCTGCATCGGCCTTACCGATATCTGCCCGTCCTGCGGTTGGGCCATCAGGCGGCGGCGGTTCACCACGAATTGCTGGAATTCGATCTCGGCGAGGTAAAGCCCGGACTTCTCCGCCGACCGCCGCGCATTCCGCGCTATGACCTTGCCGGTCTCAAAGAACGCCAAGCTTACATTTTTCGGATCCATCTCCAGCGCGTGCAGCTTGCCCAATTCGGCCGCAGCAGCCAGCCGCACACCAAGCGGCAAAGTGTTGCTGATGGCCAGATGCGTCGCAAGGAATGCGGGATGGAACTGTCCATGTAAGGACATCTGTCGGAACAACGCCGCCTTGACCCCGACAAGCGCACCGCTTTCGTCCCGGCAGCCAAGAATGAAATGCTGTTCGGCGTCAGGACCGCCATACAACCAGTCTATGAACGCCTGGGAAAAAACCGGACAGCCGGTCTTGCCGTACATCACAGGCCAAGTCCGGTTCAGCAGGTCGCAAATCTCGGGCGTATCGGCCAGGGACAGGCGCGAAAACGTCAGCGCCATCGCAGTCTTTACCCGCCCTGACGCTGGATGAAGGCCGCCATGTTGTCGACGGTGTCAAAGTTTTCAAGCGTCACTTCCGACTGCGGAACCGTAATTCCGAACCCTTCTTCGATGAAGGCGATGATCGCGGTCATGGTGAAGCTGTCGATATAGCCTTCCGAAAACAGCGGGGTCGTGTGGTCAAATTCGCCAGCGGACATGCCGGTTTCCTCGACGATGAAGTCCACAAGCCTTTTGGAGACGTCTGACATTTCTGGTCCTGTTCGATAAGTGTCCTTGATCGGCATCGCTGCCGCTGTTCGCGTCATAGCAATTCCAGCCCCGACATTCCATCCTTAGGCGAAAAGATCGCCACGACACCTGTGCTGTGGTTGTCGTCTTGTCCGGACAGTCTTCGTCAGCGCGCAGATCGTAACGCTGAAAGCGGCAACAGGATCGGCAAGGACCGGGCCAAGGCGCGCCGAGCGCGGTTTCATGCGGTTACGCGGAAGAAGGGAAACCTTTCCATTTCCTTAATGTCCACAGCTAACCGATTGTTTTTAAAGGGTCCGAATTTCTGTCCAGCGTGGACAGATCACCCCATCCGCGCCGCCACATCCAGCATCCGGTTGGAAAAACCCCATTCATTATCATACCATGAGAATATTTTCACTAAATTACCATCAACACGCGTTTGCGTAGAATCAAAAGTTGAAGAGTAACTAGTGTGGTTAAAATCTATTGAAACTAGCTTTTGTTTATTATAACCCAGA
>CAUJIP010000062.1 GCA_963205235.1 Pseudomonadota bacterium
CCCAGCGTCGCGTCGCCCACCGGAACCGAGATCGGAGCGCCAAGGTCGACAACCCCGGCCCCACGAACCAGACCTTCGGTCGCGTCCATTGCGATGGTACGGACAGTGCTTTCGCCAAGGTGCTGGGCAACTTCCAGAACCAGACGCTTGCCGTTGTTGGTGGTTTCCAGCGCGTTCAGAATCGCGGGAAGCGCGCCATCGAACTGCACGTCGACGACGGCGCCGATGACCTGGGTCACCTTGCCGGCAGCGGCGGCGGCTTTCGGTGCTTTTGCCATTGTCTCTTACTCCGGGTTCGTCAGAGCGCCTCAGCGCCCGAAATGATTTCGATAAGCTCTTTGGTGATCGCAGCCTGACGCGAACGGTTGTAGATCGTCGTGTACTTGGTGATCATGTCGCCTGCGTTGCGGGTCGCGTTGTCCATTGCGGACATCCGCGCGCCCTGCTCCGAAGCGCCGTTTTCCAGAAGAGCGGTGAAGATCTGTGTCGCGACGCCGCGCGGCAGAAGGTCGGCAAGGATCGCCTCTTCCGACGGTTCGTAGTCGTAAAGCGCGGTTGCGCCCGTGGCTTCGAACTTGGCCGGGATGACCTGCTGCATCGTCGGGATCTGGCTGATCACCGACTGGAAGCGGTTGTAGAAGATCGTGACCACGTCGGCTTCGCCATTCTCGAAGGCAGCCCTCGCCTCACGCGCGATGCCCTGCGCATTGGAATACCCGATGCGTTTGACTTCGCTCATGTCGGTATGGCCGACGAAAGCATGGCCCCAGTCGCGACGCAGTTGTTCGCGGCCCTTCTTGCCGACAGTCATGATCTTGACCGTCTTGCCTTGCGCCACAAGCTCGTTGGCCCGCACCCGGGCCAGCTTGACGATGGACGAGTTGAAGCCGCCGCAAAGTCCACGCTCGGACGTCATCACCACCAGAAGATGCACCTGATCCTTGCCGTTTCCGGCCAGAAGCTTCGGTGCGCCTTCACCGGTGCCGACACCAGCGGCAAGCGCCGTCATCACCGCAGTCATCCGCTCGGCAAAGGGCCGGGCAGCTTCTGCGGCTTCCTGCGCACGGCGCAGCTTGGCGGCAGAAACCATCTGCATCGCCTTGGTGATCTTGCGAGTGTTCTTCACACTCGCGATCTTGTTCTTAAGGTCCTTCAGGCTGGGCATCTGCCTACTCCTTCAGGGCGCTTAAGCGAAGTTCTTGGCGAAAGCGTCAAGTTCGGCACGGATGGCTTTTTCCAGATCGCCCGCCACTTTGCGGTCGTTCTTGGTGATGTCTTCCAGAAGTGCCTTGCCCGTCGTCCGCAGATGCTTCAGCAGACCCGCTTCGAACCGGCCCACGTCCTTGACGGCAACCTTGTCCAGATAGCCAGCGGTACCCGCGAAGATCACGCAGACGATTTCCGCGTTGGTCAGCGGCGAATACTGGTTCTGCTTCATCAGTTCCGTCAGGCGCGCGCCACGGTTCAGCAACTGCTGGGTCGAGGCGTCAAGGTCAGACCCGAACTGCGCAAAGGCCGCCATTTCGCGGTACTGCGCCAGTTCCAGCTTCACCTTGCCCGCGACCGACTTCATCGCGTTTGTCTGCGCGGACGAACCCACGCGGGACACGGACAGACCGGTGTTCACGGCGGGGCGGATGCCTTGGTAGAACAGTTCCGTTTCCAGGAAGATCTGGCCGTCGGTGATCGAGATCACGTTCGTCGGAATGAAGGCCGACACGTCGCCGCCCTGGGTTTCGATGATCGGCAGTGCGGTCAGCGAACCAGCGCCGAAATCTTCGTTCAGCTTCGACGACCGTTCCAGCAGACGGCTGTGCAGATAGAACACGTCGCCAGGATAGGCTTCACGTCCCGGCGGCCGGCGCAGAAGCAGCGACATCTGGCGGTAGGCCACGGCTTGTTTCGACAGGTCATCATAGATGATCAGGGCGTGACGGCCATTGTCGCGGAAGAATTCCGCCATCGCGGTCGCGGCATAGGGCGCCAGGAACTGCAGCGGGGCCGGGTCGGATGCGGTTGCAGCTACAACGATCGTATAGGCCGAAGCACCGCTTTCTTCCAGCTTCTTCACCAGCTGGGCCACGGTCGACCGCTTCTGGCCGATAGCGACGTAGACGCAGTACAGTTTCTTCGATTCGTCATCGCCAGCAGCGTCGTTGTACGACTTCTGGTTCAGGATCGTGTCCAGCGCCACGGCGGTCTTGCCGGTCTGACGGTCGCCGATGATCAGTTCGCGCTGGCCACGGCCAACCGGGATCATCGCGTCCACGGCTTTCAGGCCGGTCGCCATCGGTTCATGCACCGACTTGCGAGGGATAATCCCAGGGGCTTTCTGGTCAGCGACGCGGCGTTCCGACGACACGATCGGGCCCTTGCCGTCGATCGGGTTGCCAAGGCCGTCAACAACGCGGCCCAGCAGACCGTTGCCAACCGGCACGTCCACGATGGCCTTGGTGCGCTTGACGGTGTCGCCTTCCTTGATGTCCTGGTCGGACCCGAAGATAACGATACCGACGTTGTCGACTTCAAGGTTCAGCGCCATCCCGCGGATGCCACCGGGGAATTCGACCATCTCGCCGGCCTGCACGTTGTCAAGGCCATGCACACGGGCAATCCCGTCGCCGACCGACAGCACGCGACCGACTTCGGCCACTTCCGCGTCCTTGCCGAAGTTCTTGATCTGCTCCTTAAGGATCGCAGAGATCTCAGCAGCCTGGATTCCCATCACCCAACCTCTTTCATTGCATTTTGCAGGGCCGCGAGCTTTGCCTTGACCGACGTGTCGATCATGGTCGAGCCCAGCTTGACGACAAGACCACCGATAAGGGATTCATCGACAGTCGTTTTCAGTTTCACGGTCTTGCCAACGCTGGCTTTCAGCGTTTCGGCAAGTTTCTTCGTTTGGGCCGCAGACAGCGCGCGGGCGGCGGTGACTTCAGCCGTCACTTCGCCCTTCTCGGCGGCAATCCGGTCGGTCAGATTGGCAACAAGCTGCGGCAGCACGAACAGGCGGCGCTTGTCGGCCATCAGGGCCAGCGTGTTGGCGGTCAATGCGCTCAGGCCCAGCTTCGCGCCGATGGCGGCGATTGCCTTGCCCTGATCTTCGCGGCTGACAACCGGCGACCCGATCATGTTGCGCAGGTCATCGCTTGCAGCAAGCGTTTCGCCAAGTGCCGCCACGTCGGCTTCAAGTGCCTTCAGCGCGCTGCCTTCCTTGGCAAGGTCAAACAGGGCCGAGGCGTAGCGTGAGGCAATGCCCAAAGAGATCGAAGCTGATTCCGACACGTGAACCCTTCCGCTTTCTAGTGGCCACCAGCCTTTCGGGGCGGGGCTTTCCTTCGCGCATACCTCAACCATCGTCTAAGCAGGCGCTATCCGTCGCGGGGGTCATTAGCAGAGGCGTTCCCACCCCGCAACCGGGTAGAACACGCTTTCTTGAACCTTGGTTCGGGCCAATTTGTCGCTGTTGGCGCAAACGTCGTCAGTTCGCCGGGATTCCTTGATTCCCGACCCGGCCGCAGGGCGGATGGCACCGGACCGGGATCGGAATCGGTCACCTCACAATCGGTCACATGCTCGTCAGGTCGCGCGCCCCTCGGTTGACCTTGTCGCCCCCGCCGGAAACAAAGCCGCCCGTGGATAACGGCAGCGGAAAGGCAGGCAACATGACACTCTCCCGGCGCGGACTGATCGGCGCGGCCCTTGGGGTCACGGTCGCCGCCACGGCGGCACGGGCCAATTCCTCCGGTACGCGCAACAATATCTCCGGCTTCACCATGCAGGACTGGCGCGACCATTTCGACAATCTGGGCAAGGCCACTATCATCGCCGACACCACGTCCCGCGCCCTGCATTTCTGGAGCGCGGATGGCAGCATCTACCGCATCTTCCCGACCTCGGTCCCGCTGACCGACGATCTGACGAAACGCGGCTTTACCGAGATCGTCCGCAAGAAAGAGGGGCCAAGCTGGACCCCGACCGCCTCGCAGATGGAGCGCTACCCCGACTGGAAGCCGATTCCCCCCGGCCCCTCGAACCCGCTGGGCACCCATGCGATGTATCTGTCCTGGCCCGCCTACATCATCCACGGCACCCACGACACCCGCAAGATCGGCCGCCGGTCGTCCGATGGCTGCATCGGCCTGTACAACGAGAACATCGCCGAGCTGTTCGAGCTTTGCCCCATCGGGACGCAGGTCCGGGTCATCTGACCCGGCGGTTCGTCCCGCGTCCTATTGCCGGTTCAGCGCCGGTTTGGGTTGGCCCTTGCCCACCCCCTCCAGCGCCTTCAACGGTTTGCGGACCGCCGCGCGCAACCCACCTTGGGTCGGGGCGTAAACCTGCTTTGACGCCTCGACCATCAGCACACCTCCGGCCAGCCAGGGCATCTTGCGCCCGAACGCCTCCCAGAAATTGGCCGACCGCAACCAGAATCTTGTCCCCGACGGCGGCGCGAACAGCACCGACTGGCTGCGTTCGGGGGTAAAGCCGTGGCGTTTCAACTGCGCCTCAAGCTGCGCCACCGAATAGGGGCGGCCAAAGCCGAAGGGCGTCGCATCCCGCCGCGACCAAAGCCCGGCGCGGTTCGGCACGATGAACAGCGCCCGCCCACCGGGGCCAAGCACCCGCGACGATTCCTCCAGCACGGCTGAGGGGTTTTCCGATGTCTCCAGCCCGTGCATCAACACCAGCCGGTCGACCAGCCCGGTCGGCAAGGGCCAGGCCGTGTCTTCACACAAGACGCTGACATTCTCCATCCCTGCAGGCCAGGGCATTACCCCTTGCGGTCCCGGCATCAGCCCCACCACCCGCCGCGCCTCGGCCAGATAGGGGCGCAGCAAGGGCACCGCAAAGCCAAAGCCCACCACAGTCTGCCCCGGCACCGGCGGCCAATGCTTGACCACCTGATCCCGGATCGCCCGCTGCGCCACCCGGCCCAGCGCCGTGCGATAGTAGAAATTCCTCAGGTCCAGCACATCAAGGTGCATTGCAGCGGGCCTTTCCTCGGGCAATCCTGCGTCATCATAGCCGTGACGGGGACAAAGACCATGCCGCTTGAACTTGTGACCATCCCCTGCCTGGCCGACAACTACGCCTACCTGATTCACGACCCCGAAACCGGCGAGACCGCCGTTGTCGACGTGCCGGAGCCCGGCCCCATCCTTGCCGCGCTGAACGCGCATCAATGGCGTCTGACCGACATCCTGATCACCCATCACCACGACGACCACATTCAAGGCGTCGAAACCCTGCGCACGGCAACCGGCGCCATGGTCCTTGGCGCTGCCGCCGACGCCCACCGCTTGCCCCGGCTTGACCTTGCCCTGACCGAAGCCTCCAGCTTTTCCATCGGCCAGGAATTCGCCCAGGTGATCGACGTCCCCGGCCACACGCTTGGCCACATCGCCTTTTACTTCCCGCAGTCCGGCCTTGCCTTCACCGCCGACAGCCTGATGGCCGGTGGCTGCGGGCGGCTGTTCGAGGGCACAGCCCGGCAGATGCATGCATCATTGCAGAAACTTGCCGCCCTGCCGCCGGAAACCCTGATCTGCTCGGGCCACGAATACACAACGTCGAACCTGCGCTTTGCCGCCACGGTCGACCCCGACAACCCGGCCTTGCAGGCCCGCATCACTGACACCGCCGCCAAGCGCGCCAAAGGTCAACCGACCGTGCCCTCCACCCTCGCGACCGAGCTTGCGACAAACCCCTACCTGCGCGCCCATCTGCCCGCACTGAAAGCCGCGGTCGGACTTCCTAAAGCCGATGACGCCACCGTTTTCGCCGAAATCCGGGCCAGAAAGGACAAGTTCTAAGTGTCCCTTATCACAAATGGCGTGAGCCAGGCCCGGAAACCCAAGTTTCTGAAAGATTGCCCTTGAACTGCCCCGAAGAAAACCGAACTTTAAGCTTATGAGGCAAGGCTCGTCGGGCGCGCTGCCCGGTCAGCCAGCAGGACAGGAGCACGAACCGTGCCATCATTTTCGACCACACTGGAACAGGCGATCCACGGCGCTCTGGCGCTTGCCAATTCCCGCCGCCATGAACTGGCGACGCTGGAACATCTTCTGCTGGCCCTGATCGACGAACCCGACGCCGCGCGGGTGATGAAAGCCTGCTCGGTCAACTTGGATGAGCTGAAGAAAACCCTCACCGACTTCATCGACGACGACCTGTCGACCCTGGTGACCGATGTCGAGGGGAGCGAGGCCGTGCCGACCGCCGCCTTCCAGCGCGTCATCCAGCGCGCCGCGATCCATGTGCAATCTTCGGGCCGCACTGAAGTCACTGGCGCGAATGTCCTTGTCGCGATCTTCGCCGAACGCGAATCCAACGCCGCCTATTTCCTGCAGGAACAGGACATGACCCGCTATGACGCGGTCAACTTCATCGCCCATGGCGTGGCGAAAGACCCGTCCTATGGCGAAGCCCGCCCCGTGCAAGGTGCCGATGAACCGCATGAGACGCCAAAGGCCGAAGCCGGTGAGGCCAAGGAATCCGCCCTTTCCAAATATTGCGTCGATCTGAACGTCAAGGCCCGCAAGGGCGACGTCGACCCCCTGATCGGCCGCGAGCTTGAGGTTGAGCGTGCCATCCAGGTGCTCTGTCGCCGCCGCAAGAACAACCCCCTCCTCGTCGGTGAACCCGGCGTCGGCAAGACCGCCATCGCCGAAGGCCTCGCCCGCAAGATCGTCAATGGCGAAACGCCCGAAGTTCTGGCCCATGCCACGATCTACAGCCTCGACATGGGCGCACTGCTCGCTGGCACCCGCTATCGCGGTGATTTCGAAGAACGCCTGAAACAGGTGATGAAGGAACTTGAGGATCACCCCGACGCGATCCTGTTCATCGACGAGATTCACACCGTGATCGGTGCCGGTGCCACCTCCGGCGGCGCGATGGATGCCTCGAACCTGTTGAAACCCGCGCTGCAAGGCGGGAAACTGCGCTGCATGGGCTCGACCACCTACAAGGAATTCCGCCAGCATTTCGAAAAGGACCGGGCGCTGGCGCGGCGTTTCCAGAAGATCGACGTCAACGAACCCTCGGTTCCCGATGCGATCAAGATCCTGATGGGCCTGAAACCCAGCTTCGAGGAACACCACGACCTGAAATACACCAACGACGCGATCAAATCGGCGGTGGAACTGGCCGCGCGCTACATCCATGACCGCAAACTGCCCGATAGCGCGATTGACGTGATCGACGAAGCCGGGGCCGCCCAGCACCTGGTGGTGGAATCCAAGCGCCGCAAATCGCTGGGCGTGAAAGAGATCGAAGCGGTCGTTGCGAAAATCGCCCGCATCCCGCCGAAGACCGTGTCGAAAGACGATGCCGAAACTCTGCGCGACCTTGAGAAAACCCTCAAGCGCGTGGTCTTCGGCCAAGACAAGGCGGTGGTGGCGCTCTGCTCTGCCATCAAACTCGCCCGCGCGGGCCTGCGCGAACCGGAAAAGCCCATCGGCAACTATCTCTTTGCAGGCCCGACCGGCGTCGGCAAGACCGAGGTCGCCAAGCAACTCGCCTCCTCGCTGGGCGTCGAACTGATCCGCTTCGACATGTCCGAGTATATGGAGAAACACGCCGTCTCCCGCCTGATCGGCGCGCCACCCGGCTATGTCGGGTTTGACCAGGGCGGCATGCTGACCGATGCCGTCGACCAGCACCCCCATTGCGTGCTGCTTCTCGACGAAATGGAAAAGGCGCATCCGGATGTCTACAACATCCTTCTGCAAGTGATGGACCACGGCAAGCTGACCGACCACAACGGACGCACCGTCGATTTCCGCAATGCGATCATCATCATGACCTCGAACGCGGGCGCGCGCGAACAATCGCAGGCCGCCATCGGCTTTGGCCGCGAACGCCGCACGGGTGAGGATACGGCGGCGATCGAACGCACCTTCACCCCGGAATTCCGCAACCGTCTGGATGCCGTCATCGCCTTCGCCCCCCTGGGCAAGGAGATTATCATGCAGGTGGTCGAGAAATTCGTCCTCCAGCTTGAGGCGCAACTGATGGACCGCAACGTCCATATCGAACTGTCGCCCGAGGCGGCCGCCTGGCTGGGTGACAAGGGCTATGATGACAAGATGGGCGCGCGCCCCCTTGCCCGGGTGATTCAGGAACACCTGAAAAAGCCGCTGGCCGAAGAACTTCTGTTCGGCAAGCTGGTCAAAGGTGGGCTGGTGAAAGTGACCGTCAAGGACGATGCCATCGCGCTTGACATCGAAGAACCGCAGAAACCCCGCCTCACCGGGCAGAAACCGCCACTGCTGACGGCGGAGTAGTCCTCAATCGGGATTTCCACCCGCCGCTCGTCGTATGACTTCGTCACTCCTCGCTGCATCCGCGACGAGAAGACGAAGTCGCACGAGGAGCGTTCCCAAATGACCCGAACCCGGACCAACCGGGCTAACAGCCCCAGCGAAGACGCCCGTCAGGGCGGATGAGCGGCCCCTAGCGTTCCGTCAGCTTCAACTCGATCCGCCGGTTCTGCGCTCGGGCTTCCTCGCTGTCACCCTCCGCCACGGGCCGGTATTCCCCGAACCCGGTCGCGGCCATCCGGTCGGGCGGAAAGCCAAGCTCATTCTGCATGAACCGCACCACCGACAGCGCGCGGGCCTGGCTAAGCTCCCAGTTGTCGGCAAAGGCCCGGCCGGACCCCAAGGGCACATTGTCGGTATGCCCATCGACCCGGATGATCCAGTCGATCCCCTCGGGGATATTGCCGCGCACTTCGTCCAGGATCGCCACCACTCCGGCAATCTGCTCCCGCCCCTCGGGTGACAGGTCGGCGGACCCCGGCTTGAACAGCACCTCGGACGAAAAGACGAACCGGTCGCCAACCACGCGCACACCCTCGCGCCCTTCCAGAAGCGTTGACAACTGGCCAAAGAACTCCGACCGGAACCGTTCCAGATCGGCATTCTCTGCTGCCAGCCGTGCCGCTTCCGCCGCTTCCAGCTCCGCCCGCCGCTTCTGTTCCGAAGCAACCTGCGCCAGCGCGGTGTTCAACTCGGTCCCCAGGCTATCCAGTTGAACCTGCGCCGCCTCGTCCTTGGCCTTGGCCTCGTCCAGCACCGACTGCAAGCTGCCCAACTGACTGCGCAACGCGGCGACCTGCTGGTTCAGAAGCTCCACTTCCCGCGCAGCGGCGAGGGCCTTTTCCTGCTCTTCCAGCAAAAGGGTCTTTGCCTCGGCCAGCGCGGCATCCTTGTCTCCGGTCCCCTGCTCGGCGGCCAGTCGCGCCGCCGCCAGCAGCGTCAACGTGTCTTCCGCCCGCTTCCGCTCGGCCTCCAAAGACAGCGTCATCGCCGTCAATTCGGTGTCGGCATCGGCCAGCTTTGCCCGCAGCGCCTCCAGCGCCGCCGCGTCGGCCAACTTTGCAGCCTCAGCATCCGTCAGGTCGGCCTCCGCCACGGCCAGCGCCTCGGCATCGGCCTTTCCCTTCTTGCGCAGATCGGCCAGCATCGCCTCGACCGCATCGCGACGCGCCGCCGCCAGCCGCGCTTCTTCGGCCTTCGCGTCCACCTCGTCGCGCGTCTTGGCCAGGGCCAGCGTCATCGCATCGGCCTGATCCATCAGCTTGGTCTTCGCGGCCTCCAACTCGGCCACCGACACCGTCAACTGCGCCGCCTCTCCCTTTGCCGTGTCCCGCTCGATGATCAGCGCCGCCACCTGCGCTTCGAAATCGCTGATCCGGCCCTGCGCTTCGGCCAGCTCCCCCTCGCGCGCCGCAAGATTGGCGGTCAGCGTCGCGATCAGTGTGGCCTTCTCCTCACCATCCGCCTTCGCCGCCGCCAGCGACGCGGTCAGCGCCACCGTCTGCGCCTCAAGATCACTGGCCCGCGTGCGTTCCAGCCCCAGCGCATCGGCCAGATCGGCCACCTGCGCCGCCAGATCCGAAAGCTCGCTGTCCTGGATGGTGATCTGTTCACGCAGGATCGATTGCATGATTGTAAAGATGGTCAGCACGAACATAAGCACCATCAGCAGCGTCGTCACCGCATCGACGAAGCCCGGCCAGATCATCGAACTGTCGCGGCGGCGCGAGCCCGAGGCCATCTTACGCCTTCCCGCCCACGCGACCCAACTGGCGGATTGCGGCGCTCATCGCGGCAAGATCGCTTTTCAGATCGGCCACGGTTTCCTGCCGCCCCGCCGACATTTCTTCCAGAATGCGCAGAAGCTGCACGTCGATCGACCGCAACCGCATCCTTTGTTCGCTGTCGCCTTCGCCCGTACCGGCCCCTGCGCGAACCACATCGGCCAGCTTGCCCAGCGCCCCGATCAACTGATCCTGCCCTTCGGCAATCCGGACCAGCGTCGCCGCCTGCCCGCGTTCCGATTCAAAGAACCCGGTCAGCTTGACCAGCGCCCCCGCCAGTTCCGCAATCCGCCCATCCGTCTGCGCGCGGCTGACTTCGGACTGCGCATACATCATCTGCAGCTGTTCCATCTGCCCAGCCAGATGGTCGATCACCAGCCCCAACGCGCCCTGGTCAGACCCGCCGTCATCGCCCAGCCCGATCCGGGTGATCGACGACAGCCATTCCTCCAACTCTCGCGTGAACCGGTTCTGCCCATGGCCCGCGAACAGCTCCAACAGCCCCAGCACCAGCGACCCCGCCAGCCCCAGAAGCGAGGAGGAGAATGCCGTCCCCATCCCGCCAAGCTGGCTTTCAAGCCCGCTCATCAGCTTGGTGAACACATCCAGCCCGCTTTCCCCGTCCTGCGGGGCAAGCGAACGGATGGTTTCCACCACGGCCGGAACCGTGGTCGCCAACCCCCAGAACGTGCCCAGCAGGCCAAGAAAGACCAAGAGGTTGATCAGATACCGGGTAATGTCCCGCGCTTCATCAATCCGCTGCGCCACCGAATCCTGGATCGACCGCGAAGACGAGGACGACATCGCAATCCGCGCCGTGGCCGACCGCAAAAGCGACGCAAGCGGCGCAAGCAGACGCGGAGGCACGTCGTTTTCCGTGCCGGGAGTGCCACGAACGAAATTCTCGATCCAATAGACCGACTGCGCCAGAATCCAGACCTGCCAGAAACAGGTCAGAATGCCGATTGTGAACACCAGGGCGATCAACCCGTTCAGCACCGGGTTGGTGCGCAAGATGCCGATGATCTCGTTGTGAATAAGCCAAGCCCCGGCCCCCACCATAAGGCAGACCAGCAGCATGTTGGTGATCGCCCGGATCGGCTGGCTGAAGGTGGTCGAAACGTCGGCGCTTTCGGGATGGGTTCGGGACATGCCTGCCTGCTTTGCTTTCGGCTCTCAGACTAGCAGGCCGCGCGTATCTGCCAAGCAAAAGGAATGTGTCGCCTTAGATCAGGCGGCGCACTTCGGCCCCCAGCCAGTCCAGATCGGGGTCGCTGATGCCAAGGTCGGTCAGATGCGCGACCGTCGCCCACAGGTAATCGCGATTTGGCCCGCGCCCGCCAATGGCATTGGCGATGATCCGCGCCTGTTCGTCCAACGGCAACCCGCCACAATATTGCTCGTGGTCGGGATCAATCACATAGGCCAGCGCGGTGACCTTGCCTTCGCCGGTCTCGACCTCCAGCACCGTCTCCAGATAGGCCGATGAGATCAGCTCCCTCTCGCGCAGCGCCGCGATGGTTGCAGCCTCGGCCCCCGTTTCCACGCGGAACGCAACACCCGCGCAAGCAGCACCCGGCGCCCGATCCAGCGCCAGCACCAGACCCGGCGCTTCAACCGTGCCGCGATGATGGATTGACCGCATGCAGAAACTGCGGTGCCAGTCTTTCAGCGTCGCAATCCGCCGTTCCGCGACCGGAAAGCCCGGATCCCAGATCAGCGATCCATAGCCAAAGACCCAAAGTGTTTCCTGCATGACTGGCCCTGTTGCGTTTGGCCCTGTAAACACCGGGGAACGGGCAATGAAAAGGGCCGCAAGATGCGCAAGCTTCTCATACTTCTGCTTCTCGGCTCGGGTCTCTGGTCCGGCTATTGGTTCGCAGGGTCCAGCGCGATCCAGACCGGGGCCGAACAATGGTTCGCCGATGCCGCCGCGCAGGGCCTTGTCGTCGAAAAGACCGCGCTGACCGTTCAGGGCTTTCCCAACCGCTTTGACCTGACGGTCGAGGGCGTGAAGCTTGCCGATCCCGCCTCGGGCATCGCGTGGCAGGCCCCCTTTGCCCAGATCTTCGCCATGACCTGGAAACCCTGGCACATCATCGCCGCTTTCCCGCCCGAACAGGTCCTGACCCTGCCTGACCAGACGCTGACCATCGACTCGCAGGACATGATGGCCAGCCTGCGCACGCAGATTTCGACCGACCTGCCTTTGGCTGAAACCCGCATCGCCGGCACGTCGCTGTCCCTGACCTCCGACCTTGGCTGGACGCTGGCCCTGGGAGAGTTCACCGTCGGAATCAGGGCCGTGCCTGACCTTGGGACTTCGGGCTATGAATTCGGTTTCGACCTTGCGCCACTGACGCCCGACCCCGGCTTTCTTGCCGCCGTCAAGGCCGTGTCGATCCCGGACCTGCCGCCCTCGGACCTGCCCGAGACGATCGAAGCCCTCTCCGGCTCGATCCTGCTGACGCTATCTGCCCCGCTCGACCGGCATATGGGCGACACCCGTCCGCATCCGACCCGGATCGAGATTGGCAATCTTGACCTTGTCTGGGGCGCGCTTTCCGCCACCGCAACTGGCGCAGTCGAGGCGGACAGCAACGGCTTTGCCGCAGGCAAAGTCACGGTTCAGATCACGAACTGGGACCGCCTTCCCGCCCTTCTTGTCGCAGCCGGGGCAATCAAGCCCGAACTGGCCCCAACTGTGGTCAAGGGGATGCAAGCGCTTGCATCGCAGTCGCCCGATCTGAAGGTCCTGTCCCTTCCCCTGGTTCTGTCTGATGGCCAGATGAGCTTTGGTCCCTTCCCGCTTGGCCCGGCGCCGCTGATGGTCCCACCTGAAAGCTGATCGATCCAGCACCTTAGCGGCAATAGGCCCCAGAGTCGCGGGCCGAGGTGTCAAAGTGGAAATGATCCTCATGATACCCGTCCGACCCGGGACCGAGGGTCGTTTTGAAATAGGGACAAGCCGCCTTGTAGATCCGGCGCAACAGCTTGTTGTAATTGTCTTTCACCGTCAGGGTCGTTCCGTTCGCCAGCACGAAGGCGGCAATGTCGATGGCCTTGCCCTTGCCGTGCTCGCTGATCTTCGCGCCCTTGATGTTGTTGCGGCTGCGGCAGACGTAATGCGCAGCCACCCGCAGCTCGACCAGTTTGCCTTCAAACGCGGGCTGGGCAACCTCGTTTATGTATGAATTCAAGGCCTTGGCTATGGTGCAATCGACCGTTGCCGTCTGGCTTAACCGCACCCCGGCAATCGAGGTGATGGCCACCGCTTCCGGCACGCCGCAGCCACCGACATTGGACTGGATCGACGCGATCTCTTGCCCCTTGATCGACGAAACGCCACAAACCGCGCCTTCCATCGATTCCAGTTCGCGCTTCTTCTTCCGCCGTTCCTTGCGCGTGGGTGGCGCAATGCTGGCCAGATCAACGACTTCATCCTCGGGCGCTACCGACAGCCCCAGCCCCGGTGCGTTTGACGCTGATTTCAGTGCGGCAATCCGTTCGGCCAAAGCCTTGGGACGCCGCAGCGGACGAAGCGATCTCGGCAGAATTTCCCCTGCGTCTGCAAGGACTTCCGGTTGACTTTCCGGTTCCGCAGCCGCCGCGTAGCGCGGGTTTCGCAAGGGCCGGATGCCGGGGTCGACGACCGGCAAGGCGGCCTCGGACACAGGCACGGCGACCAATATTTCGGCCCCAATCAGCCTTGGGTTCGGCATCGGTCGCGGGCTCTTGTCGATCTCTTGCCCCCACGCGGTCGAGGCCAGAAACACCACCAGCAGCGCCAGATACCGCCGCACCGGACCTAGCCCTTTTCGGCAGGTTTCGCCCCGCGGCCGAAATCTGGCGCAGCGGTGTCCTGACCGGCCTCGATGATCCCGCGCCTGATCTCGCGGGTGCGGGTGAAATAGGCGTGCAGATGCTCGCCATCGCCCATCCGGATCGCGCGCTGCAGCACGAAAAGTTCCTCGTGGAACCGGCCCAGAATATCCAGAACGGCATCCTTGTTGGTCAGGAACACATCGCGCCACATCGTCGGATCGCTGGCGGCAATCCGGGTGAAGTCCCTGAAACCGCTGGCAGAATACTTGATGACTTCCTGGCTGGACACCCGGCGCATGTGGTCGGCGACACCCACCATCGTATAGGCGATCAGGTGCGGCGTATGGCTGACCACGGCCAGCACCAGATCATGGCGCGCGACCTCCATCTCGTCGACATTGGCGCCCAAGGCGATCAGGAATTCCTTCAACCCGGCCAGGGCTTTGGCATCCGTGTCGGGCAGGGGCGTCAACAGCCACCAGCGATTCTGGAACAGAGCCGCAAAGCCCGACCGTGGCCCAGAATATTCAGTCCCTGCAAGGGGATGGCCGGGGATGAAATGCACACCTTTCGGCAAATGCGGGGCAACCGCGTCAACCACGGCCTGCTTGACCGATCCGACATCCGTCACCACCGCCCCGGCCTTCAGATAGGGCGCGATCTCCTCGGCAATCGCGCCCATGGCACCAACCGGAACCGCCAGCACAACAAGGTCAGCACCCTTCACCGCCTCGGCTGCCGTTTCCGTCACCCGATCACAGAACAGATCCTTCGCGATGGCGCGAGTCTCGGGTGACTTGGCGAAACCGACGATCTCGGCCGTCAGCCCATTCGCCCGCATCGCATGCGCCATGGACGAAGCAATCAGGCCAAGGCCGATCAGGGCGACGCGCTGATAGATCATTTCACACCCTTGAACTGGGCAACCGCGTGGGCAACCTGCCGGCACGAGGACTCGTCCCCGATGGTGATCCGCAGGCAATGCGGCAACTTGTAACCCCCGACGCGCCGGACGATCAGCCCCTGTTTTTGCAGGAATGTATCACAAGCTTCGGCTTCTTCCTGGCTGGCAAATCGCGCCAGGATGAAATTCGCCATCGAGGTGTCCGACGGCACGCCTAGTTCCGCCAAGGCCCCGGCCAGCCAGTTGCGCATCCGCGCATTCTCGGCCCGGCACTTGTTCACATAGTCGCGGTCGCGCACTGCGGCCTCGGCGGCCTCAAGCTGTGCCGTCGACAGGTTGAACGGCCCGCGAATGCGGTTCAGCACGTCGATCACATGCTTCGGCCCATAGCCCCAGCCGATCCGCAATCCGCCCAGCCCGTAGATCTTTGAAAACGTGCGGGTCATCACGACATTCTGCCGCGCGTCGACCAAGGACGCGCCGCCGTCATATCCTTCGACAAACTCGGCATAGGCTCCGTCCAGCACCAGCAAGGCTTGCGACGGCAGACCATCGGCCAGCCGCGTCATTTCCGCCGCCGAAATCATCGTGCCTGTCGGGTTGTTCGGATTGGCGATGAACACCAGTTTCGTCCGCCGATTGCAGGCATCAAGGATGGCATCGACATCTGCGGTACGCTCGCGTTCGGGCACCTCGACCGGGGTCGCCCCGACGGCCAGCGAGGATATCCGGTACATCAGGAACCCGTGTTCGGTGAACACCACCTCGTCGCGTGGCCCGGCATAGGCCTGACAAAGGAAGGTGATGATCTCGTCCGACCCCGCTCCGCAGATGATCCTGCTTGCGTCCAGCCCATGCGTTTCGGCAATCGCCGCACGCAGGTCGGCGTGATCGGTGACGGGATAGCGGTGCAGGCTGTGGACCGCACGCGAAAACGCCTCTTTCGCCTTGTCCGAAGGCCCGAACGGATTTTCGTTCGACGACAGCTTCACGACGTTCGAAACCCCTGCGACATGCGCCTTGCCGCCCTCGTACAAGGCGATGTCAAGGATGCCGGGCTGGGGCTTGATGTCTTTGCTCATGATACCTTCCCAAACGTCAGCGGTTCTTAGCCGCCCGCCGCCGCCAAGACCAGAGCCTTCCGCGCGGCGACCCTAGTGCTTGTCCGACCGCGAGGTCAGCCAGTCCATCAACGCCATCAAGACGCCCGAGACGACAAAGGTCAGATGCACGACAACCAGCCAGAAGAATTTCTGGTCCATCTGCTCGGCATCGGCAAACTCTTCGATCCCCATGAACCACTTCAACAGGTCAATCGCAGAAATCGCCACGATCGAGGCGATCAGCTTCATCTTCAGGCCCGAGAAATCGACCGTCCCCATCTAGCCGGGCCGATCCGCGCCTGTGTCGAAATCGAACTTCGACACGAAATTCTCATAGCCCGAGAACAGCACGATCAACAGCAGGTTCGCCGCCAGCGTCAGGTCGATCAGGGTCAGCACGACCAGGATCACATCCTCGCTTTTCATCTCCATGATCTGCGGGACATAGTAGAAGATCTCGCGGACGAAAACGACCAGAAGCATGCCAAGCGCCAGCACAAGGCCCAGATACATCGGGGCCATCAGCCAGCGGCTGGCGAACAACAGCTTCTCGAAGCGGCGTTCGACCGTGTTCTGTTCAGACATGGTTCCTCCGGGGTCCAGCAATGAAAAGGGCCCGCCAGATTGGCAGGCCCCCAGGACGACAGGACGCGCTACAGCGCACCAGTCCTTAGTTCTTGGCGTAGTATTCGACGACCAGGTTCGGTTCCATCTGCACCGGATAGGGCACATCGCCCAGGCCGGGGGTGCGGACGAACTTCACCGTCAGCTTGTTGTTGTCGACTTCGACATAGTCCGGAACGTCGCGTTCGGTCAGCGCGATGGCTTCGGCAATCGCCGTCATCTGACGCGACTTTTCGCGAACCTGGATCACGTCGCCCTCCGACACGCGGTAGGACGCGATGTTCACGCGCTTGCCGTTCACCGTCACGTGGCCGTGGTTGACGAACTGGCGGGCGGCGAAGATCGTCGCGACGAATTTTGCGCGGTAGACGACGGCGTCCAGACGACGCTCCAGCAGGCCGACCAGCATCTCGCCGGTGTCGCCTTTGACCCGTTCAGCTTCGCCATAGATCTTGCGGAACTGCTTTTCGGTCAGGTCGCCGTAATAGCCTTTAAGCTTTTGCTTGGCGCGAAGCTGGGTACCGAAGTCCGACAGCTTGTTCTTGCGGCGCTGGCCGTGCTGGCCGGGGCCGTATTCGCGCTTGTTCACCGGGGACTTCGGACGTCCCCAGATGTTTTCGCCCATGCGGCGGTCAATCTTGTGCTTGGCAGAGGTGCGTTTGGTCACCGCTGATCTCCTTCTTGTGTTACGAAGGGCGTTGTCCTTTGCGAGTTTCCCCGCCGACAGGTCATTCCTTGCGGAAGCCACCAACACCAATGAAAAGCCCCGGAATCGCTTCCGGGACGTGGGGGGCTTATACAGGGCAAACCGGGGGAGTCAACAGCACCCCCTCACCGCAAGATCGGCACCACCCCACCAACCCCCACCACCCCGTAGGTCGGGCTTCAGCCCGACTCTGCCGCAGGCCGGGACGAGCCCCGACTCGTAGGGTGCGCTACAGCGCACCGCCCCACGCCATCACCCCGCACCACGAGAGGGCCGCACCCTCCCCCGCGCGGGCGCAGAAACGGTCGATGGAGGCGCTTCATGGCCCAACCCCTCCCCACGCAGTTCGGGTGACCGCCGCCGCAAAGCGCCCTTCTGAGGGGGAGGGAGGCGCGGCGCGGCGGGCTTACGCCCTTGATTCTAGGACAAGGCAGAATTGCTCCACCAAGACAGGAAGAAAATTAACCTAGGTGGTTGATTTTTCTTCGGCGGCACTCTATATCTTGGGGTGCGCAAAGGGAGAACTACCATGGCAACCACAGAACTTGGAAAGGAACTTAGGCGCTTGAGGATCGACGGCGACGAACGTCTCTTGGACATGGCCGAACGAATCGACAAGTCTCCAGCCTTCCTTTCTGCCGTTGAGACTGGAAAGAAATCGCCTCCGGCAGGATTTGAAGAGCTTGTCATTAGCGCTTATCGTCTTGTTGGGGAAGCCGCAGCGAGACTAAAGCGCGCAGCGGACCTTTCGCGCCGATCATTTACGTTGGAAGGGGATTCTTCTCTTCAGCGTGACACTTTTGGATTGATGGCGCGAAGGATGCACACGCTATCAGAGGACGAACTCAACCGAATTCTCTCCATCCTAAAGACCGGCGAGGGCAAAGATGATTGATCCCGAGGATTATCGCGTTCCGCCACTGAATTGGAGCCAAGTCGACGGCAAGGCTGACTGGCTACGGGGTGCGCTCCGCATGACAGATACTCCGTACATCGACGTAGTGCGCGTTGTAGAAACCATTATCTGTAACCAATTGGAACTTAGTGAGTTTCAAGTTTGGTCAAAAGCAGCGATGGGGGATTGTGAAGGCCAAACTTGCCCCCAAGGCACTTTCATTAGGTTCCGTGAAGATGTCTACGAAAAAGCCTGCAACGACGACTACCGAGCACGGTTCACATTCGCGCATGAGTTGGGCCACTTTCTTTTGCATCAGAACGCCCCAATGGCGCGTGCCTCTAGGACTGATGGCACCCCGGCTTACATGCTCGCAGAACCACAAGCGAACAGGTTCGCAGCAACACTTCTAATGCCGAAGCTACACATTTTCTCAGGAGACGAGGCTTCGGACCTAAAATCTAGGTTTGGCGTGTCTTGGGATGCAGCGAGCCACCGTCTGTCTGATCTGAAAAAGAAAGGTGAAATATGAAAAAGGCTCAGGTTGCAGCCTGAGCCTTCTCCGGAAATTCAGCATCGTGCATGAGGGGCTCGACGATGCCGAGCCGATCAGGCGACGTACTCAGCTTCCTACGCAGGGCTGATAAGTAGTCGTTCCTCCCTGATTTGGCAAGATACGCCCCGCCGAAGGACCGTGGACATGAAGAAGCGCTCGCTTCCTCCTGCTCCGCCCGGCTTCCGTTATGTGTTCCGCCCTTGGCGCACATGCCCGAAGACCGGTCGCACCCTGTTCGCCAGCGCGTTCGGGCTGCGAGCTTGGCCTATTCTCGTCGCAGAATGAGCCAACGTCTCAAAATGCGGGTGGGCGGTGAGAACCGCCCATCTCTTCCAACCAAGCAAAATCTAGGAGATCAAAATGGCTAAAGGTACGTTCAAGATCGGTCGCAATGCGAAGACTGGTAAGTTCACGACCGTGAAAACTGCCAGCACCAAGAAGTCCACGCATGTCGTCGAAACGATCAAGAAGTGACGGCAGTAGGGTGCTGGTTCGAATGGGCCAGCACCCCTTAACAAACCCCTAACGCCCACAGCTAACCCATTGGAATCCCTTGGCGAGCCCACCTGCCCACGCGCGGGCAGTCCTCAGCGGTTCACATCCACCACCACCCGCCCCTGCACGCCCCCCTTCAGGATCGCCGCCCCCAGAGCCGGAAGCTCCCCCAGCCCGACCTCCCGGACCATCGCCTCCAGCTTCCCCATCGGCAGGTCGGAAACCACCCGCCCCCAGGCCCGCACCCGGCGATCAAAGGGGACCGAGACAGAGTCGATCCCAAGCAGGTTCACCCCCCGCAGGATGAAGGGGATCACGCTGGCCGGCAGCCCAGCGCCCCCCGCCAGCCCCACCGCCGCGACCGAGGCCCCGTATTTCATCTGTCCCAGCACCCGCGCCAGCATCGCGCCCCCGACCGCATCGATACAGCCCGCCCAGGTCTCGCTTTCCAGGGGTCGCTTCACCGTCTCCGCCAGCTCCTCCCGCGGCACGACCCGCGAGGCCCCAAGCTCCCGCAGATACCCCGCCGTCTCCGCCCGCCCCGTCACCGCCGCGACCTGATAGCCAAGCTTGCCCAGCAAAGCGACCGCCACCGACCCCACCCCGCCCGAGGCCCCGGTCACCAGCACCTCGCCCCCCGAAGGCGTCAGCCCATGCTCCTCCAGCGCCATCACCGCCAGCATCGCCGTGAACCCCGCCGTCCCGACCGCCATCGCTTTCCGCGTCGTCAGTCCCTGGGGCAGCGGCACCAGCCAGTCCGCCTTTACCCGCGCCTTCTGGGCATACCCCCCCCAATGGACCTCCCCCACCCGCCAGCCGGTCAGCACCACCTTGTCGCCCGGCTTGTAGCGGGCATCGTCAGACACCTCGACCACCCCCGCAAAGTCGATCCCGGCGACATGCGGCCAGGCCCGGACGATCCCCCCGCCGTTCCCCGACAACGCCAGCCCATCCTTGTAGTTCAGCGTGGAATACTCGACCGCCACCGTCACATCCCCCGCTGGCAGCGCGCTCTCGTCCAGCTCTCGGACATGAGCCACAGCGGCATCGCCTTCCTTCTCCAGAACCAGTGCGCGGAACATGATCGCCTCCCCTTTTGATCCCCTTCAGTCGGCCCGGCGGAACCCGGATTGTCAACCCGGCCGACCTGCCGCACTCTGCCCGCAAAGGAGACCCCAATGACCCAGGAACACATCGGTTTCATCGGCACCGGCCTGATGGGCCACGGCATGGCGAAGAACATCGTCGAGAAGGGCTACCCCCTCACCGTCACCGCCCACCGCAACCGCGCGCCGGTGGATGATCTGATCCAAAGGGGCGCGACCGAGGCCACCGTCGAAGACCTCGCCGCCCGGTCGTCGATCATCTTCCTCACCCTCCCCGGCTCGCCCCAGGTGGCCGAGGCCGTCGCGAAGATGACCCCGCATCTCAAGTCCGGCGCGGTGATCGTCGACTGCTCCACCTCTGACCCCACGGTCACCGAACGCCTTGCCACCGACTTGGCCGCCAAAGGCATCCACTTCGCCGACGCCCCCCTTTCCCGCACCCCGAAAGAGGCGTGGGAAGGCAAGCTTGACTGCATGGTCGGCGCAGAGCCTGAGGTCTTCCAACGCATCCAACCCGTCATCGCCACCTGGGCCGGGAAGATCGTCCACATCGGCCGCGTGGGCGACGGCCACCGGATGAAGCTGCTGAACAACTTCCTCTCCCTCGGCTACGCCGCGATCTATGCCGAGGCGCTGGCCGTGGCCGCCAAGGTCGGCATCTCCACCGCAACTTTCGACAGCGTCATCCGTGGCGGCCGCATGGACTGTGGCTTTTACCAGACCTTCATGGGCTACGCTTTGGAGGGCAACCGCGAGGCCCACCGCTTCACCCTGTCGAACGCCTACAAGGATCTGCGCTATCTGGAGAGCATGGCCAACGCCGCCACGGTGACAACCACGATGGCGAGCGCGGCGAAGAACAGCTTTGCCGGGGCGGTGGCGCAGGGCGGTGCAGGGCCGGAGGACTATGTGCCGCATCTGGTGGATTTTGTGGGAAGGGCGAATGGTGTGAAATAAGTGTCTCAATCATTGTGCGGTTTTGTGCATCGGTGCAACGGTAACCTTGTAATCGCGGTGTGAAAGCCAGCTATGGCCACAGCGTTCTGCCGGGTTGCCGTGAAAATCAAGCGCGAAGCAGAAATCCTCTGATCTGCGCACATCGTCGAATGTGTCGGTATACTCTATGCAGCCCAAGAATAGAATTGTCTTCCCTTTGGCTAAAGCCAGAAGCGCGTCGTCGATTTGAAGCACTGGCCCGCCGATCCATCTTTCCTCCCCCGGGCCTAAGTGCAGCTTGGTTCGATACTCATCAGAGCGCTCCACGGGGTAGAATATTGCGGCTGCCATATCATCAACAAATTTAATGTGACAAAACGCATAGACAATCATGCCTGGGCTTTGTCCAGTGTTCTTAAATCTTGGCCGTACATGAAAGCCCTTTGCTGGACCCTCAAGTGGAAAGTAAGCCGTTTCGCTTCCACTAAAGGTCAGATAGGCCTGCGTTTGAAGCCGCCCCATTCTGGCAGTGATAGCAATAGCCTCTTGAGTTGCTTTGGTTGCAATTTCGGTCTGTTTCAATGTTTGACTTAATAGGACAACTGCCCAGGCACTCACGCCCGTGGCAATTAGACTAAAAATGGCCATAAGCCATTGAGCCAAGGTATCTTCTTTAGTGCTGACTACACTTTCCAAGCCCCACAAAGTGTAGAGAAAGAAGACAAGAGTTGTGCAACCACCAATAACAAGTCCTAGCGCAAATGCGTTGCGCCCGCCTCCACCAAACATTGGAAACTCCTAAACTTTAATCCCTCACCCACACTTCGAATGTCCACACGACCCGCAGGTCAGGCACCCCTCCACCATCCGCAGGTCATAGCTGCCGCAGGACGGGCAGGCCTTCCCCCTCGGGGCCTCGCCGACCCGCATCACCTCGGCCTTGGGGTCGGATTTCAGGCCCAGCCCCTCGCCTTCGATGAAGCCGATGTCGATCAGGTGGCGTTCGATCACGCCTCCGATAGCGGCCAGAATGGACGGAATATAGCGCCCCTCCATCCAGGCGCCGCCGCGGGGGTCGAAGACGGCTTTCAACTCCTCCACCACGAAGGAGATATCGCCGCCGCGCCGGAACACCGCCGAGATCATCCGCGTCAGGGCCACGGTCCAGGCGAAATGCTCCATGTTCTTGGAGTTGATGAAGACCTCGAACGGGCGGCGGTGGCCGGCGATGACGATGTCGTTGATGGTGATGTAGAGGGCGTGTTCGGACCCCGGCCATTTGACCTTGTAGGTCTGGCCCTCCAGCGCGGCGGGGCGGTCGAGCGGGTCGGACAGATACACCACCTCGCCCCCCGTCACCGGCTGCGACGACACCGGCGCGGTCTGCTTTTCGCTGACGGTCAGCACCGACCCCGTCACATCGTTCGGCCGATAGGTCGTGCATCCTTTGCAGCCCTGATCCCAGGCGGCCATGTAGACCTGACTGAAATCGTCGAAGCTGATGTCCTCGGGGCAGTTGATGGTCTTGGAGATCGATGAGTCGACCCATTTCTGCGCTGCTGCCTGCATCCGGACATGGTCCAGCGGCGGCAGGGTCTGGGCGTTGACGAAATGGTCGGGGAGCGGCTTGTCGCCATGCTTTTCGCGCCAGAGGCGGACGGCGTAGTCGACGACCTCTTCTTCGGTGCGCGACCCGTCCTTCTGCAGCACCTTGCGGGTGTAGGCATAGGCGAAGACCGGCTCGATGCCCGAACTGACGTTCCCAGCATACAGGGAGATCGTCCCGGTCGGCGCGACCGAAGTCAGGAGGGCGTTGCGGATGCCGTGCCGGGCGATCGCATCGCGGACGTCGGTGTCCATCTGCGCCATGTTGCCACTGGCAAGGAAGCCCGTCGCGTCGAACAGCGGAAACGCGCCCTTTTCCTTCGCCAGATCGACGCTGGCGAGATAGGCCGCCCGCGCGATAGCGTGCATCCAAAGCTCGGTAACCTTCGCGGCCTCTTCGGACCCGTAGCGGAGGCCGACCATCAGCAGGGCATCGGCAAGGCCGGTGACACCCAACCCGATCCGCCGCTTGGCCTTCGCTTCCGCTTGCTGTTCGGGCAGCGGGAAGCGGCTGGCATCGACGACGTTGTCCATCGCCCGCACGGCCACCCGCACCAGATGGTCCAGCGCCTTCATGTCCATGCTGGAGTGCGCCTCGAAGGCGTCCTTCACCAGTGTCGGCAGGTTGATCGAGCCCAGAAGGCAAGCACCATAGGGCGGCAGGGGCTGTTCGCCGCAGGGGTTGGTAGCGGCGATGGTCTCCACGTACCCAAGGTTGTTCATCGCGTTGATGCGGTCGATGAAGATCACCCCCGGCTCGGCGTAATCGAAGGTGGAGCGCATGATCTTGTTCCACAGATCGCGCGCCTCGACGGTCCGGTAGACCTTGTCGCCGAAGACCAGCTCCCACGGGCCATCGGCCTTGACGGCGGCCATGAAGGGGTCGGTCACCAGAACGGAAAGGTTGAACATCCGCAGCCGGGCTGGGTCGCGCTTTGCTTCGATGAAGGCCTCGATATCGGGATGGTCGCAGCGCATGGTGGCCATCATCGCGCCGCGGCGGCTGCCCGCCGACATGATCGTGCGGCACATCGCGTCCCAGACATCCATGAACGACAGCGGCCCCGAGGCATCGGCCGCGACGCCCTTCACCTCGGCCCCCTTGGGCCGGATGGTGGAGAAATCGTAGCCGATCCCGCCGCCCTGCTGCATGGTCAGGGCGGCCTCTTTCAGGGCGGTGAAGATGCCTTCCATCGTGTCGGGGACGGTGCCCATGACGAAGCAGTTGAACAGGGTGACAGACCGCCCGGTGCCTGCGCCTGCGGTGATCCGGCCTGCGGGCAGGAACTTGAAGCCGTCCAGCGCGGCATAGAATTCGGCTTCCCATTTCGCGGGGTCGGCCTCGACCTCGGCCAAGGCCCGTGCGATGCGGCGCCAGCTGTCCTCGACGCTGCCGTCGATGGGCGTGCCGTCGGCTTCCTTGAAGCGATACTTCATGTCCCAAATGGCTTCGGCAATGGGGGCATGGAATCGCGACATGGGGCGAATCTTCCTTGAACTTGTGGATAACTGGACGAAGGGCCCAAGATACGCCCCCGCCACCCCTTGGTCAACTTGCAGGCGGCGCGACAGTCCCTATGATCCGGCGCATGATCAACCTTCTGAAACTTAGCGTCGGCTCTGTCTCGGTCGAGGACCATGAGGACTGGCAGATCAGCCAGCGTCCGCATTGGCCGCCGGGGCAAGCGATCCACGTCACCCGCATGTTTCCCAAGCGCGAGGCCGAAATCCTTGAGGGCGGCTCGCTTTACTGGGTCATCAAGGGGCTGATCCTGTGCCGCCAAAGGGTGCTGGACCTGAAAGAGGTCAACCTTGGCGACGGCATCCCGCGCTGTGCCTTGATACTGGATGCCGAGATCATCCGCACCGAATCCGCGCCGCGCCGTCCGTTTCAGGGCTGGCGCTATCTTGACCCAACGGACAGCCCGCGCGACCTGCCCAAGGCCCGCGCGAAAGATGATCCGCTGCCCCCTGCACTGGCGCAGGCGCTGGCCGAAATCGGGCTAAGATGAAAAAGCCCCTCTGGCTGATTGCCGCCCCGTTCATCTTTCTGCTGTTGTGGTCGGTAGGCTTTCCGCTGGCCAAGATCGGGCTGCGCCATGCCGGGCCCTTTACCATCCTTGGCCTGCGCTATCTGATCGCGGTTCTGGTGCTTCTGCCGCTGTTGCCGGTCCTGAAGCCCGAGTTTCCACGGGGCCGTGCGGCGCTGGACATCGCGGTCACCGGGTTTCTGATCCAGGTGGTCTATTTCTGCATGTGCTATGCCGCGTTCCGCGTTGGCGTCTCGGCAGGGGGCGTGGCGATCATCGTCTGCCTGCAGCCGATCCTTGTTGGCATCATCGCCCCGCGTTTGGTGGGCGAAAGCGTCAGCCTGCTGCGGTGGCTGGGGTTGGCTTTCGGGCTGTTGGGCGCGCTGACGGTGATCCTGTCGCGGTCAGGCATTCAGCCCGAGCCGCTGCTGGGCGTGCTTCTGGCCGTGGGCGGGCTTCTGGGGATATCGGGGGCGACGCTTTATGAAAAGCGATTTGGCGTGACGCATCACCCCGTGCCCGCAAACATCATCCAATATGTGGTTGGCGCAGTCTTTACCCTGCCGTTGGCCTGGTGGGTCGAGGGATTTCAGGCCGACTGGACACCCGAGCTTTGGGGCGTGATGGCCTATCTGGTCATCGGCAATTCGCTGGTCGCGATCTCGCTTCTGCTGGCGATGATCCGGGCGGGCGAGGTGGCGAGGGTCTCGGCCCTGTTCTACCTGGTGCCACCCCTGTCGGCGTTTTTTGCATGGCCGCTACTGGGCGAGGCGATGCCCCCACTGGCCTGGGGTGGCATGGCGCTTGCCGGGATGGGGGTCATGCTGGCGCGCAAGTAGCCACCCATTGACCGGCGCGACTTTGCTATTGTATGATCGTTCAACAGTGGCAAGGCGAGACAATGGCCGAGAAGCAACCCAGGTTCGAAAGGCTGACGGCTGACCAGCGCCGCGAGCGACTGGTCGAGGCCAGCATCAACTGCCTTGCGGCTGAGGGGATACAGGGGTTCACCGTCGATGCGATCTGCCGCGAGGCCGGAAGCTCGCGCGGGCTGATCGTGCATCACTTTGGGTCAAAGGATGCGCTGCTGGCGGCAGTCTATGCCGAGGTGTTCCAGAATGTGCTGGTCGGGCTGGACGCCTTGGACCCCGACACCGCCACACCCGAGGCGCTGGTCGAAATCGTCTTGTCGGGCGGTTTCATGGACCGGAAATACCTGAAAGTCTGGTTGGCGCTGTGGGGAGAAATCTCGGTCAATCCCGGCATGCAGGCCGAGCACCGGACGCTCAACACGACGTTCCGTGAAAAGCTGGCCCTGTCCCTGCAGGCGATGGCACACAAGCGCGGCAAGGTGATCGACGGCCATGGCGTGGCGATCCTTCTGATCTCGCTGGCTGACGGGCTTTGGCTGCAGCAAAGCATCGACCAAAGCCTGCTCGCCAGTGACCGTGCCAAGGAATTGTGCCTGTCGGTCGTCAATGCGGCGCTGACGGGTGGGCTGACCGCATGACCGCCCGCAAACCGCGATATTCGGCGCTCGCGCTGCTGCGCGAAGGTCTGCGGGGTCAACGGGGCTGGACCCCGGCCTGGCACTCGCCCGAACCGAAGCGGCGCTATGATGCGGTGATCATTGGCGGCGGCGGGCACGGGCTTTCGGCGGCCTATCATCTGGCCAAAGATCACGGGATCACCAACGTCGCGGTGATCGAAAAGGCCTGGCTGGGTGGGGGCAATACCGGGCGGAACACGACGATCATCCGGTCCAACTATTTCAACCGGGCAAGTCAGGACATCTATGACGCCTCGGTGAATATCTACGAAGGCCTGTCGCGGGAACTGAACTACAACATCATGTTCTCGCAGCGTGGGTCGATCGAACTGGCCCATTCGGCCGCCGAGATGGAGGGCCTGCGCCGCGTTGTGAACGCGATGCAGGTCAGCGGGATCGAATCCAGCCTGCTGTCGCGCGATGAAGTTCTGGCGATGGTGCCGCTTCTGAACCCCTCGCCCGATTGCCGCTGGCCGGTTGTCGGTGCGGCGATCCAGCGGCGGGCCGGGGTGGCGCGGCATGACGCGGTGGCCTGGGGCTATGCGCGGGCGGCGGACGGGATGGGCGTCGATATCATCCAAAGCTGCGACGTGACCGGGTTCAGGATCGAAGGCGGTCGGGTCAAGGCGGTGGAAACTTCGCGTGGGGTGATCGAGGCCGAGGTGTTCGGCATGGCCGTCGCCGGGGCATCGCCCGAACTGGCGCGGCTGGCGGGGTTCCAGCTCCCGTTGTTGTGCGTGACCTTGCAGGCCATGGTCAGCGAGCCCTTGAAGCCCTGTCTGCACCATGTCGTCGCCTCGACTCCGAACGGGGCCTATGTCAGCCAGTCCGACAAGGGCGAACTGGTGATCGGCGGCGGCCTTGAACCGGTGCCCTCCTTCGCACGGCGGGGCGATCTGCGGAAGACGGCGGAAGTCATCGCCTCGGTGGTCGAGATGTTCCCGGCGTTTTCGACACTGAAACTGATGCGGCAATGGGGCGGCACGGTGGACACATCGCCCGACAACTCGCCCATCCTCGGGCCGTCGCCGGTGCCCAATCTGTATCTGAATTGCGGCTGGGGAACCGGTGGGTTCAAGGCGGTTCCCATCGGTGGCAAGATGCTGGCGCATCTGATGGCGACGGGACGGCATCACCGCTTGTCGGCACCTTTCGGGCTGGAGCGGTTCGAAAGCGGGCGTCTGATTGACGAGGCGCATGCGGGGGTGGCCCATGACTAGGGATCAAACTGGGCCCGGACCGATGACCTGCCCGTTCTGCGGGCCGCGCGACGCCAGCGAATTCCGCTATGGCGGCGATCCTTCGGTTGCCCGTCCGGGGCCGGGGTGCAGCGATGCCGACTGGGCCGCGTATCTCTATCTCCGCGACAGTCCACGCGGTCCAGCGCGGGAATACAGGGTCCATGCGCAAGGCTGTGGCCAATGGCTGGTGGCCGAGCGGGACACGGTAACCCATCTTGTCGGAACGATCACGGAGGCAACGCCGTGACCGGACCTTCCCGCATTGCAGGCGGCGGTGAGCCGTTGCCCTTCACCTTTGCCGGTCGGCGGCTCATCGGGCAGAAAGGTGACAGCATCGCCTCGGCCCTCTTGGCGAACGGGATCGTCACGGTCGGGCGCAGCTTCAAGTATCGCCGCCCGCGCGGCATCCTCTCGGCGGGCGAGGATGAGCCGAACGCGATTGTCGATGTCGTGCTGAACGGCGTCCGGGTGCCGAATGTCCGCGCGACCACGCAAGGGCTTGAGGCGGGGATGGCAATCTCGCCGGTGCTGGGGCGCGGCGCGGCCTTGCTGACGCAGGCCTTGTCGCCCTTCATCGCCTCGGGCTTTTACTACAAGACCTTTCTCTGGCCACACTGGGGGCTGTTCGAACCCGCAATCCGGCGGATGGCCGGGCTGGGCCGGGTTGATCCCGACAGCCGGATGGTGGCCGAGCCGGGGGGTAACCTTGCGGCGGACCTTTGTGTCGTGGGTGGCGGTCGGTCTGGGTTGCTGGCTGCGACCAAGGCGGCAACGTCTGGGCAGCGGGTCCTTCTGGTCGAGCAGCGGGCGGAATTGGGCGGGTCATCGCTGTGGCGCGACGGGGGCGACAGTGTGGATCTGGTCGCGGCAGCACGGGACGCGGGCGTGACCATCTGGACCGGCGCCACGGCCTTTGGCGCCTATGAAAATGGACGGTTGGGCATTCACCGGCAGGGTGCTGGGTTGGCCGATGGTGGAAGCCTTTGGGCGGTGCAGGCCGGGCAGGTGGTGCTGGCCACGGGCGCATTGGAACGCCCGCTGCTGTTTGAACGCAACGACCTGCCGGGTGTGATGCTGGCGGATGCGGCGCTGCACTACCTGCGGCGGCGCGGCGTGCTGTGCGGCGCGCGTCCAGTCATCGCCACCAACAACGACAGCGTCTATCCGGTGGCACTTGTGCTGGCCAAGGCCGGGGCGGTGGTGACGTTGGTTGACAGCCGCGCGGCCTCTGAACGGAGCGCTGATGCTGCGGCAAAGGGCATCCGTGTCCTGACCGGCGCGCGAGTTGCGCGTGCCTTGGGAAGGGGTCGGGTGTCGGGAGTGATGCTGACCGACGGCACGGGGATCGACGCTGATCTGCTGGCCGTATCCGGTGGCTGGACCCCGACGCTGCACCTGTATTGTCAGGCCGGGGGCAAGGCCGTCTGGGATGATGAACGCGCCATTCTGGTGCCCGCCTTTCCGGTGCCGGGAATATCACTGGCGGGTCGGGCTGCGGGGAACTGGTTCGCGCCCGATGCATTGCCGTGGGTCTGGTCGGCTGCGCCGGAAATCCCCGTGGCTGGCAAGTCGCGCAAGACCTGGATCGATTTGCAGAACGATGTGACCCTGGGCGACGTACAACTTGCCGCGCAAGAGAATTTCACCTCGGTCGAACATCTGAAGCGTTATACGACGCTGGGCATGGCAACCGATCAGGGCAAGACGGCGAACCTGTTGGGTGCGGCGGCGATGGCGCAGGCGACGGGGCGCAGCGCCACGGACCTTGGCCTCACGACCTATCGCCCGCCCTACACTCCGGTGCCGATGGCAGCTTTGCAGGGCCTGTCGCGCGGTCCCCTGCAATCCCCGCTGCGCCGTCTGGCGGCGGAACCTGCGCATCGGGAAATGGGCGCGGCGCTGTGGGATTATGGCGGGCTGTTGCGGCCAGCGTTCTATGGCAAGGATGAAGCGAGCATCGCGACGGAATGCCTTGCCGCGCGGCAGGGGGCGGTGGTGTTCGATGCCTCATCGCTGGGCAAGGTCGCCGTGATGGGGCCAAAGGCGCGGGAGCTTCTGGATTTCCTGTTCACTGGCCGGATGTCCACCTTGCAGCCGGGCCGCATCCGCTATGGCCTGACCTTGAACGAGGCTGGGGTGGTCACCGATGATGGGGTGGTTCTGTGTCTTGGGCCGGATCATTTCCTTGTCTCATGCTCGTCCTCTCATGTCGGCGGCTTTGTCGCGAGTGCCGAGGAATGGCGACAAACGCGGTTCGGGCGGGACGGAGTTTTCATCCACGACCGCACTGCGCACTGGGCGACGATGTCCCTGTCGGGGCCAAAGTCCAAACCGTTGCTTGCCGGACTGGGTATTGTCGAAACGCTGGATGACGCGGCCTTTCCGCATATGTCCTTTGTCATGGGCCGGTTCATGGGCGGTGAGGCACGGGTGTCGCGGGTCAGCTTTACCGGGGAGCGGGGCTATGAAATCTCGGTTCCCGCGGGGCTTGCCATTCCCTTGTGGCAGGCGCTGATCGGGGCGGGGGCCAAGCCCTGCGGGATCGAGGCGCTGGGCGTCCTGCGGGCCGAGAAGGGCTTTATCTATGTCGGGCAGGATACGGATGGCGAGACGATGCCGCAGGACCTTGGCTTTGACGCCCCACGGCTAAAGCGGCGCGAGGGGTTCGTGGGCGACCGCGCCCTGCAATTGCCCGTCGCGGGGGATGCGGATCGCAAGCAGTTGGTCGGGCTGGCCCGCGCGGATGGCGGGGTGATCCCGGCGGGAGCGCATCTGATCGAAGGCGCACCGCGGCGGAGCATCGGCTTTGTCACCTCAAGCCACCATTCGCCGACCCTGAGACGCGGCATCGCGCTGGCGCTGGTCGAAGGCGGGCGCGCCAGGATCGGGCAAGAGGTGACATGGTTCGACCTTGGCCAGACCGGACGCGCCACGGTGACCGCGGCTTGCGCCTATGATCCAGAGGGGAGCCGCCTCAATGTCTGATCGCAGCACCTTCTGGCCAACCCCGCCCGATTGGACCACGGCACGGATCGAAATGCCTGGGGTCACGGTCACCGCTTCCCAAGGGGATCGCGGCGTGTTCCTGCTGTCGGGTCCCGGCAAGGCGATTTCCGAACTGGCGCAAGCTCATCCGGGGACGCTGTTGGAGATCGCGCCGGATCGGGCACTGCTGGTCACCAAGCCGGATACCGCGCTTTCAGAAGGTTGGAACGCGTCGGGCCTTGCAATCAGCGACCTGTCGGACGCCCATGTCCGCATCGACATTCGCGGCCCCGGCGCCCCGGCGCTTCTGGCCTTGGGAAGCCCGTCACTGGCGCTGGACCCCAAGCCCCGCGCGGCGGCGCTCGCCTTCGCCGGGGTGACCCTGCTTGTCGAACCCCTCCCCGATGGTGCGCGACTGCATGTCGACCACCCGCAGGCCGCGCATCTTTGGCACTGGCTTCTGGCCGCCACCCATACAGCAAAGGATCAGCCATGACCCAACATTACCGCGCCGTCGTCATCGGGGGTGGCATCGTCGGCACGGCGATCCTGTATCATCTGGCGAAATACGGCTGGACCGACATCGCTCTGATCGAACGCGCCGAGCTGACGGCCGGATCGACATGGCACGCCGCCGCAGGCTTCCACGCGCTGAACGACAACCCCAACATCGCAGCGCTGCAGAACTATACGATCAACCTGTACAAGGAAATCGAGGCCGAAAGCGGCCAGTCTGTCGGTATGCACATGATGGGCGGGATGAGCCTTGCCACCACACCCGCCCGGTTCGAAATGCTCAAGGCTGAGAAATCCCGGTTCGACGTGATGGGGATGGATACGCGGATCATCGGGCCCGATGAAATCCGCGCCCTGTGCCCGATTGTCGATACCACCGGCGTCATCGGCGCGCTTTATGACCATCAGGAAGGCTATGTCGACCCGCATGGCACGACCCATGCCTTTGCCATTGCAGCACGGAACCGGGGGGCCAAGGTCATCCTGCGGAACCGGGTGCTGGAATTGCATCCGACTGCAGATGGCTGGCAGCTGGTGACGGAACAAGGGGAGATCACGGCAGACCATGTGATCAACGCGGCCGGTCTGTGGGCGCGCAAGGTCGGGCAGATGGCGGGGCTGAACCTGCCGGTGGTGCCGATGTCGCACCATTATCTGGTGACCGAAGACATCCCGGAACTGGCCGGTCGCGACAGCGAAATCGCCTGCGTGACCGATCTTGAGGGCTTTACCTACATGCAGCCCGAACGGAAGGGCATCCTTCTGGGCGTCTATGAGCGCGAGCCGCGCCACTGGATGCCGGAAGGCGCGCCCTGGGATTATGGCATGGACCTTTTGCCCCCCGATCTGGACCGGATCATGCCGGAACTGTCGATCGGGTTCGAGCGGTTCCCCTGCCTGCGCGATACCGGCATCCGCAAATGGGTGAACGGGGCCTTTACCTTTACCCCGGACGGGAACCCCCTGGTCGGGCCGGTGCCGGGGTTGCGCAATTACTGGGTCGCCTGCGGCTGCATGGGCGGCTTCAGCCAGGGCGGGGCCATCGGCAAGGTTCTGGCCAACTGGATGATCCACGGCGATCCTGGTGGCGACATCTTCGGCATGGATGTGGCCCGCTATGGCAGCTTTGCCAGCGATGAGACCTATCTGCGCGCCAAGACCGCGCAATTCTATGCCCGCCGCTTTGTCATTTCCTACCCGAACGAGGAACTGCCTGCCGGGCGGCCCATGAAGACCTCGCCCAGCCATGATGTGCTGGTGTCGGAGGGGGCGGTGTTCGGCGTGTCACACGGGATGGAAACCCCGCAGTATTTCGTCACTGGGGATGAGCCGTTCGAAGAAATCCCGACCCTGCGCCGTCCGAATGCGGGCCGGTTCGTCCAGGCCGAGGTCCAGGCCGTGCGGCAGGCGGTGGGGGTCTTCGACAGTTCCGTCTATGCCCGGTATGAGGTCTCGGGACCGGGGGCCCAGGCCTGGCTGGACCGGCTGGTGGCCAGCAAACTGCCCATGGTGGGCAAGGTCCGTCTGGCCCCGATGCTGGGCCATACTGGCAGGCTGATGGGTGACCTGACGGTCAGCCGAATTGCCCCGGACCGGTTCTGGCTGGTTGGCTCTTACTATCTGCAAGAATGGCACATGCGCTGGTTCGCGGGTTTCCTTCCTGCGGCGGGCGTCACGGTGACGAACCTGTCGGATGCCTGGACCGGTTTCGCGATTTCCGGCCCGAACTCCCGCCGGTTGATGGAGCGGTTGGTGACCGACGACATCTCGAACACCGCCTTCCCGTTCCTGTCCTGCCGGATGATGCCGGTTGCAGGCGCCAGCGCGATGGTCGCCCGCCTCTCGCTGACCGGGGAACTGGGGTATGAGGTCAACGTCCAGGCCAAGGATCACCGCGCCGTCTATCAGGCGCTGCGCGAGGCGGGGCGTGACCTTGGGCTGATGCCCATTGGGAACCGGGCCCTGGACAGCCTGCGGATCGAAAAAAGCTACGGCATCTGGTCGGCCGAGTTCACCCCGGACGAAACCGCCGACTCCACCGGCCTTGGGCGGCATGTCGACCGGTCAAAACCTGATTTCGTCGGTCGCGCGGCGGTTCTGGCCGAAGGCCCGGTCACCCGCCGTCTGGTGACCTTTGCCGTCGACAGCCCCGACGCCGATGCGGCACCCTTCACGGCGGTCCGCAAGGCGGGCAAGGTGGTGGGGCATGTCACCTCGGGCGTCTACGGCTATCACGTCGGCACCAGCCTTGCGATGGCGATGGTCACGACCGAAGCTCTGGCCGACCCGACGGGCATCACGGTGGATGTGATCGGCGAACCGACACCGGCGCGGCTTTTGGCCAAACCGGCCTATGACGCGGGCGGGGAACGACTGAGAAGCTAGGCGTCTGGCGGGCCGGAGCCGATTGGTCAGAACCGCTGTAACGCCAGATATCGATCAGCGTGCCAGCAGCGCGTCAATCTCGGACCGGGCGGGCATCGACGGGGCGGTGCCGGGGCGGGTGACGGAAATCCCGGCCGTGGCGCAGCCAAAGCGCACGGCGTCGATCACATCGCGACCCTCGGCCAGCGCAACGGCAAAGCCGCCATTGAACGCATCGCCTGCACCTGTGGTTTCGACCACCGGTCCGGCAGAGATCACCGGCACATGCACCGACTGGAGGGCATCGTGATACAAGGCACCCTTGTCACCCAGCGTAATCACCACGGCTTTCACACCCTTGGCCAACAGCGCAGCGGCGGCAAGCTTAGCCTCGTCAACCGAAGTGACCGGCAGGCCGGTAAGCGCCTCAGCCTCGGATTCGTTGGGGGTGACATAGTCGCACAGCGCCAGCATCTCATCCGACAGGCTGGCTGCCGGGGCGGGGTTCAGGATGGTGGTCACGCCAGCCGCGCGGGCAATCTGCAAACCGCGCAGGGCGGCGGGGATCGGCTGCTCCAACTGGGTGACAAAGATCGCAGCCGAGCGGATGAGATCCGCCTTGGCATCGACATCCTGCGCCGAAACACGGCCCGCAGCACCGGGGGCGACGATGATCGCGTTGTTGCCGGTGGCGTTTTCGATGAAGATATAGGCCGCCCCGGTATAGCTTTCGGTATCCACCTTCACCTCGGGCATGACGCCCGCCTTGGCCCAGGTCGCATGGGCGATATCGGCAAAGGCGTCGGCCCCCAGCCGGGTGATGAAATGGACCTTACCCCCGGCCATCGCCGCTGCGACGGACTGGTTCGACCCCTTCCCCCCCGGCCCCAGCACGAAAGAATTGCCAAGGATGGTTTCACCCATCTTCGGCTGACGTTCGGCGCGATAGGCGGTGTCGGCAACAAAGATGCCAAGGATGACAATCGGTTTCATGACACAGGCCTTCCGTTTCAAGCGTCAGGCGGGATCACGCCCTTGCGGAGCATGAAGCAGCCGTAGAACCGGCGTTCCCCGGTCTGGATCACGGCATAGGCCTGGCGCGCCATGTCGTAAAAGGCAAAACGCTCGATTCCGATCATCGGACGCGCCCGGCCTTCGGCAGAATCGATTTCGGCCTGCACCTCGGCCTGAACCGGGGGGACCGACGTCGGATCGCCGACGATTTCCATCCTTCCCGCGAAGTCATCGACAAATGTGTCCAGCGGCAAGACCGAAAGGACCGCGTTGACTGCCTGCGCTGCCGTCAGGTTTTCCATTCGCAAAAGCTTGCCCGTCACCGTGGCCCGCGCCACCTGATCGGCAGGAAAATTGGTGTCTGAAATGATCAGCACATCGCCATGACCCATGGCGCGCAAACAGCCCAGCACCTCGGCATTCAGCCGGTTGTCGATTCCCTTGAGCATGGACGTTCCCCCTTGGATGCGCTGGTCTAGATCCGCTGGCCCGTGGCCTTGTCGAAAAGGTGCGACGCGGCGGAATCGGGCGCAAGGGTGATTGTGGCGCCGGGGGCAAAAGCCACCCGGTTCCTGAACACAGCCGTAAGTTCGCGTCCGGCCAGCCGAACCACCACATGGGTCTCGGACCCCGTCGGTTCGATCACGGCGACTTTGCCGGTCACGCCTTCGGCCGCCTCGTGCAGATGTTCGGGACGGATGCCATAGATCACCTCGCGCCCCTCGTCCGAAGCGACCCCGGCTGGCAGTGGCAGGCGAGTGCCGCCCACGTCAACCATGCCGCCTGTGATCCGCCCCTCCAGCAGGTTCATCGACGGGCTGCCGATAAAGGCCGCAACGAAGGCGTTGGCCGGGCGATCATAAAGTTCCAGCGGTGCGCCGACCTGTTCGATCCGGCCGCCCTGCATGACCACGATCTGGTCGGCCATGGTCATCGCCTCGATCTGGTCATGGGTGACATAGACCGTGGTCGTCTTGAGCCGCTGGTGCAGTTCCTTGATTTCGGTCCGCATCTGCACGCGCAGCTTGGCGTCAAGGTTTGACAGCGGTTCGTCGAACAGGAACACCTGCGGATCGCGCACGATGGCGCGGCCCATCGCGACACGCTGGCGCTGGCCGCCCGACAGGGCGCGGGGATAGCGGTCAAGATAGGGGGTCAGGCCCAGAATGCCCGCCGCATGTTCCACCTTGGTCCGGATCGCGGCGGCGTCCATCCCGCGCATCTTCAGGGCAAAACCCATGTTCGCGCCCACGGTCTTGTGCGGGTAAAGGGCGTAGTTCTGGAACACCATCGCGATGTCCCGTTCGGACGGGGGCAGGTTGTTCACCCGCGTCGTCCCGATCAACACATCGCCGCCGGTCACTTCCTCCAGCCCCGCGATCATCCGCAGGAGGGTGGATTTGCCACAGCCGGAGGGGCCGACGAGCACCACGAAAGCCCCATCCGGAATGTCCAGATCAAGCCCATGGATGACCTGCATTCCCCCATAGTTCTTGCGCAACGCGCGGATCGTGACTTCGGCCAAACGCCTGCTCCTCTGGAACCGTTGTGAAATTTCTATCCCAGCAAGACCGGGTCTGTCTATCCGCTGACCATACTAACATGTTAGAATCTTGACAGGGCCTTGCGGCCTTGCGAAGCTGCCCAAAGGCAAGCTGCCGAACAGGGGATTGGGAGACCCCGGGAAGATTCTGCTCAGTCTGCGGATCGCCACAAGGACGACTGCAGGGTGGCGTTTCCAGTGATCAAAGAAAACACTCATCTTGCCTGCGTCGGCAAAGCCGGTCCGGGCAGTTCCAAAGGGAGGAGCTATCTTGAAGGTCGATCTTTACGAGGCCATTACGCGCGCCAGACTCAGCCGCCGCAACATGCTGCGCGGCACGGCTGCGCTGGGCGCGATGGCCGTCATGCCAAAGGTCATGGGCGTTGGTCCGGCGATGGCGCAGGATTCTGTCCGGGCGCAGATCCTGGCGATTCCGGGTGTGGGCATGGGCAGCCCGACCGATGCCGACTGGCAGAAGGTTGGCGAGCTTTGCCTTGCAGCCACCAAGGCCAACGTGGCCGAGGGTGAGTTTGCCGGAGTCGAGCTGACGTTCCTTGGCCTGAACAACCAGAACCTGCACAACTTCCTGTTCCGTGGGTTCCTGAAACCTTGGGAGGCCTATACCGGCGCCAAGATCAACTGGATCGACCTTGCGCAGGCCGACTACAACCCGCGGCTCCAGCAGTCGATCGCCACGGGCACCGTCGATTTCGACATCGTCGAGATGGGTGCGCCATTCGAGGGCGACACCGCGTCGAAGGGGCTTCTGGACGAAATGCCCGACTGGGTGAAGACCCAGATCGAGGCGGACGACCTTGTGGGCTATCTCCAGCCGCCGGTCGGGACGTGGAACGGCAAGACCTACCGCATCAACATCGACGGCGACTGCCATACCTTCTCGTACCGGAAGGACTATTTCGGCGAGGGTGCCATCGGCGGGGCCGAAGTGCCGAAGACCTGGCAGGACGTCAACGCCGTGTCCAAGGCGCTTGTCGGCCAGACCGACCCGCTGACCGGCCTGCCGGCCTATGGCTACCTTGACCCGCTGAAGGGCTGGGGCGGCTTTGGCTTCTACTTCGTGGCAAACCGTGCGACCGCCTATGTCAAGCATCCCGACGACCGGGCATGGCTGTTCGATCCGGAAACCATGAAGCCGCGTGTCAACAACCCGGGCTGGGTCCAGGCCTTCCAGGACGTGATGGACCTGATCGCTGCGGGTGCCTACCCGGCCGACCAGATCAACGCCGACCCCGGCACCACGGCGTTCAGCCAGTTCCTTGCCGGGACGGGCTCCATGCTGATGTGGTGGGGCGACGTGGGCTCGAACGCGCGCACCTCGGACACGTCCGTCGTGGGCGACGTGGTGGGCTTCGGGATCAACCCCGGCTCGACCCGCCGCTACAACTCGGTGGCCGGAGCCTGGGAAGAGACTGCGAACGAAGCGCCGCTTATGGCCTATATCGGCTGGGGCATCTACGTCACCTCGCGCGTTTCCGGCGACGAGAAGAAGCGCAAGGCGGCATGGTCCGCGGCAGCGCATCTTGGCGGCAAGGACCTGTCCCTGTGGACTGCGGCCTATCCGTCGGGCTTCCAGCCCTATCGCAACTCGCACTTCCAGTACGACGAATGGGAAGCTGCGGGTTACGACCGGGCCTTTGTCGAAGACTACCTCGGCTCGAACGCGGACAGCTACAACCATCCGAACGCCGCGATCGAACCGCGTATCCCCGGCATCTTCCAGTACTACTCGGTCGCCGAGGATGAACTGGCCAAGGGCTATGCCGGTCAATACGCATCGGCACAGGAAACCGCCGACGCGATTGCCGCCGCCTGGGAGAAGATCACCGACCAGATCGGCCGCGACAGCCAGATTGCGCTTTATAAGGCGTCCCTGGGGATGTGACGACATCAAGGGCACCCACGCGGCGCCCTTCAAGCAACGCCGTGGGGTGCGCAGTCTTTGCGCACCCTGCTTTTCCCAGATGGGGCCACCCGGTGAGCAGCTCAGGCGACCTTCTTCACGTTGTCACGAATGACAGCATTTCGGCCGGGCGTCGAACCTTTGGCCGCGCGATCATCTGGGGGTCTGCCATTCTGATGATCCTGATCGCGGCAAGCCAGCTTGCGCAGGTTATGGGCTGGTACGCCTTCGGCTTCGAGAATTGGCGCCCGACGCTGTACGCCTATGTGCTGTGGGCGATCTGTCTGTGCTGGGGGCAGGTTCTGCAGCACGGCGAACATGGCAAGCGCACGCTGTTCGTGCTGCCTGCCGCGCTGTTCGTCATATCGCTGACGGTGTTTCCGCTGCTGTTCGGTCTGATCATCGCCTTTTCGGACTGGAACCTGTCCAGCCCGACGGGACGGCAGTTCAACGGTCTGGCCAATGTGCGGCAGATGTGGGCCGACCCGTTCTACTGGAACGCCATGTTGAACATGGTCTGGTATGTGCTGGCGATCCTTGTCGAATATGCCATCGCATTTGGTCTTGCCCTGGCCCTGAACGCCGAAATCCGGGCGCGCAAGTTCTTTCGCGTGGCCTTCCTTCTGCCGCTGATGCTGTCGCCGGTGGCGGTCAGCTGGATGATCGGCAAGTCGATGCTGGAGCCCCGCTTTGGCCCCATCGCCCGATTGGGCCGACTTCTGGGCTGGGACGACCCGTCGTTCTTTGGCAATCCGTGGATCGCCAAGGCGGCGATCATGGTGATGGATGCCTGGACCTTCATTCCCTTCATGATGATCATGATCCTGGCTGGCCTGCAGGCCATTCCAAAGGAACTGAACGAGGCCGCCAAGGTTGACGGTGCCAACGGCTGGCGCGCGTTCTGGGAGGTGACCTTCCCGATGATGCTGCCGGTGTCGATCACCGCGATCCTGATCCGCATCATCTTCAAGCTGAAGCTGGCCGACATCGTCATCAACGTGACCTCGGGTGGACCCGGAGGGGCGACGGATACCGTCACCTCGTTCATCTTCCGCGAATATCGCGACCGTTCAAACGTCGGCTATGGCACCTTGCTGGCGATGGTCTATCTTGTGGTCATCGTGATCGCGATGACCGTGCTGATGAAGCTTGCCGACCGATTTGCAAGGCCTCGGACATGACCGGATCCAGCATGACCACCCCTGACACTCAGATCTTTCACGACAGCCCCACCGACAGCGCCTATCGGGCCAGATGGTGGGCGGGGCGGGTTGCGGTCTATGGGCTGCTGATCCTTTGGGCGGTCATCTGCCTGTTTCCGGTGTATTGGACGCTGACCACCAGCTTCAAGATGGCCCCTGACGTGATGAAGGGGCACATGGTTCCGTGGGTCGATTACTCTCCGGCATGGCTGGGCTGGCGATCCTTGGGCCTGTCGCCCGACACGCTTGGCGATGAAAGCACGGTCCGGGCGGAGTTTCTGAAGCGGTTCTCGAATTCCGCCGTCGTGTCGCTGGCGTCGTCGGTGCTGGCGGTGGTGCTGGGGTCCCTGGCGGCTTATGGGCTGTCGCGGTTCAGCTACAAGTTCGCCTGGATGCGGAATACCGACATCTCTTTCTTCTTCCTGAGCCAGCTGATCCTGCCGCCCGTCGTGCTCGCCCTGCCGATGCTGGTCCTTTACAAGGAGCTGGCCTTGCTGGACACGCGGATCGGGTTGATCCTGCTTTACACGCTTTCGGTGCTGCCAATCGTCATCTGGATCATGCGGGACCAGTTCTCGTCGATCCCGACCGAGCTGGAAGAGGCGGCGCTGGTCGACGGCTTGTCGATATGGGGGGCGTTCCTGACGATCATCCTGCCCATCGCCCTGCCGGGGATGGTGGCGGCCTTCATCTTGTCGCTGGTGCTGACCTGGAATGAGTACTTCTTTGCAGCCCTTCTGACCTCGACCCACGCAAACACCCTGCCGGTGATGGTGGCCAGTCAGACCGGGTCGCAGGGTATCAGCTGGTGGTCGATGGCGGCGCTGTCCTGGGCGGCGATCCTGCCGTTGATCGTGATCGGGGTGGTGCTGGAAAGGTATATCATCAAGGGAATGGCTGCGGGGGCGGTGAAGTAGTGTCCGCGCGTGGACAGGATCTTCTATACAATGAAATCAAAGGCTTGTCTGTGGGCATTCACGATTTGGTAACGGTCTGCACGGCGGTGCACACATGCTGAAAGGGATCGACCAAAGGCTGTCCGCCGAGATCGTCCATGTTCTGATGCTGATGGGGCATGGCAACGATCTGGTGATCTGTGACGTGAACCACCCGGCAGCGACGATTGCCAA
>CAUJIP010000063.1 GCA_963205235.1 Pseudomonadota bacterium
CGGTGCTGGCGGTGGTGCTGGGGTCCCTGGCGGCTTATGGGCTGTCGCGGTTCAGCTACAAGTTCGCCTGGATGCGGAACGGGGACATCTCGTTCTTCTTTCTCAGCCAGCTGATCCTGCCGCCTGTCGTGCTCGCGTTGCCTTTCCTGGTGCTGTACAAGGAGCTGGCCCTGCTGGACACGCAGATCGGGTTGATCCTGCTTTACACGCTGTCCGTGCTGCCCATCGTCATCTGGATCATGCGGGACCAGTTCTCATCAATCCCGACCGACCTAGAGGAGGCGGCTCTGGTTGACGGGCTGTCGATCTGGGGGGCGTTCCTGACGATCATCCTGCCGATTGCCCTGCCCGGGATGGTGGCCGCGTTCATCTTGTCGCTGGTGCTGACCTGGAATGAGTACTTCTTCGCGGCTCTCCTGACGTCGACCCACGCCAACACCCTGCCGGTGATGCTGGCCAGCCAGACCGGGTCGAACGGGATCAGCTGGTGGTCGATGGCGGCGCTGTCCTGGGCGGCGATCCTGCCGTTGATCGTGATCGGGGTGGTGCTGGAAAGGTACATCATCAAGGGAATGGCGGCGGGGGCGGTGAAGTAGTGCCCACGCGTGGGCAGTTTTTCGGCGTCAATGAAATCAAGGTGTTGATTGTGGGTATTCAGGATTTGTTAACGGTTCACAGGGTGGTGTGAGCATGCTGAAAGGGATCGACCAAAGGCTGTCCGCCGAGATCGTCCATGTGCTGATGCTGATGGGGCATGGCGACGATCTGGTGATCTGCGACGTGAACCATCCGGCTGTGACGATTGCCAAAGAAACCACCTATGGCAAGCTGATCGACATGGCGGGCTGCGACATTCCCACTGGCGCAGCGGCGATCCTGTCGCTGATGCCGCTGGATACCTTTGTCCCCGCCCCGGTCCAGCGAATGCAGGTTGTGGGCAACCCGGCCGGCGTGGTGCCGATCTTTGCCCGGATGCAAAGTGTGGTCGACCGGGCCGAGGGGCGCGCGGTGATGATCGAACCCTTGGAGCGGTTCGCGTTCTACGCCGCCGCCAAGCGGGCCTTTGCGATCATCCGCACGGCAGATTCAGGGCCCTATGGCTGTTTCATCCTGAAGAAGGGCGTGGTTGACCTGCCCGAATTGTAGGGCGGGCAATCTGCCCACCTAGGCTTGCAGATCCAGAACCTGCCGCAGATGGGCAAGCGCGATCTGCACCCCGGCCTCACCCAATTCCGGCGAGGCTTGACCCGCGTCCTCGGTATACCAGTGGCCGCCGTCCGCCGCGCGGGCGATATCGACGGTATCGGGGGCAAGCGCCTGCATCAGCGCGGTTTCGCCCTTTCCGGCATGATCAAACGGGAAAGCCGCGCCCTTGGGGAACAGCGGATGAATCCGGATCCAGTTGAACGGATCGGCCCCGCGCGCCTGATCGGCGTAATAGTCCTGCATCGCCTTGTCGCCCCACCAGCCGGGGCCGCGGTCGACCTCCAAGTGTCGCATGATCGCGTTGCGACCGGCCAGCCGGAAAGCAAGGTCGGTTGGCATGCCCTGATCAAAGCCTTCGGTCTGGTGATGGATCACACCGCGAATGTTGCGAAAGCCGGACCGAAGAAGCGCGGTGAACAAGGCCTCGGCCAAGGGAACAAGGGCAGAGGTATCGATGTGCAGCGTTCCGGTGCCTTCAGGCCCTGCCACGGCATGCGAGGCCGCCCCATAGGCAAAGGGCGGCAAGGTGATGATCCTGTCGCCAAGACGGTCAAGGACTTCGGTCACCGCCAGAAGATCGACGCCAGCAGGCAGGTGGCCGCCGTGATATTCCATCACCCCGATGGGCAGGATCACGGGTGTATTTGCGGCAATCGCGGCCTGCAATTGATGGGGCCGCATGCGGGCGAACTGCATGGCTTACTCCATGTTGGTGTGGCGGGCGCGCATCGCCTCGGCCGTCTGACCAAGGATCGCGGTCAGGCGCAGGACCATGATTTCAAAGACCAGAAACATCGCGCCTTCGAAAAGCGAGCCCATTGGCAGGGTCGAGGTCCCGCCAATGTCGCGGGCCATGGTCTGAGCACGGATCACCAGAAGCTGATCGGCGCGGCGGGGGCTGGGCTTGTCGGGTTCGGCGGTCACCATAAGGACGGCTGCGCCGTCCCGTTGGGCGACAGCCATCAGCGCAGTGACGGTGGACAGTTCCCCGGGCCCGGCCGAGCAAAGGAACAGATCACCCTGCCCCAGCGGCGGGGCGTTCATGTCGCCCTGCATGGCGACCGAAAGGCCAAGGTGGTGAAGCCGCATGGTCAAGGCCCGCATCATCAGGCCTTCGCGTCCGCAGCCATAGGCGACGATGCGGCGGGCGCGGGCGATGGTCTGGCAGGCGGACTCGACCTGCGCGTCGTCAAGGCCAAGGGCGACGGCTTCCAGATCGCGCAAGGCGGACAGCATGGGGTTCATGGCAGGGCCTGCATCAGGTCTTTGGTCTGGGCGTAGAGGCGTTTCCAGAGCGGGAATTGCGTGGCATAGGCCGGGACCTCGTCGGGGGTGACGGTATGGGCGTTGGGGTTCCAGGTCAGGATGTCCGGCGGCTGGGCTGTGCCGATGGCAAGAGCGGCGAGGAAGGCGTCGCCATAACTTGCGCCGATGGTCTTTTCGCAAACCTGCTGGGGTATATGGCCGAAGTCCGAGGTTGCTTGCAGCCAAAGCGGGTTCTTGGTGCCCCCACCGACGGCAAGCACGCGGTCGGGCGATGCCCCGGCTTCGGCATAGGTTTCCAGCACGTGGGCGGTACCGGCGGCGATGCCTTCGACCACGGCGCGGAACATGTCGGCGCGGGTGTGGGTCAGGTTCAGGCCGAAGAACGCGCCGCGCGCATGGGGGTCGTGGATCGGGGTCCGCTCACCCGAGAAATAGGGCAGGCAGATCAGGCCCTTGGCGCCTTTGGGGCTGTCTTGCGCCTCGGTGACGAGGGCGGCGAAATCGGTGTCACGGGCAAGCTGGTCGCGGAACCAGTGGGTGAGGGTGCCGCTTGTTGCGAGCCCCGCCATCGAGGCATGGGTGCCGGGGAACAGCCAGGGCGCATACCACAGGCGCGGGTCGCGGACGGGTTGGCCGGTGACCTGAATGATGAAGATGGTGGAGCCATACATCATCATCATCTCGCCAGGAGCTTTGACACCGACGGAGACCGCCTCGGCTGCGGCGTCGATGGTGCCGCAGGTGACGGGGGTGCCTTGGGCGAGGCCGGTTTCCCTGGCCGCCGTGGCCGTCAAATGCCCGGCGATTTCGGTGGACCACATCAGGCGGGGGAGTTTCTCCAGCGGGATGATTTCGGGGGCGAGGTCGGTGGTCCAGTCTTGCGTCGTGACGTCGTAGAGGGGCGAGAAGTTCGCGGCGGTGTAGTGGTCGATGACGTATTGGCCGGTCAGCTTCCACGTCAGGTAGCTGGTGGAGGTCAGGACCATCGCGGTCTGCGCGTAGAGGTCGGGGTGCGTTTCCTTGAGCCACAGGATCTTTGGCCCGACCGACTGCGAGGTCAGCGCATTGCCGCAGCGTTGGTGGATGATGGCTTCGCCGATCCGGGCATTGAGGGTGGTGATCTGGTCGGTAGCTCGGGTGTCGACGCCATAAAGGACGCCGTTCATCAGGGGGGTCCCGGCGCTGTCCACGGGCAGCATGCAGGGGCCAATGGCGCTGGCGGCGACGGCCTTGATGCTGGCCGGGTCGATGCCGGATTGGGCAAGAAGCGTGCGGGTCAGATGGACAAAGTCGCCCCACCAGTCCTCCTCGGCCCGGTGTTCGGCCCATCCGGCACGGGGCACGATCATCTTGTGCGGGCGGGAAGCGGTGGCGACGATCCGGCCTTGAGCGTCCACCAGAACGCCCTTGGATTCGAAGGTGCCGATGTCGATGCCGAGGGTGTGGGTCATCTTTTGAGCTTGATGTCGGTGCTGATGGCGGACAGGGCGGTGTCAAGAAGGGTCACCAACCGCTCAAGATCCGCCGGGTCGACGACTTCCAGCGCGGAATGGGAATAGCGCATGGGGAAGCCGACATCGAGGCAGGCAACGCCTTCGGGACCCATGAACTGGATGTAGGACAGGTCGGTCAGCGCCCCGGTATGGGCCGATCGTTGCAGGGGCAGGCGGGCAGCGGTCGCGGCAGCTTCGAACAGGCGCACCAGCGCGGGATGCGGGATCACCCCGTTCAGGGTGCCGCGACCGTGGAAGGAGTAAAGCGAGATGCCGGGGCCGCCGCCAAGGGTGACATCGCCACGGGCGGTCATGTCGGGGGTGTCGCAGGCCAGCAGGAGGTCGATCTGGAGCGCGATGGCGGGGGCAAGCGCGGTTGCGGCGGGCAGGACGCCGCGGAGGTTGTATTCCTCTTGCACTGACCAGACAAAATGCATGGTAGGTCCGGGTTTACCGATCCTCGCCTCGGCCAATTTCAAAAGCGCCGCACAGCCCGCGCGGTCATCGACCGACGTGCCAGCGATGCGGCCATTCGCCAGCGTCAGGGCGCGGGGCAGATAGGTGACCGGGGTGCCGATGCGCACGCCTGCAGCCTCGGCCTCGGCCTTGCTGGCGAAACCGGCATCGACATAAAGGTCGGCGTAGGGCAGGACCTTGTATTTCTCGTCCGGCGTGGTGGCGTGGTGGCTTTTGTTGGCGATCAGCGCGGGCAAGTCACCCTGATCGGTGCAGAGAACCACCGCTTGCGCGGGCAGGGCACGTTCGGGGACGCCGCCAAGCCGCTCTAGCCGGATCATGCCGTTGACTTCGACCTTGCGGACGATGAAGCCAAGCTGGTCCATATGGGTGAAAATCAGGACCGGGGGCAGCGCCGGGTCGCCGGGAAGAGTGCAGGTCAGGTTCCCCAGCCGATCCGAGCCGTGCGCCAGACCAAGTGTGTCCAGATGCGCCGCGATTGCAGCGGCGACCCGGGTTTCATAGCCCGACAGGCCGGGGATCAGCATCAGCTCGACGGTCAGATCGGCGACGGGCGGAAGGGTCATTTGCCCCCCCGTGCGGCACGGACGCGGGCCATGAAATCGGCGGCACGGTCGGGGTCGACAGCGGCCCAGGTATCGCCACCGTGTTTAAGGGCCGAGCCCACGATGCAGCCATCGGCCACAGCCAGCACATCAGCGACAGTCGCATGCTTGACCCCGGTGTTGGCGAGAACGGGGGTGTTCGGCAGGACGCGCTTTACGCCCTCAAGATCCTCCATCCGCGCGGCTTCACCCGTGATTGCGCCCGACACAAGAACGGCGTCGGGGATCGAGGAGAACACGGCAGAGCGGGCGCGGTCGGGCAGGGGGCGACGGTCGAGGCTATCGGCAAATTCGGCCGAAACGTTGTAAAGGCGGGCGACGCCACCCGCGCCAAGGCGCTGCGCATAGCGGACGGCGGCCCCGGCATCGGGGGCCCAGACGCCCATGTCGGACGCATAGGTGCCGGTGAATATCTCACGCACGAAGGCCGCGCCGGTCGCTGCGGCGACGGCAAAGCTGGACATCGGGTCCCACAGCACGTTGACGCCGAAGGGCACCGTGATTTCATCCCGCAAGCGCCCGATCACATAGGCCATCGTGGCGGAGGTCGCGGTATCGACCTTCAACTCATAGGGCCGGTCGTTTTCGTTGCCGAACATCACTGCGTCAAACCCAGCGGCCTGAAGGGCGCGCAGATCGGCGCGGGCGGCGGCAAGGATGCCATCGACCCCACGCTCGGAATCATGCAACGGCGCACCGGGGGAAGCCCCAAGATGCACCATGGCAATGACGGGTTTCGTGCTGCCAAAAACGGCTTTGAAGCGTGACATCTGATCCTCCGTGATGCGCCACGCTATCGTGAAAGATATTGGACGGAAAGCGGGAACACACTAGCATGCCAGTGGCAAAAGGGGGGCGCAGATGCTGACGACAAGACACTGGGATCGTCTGGGCAATGGCGGGCTGACCTTTACCGAACTTGGCTTTGGTGCAGCCCCGATCGGCAACCTTTTCAAGGCGATCACTGACGATCAGGCGCATGCGGTGCTGGAGGCGGCCTGGGCCGGGGGCGTTCGCTATTTCGATACGGCGCCACTTTACGGGCTGGGGTTGTCAGAAACCCGGCTTAACCGGCTTTTGCGCGACAAGCCGCGGAATTCATACGTCTTGTCCTCAAAGGTCGGGCGGCTTTTGAAGGCGGTGCCACCAGATCAGCGTGACGGGATCGGCAAATGGATCGACGTGCCTTCGCGGCAGGAAATCTATGACTACGGCTATGATGCCACGATGCGCAGTCTGGAGTTTTCGCTGGAACGGCTTGGGGTTGATCGGATCGACATTCTTTATGCCCACGATCTGGACATCTTCAACCACGGCTCTGCCGAAGCGCTGCTGGCGCGGCTGGATGCGTTCATGGCGGGCGGCTATCGGGCGTTGCTGGCCTTGCGCGATCAGGGTGTGATCCGGGCCTTTGGCGGCGGGATCAACGAATGGCAGCCCTGCCAGTGGCTGTTGGAGCGGGGGGATTTCGACCTGTTCCTGCTGGCCGGGCGCTATACCTTGCTGGAACAGGAGGCGCAGGAAAGTTTTCTGCCGCTGTGCGTGGAGCGCGGCGTGGGGATCGTGGTGGGCGGCCCTTACAATTCAGGCATTCTTGCCACCGGGCCGCAACCGAGGGCGCACTGGAATTACGCGCCGGCCCCGGACTGGGTTATGCAGAAGGCGGCGCGGCTGCAGGGGGTCTGTGCCCGGCATGGCGTGCGGCTGGTTGATGCGGCGTTCCAGTTCCCGTTGCGGCATCCGGCAGTTGTGTCGGTCATTCCCGGCGGTCAGGGGCTGGAAGAGATGGCGTCAAACCTGGCTGCGGCGCAGACGAAAATTCCGCAGTCGCTGTGGGGTCAGCTGCGCGACGAGGGGCTTGTCCGCGCCGATGCGCCTTAGCCGTAAAGCGCTGCCGTGACGATCCTTGTGGCACGGGCGGCGTCCTGCTGCGCCTGTGCCTGCGCCAGTTCGGCGTTCCCGGCAAGGTCGCGGGCAATGCTGCGCAACCGGTCGGTGACAGCGATATTCGCGCGCGCCTCGCCCACCGGGTCGGTGCCGCCATGGTCGGGGAAGGTGTCAAAATAGATCACCCCGTCGTATCCCACCCGATCAAGGGCCACGAACAGCTCTACCGTCTGCACGGGGTGGACCGACCCGGCGATGAGGCCATCGTCGCGCTTGCCGTAACCGTCGTTCAGGTGAACGCCCAGAATGCGGCTGGAGCGGGCGGCCAGCATCGCGGCGCGGGCGGGCATCTCACCCGCGAAAAGCATGTGGCAGAAGTCAAGCGTGACGCCGGTATTTGGTCGCGCGACCTCGGCCAGGGCCAGCAGCGTCGTGGTCATGTCGGGCATCACCACATGGGCGCGGGGTTCGTTGGGTTTGTACTCCACGGCGATGTCGATGGCAGGGTTGTGGTCGGCAACTTCAGCAATTGCGGCGATGCTGTCATCCCACATCCGGGCGTAGTCGGCCTGAAAACTGTAGTCGAACCCGTCTTGTCCCAGCCACAGCGTCATCAGCCGCCCGCCCATTTCGGCCAGCGCGTCAAGGCCGCGCTTGGTCAGGTCAATGGCGGCGCGGCGGACCTTTGGGTCGGGGTGGCTGAACGCCCCCAGGCGAAAACCGGGATCGGTGTAATAGCGCATGGCAAGGCCGTTCAGCGCCATGCCGTGATCGGCCAGCAGTTTGGACAGGTCTGCCGGGCGGTGATGGTCGAAATGGTCCGGAAAGTTCAGATCGGCCGCATCAAGGCCCCCGACACGGGCTGCGGCGGCGATCATCTCGGCTACCGTGTCGCCCTTCTGCTTGAACGCATTCAGCCGGGTTGCATAGCGCGGGCGGTTCGGCAGGGTCATGGCTGTCCTTGCGGCGAAAAAAGATCAGGGTGGTCTCGTTCCAGCGGCTGAAGGTAGGTCAGCAACTGGCGCAGGTGCTGCTGCACGGCAAGGCGCGCCGCCTGCGGATCGCGCGCTTCGAAAGCCGCAAGAATCCGGCGGTGCTCGTCCAGGGTCGTGCGCAGGCGGCCCGGAACCGGCAGGATCAGCTGTCGTGCGCGATGCACGCTGAGCCAGGCTGTCTGCGACACCTGCGGTAGCCGAGGAAAACCGGTGAAGGAGAGCAACATCTCGTGCATCTGGCCATCCAGTTGCATGAACCCCTGTTGGTCGCCGTCGGCTACAAGCGTTTCCTGCAACATCAGGTTGCGGCGCAGGTCGCGCAACTGATCATCGGTGATGATCACGGCCACCAGCTCGGCGGCGGCGGTTTCGATGGCCTCGCGGATGAAGGCGCCCTCGCGGATATCGGTCATCGACAGGCGCGTGACGAAAGTGCCCGCCTGCGGCACGACATCGACCAGACCCTCGGCGGCAAGCTTTGCCACCGCGTCGGCAACCGGGCTGCGCGAGACGCCCAGACGATCACATATCTGGGGCTTTCGGATAACCTCGCCGGGGCGGTAGGTCAGGGTCAGAATGGCCTGTTGCAGGCTTTGATAGACCCGTTGCCCCAATGAGCCCTGAAACCGGTCCAACGGCAAAAGCCGGGCCGCGCCATTCAGGTCTTGTGATCCAGTCGGGGGCGCTTGTAGCATGCTAACATGTTAGGCTTGGCGGCCCGCCTGTCAAGGAAGGGTCGCGGGATAGGGATGACATCATGGCAGACGCTATTATCCGATTGCACGCGACAGACAACCTGGTCATTGCGCTGGCGGATCTGGCCAAGGGGGCAAGTGTTGCGGGGATCACGCTGCCCGGCCCGGTGCCGCGCGGTCACAAACTTGCCACCCGCGCCATCGCCAAGGGCGAGACCGTGCTGCGCTATGGCCAGTCCATCGGCCAGGCAACCGACGACATTCCCGCGGGTGGGCACATCCACAGCCACAACCTGGGCATGGGACCGCACAGCAACGACTATGCAATCGGCCAGCACGCCACCCCGCTGCCGGCGCTGCCAGCGCGAGAGTTCATGGGCTATCACCGGTCCGACGGGCAGGTAGGCACGCGGAACTACATTGGCATCCTGACCTCGGTGAACTGCTCCGGCTCGGTCGCGCGGTTCATTGCCGAGGCGGCCGAGAAGGACCCTGTCCTGTCCTCGATGCCCAACATCGACGGCTTTGTGCCTATCGTCCACAATTCCGGCTGCGGCATGTCTGGGGTGAACGAGGGCTATGACACCCTGATGCGGACTTTAAAAGGCTATGCCCGAAACGCGAACTTCGGTGGCATCCTATTGGTGGGCCTTGGCTGCGAAGTCTTGCAGGTGCCCGACCTTGTGGGTCAGGGTCGCCTGCGGCCAGACGGCAATTTCCGTTACATGACCATTCAGGGTACCGGCGGCACGCGGGCGACCATCCAGAAAGGGCTGGAGGTGCTGGGCGAGATGGCCTTGGTCGCCTCGCAAGTGGCCCGCGCCCCTGCGCCGGTGTCAAAGCTGATCATCGGGCTGCAATGCGGCGGGTCGGATGGTTACTCCGGGATCACCGCCAACCCGGCGCTTGGCCATGCAAGCGACTTGCTGGTGCGGATGGGGGGGACGACGATCCTGTCCGAAACGCCGGAGATCTATGGGGCCGAACACCTTTTGACCCGTCGCGCCGTCAGCCGTGAAGTGGGCGAAAAACTGATCGAGCGGATCAGCTGGTGGGAGAACTATACCGCGATCAACGGCGGCGAGATGGACAACAACCCCAGCCCCGGCAACAAGCGCGGCGGGCTGACGACCATTCTGGAAAAGTCGCTTGGCGCAGTGGCCAAGGGCGGGACTGCCCCCTTGGCCGGCGTCTACAAATTCGCCGAACCGATCACCACGCCCGGTTTCGTCTATATGGATAGTCCCGGCTATGATCCTTGTTCAGCTACCGGTCAGATCGCAAGTGGTGCCACTATGATTGTCTTTACCACCGGGCGCGGGTCGGTTTCGGGCTTCAAACCCAGTCCCTGTATCAAGCTGGCCACCAACACAGAGATGTATCAGCGGATGGCAGAGGATATGGACATCAATTGCGGCGACATCATCGACGGGGTGTCCATCGAGGCCAAGGGGGCCGAGATTCTGGAAAAGATCATCGCGGTTGCGTCGGGCCAGCAAACCCTGTCCGAGGAGTTGGGTTTTGGCGGGGCCGAGTTTGTGCCGTGGCAAATCGGCGCGGTGATGTGATCAAAGGCGATAGAAGGTCCGTGCGGTTCGGAACCCTGTCTGCGGATAGCTTTCGGCGATGCTACACCGGCTGGCGGGCATTGAAACGCAAATGCGCGCCCTGCCGTCGGGTTCGAAACGCCCGCACATTGGCATCTTGACGTTGACGGGCCGCCCTTGGCGATGAAGCATGCGCGCAGCAGCCGTAGTTGAAGGACAAACACTTGACCGAAGCCATCATCCTTGTCGTCGGCAGCCTGCACTATGACATCATGGTCGAAGCGAACCATCTGCCCCGCAAGGACGAGACAGCGGTGGGCAGCCGCTGGTACCCGAAGTTTGGCGGCAAGGGCGGCAATCAGGCTGTGGCGATCGCGCGGGCGGGTTCGCCTGCGCGGATGTTTGGCAGCATCGGGGACGATGATTTTGGCAGCTTCCTGCGTGGAGCCCTGCGGACCGCTAATGTTGACGATGGATTTGTTGCCACTTTGGCCGATGCCGGCTCGGGGATGAGCGTGGCTATCCTTGACGCCGATGGCGACTATGCAGCAACCATCGTTTCTGGGGCCAACCTGCACGCCGATCCCGACAGACTGCTGGACGCGACCCTGTGGCAGGACGTTGGCCTTCTTGTCCTGCAGAACGAAGTACCCGAAACGCTAAACGTCGCTGCCGCGCGCCAGGCTCGGGCGCGGGGCATCCGCACCCTTCTGAATGCCGCACCAGCGCGGCAGTTGTCGTCTGATCTGGTAGCGCTTGTCGACATACTTGTGGTCAATGCGGTCGAGGCCGAGATGATGGGTTCAGATCCGGTCTTCAGCCTGGCGAGCGCCGAGACTGCGGCGAAGCGGCTGGCCGGGCAGTTTGAAACAGTGATCGTGACCGCTGGCAGCAAGGGTTTGGCTGCTGTCACGTCCGGAGACACGGTTTTTTCGCTGCCTGCCGAAGCGGTTCATGTTGTTTCCAGTCATGGCGCAGGAGACGCCTTCATCGGAACGCTTTGCGCTGCCTTGCGGCGCGGCCTGACATTGCGCGAGGCCTGCAAGGATGCATCACATGCAGCTGCCCAGCACGTAAGCGCAGTCGGTTGAACGGCGTCTTTTGGATATTCTGGAGATCGGCATCAGCCGCGCGTTCGGAGTTCCGCTTTTTCCTAGCGGAAGCGCTTGCTTTATGTATGTGCAGTCTTGGTTGATTTCAGGATTCTGGTTGTTGGGGAAGGCAACTGCCGTCCGTTGCTCAATCCGTTCTGCTTTGTCTGACATTTACCTGCCGCCTCCAAGTCATATGCCCTCTTTGATGGTAAGGCCAAATAAACCGAAAGAAGACAACTATCTGCAATTCAAGAATTTTATCTAGATTGATTTTCACCCTTTGAGATGCCGTAGATTCTTAGACGCTTTGCCGCCTGACTTTGAGGAAGGGAGGCCGAAATCGGGCCAGGCAAGGTGTGGCCACAGGATTCATTTGTGCTGCCCAATATCTCTGATCGGCGACTGCAACACCCAAGTAGGGCCATTGACAGGGGCTGGAAGTGGCATTGCCGGCCCGACCAGGTTAGTGGCGCCTGCCGCCTGCAGACGAAAGTCACGGTGAAGCCCGGATAACGACTGCGCCTCACCCTCGAAGCACTTCGCAGGATGGGAAACGTCGGCTCCCATGCGTCTTGAAATGCCTCGCAAGAGAGGGGAGTGATGTCGCAAAGACATTCACGCCATGAAACGGGCAATCCGTTCCTGACCCCGCCAATCGGGCGGCTGTTTCTGTCAAATGCCCGGCCCATGGCTATCGTCAAGTCTATGGGTGGAATTCTGAATATGGTGGACGGCATCTTCGTCGGTCGTTTCCTGGGAGCTCACGCGCTCGCTGCCGTAAGCCTCGCTTTTCCCTTCGCGATGCTATTGTCGGCACTATCGACGCTTGTGGGCGATGGCATGTCAAGCTTGATTGCATGGCACCTCGGCGCCGGAGAGCGCGGTCTGGCGGGGCGCACCTTCGGCTCAGCCGATGGCCTTGCGTTGCTGATTTCGTTCGGGCTTGCCATCGCAGTTCTTGACCTTGGCATTGCCGGTACGGCACTGGGAACTCTTCTCGCGCAGGTGCTTGGACTTGCGCTGCTAATTGCCGTGCGGCTGCGCCGACAGGACCTGCTGTCCCTGCCGGTTCTGCGCCTGAAGGACTTGCTCGGGAATAGCGCGCGATCATCAGTCTGGGGCTGCCGCTCTGCCTCAGTTTCATGGGCATCGCTCTTGTCGCGAAAGCGGTGCTCTTTGACCTGTAGAAGTACGCCGACTCCCACTCTGACGCTGTCGTTGCCGCACACGGGGTGATCACCAGGCTTTTGGGATTGGCCTACCTGCCGCAGCCGGTCATTGCGCTCGCCACCCAGAGCATCACCTGGAACAACGCTGATGCCGGACATCAAGATCGGGCACGGACCGCTTTGCGGCTGGCGATCATGACAGCGTTCCTCTGGTCTCTGTCGGTGGTGGTAGCCAGCGTGGTCGGGGCGAACTGATCTGCAGTCCGTTCACCGACGATCCCGCCGTCGCAAGGGCCGGAGGCGGGATCCTGCGCCCCATGATGGCATTTTATGTTGTATGTGGTTCGATACTCGTTCTGGCCATGGGCCAGCCGGGCCAAACGGCACATCTGACCCATGTGAAGCCGTGGGTTCTGGCCCGGGTTTCGTGTTGATCCTGTCCTCGACGCTGGGGCTGCCGGCGATCTGGCTGGCCTTTCCGGTGGCCGATGCGCTGCCGTTGGCGATCATCGCATTGACCCTGCGAACGGCGAAGGCGGCTTTGGACGGACGAAACCTCACAACCCTGGGGACACGGACATGGCCATCGATGAAGCGAAGGCGTTGCGCGCGGGACGGGAACACACTTCATGCTTGCCTCACGCTCCGCAATCTGCCCGCGCCCTGGCCCTGGGAGACAGGGTCAAGGGTGAATATCTTGGCCAGGCATTCACTGGTCGGGTGATCGGCCTGTCGGGCCCCGTCGGGCATCGCCGGATCGAGATCAGGCTCAATCAACCGGTAGATGCCGTCCGGTTTGCCAGCTTCTCGAACCTGTGCCGTCAGTTGGTGGCCACGATCGACGAGGACAGGCGGTCTCTCTGGCAGACATCGGACGGAAAGCCGCAACTCCTCGTCGTGAGAGGAGGGTAGCGAGACGAGCAGGTCTTCTGTCCGGCATTCTAAAGTGGTCTGAACGTATCTTCTTTTGAATGGTCGCCGCCCGATATGCGTCTGCTGTATCTTAACACAGCGGTGAGCGGAAAGGTAATTCAGTGGTCTGGCATCAGCCTCGAACCTCTCAACTCCGAACCTTCCAACGGACAGGCTGGGATCAGAACTCGTTCTCACGCCGTAGCCAGAAAATTCCGGTTGCATCGAGGCGACGGCAGAGAGGAAGGCCTTTGGACACCTGTCGCGGGAGGTTGCGACGCGTCGCCTGTCTTTAGACACCCGGGCATGATCTTGCCAAGAAACAGGCAATAGTACGGAACTAGGTTTCTTTCTCTTCCGAGTAAAGAAGTGCGGCCAGCAGCTCCTAGATCCGTCCAAGCGTCTGGATGAACCGCGAGAAAAGCTCGCCCTGCGAACTGATGCGCAGCTTGGTGTAGATGTTTCGCCGGTGGATCCGCACGGTTCCGGGCGAGATGCCAAGGATGCGGCCGACGGCCTCGGCCGAATGGCCCTTCAGGGTATGCTCGACGATCTCACGTTCACGCGCCGTCAGCAGGCCGTCGCCGAAGCTGTGAAATGACTGTTCGACCTGGGTGCGTAGCGCAATGCCCCTGCGGTCCGGCGCGTCAAGGTCAAAGCGGGTCGGCAGGTCGGCCCAGTGTCGGCGAATGCAAGCCTCGACCACCGGGCAAAGTTCCTCCAGTGCCTTCATGTCGCGGTTTGAGAAGGCCCGTTCCTGACGCATCAGCGACAGGACCACCGTCGCGCCTTTCGGAAAGTCGACGAAGAAGCCGATCTCTTCGGCAAGGCCGGTCTGGATGTAGTAGTTGCGAAAGTATTCGCCCTGGTAAAAGCGGTCAGGCGCAAGGTCCCGCATCCGGTAAAGGCCCGCCGCAACCGGGCGCGCCACTGCCAGGTAGAACGGGTCAAGAAGGTACGGTCCCTCCTGATAGTCCGACACGAAGATCCGCCGCTTGGAGGCAGGGAAATCGTCGTACAGATCCAGCGGCCGGGACGAACCGCTGTAGCCGAAGACCACGGTATAGCTGTAGGGCGCGACACCTTGCAGAAGGCCGGTCAGGGCGGGTGGAAACCCCTCGTCCCCGATGGCGGCAATCGCGGCACCGATCCGCGACAGGAGGGTCATTCTATCCATCCAGCCCCTCATCATCAGCCGGATATGCAATTTGTGGTATATACATTGAACGGCGTCTTTTCTACGCTGAACTACAAATCAAGGCATATACTCCGTGTGATGGAAAGCAACCTGAAATCTGCCACCGAAGCGAAAGCGACCCCGATCGCCGAACTGCGCGATGCTAGCAAGCATTACGGGGCGGTCGTGGCGGCCCAAGGGCTGAACCTGTCGATCCGACCGGGTGAGTTCCTGTCCTTCCTCGGCCCTTCGGGCTGCGGCAAGACGACGGCGCTGAGGATGCTGGCGGGGTTCGAGGCGCCGACCTCGGGCGAGATCCTGCTGGACGGGCAGCGGGTGAACGACGTGCCACCGCACCAGCGGCCGGTGAACATGGTGTTCCAGCACTATGCGCTGTTTCCGCACCTGACCGTGGCGCAGAACATCGCCTATGGCCTGCGCCAGCGCCGCCCCCGACCCGCTGCGGCAGAGATCGCCCGCGCCGTCGATCAGGCGCTGGAGACGGTGCGCCTTCCCGGCTTCGGCCCCCGCCGGATCTGGGAGATGTCGGGCGGCCAGCAACAACGGGTGGCTCTGGCCCGGGCCATCGTGAACCAGCCGAAGATTCTGCTACTGGACGAGCCGATGGCGGCCTTGGACAAGAAGCTGCGTCGTGACATGCAGATCGAACTCCAGACCCTGCAGCGCAGCCTGGGGATCACCTTCATTCTGGTCACGCATGACCAGGAAGAGGCGCTGTCGATGTCGGACCGGATCTGCATCATGCGTGGTGGGCGGATCGTGCAGGTCGGCAGTCCGCGCGACCTTTATGACCGGCCGGCCAGCCGATATGTGGCGGATTTCGTGGGGAAATCGAACTTCTTCCCCGGACAGGTGGCCACAAGTTCCGGCGAAGGGACCGTGCTTGCCGCTGCAGGAGGGCACAGGATCGCCGGGACCGCCCCGGTCGAGATTGCGGCGGGACGGACCGCCTCGGCCAGTCTTCGCCCCGAACAGATCGCCCTGCACCGCAAGGCCGATGGGCTGCCCGTCACCGTGGTCAACCGCATCTTCCTGGGCGAGCATACCGAGTATTTGGTCCGCCACGCCGACCTGGGCGAGTTTCTGGTACTCGTCTCGCGCCAGGCCGAGGCAGCGGAGGGCGGGTTCGATCCGGGCGACAGTGCCCATGCGTCCTGGGCGGACGGGGCAGCGCTTATCCTTGCGGACGACTGAACGACAACAAGAACCAACTGGGAGAATGACCATGACAGACCGGAAAGACTTCCTGACTCGTGAAAAGTTCATGGCGGAACTGTACCGCTACAAGAAAGGCTCGGTGACGCGGCGGCATTTCCTTGGCGTGACGGGCCTGGGACTTGCCACCAGCGTTTTCAGCTCGGCCGTCTCGGGCTTGCGCTCGGCGGCCTATGCGCAAGGCTCTATCGGCGACCGCGTAGTGGTGGCCAGCTGGCCGAACTACCATGACCCCGCAAACTTCGACGCCTTCACCGCCGAGACCGGCGCGGCGGTCGATCTGAACGTCTTCGGCTCGAACGAGGAGATGCTGGCCAAGCTTCAGGCCGGGGGCTCGGGCTGGGATGTGTTCGTGCCGACGAACTACACGATCACCACCTATGTCGAGCAGGACCTGATCGAGCCGATCGACCTGTCCAAACTGCCGAACTACGACCCGGCCAGCTTCGACGCCCGTTTCGCGGATGCGGGCACGGTGAACGGCACCGTATATGCGGTTCCGCGCAACTGGGGCACCACGGGCTTTGTGGTCAACACCTCAATGCTGGGCGACCTGCCGAAGCCGACCACCTGGAAGGAATTCTGGGACATGACCAAGGCCGAGTTCACCGGCCGGACAATGGTGCATGACTATCAGCTGACCACCATCGGCAACGCGCTGAAATACTACGGCTATTCCTTCAACTCGATCGACCCGGCCGAGCTGGCGGATGCCGAGAAGCTGCTGCTTGAGGTCAAGCCGCATCTCTTTGCGATCAACTCGGACTATCAACCCTCGATGCGCTCGACCGATGCCTGGATGTCCATCGCCTGGACCGGTGACGGGTTGCAGCTGAAGCGTGATATGCCAGAGATTGATTATGTCCTGGGCAAGGAAGGTGGCGAACTCTGGAGCGACTTCTTCGCCATCCCCAAGGGCGCGCCGCACCGTGACGCGGCCTATGCGCTGCTGAACTTCCTTCTGAACCCCGAGGTGAACGCCAAGGAAGTGGCCTTCCACGGCTATCCGGTCGCCGACGCAAGGGTGAACGCGATCCTGCCGCCGGAAATGCTGAACGACCCGATCAGGTACCCGGCTGCCGAGCTTCTGTCGGCGCTGGAGTTCGGGGCGGCGGTGACCCTGACCGACCCGAACCGCGCCGAACTGATGGCGCGATTCAAGTCGGCGTAAGCGAATGCAGCGGCAGGGCCTTCGCACGTGGCTGTTCCTTGCCCCCGCCGGGGCATGGTTCCTGTGCATGCTGGTCCTGCCGTTGATCGTCGTCTTTGTCTTCGCCTTCGGTGAACGGGGGGCGGCGGGCGGCTACGTCCCCGCCTTCACCTTCGAGAACTTCGCCAACCTGGGCGCGCGCTGGACCGCGTTCCAGAACACGATGGTCCTGGCACCGGTGGGCACGCTGGCCTGCCTGCTGATCGCCTATCCACTGGCCTATTTCCTGGCACTGCGGGCCTCTTCCCGCTGGCGGACATTGCTGCTGATCCTGGTGATCGTGCCGTTCTGGACCTCGATCCTGATCCGCAGTTACGCCTGGATCTACCTTTTGGGCGGACAGGGCATTCCGTCGCTGTTGAACGCGCTTGGGCTGGGCAATCCCCGCCTGATCAACACGCCCTTTGCCGTGCTGATCGGCATCGTCTACGGCTACCTGCCGCTGATGGTGTTTCCGATCTATGTCGCGCTGGAGCGGCTGGACAAGCGGCTGCTCGAAGCCTCGTCCGACCTAGGCAGCCCGCCCTGGCGCAGCTTTCTGCAGGTCACGCTGCCCCTGTCGATGCCGGGCGTCGCCACCGGCTGCATGCTGGTCTTCATCCTTCTGATGGGAGAGTTCCTGATCCCCGCCATGCTGGGCGGCGGCAAGGTGTTCTTCATCGGGAATGCGCTCGTGGACCTGTTCCTGCAGTCGCGCAACTGGCCGTTCGGGGCGGCGGTGGCCGTGGCGCTGGTCGTGGTCATGCTGGTCACCGTCGCGGCCTATCTGCGCTTCACCCGCCGCTGGGCAGGCGGGCGTGACGACGTGTCGTTGATGTAGGGGGTGGGGATGCGGATCTATGCGCTGGCCGTCTACCTGTTCCTTTATATCCCCATCGGGGTCATTGCGCTGTTCAGCTTCAACGCTGGTCGGCATGCCGCGCAGTTCCAGGGCTTTTCGGTCCAGTGGTACGGCAAGGCGCTGACCAATCCCTTCGTGGTGGACGCGCTGCAGACCAGCCTGACCGTGGCGCTGAGTTCCGCCGTGCTGGCCACCCTCTTCGGCACCATGGCGGCAATGGCGCTGCAATCGGTGAAGGGGCGGCTGCGGCTGGCGTTCGACGCGCTGATCTACATCGCGGTGATGGTTCCCGGCATCGTCATCGGCATTGCCACGCTGATCGCGATGGTGACGTTGTTCGACTGGCTGAACCCGATCCTCGCCGCCGTCTGGCCCCTGGCCGAGGGCGCACCGCAACTGTCGCTGGGATATGGCTCGCTGATCGCGGCGCATGGTCTGTTCGCCATGGCGCTGGTCATCATCATCGTCCGCGCCCGGATGGCCGGGATGGACCGCAGCCTGATCGAGGCGTCAGCCGACCTTGGCGCCACGCCCTGGGGAACTTTCCGCCAGGTCACGCTGCCGCAGATCTTCCCCGGCATTCTGGCCGGGTTCCTGCTGGCCTTCACCTTCAGCTTCGACGATTTCATCATCGCCTTCTTCGTCGCCGGGTCGCAGACCACACTGCCGGTCTACGTCTTCTCCTCGATCCGCCGCGGCGTCACGCCCGAGATCAATGCCATCGGCACGATGGTCCTGGCGGTCTCGCTGCTCATGCTGATCACGGCGCAGGCGATCCTCCAGCGCGGACGCAGGGCCGGATGATGGCAGGAGGGACTGGCATGCTGTTGCAGGATCGGGTGGCCTTCGTGACGGGCGCGGGCTCGGGCATCGGTCGGGCCGGGGCGCTGGCCATGGCCGCCGAGGGGGCACTGATCGTTGTCACGGATCGCGACGCCGTCCGCGCGCGGTCTGTGGCCGAAGAGATCGTCCGGACCGGTGGTCGCGCCGAAGCACGCGCGCTGGACGTGACCGACGACGCAGCACTTGTCGCCGAGATCACCAGCGCCGCCACCCGCCACGGTCGGCTCGACATCCTGCATTCCCACGCCGGAATCCAGATTCCCGGCCGGCTGGAAGAGGTGACTGCCGACGACATGGACCGTTCCTGGCAGTTGAACGTCCGGTCGCATTTCGTGGCGGCACGGTCTGCCATGCCGGTGATGAAGGCACAGGGCAAAGGCTCGATCATCATCACCTCATCGAATTCGGGCGTGCAGTACGACCGCGAAATGATCGCCTATGCCACCACCAAGCACGCCGTCATCGCCATGACCCGGCAGATGGCGGTCGACTATGCGCGCCACAATGTCCGCTGCAACGCGCTTTGCCCCGGCTTTGTCGACACCCCCTTCAACGACGGCTTCGAACGCCAGATGGGAGGGCGCCGGGCACTGGAAGCCTATGTCGCGCAGAACATCCCGATGGGACGCTGGGGTTCGCCCGAGGAAATCGCCCAAGGTATCGTCTTCCTCGCCTCGGACCGCTCGGCTTTCATGACCGGCCATGCATTGGTGATCGACGGGGCCGAGTGCATCTGAGGCAGGGCACGGCATTGCCGCTTTGTGTCCCGCCCCGGTCGCTCAGGGCCTTTCCCGGACAAGTCCAGGCAACTAGGCCTTGATCCGTTCGCCCTTCGGATCGAACCACGAACCCAACCGCACCTCGACCCGGTGGCGTTCACACGCGACTTCCACCTCGAACTGGCCCTGACGAAGCATCTCGGCGGTCACGCCGTCGGGTTGGGTCAGGCACCCCTGAGCTGTTCCCTGATTTGCCCTCGTTCAGAAGTTAGTTCTGCTCAGGGTTTGGTCCTTTGCTGACCGGTTGGGGAACTCCCGCGTGGTGAAGCCGTCGAGGCTCGTATGCGGGCGGTGGTGGTTGTAGTCGTCGCGCCACGCCGCGATCAAGTGGCGGGCGTGGCGCAGGCTGGAGAACAGGTGCTCGTTTAGGCATTCGTCCCGCAGGCGACCGTTGAAGCTCTCGACGAAGCCGTTCTGCATCGGTTTGCCGGACGCGATGTAGTGCCATTCGACCTTTCGGTCCTGCTGCCACGTGAGGATCGCATTCGACGTCAGTTCTGTGCCGTTGTCGCCTGATCTGGTGGCACTGGTCGACATTCTGGTGGTCAATGCTATCGAGGCCGAGATGATGGGCTCAGATCCGGTCCTTAGCCTGGCAAGCGCCGAGACTGCGGCGAAACGGCTGGCCGAGCAGTTTGAGACAGTGATCGTGACCGCCGGCAGCAAGGGTCTGGCCGCTGTCATGTCCGGTGACGTGGATTTTTCGCTGCCTGGCGAAGTGGTCCAGGTTGTTTCCAGCCATGGCGCCGGAGATGCCTTCATCGGCACGCTTTGCGCTGTCTTGCGGCGCGGCCTGACATTGCGCGAGGCCTGCAAGGATGCATCACATGCAGCTGCCCAGCACGTAAGCGCAGTCGGTTGAACGGCGTCTTTTGGATATTCTGGAGATCGGCATCAGCCGCGCGTTCAGAGTTCCGCTTTCTAGTAACGGAAGCGCTTGCTTGCTGGGTGGGTTGTTGTGATTGTTTTTGGTTGCGGGGGCAGGATTTGAACCTGCGGCCTTCAGGTTATGAGCCTGACGAGCTACCGGGCTGCTCCACCCCGCGTCCGTTCCCGAGGGCTTTGATTTGCGATCGGGGGTATTTGCATCGTTTATGAGTGAGGTGTCTCTTTTCAGGTTTGGCGGTGACCTACTCTCCC
>CAUJIP010000064.1 GCA_963205235.1 Pseudomonadota bacterium
CCGGCCCGCCCCCCCCCCCCCCCCCCCCCCCGGGGGGGGCCTCGGGGTTTTGGTTTTCCCGGCGTGGGTTGGGTGGCTGAGGGCGGACCGGGGGTTTCACACCCCCGGACCCCCGTGGGATATTTGGGAACAGGTGAAAGGGCTTGGTTGAGCCTTCAAATTGCTAAACTAAGTGTCCTGCAACTCGGGAATTCCCTCCGGAAATCGCCAGTCGACTACCAGTTTCCTCAGCGCGATGACATCGTGGAGCAGCTGATCTGCGATTTGTAGGGTTTCATCAACCTGTTGTTTTGTAATGGATTGCTTCACCTCGAATAGCTCGCGCTCTTTGCCCTTCCCGCGCGCGAAGTAATGCGCCGCACCTAGGATTCCGGTCACATGATCCTCGAAGTAAAATGCACCGTGTGCAGCTAGGTTTCTCGTCTCCAGCCCGCTCTCTACTTCCGTTGCCAAAATCAGAATCCGTTCAGCAATAGTACTTGGACAGTTCTTTGCACTGTTCTTGAATCGAGAAATCAGTTCCTGAGTCTTGAGCTTGAGACTGACGTAGCCGCGATATTCTTCAACGGAGTGTGGATCGATCCCTTCAGCATGCATAGTGGTTTGCCACACCGCCAGTTCGATATGAGCAGCGGTCTGCATGTAGGTTCCCAGATCAAGCAAGAACTGCTGCGGCAGCATTCGCTCAACGATGGTTCTCATGACTCAACCCCAAAAATGAAACAGAAAACGGCGGGCACAAGGCCCGCCGTCATGGTTGGTCCCCTACCAATGGCTCAGCTGCACCCAGTCGTCGCGCCGCAGCTGTTGCACTTCAGGCAGGACCCGTTGCGGACCATCGTGTAGTTGCCGCACTCGGAGCACGAGTCCCCGGTGTAGCCCTGCAGTTTGGCCTTGGACCGGGCGTCGCCGGTGGCGGTGCCGATGGCGAAGGTGCTGGTGGTTTCCGAGAAGCCGGTCACGCGGGTTTCGGGCATCAGCATCGCCAGCGCGTCGGTGCCGGTCGCCAAAGCCGTGGCCCCTACCCCGCCTTGCAGGACGGTGAATTCCTGCGGGAGGCGTTTCCTCATGTAGCCGGTCGAGGCGACCTGTTTCAGGACCTCCAGCGACTTGGACGCAGCGGTTTCGGTCACTTCCGAGATGTTGCGCTTGCCCTCTTCCTCACCCCGGCCGAGGTCGTCGAAGGCCGCACCTTTCGGGGCGACATGGGCGAGGTCGGTGCGGTCAAGATAGCTGACGGCCAGTTCGCGGAAGATGTAGTCGAGGATCGAGGTCGCGTTCTTGATCGAGTCGTTGCCCTGGACCATGCCTGCCGGTTCGAAGCGGGTGAAGGTGAAGGCCTCGACGAATTCTTCCAGCGGCACGCCGTATTGCAGGCCGACCGAGACCGCGATGGCGAAGTTGTTCATCATCGCCCGGAAACCGGCACCTTCCTTGTGCATGTCGATGAAGATTTCCCCAAGGGAACCATCGGCATACTCGCCGGTCCTGAGGTAAACCTTATGCCCGCCGACGATGGCCTTCTGGGTATAGCCCTTGCGACGCTCGGGCAGCTTTTCACGATTGCTGCGGACGATTTCCTTGATGATCACCTTCTCGACGATCTTCTCGGCGATGACGGTGGCTTTCTCCATCAGGGAGCCGTTGGTCAGGACCTCTTCGGCTTCCTCGTCGTCCTCGATCAGCGCCGAGGCGAGGGGTTGTGAGAGTTTCGAGCCGTCGCGGTAAAGCGCATTGGCCTTGATCCCCAGCGAGTGGCTGAGTTCATAGGCCGCCAGCGTTTCCGCGATGGTGGCGTTGTTCGGCATGTTGATCGTCTTGGAGATCGCGCCCGAGATGAAGGACTGGGCGGCGGCCATCATGGTGATGTGGCTGTTGACGGAAAGGAAGCGCTTGCCGGTCTTGCCGCAGGGGTTGGCGCAGTCGAAGACCGAGTAGTGTTCCGGCTTCAGATGCGGCGCGTTTTCCAGGGTCATGGTGCCGCAGACATGGTCGTTGGCGGCGTCGATCTGGGCCTTGGTGAAGCCGAGGTGACGGAGAAGATCGAAGGTCGGGTCGTTCAGTTTCTCTTCGGGGATGCCGAGGGTGCCTTTGCAGAAATCGGCGCCAAGGGTCCACTGGTTGAAGACGAACTTGATGTCGAAGGCCGATGGCAGGGCTGCCTCCAGCTTTTCGATTTCGCGCGGGCCGAAGCCGTGGCCGATGAGCGCCGTGTGGTTGATGCCGGGGGCCTGGCCGAGGGAAGCGTGGCCGACGGCATGGGCGACAATCTCTGCCGCCTGCGACGTGGTGTAGCCGAGGGTCTCCAGGGCCGCAGGGACCGACTGGTTGATGATCTTGAAGTAGCCGCCTCCGGCGAGTTTCTTGAACTTGACGAGGGCGAAGTCAGGCTCGATCCCGGTGGTGTCGCAGTCCATGACGAGGCCGATGGTGCCGGTGGGGGCGATCACGGTCGTCTGGGCGTTGCGGTAGCCATGGGCTTCGCCCAGACGCAGCGCCTCGTCCCAGGCGGATTTGGCAAGCTGGACAAGGCTTTGGTCGGGGCAGTTCGCCTGGTCAAGGGCGACGGCGGGGACGTTCAGGCCCTCATAGGCCGTGCCATGGGCGGCCGCGCGGTGGTTGCGGATCACGCGGAGCATGTGGTCGCGGTTGCGGGCGTAGCCGGAGAAAGGGCCGAGTTCCTTGGCCATCTCGGCGCTGGTCGCGTAGGACACGCCGGTCATGATCGCGGTCAGGGCACCGCACAGCGCGCGGCCTTCGTCGCTGTCGTAGCCAAGGCCCATGTTCATCAGCAAGCCACCGATGTTGGCGTAGCCGAGGCCGAGGGTGCGGAAGTCGTAGCTGAGTTGCGCGATTTCCTTGGAGGGGAACTGCGCCATCATCACCGAGATTTCCAGCGTTACGGTCCAAAGGCGCGAGGCGTGGATGTATGCTTCAGCGTCGAATTTGCCGTTGTGGAAGAAGGTCAGCAGGTTCATCGACGCCAGGTTGCAGGCGGTGTCGTCAAGGAACATGTATTCCGAGCAGGGGTTTGACCCGCGGATCGCGCCGTCTTCGGGGCAGGTGTGCCAGGCGTTGACGGTGTCGTGGAACTGGATGCCGGGGTCGGCGCAGGCCCAGGCGGCGTGGCCAATCTGGTCCCAAAGCTCACGCGCCGAGACGGTCTTGGCGACCTTGCCGTCGGTGCGGCGGATCAGTTCCCACGGCTGGTCATTCTTGACGGCCTTCAGGAAGGCGTCGGTCACGCGGACCGAGTTGTTCGAGTTCTGACCGGAGACGGAGATGTAGGCCTCGGAATCCCAGTCGGTGTCGTAGGTCGGGAATTCGATGCTCGTGAAGCCCTGACGCGCGTATTGCAGGATGCGGTTGGTGTAGGTGTCGGGGATCATCGCCTTCTTGGCGGCCTTGATCGCGGCTTTCAGGGCCGGGTTCAGGGTCGGGTCGGTGGCGCCGTCCATCGAGCCGTCGAAGGATTTGATCGCGGCGAAGATGTCGTTCAGGCGTGCGGAGTGGACCTTGGAGCCGGCCACCAGCGAGGCGACCTTCTGTTCCTCGATGACCTTCCAGTTGATGAAGTCTTCGACATCGGGGTGGTCCATGTCGATGATGACCATCTTGGCCGCACGGCGGGTGGTGCCGCCGGACTTGATGGCCCCTGCGGCGCGGTCACCGATCTTGAGGAAGCCCATCAGGCCGGAGGACTTGCCGCCGCCGGACAGTTTTTCGCCCTCGCCACGCAGCGAGGAGAAGTTGGTTCCGGTGCCGGAGCCATATTTGAAAAGCCGTGCCTCGCGGACCCAGAGGTCCATGATGCCGCCGTCGCCCACCAGATCGTCCTTGACCGACTGGATGAAGCAGGCATGCGGCTGGGGGTGTTCATAGGCGCTGGCCGATTTGGTCAGGGTGCCGGTCTTGTGGTCGACGTAGAAGTGGCCCTGCGACGGGCCGTCAATGCCGTAGGCCCAGTGCAGGCCGGTGTTGAACCACTGGGGCGAGTTCGGCGCGGCCATCTGGCGGGCCAGCATGAAACGCATCTCGTCGTAATAGGCGCTGGCATCGGCTTCGGTGGTGAAATAGCCGCCCTTCCAGCCCCAATAGGCCCAGGCCCCGGCAAGGCGGTCGAAGACCTGCTTGGCCGAGGTTTCGCCGACAATGCGTTGATCTGCCGGAAGTTTCGCCAGCGCGTCCTCATCGGGGACCGAGCGCCACAGGAATTCGGGCACGCCCTTTTCCTTGACCTTCTTCAGAACGGCCGGAACCCCTGCCTTGCGGAAATACTTTTGCGCGATGACGTCCGACGCGACCTGACTCCAGCCTTCCGGGACCTCGACGGCCTCGTTGCGGAAGACGATCTTGCCGTCCGGGTTGCGGATTTCCGAGGTGGTGACGGTGAAATCCATGGCCCCATAGGCGCCGGTGGCTTCACTGGTAAACTTGCGCTCGATTTTCATGCCCCTGGTCCCTGTTCTTGCGGCCCAACCGGCCGAAATACATTTCAACTGGTGCGGTCTTGCCGCTTGTGCGCAACGTCAGGACAACAGCCCGCCCGTCCCGCCGCTTTGTGCTGACGAGAGGGTCGCATCCCTTTCGGATGCCCTTTGATGTGGGTCGTCTTGCCTGTCCGTCGCGGCACAAGATTTAGTGGTCTCCACCGCCGCCTGATCAAGGTGAAGTAAAGCGCAGGCTCAAGCAACGACAAAATTTCGCCCCAAGGCAGATTTTCGACTTGACGGTTCCGTGAAGGTTTTGTGTCCCCGTCGGCCCGTGCGCGTGGGGGTTGTGGACAGACCTGGGGATGGGTCTGAGGATGGGCTTCGCGCAGTTTGTGAAGAGTGCCGGATTTGCGTGATTTGCGGCGCGCTTGCCTGCCATGGCTGACAATCGACCGAAACTTCTCTCCCGAGGCAGAGCGATTCCTTTCCAGGAAACGCCGCCGGGGATCAGGACTGCGGACGGGCCGGTCGGTTGATCAGGATGATTCCCGCCGCGACCAGCACGACCGAACCGAGAATCGCCCCGTTCAGCGTTTCGCCAAAAAGCGTCGCCCCGAAAAGAAGCGCCAAGACGGGCGTCAGGAACGAGAAAGAGGCCACGGTCGACGAGGGATAGACCGACATCAGCCATAGCCAGGTGATGAAGGTTCCCGCCGCTACGACCGAGGATTGCAGCAGCAGAAGGACAAGGTGGATGCCCTGCAGATCGCGGATCAGGGGGCCGAAGAACAGCGAGGCGACCAGAAGAATCGGGCCCGAGACAAGAACCATCCAGAACAGCTGCATCTCGGGTCCTTCGGCGCGCATCACCGGACGACGGGCGACGAAGGCGGTCAACGCCCAGCCCCAGGCGGCACCAAGCGCACAAAGATCGCCGATCAGGCTTGCTTCACCAGTCGAGGGACGTGACAGCAGCGCCCAGGCACAGCCCGCGAACGCCAAAGCAAGACCCAGGGCCTTGAGCGGTGTGGTTTTTTCCCCAAGGCCGAAATGCGCAAGGAAGGCGTACCAGACCGGCATCGAATACATGATGACCGAGGCGCGACCGACCGAGGTCAGGTCGATGGCGAGGAAAAGGAACAGGAATTCCCCGGCGAAAAGCGCGCCCATCAGCAGGCCGGGGCCAAGCGCCGCGCGATTCAGGCGTGGCGGGCGGCCCTTGTAGACCAGCCAGCCCCAGACAAAGAATACCGCAAGCGCCGAGCGGAGCCCGGCATAGAACACCGGTTGCAGCCCGGCATTGACGATCTTCACGCCGATCTGGTTCAGCGCCAGCATCAGCGACACGCCAAGCAGGACCGAGCCGCCGAAAATATCAAGCTGATCCTTGCGCATGCCGCCCCCCTACTGACTGCGCGATCAATGCATCGGTTGGGCGGCAAGAGCAAGCTTGGCAGCACGGGCGGGCGGCGGGGTCCGGCGAAGATATTGGCCCCTTGCAGGGTGTTGCGTGCCTTTCCAATCCGGCAGGCGCAGCCTAGAAGGGAGGATGACCCTACATCAGCCCCGCAGCGAAAACCTGACCGGCATCGTTTTGATGCTGGCCGCCATGGCCCTTTTTGCGGTCGAGGACCTGTTCCTGAAACTGGCCGCGACCGATCTGCCGGTGGGTCAGGTGGTGCTGATCTCGGGCCTTCTTGGTGCGCCGATCTTCATGGTCATGGCGTGGCGGCGCGGGAACGGGATCTTTGTGCGCGAAGCGCTGCTTCCGGCAGTGATCATCCGCAATGTGGGCGAGATGGTCGCCGCTGTCACCTATGTCGCGGCGCTGGCCTCGGTGCCACTCGGCACGATTGCCGCCGTGTTGCAGGCGCTGCCTTTGGCGGTGACGATGGGGGCGGCGCTTTGCTTTGGCGAAAAGGTCGGCTGGCGCCGTTGGTCGGCGATTCTGGTCGGGTTCGCCGGCGTCATGCTGGTGATCCGGCCCGGTGCCGACGGGATCAAGCTGGAAACCGTGCTTATGCTGGTGTCGGTCGCAGGGGTGGTGGTGCGCGACCTTGCCTCGCGCGCGATCCCGAAAGAGGTGACGACAGCGCAGATTTCCGCCTGGGGGCTTTTGGCGGTGACACTGCTGGGCATCGGTCTGATTTCGGTTACGGGCGATGTGCGGATGGTCACCGGAACCGAAGCGGCCATTCTGGGGGCGGCGGCGGTCTTCGGATCGGGCGGGTATTGGGCGGTGATCGGTGCCAGCCGCACCGGCGAGGTTTCGGTCGTCGCACCCTTCCGGTACAGCCGCCTGATCTTCACCATGTCGATGGGCGTGATCTTCCTGTCTGAACGCCCCGACGCGATGACCTTGATCGGGGCCGGCATCATCGTCGCCTCGGGCCTTTATGCCTTTGCCCGCGAGCGGGTGCGCAAACGCGCTTCCCAAGGGGCATAGACCGGGGTAAAGCGGCGGTCGAGAGCATCCTTTCGGCCAAAGGGACCCCCCATGAGCACGATCATCGACATTCACGCCCGCGAAATCCTGGACAGCCGGGGCAACCCGACTGTTGAAGTTGACGTCTATCTGGAAAGCGGCGCGATGGGCCGGGCGGCAGTGCCGTCGGGTGCCTCGACCGGCGCGCATGAGGCGAACGAAAAGCGCGATGGCGATGCCAAGCGCTATAAGGGCAAGGGCGTGCTGGAGGCGGTTGCCGCCGTCAATGGCGAGTTGGCCGAAGAACTGGTTGGCTATGACGCGACCGAACAGGTCGGCATCGACCGCACCATGATCGAGATGGACGGCACGCCGAACAAATCGCGGCTGGGGGCGAATGCCATTCTGGGCGTGTCCTTGGCGGTGGCGAAGGCTGCGGCGGAGTTCACCGGGCAGCCGCTGTTCCGCTATGTCGGCGGCACTTCAGCCCGCGTCCTGCCGGTTCCGATGATGAACATCATCAACGGCGGCGAGCATGCCGACAACCCGATCGACATTCAGGAATTCATGATCATGCCGGTCGGCGCGGACAACATCCGTGAGGCGATCCGCATGGGGTCGGAAGTGTTCCACACGCTGAAGAAGGAACTTCAGGCTGCGGGACACAACACCGGCATCGGCGATGAGGGTGGCTTTGCGCCGAACCTGAACTCGGCCCGCGACGCGCTTGATTTCATTCTGAAATCCATCGAGAAGGCTGGATACAAGCCCGGTGAGGATATCTTCCTTGCCCTCGACTGCGCCGCGACCGAGTATTTCAAGGGAGGCAAGTACGAGATGAAGGGTGAAGGCAAGTCGCTAAGCATCGAGGAAAACGTAGATTTCCTTGCAGGGCTTGCGTCGGATTACCCGATCATCAGCATCGAAGACGGCTGTTCCGAAGATGACTGGGCGGGCTGGAAGCTGTTGACCGACAAGCTGGGGTCGAAAATCCAGTTGGTGGGCGACGACCTGTTCGTGACCAACCCGCGCCGTCTGGCCGAAGGGATCAAGGCCGATTGCGCGAACTCGATGCTGGTCAAGGTAAACCAGATCGGCACCCTGACCGAAACGCTGCAGGCCGTCGATATGGCCCACCGCGCGCGCTATACCAACGTGATGAGCCACCGGTCGGGCGAGACCGAGGATGCCACGATTGCCGATCTGGCGGTTGCCACGAACTGCGGTCAGATCAAGACCGGGTCTCTGTCGCGGTCGGATCGCCTCGCGAAATACAACCAGCTGATCCGCATCGAGGAAATGCTGGGCGAGACGGCGGAATATGCCGGTCGGTCCATCCTGAAGGGCTGAGGTCGGGCAGCGGAGTTTTCGAAAACTCCGGCCCGATTTCTTTGAAGAAATCGACGGGCGCCGACGGCGCCCGTTGTCTTTAGAACCGACCGGGCCGGAACCCTTCCAGCAAGGGGCTTGGCGCGCCGCCGATGATTTCATCCACCAGAAATTCCGCCACCACCGGCCCCAGCGTCGCGCCGGAATGCATCACCGCCAGCCAAAGGCCGGGGATCGGCCCCTGCCCCACGACCGGCAAGCCATCCTGCGGCACCGGGCGCATGGCCATGGCTTGATGGGCGAAATGGATATCCTGCCCCGGAAAGAGGGCGCGCAGGCGTTGCAGGGTCGCGTTCACCACCACCGGGAACGCCCCCAGCACCTCGGCATGGTCGCCCTGATGGCCTGCCGAGGCCGGGGCGTGCAACCGGCCTTCGGCGTCCTGACGCACCTCTTGCTCGGGCGCGGCAAGGATCACCGGGCAGATCGGTGGCAGCGGGTTGGTCGCGATCATCAGGCCGGGGCGTTTCAGCATGGGCAGGCTTTGCCCAAAGGGTTCCAGAAGCGCGGGCGTGCCGGTGCCGGTGGCCAGGATCACGCGGTCGGCGGTCAGCGGACCTGCATCGGTCAAAACGCCGGTGGCCTTGTCGTCGGTATGGGTCACGGCCTCAACCGTGGCGCGGATGACCTTGGCCCCCGACGCCTTGATCAGCGCGCGGGCCAGGGTGGCGGGGTCCGCGACACCCTCTTCCGGGAAGAACAGCGCAGAGTCCGGCACCGGCCCCAGTGCGGGCATCCGCGCGGCAATCTGCGCCTTGGTCAGGCGGTCAAGCTTGTAGCCAAGGGCGGCAAGGTCAGTGGCGACGGCCTCTTGTTCCGCGCCCGAAGCCTCATACCACAGGCAGCCCTGCCATGTGGTCGGCAATCCGGGAAGGGCCTCGCACAGGCGGTGATGGGCGGCCATGCCCTGATGCCGCAGGTGGTAATGCGAATGCGACAGGTAGAACGAGGCATTCAACCAGCCGAAGCTGGAGGCCGAAGCAAGCCCGCCTTCGGCGTGGGTCGAGACGATGGTCACCGCCTCGCCCCGCTGCGTCAGGTTCCAGGCAAGGGCCGCGCCGGTGATCCCGGCTCCGATGATCAGGGTGTTTGTCATGGGCAAAGGCTGGCACGGGGCGTGGTGCTTGGCAATGGGGTCGGCCAAAGGCTTGCCCTGCCCCCTGCCCGGTGGCAGAGTTCCCGCACGGACCGGGAGGGACAGATGCGACAGGTGTTTGTGGCGACGCTGTGCGGGATGCTTTTGGCCGCGCCCGCCGCGCATGCCCTGATCTGCGAGCCGCAATCGGTCGTGGCTGACTTCTGGCGGTATCAGGAACGGGCCGAAGCCTATCTGCCGGTCTGGGGCAAATTCACCCGGATATCGGCGCAGGGAAAGGGCGATGCGGACCTGTCCACGCTTGGGGCCGAGACCAAATTCTCGGTCTACACCGCGACATTCACGGGATTCCGGGCCTCGGGCACGGGGTTTGACGACCCCATTGAGACCGAGGTGACGCTGGTCTTCCCGGATTTCAGCATGATCGGCGGCGGCTATGACACGGCGGATGCGGTCGACCAGTTGCCAGGGCTGGAGGGGCTGGTCTGGCTGATGCAGACCGGGGATGGCTATCAGGTGACCGCCGAGCTGTGCAGTTTGCTGATCGACACAGACCCCGCCCATCAGAAGCCGCTTTTGAAATGCCTTGACGGCAAGGCCTGCCCGAAGCCCGGTTGAAGGGATTTCAGAGGCCGCTGGCTTCGGTTAGGGTCGCGCCATGCTGATCCTTCTGAACAAACCCTATGATGTGCTCTGCCAGTTCAGCCGCGAAGGGGACCGGGCGGTGCTGGCGGATTTCGTTCCCGTGAAGGGGATCTATCCGGCAGGAAGGCTGGATCGGGATTCAGAGGGGCTTCTCATCCTGACCGATGATGGCAAGTTGCAGGCGCGGATCGCGGACCCCCGGTTCAAGCTGGAGAAGACCTATCTCGCGCAGGTCGAGGGGGTGGTGTCGGAGGAGGCGCTGGCCCGGTTGCGGGCCGGGGTCACCTTGAACGACGGCCCGACACTTCCCGCCAAGGCGAAGGCGGTGGCGGAGCCTGCGTGGCTTTGGCCACGGGTGCCACCGATCCGGGTGCGGAAGTCGGTGCCCGACGGGTGGATCGAACTGACCATCCGGGAAGGGCGGAACCGGCAGGTGCGGCGGATGTGTGCGGCGGTGGGCCTGCCCTGCCTGCGGCTGATCCGCTGGCGGGTGGGGGACTGGACTTTGGACGGATTGGCTCCGGGAGAATGGAGGCAGGCATGAGCGCAGAGGTGATCATCGCGAAGCTGGGGTTGCAGCCGCATCCCGAGGGCGGTTGGTACCGGCAGACCTGGGTCGGGCCTTTGGTGGAGGGCCGCGCCAGCGGGACGGCGATCCTGTTCCTGCTGAAGGCCGGGGAACGGAGCCACTGGCACCGGGTCGATGCCGATGAAATCTGGCTTTGGCATGCCGGGGCACCCTTGGTGTTGTCGATGGGGGTGGAGCGGGTCGAAGACCTGCGTCTGGGGCCGGACGTGCTGGGCGATCAGGTCGTGCAGGCGGTGGTCCCGGCGGGCTGGTGGCAGGCGGCGCGGTCGACGGGAGACTGGACGCTGGTCAGTTGCACCGTCAGCCCCGGCTTCCGGTTCGAGGGGTTCGAATTGGCCCCGCCGGACTGGGAGCCCGGGCGGTGAGGGATCACAAGTCCTTCCTGTCCGGGGTCCCTGCCGAGGAGCGGGAGCGGCTGACACGGGCGACGAACCGTGAGGCCCTTTGGCATCTGGGCTTGCATTTGGGGCTGATCCTGCTGGTCGGCACGCTGATCGGGATTGGCGTGCCGGGCTGGTGGCTGCTTCTTCCGGTGCAGGGGGTGCTGATCGTGTTCCTGTTCACGCTGGAGCATGAGGCGACGCATCGGACCCCCTTTGCCAACGAGAGGCTGAATGACGAGGTTGGACGTGTGGCGGGGTTCCTTCTGCTCCTCCCCTTCGAATGGTTCCGCTATTTCCATCTGGCCCATCACCGCTGGACCAACATCGAAGGGAAAGACCCTGAACTGGTGGGCGGCAAGCCCCAGACGCGGGCGCAATGGGTCTGGCATGTGTCGGGCCTGCCCTATTGGTGGGCCGAGATGAAGCTGATGGTCGCGCTGGTGCTGGGCCGGGCCGAAGGGGATTTCCTGCCCGAGGGCGCGATAAGGCGGGTGATCTTTGAGGCGCGGGGGATGGCGGTCGGCTATCTGGTCGTGGCGATCAACCCGGTCCTGGGACCGCTGGTCCTGTGGGTCTGGCTGGTGCCGGTGCTGCTGGGTCAGCCCTTCCTGCGGCTGTATCTCTTGGCCGAGCATGGCGACTGCCCGAAGGTCGCGAACATGTTTCAGAATACGCGGACCACCTTTACCAACCGGATCGTGCGGTTTCTGGCCTGGAACATGCCCTTTCATGTCGAGCATCACGTCTGGCCGCAGGTGCCGTTTCATCGCCTGCCCGAACTGCACGGGATGATGAGGGACGATTTGCAGGTGACCGCCGAGGGCTATGCGGCCTTTACGCGGGAGTATCTGGCGCGGCGGAGCTAGGGGGCTGTCCACGGTGGACAAGTTGGCATTTCATCGGAAACTCAATGGCTTGACCGTGGCCATTAACTTTTCGTCAAGGGTTTGGCACAGGCCTTTCGCGGGGCGTCGCGCTGATTGGTCGAGGGCTGCGCTTTTGGCCAAGGTCGAAGCCTCCGGCGGGGATATTTGGGCAAAGATGAAAGCTGCAAGGATTGTAAGGGGCACAAGTTTGGCGTGGTCGCCGAAAGCAGGTTTCGTTAGGGGTGGGACATGAGCGAGACACCTGAGCTGCCCCGACCCGGTGCCATGACTGGCGACAGTCTTGCAGGATTTCTTTATGCGCTGACGGCTTACCTGATGTGGGGGTTCCTGCCCTTTTACATGAAGGCGCTGGGGCATATCTCGCCGATAGAGGTCATTCCGCACCGGGTGCTGTGGTCGGTCCCGATCGCTTTGGCAATCCTGTGGTGGACCGGGCGGACCGGGGATCTGCGGGCGGCTCTGGTCAATCCCCGGATGCTGGGGATGGCGGCGATGACGGCGGCGCTGATCAGCGTGAACTGGGGCATTTATGTCTGGGCCATCGGGTCGGGTCATGCGCTGGATGCGGCCCTTGGCTATTACATCAATCCGCTGTTTTCGATCTTCCTTGGCGCGGTCCTTTTGCGCGAACGGATGGGACGGACACAACTGGGCGCGATCCTTCTGGCTGCGGTCGCCGTCGGCATCCTGACCTGGGAGGCAGGGCGGTTGCCATTGGTGGCGCTGTCCCTGACCCTGACCTGGGGGTTCTATGCGTTCCTGAAACGGCGGTTGCCGATTGGCCCGAACCAGGGCTTCACGCTGGAGGTGCTGCTTCTGCTGGCGCCTTCGCTGGGCTATATCCTTTGGCTGCAATATGCGGGCACCGGGCATTTCCTGATGGGCGTGACTTCGGACAACCTTTTGCTGATGGGCTGCGGGATCGTGACGGCGGTGCCGTTGATGATCTATGCCAACGGGGCGAAGCGGCTGACGCTGTCGACCATCGCGATCATGCAATACATCGCGCCGACGATGATCTTCCTGTCAGCGGTCTTTGTCTTTGACGAGCCGTTCAGCCAGACGAAGCTATTGGCTTTCGGTCTGATCTGGGCGGCGCTGGTGATCTATTCACTGCCAATGCTGGCGGCGCGGCTTAATCGGGCCGGCTGATCTGGCCACCGCCCACCAGCGTGGGTGCGCCGGTCGTATCGGGGCCCGAAGTTGCCATCTTGCGCAGGACCCGCACAGCGAGGAAGGCGAAGGCCTGCGCTTCCAGCATGTCGCCATCAAGGCCGACGCTTTCCACCGGATCGATCCGCACCCGAATGCGACGGCGAAGTTCGGCCATCATGGCCGCATTGTGCCGCCCGCCTCCGGTCACCAGAATCCGTGAGACCGGGGTGGGGAAGTGAACCTGCGCGGCGGCGACCGACGCGGCGGCGACTGCTGTCAGGGTCGCTGCGGCATCGGCATCCGACAGCAGATCAAGCTTGTCGAGCAGGCCGATGAAATCATTGCGGTCGATGCTTTTGGGCGGCGGGTGGTCGAACCACGGGTCCTTGAGGACGGTGGCCACGAACGCCTCATCCGCTGTGCCCGAGGCGGCAAGCGCACCGCCTTCGTCGCGCGCCTCGCCCCGGCGGGCAAGCATCAGGTCGTTCAGCGGCGCATTGGCGGGGCCGGTGTCAAAGGCCAGAAGCGCGCCGGGACTTTCGGGGCCGGGGGCGGTCGGGTCGATCCAGGTCAGGTTGGCAAGCCCGCCAAGGTTAAGAAAGGCCAGCGGTTCTGTCGCACCGATGAAGCGGGCCAGCGCAAAGTGATAGAACGGGGCCAGCGGTGCGCCCTGCCCGCCCATCGTCACGTCGGACGAGCGGAAATCCCAGACGGTCGTGAGCCCAAGCGCCTGCGCAAGAATCGCGCCATTGCCGCATTGGTGCGTGCCCCGGCCTGCGGGATCATGCGCGAGGGTCTGGCCGTGAAAGCCCAGAACCTCGGCCCCCGAGAAGCGGGCAAGAAGTTCGGCATGGGTGTTTTCGATCACCTCGGCGGCGGCGGCGACTTGCGGGTCGCCCGGCCACTGGCCAAGGGCCGACCGCAGGATTTCCTGTTCATCCGCTGAGAAGGGACGATAGGCGGCAGGGCCGAAAGCATAGACTACATGGCCATCGGTCTTGATCATGGCGGCATCGACCCCGTCCAGCGATGTGCCGGACATGGTTCCCAAGGCCCAAAGCTCGCCTTCCTTCCGCATCTTCCCTTGGCCCGCATGCAAAGCTATACCGCGCGCATCCTAGACCGAGGCAGCCATGAACTACCACCCGAAATCCGACTTCATGCGTGTGATGATCGAGCGCGGCTTTCTTGCCGATTGCACGGATTATCAGGCGTTGGACGAAGCCTTCGTCAAGGGCGTGGTGCCGGGCTATATCGGGTTCGATGCGACGGCGACCAGCCTGCATGTCGGCAGCCTGATCCAGATCATGATGCTGCGCTGGCTGCAGAAGTGCGGCGGCAAGCCCATCGTGCTGATGGGCGGGGGCACGACCAAGATCGGCGATCCGTCATTCCGGGCGGATGAGCGGCCCTTGCTGACCGATGCGCAGATCAACAGCAATATCGAGGGGATCAAGAAGGCGTTTTCGCCCTATGTCCGGTTTGGCGATGGGGCCACGGATGCGGTGATGGTGAACAACGCCGAATGGCTGGACGCCTTGAACTATATCGGGTTCCTGCGCGACATCGGGCGGCATTTCAGCGTGAACCGGATGCTGTCGTTTGAAAGCGTCAAGTCGCGGCTGGACCGGGAGCAATCGCTGTCGTTCTTGGAATTCAACTACATGATCCTGCAGGCCTATGACTTTCTGGAACTGCACCGCCGCTATGGCTGCCTGTTGCAGATGGGCGGCAGCGACCAGTGGGGCAACATCGTCAACGGCGTCGACCTGACGCGACGGGTGGTGGATGGCGAGGTTTATGGGCTGACCTCTCCGCTTTTGACCACATCGGACGGCAAGAAGATGGGCAAAAGCCAGTCGGGCGCGGTCTGGCTGAATGGCGATCTGTTTTCGCCCTATGAGTTCTGGCAGTTCTGGCGCAACACGACCGACGCCGATGTGGGCCGGTTCCTGAAGCTTTACACTGAGCTCCCGCTGGAGGAATGCGACCGGCTGGGCGCGCTTGGCGGGTCCGAGATCAACGCGGCAAAGGTGGTGCTGGCCAATGCAGTGACGACGTTTTTGCACGGGGCCGAAGCTGCTGCGGCAGCGGAAGCGACAGCGCGGGACGTGTTCGAGAAGGGCGGGATTGGCGATGAATTGCCGACCGTCACGCTGGAGATCGGAGAACTGGCCGAGGGCGTGGGGATCGTGCAGTTGTTCGTGCGGGCCGGGCTGGCGGCGTCAGGCAAGGATGCCAAGCGGCTGATTCTGGAGGGTGGGGCCAAGGTGAATGACGAGATCATCACCGATACAAGCTTGCGCTATGGGGCCAGCCATCTGGTCGAACCGATGAAGCTGACGGCAGGCAAGAAGCGGCACGCGCTGGTCGTGCTTGGGTAGAAGGAAGGGTGGGCAGATTGCCCACCCTACGGGATAGGGGGGGGGGGCAATCTGCCCACCTTACCGAGAAATCACTCTTGAACCGTGACCTTGGTCATCACGTCCGGCGTCGCCGGGGGCTCGCCGCGCTGGATCGCATCGACGTCGTCCATGCCGGAAATCACCTGGCCGACGATGGTGTAATGCCCGTCCAGGAACTCGCCCGGCGCAAACATGATGAAGAACTGGCTGTTGGCCGAGTCGAGGAACTCTTGCCCCTCGGGACAGGTCGGATCGCCGCCGCAGGCCGGATCGCCCGCCCGTGCCATGCCGACCATGCCACGCTGGAACGACAGTTCGGTCGAGAATTCCGCCGGGATGTTCGGCATCTCGCTATCGCCCATGCCCGCCATGCTGTTGTCGGTCCCGGCCTTGCCGTACATGACATCGCCGGTCTGGGCCATGAAGCCGTCGATGACGCGGTGGAAGACCACGTTGTCATAGGCCCCGGCCTTGGCCAGCGCGGTGATCTGCGCGGCATGCAGCGGGGCGGTGTCCGAGAACAAGTCGATGACAACGGTGCCATTGGCGGCACCGGCGACCTCGATCACCAGGTTCGGGCCGGGGCCGTCGGTGGCATCTTGCGCGACGGCGGGGCTGGCAAGGGCCAGGGCGGCGGCGAGGATCAGGTTACGCGACATCGGCGGCCACCCGGACAGTGATCATGCGGTCGGGATTGGCCGGAGGCTCGCCCTTGACGATCTTGTCGACGAATTCCATGCCTGAAATGACGCGGCCATAGACGGTATACTGGCCATTCAGGAAATGGTTGTCCTTGAAGTTGATGAAGAACTGGCTGTTGGCCGAGTTCGGGTTCTGCGACCGGGCAGCCCCCAGCGTGCCCCGGTCATGCGGCAGCTTGGAAAATTCGGCCGGAAGGTCGGGATAGGACGAGCCACCCGTGCCCGCGCGGCGCGGGTTGTAGTTCGGGGACGCCATGTTGGCGTTTTCGACGTCGCCGGTCTGGGCCATGAAGCCGTCGATGACGCGGTGGAAGGCCACGTTGTCATAGGCCTTGTCGCGGGCAAGCTGCTTCATCCGCTCGGCGTGTTTCGGGGCAACATCTGCAAGAAGCTGGATCACCACTTCGCCGTCTTTCAGCGTCACGATGATGGTGTTCTCGGGGTCCTTGATGTCGGGCATCGGGGTCTCCTTAAGTTTGGGCGTCAGTTTTGATCGGGAGCGACCCTACCGGCGGCTTCCGCCCAAGGGAAGGGCAAAGCGTCGCAATCGGTTGACGGGCGCGTGATAACGGGGCCAAAAGCGGGATGTAGAAACATGGAGGACAAGATGGCCTGGAAAACGCTGGATGACATGGACCTGAAGGGGAAAGTGGTGCTGGTGCGGGTGGACATCAACGTCCCGATGGAGGGCGGTCGCGTCAGCGACATGACCCGGATCGACAAGATCAAGCCCACGGTTGAGGACATTGTTGCGAAGGGTGGCAAGGTCGTCTTGCTGGCGCATTTCGACCGCCCGAAGGGGAAAGTCGTGCCGGAAATGAGCCTTGGGCATGTGGTCGATGCGCTGGCCGGGTCCCTGGGCCGAAAGGTGGTGTTCGGTGCCGATTGCGTGGGTGACGTGGCAGCGGCGGCCATCGAAAGGGCGGGCGCTGGCGACGTGGTGCTGCTGGAAAACACCCGTTTTCATCCGGGGGAAGAGAAGAACGATCCCGAGTTGGCGGCGCAGATGGCGAAGCTGGGTCAGGTCTATGTGAACGATGCCTTTTCGGCTGCGCACCGGGCGCATGCCTCGACCGAGGGGCTGGCGCGGCTGCTGCCTGCTGCTGCGGGTCGGTTGATGGAGGCCGAGCTGCGCGCGCTGGAGGCGGCTTTGGGCACGCCCAAGCGACCGGTCGTGGCGGTAGTTGGTGGGGCCAAGGTCTCGACCAAGATCGAGCTTCTGGCGAACCTTGTGACCAAGGTCGACCATCTGGTGATCGGTGGCGGCATGGCGAACACCTTCCTTGTGGCCGAAGGGGTCGAGGTCGGCAAATCGCTGGCAGAACGCGAGATGGCCGAAACGGCCCGCGAAATCCGGCACCGGGCGCAGAAGGCGGGATGCAAGATCCACCTGCCGGTCGATGTCGTCGTCGCGCGTGAGTTCAAGGCGGGCGCAGACAGCCAGACCGTTGGCGTGCGCGATTGCCCGCCGGACGCGATGATTCTGGATGCCGGTCCGCAGACGGTGACCGAGCTGGAAGGCGTGTTTGCGGGTGCCAAGACCCTGATCTGGAACGGGCCCTTGGGGGCGTTCGAGATCGAACCGTTCAACGCTGCGACCAAAGCGGCGGCTTTGGCTGCGGCTCGGCTGACGAAGGCGGGCAGCCTGATTTCCGTGGCCGGTGGCGGGGATACCGTGGCAGCCCTGAACGCGGCGGGGGCGGCGGCGGATTTCACCTTTATCTCGACCGCAGGCGGCGCGTTCCTGGAATGGATGGAAGGCAAGGAATTGCCGGGGGTTCAGGCCCTGATGGGTTGAGGGACGGGGCGGCAGGGGCTATGCCAGAGTGAAGCAAGGAGAGACGCGATGACCAATCAGAAGATGCTGGAACAGGTGAAGAATGGCCGGGGGTTCATCGCGGCCTTGGATCAGTCGGGCGGGTCCACCCCCAAGGCATTGAAGCAATACGGCGTGGCCGAGTCGGAATATTCCGGCGAAGAGGCGATGTTCGACATGATCCATGCGATGCGGGCGCGGATCATCAAGTCACCCGCCTTTACCGGCGACAAGGTGGTCGGCGCGATCCTGTTTGAACAGACGATGGACCGGCTGATCGACGGGGTTCCGACCGCGACTTACCTGTGGGAAAAGCGCGGCGTGGTGCCGTTCCTGAAGATCGACAAGGGGTTGGAGGCGGAAGCCGACGGCGTGCAACTGATGAAGCCGATGCCGGGGCTGGACGGCTTGCTGGCCCGCGCGGTGAAGGCGGGAATTTTCGGGACCAAGGAACGGTCGGTCGTCAATGCGGCGAACCGCAAGGGGATTGCCGCCATCGTGGAGCAGCAGTTCGAGATTGGCCGTCAGGTCGCGGCGCATGGGCTGATGCCGATCCTTGAACCTGAAGTCACCATCTCGATCACCGACAAGGCCGAAGCCGAGGCGATCCTGCAGGAGGAGATTCTGAAGGCGCTGGAAGGGCTTGACGGTCAGGTCATGCTGAAGCTGTCCCTGCCGACGGTGACGGATTTCTATCAGCCGCTGGTCAGGCATCCGAAGGTGCTGAAGGTCGTGGCGCTGTCGGGTGGGCATAGCCGCGACAAGGCAAACGAAATCCTGGCGCAGAACCACGGGATCATCGCCAGCTTCAGCCGCGCGCTGAGCGAGGGGTTGTCGGCGCAGCAGTCGGATGCCGAGTTTGACCGCGTGCTGAAAGGCGCGATTGACGGGATCCACGCGGCCTCGATCACCTGAAAACCATACCTTGCGGCAGCGGCGATGCCGCGCGAAATTCTGTGCGTCCCCGGAGCCGTTCCGGGGACGTTTTCATGGAGAAAGACCGTGCTGCGCCCTGCCCTGCTTGCCCTCTTGCTGTCCACACTGCCCGCAGTCGCCGAAGATATCGAGGTTGGTGAACCCGAACTCTCCGCGGATTATCCGCCCAAAATGGGCGAGGTGTCCGGGACTTTCGGCGGCGAGGCGGTGACGTGGGAGACGTTCGACTTTTCGATCGGGGCTTTCGATGCTTCGGCCTGGGTCGGGGCGGGATATGAAGAGCCGCTGATGACGCTGCATCTGATGGCCTATCCGCCCGAAGAGCCGGATACGATGGCGGGGCGCGTCTATGCCGAGGCCGAGTTCGGTAAAGCGCTGCATCTTGGCGAAGGCGTGAATGTCGCGGTGTCGATCATGAAGGGCGATGACATCGACGGGGCGCGGCTGTCATCGGAAGGGCAAAGCGCCGTTCTGATCGTCGACAGCATCGGGCCTGCGCGGGACGACAGCTATAACCGCCGCATGACCGGGACGATCACGGCACATCTTTGCCCGGTGGACTGGGAGGGGCAGGACTGTCAGGACCTGGAGCTGAGCTTTGATACCGACGTGCAAATGGAAACGACGGTCGTCGTTGCCGAGTGACGCGGCAAGTCTTTGAAGCCGGTGCATTTTTGGGATTCCCAACCGCGTCGTGATATGCAATTGTTCCTGCAGGCCCCCGGCAAAGAGGGGCCGCGGGGCTTGCATATGTCGTCAGTTCAGACACATCGGGGATTGGGCGGGCTGGTCTATCTGGCCTTTGCCGGGGTGCTTGGCACCTATTTCACCTTTGCTGCGGTTCAGGGCGATTACGGGATGTTTTCGCGCGTGGCGATTGACGCGGAAGCCCGCACCCTTGCAGACGAGCGTGACCGGCTGCAGACCGAACTGGCCCAGATGGAGAACCTGACCCATCGGCTGTCGGATGATTACCTTGACCTTGATCTGCTTGACCAGCAGGCCCGCGACGTGCTTGGCTATATGCGCGCCGACGAAATCGCGATCCGCTAGGCCGCTTTCGGCCGCAAGCCAGCCCTTCCCTGACTGCATGGGTGCCATGTCGCCGACGTGATGCTGGGCATGGAATTTGTTTTGACCCAATAAACCCCGATACTGTAGTGATGGTTTAAGACTAAACTATCCTATTGACCGATTCCGTTGCTCTGGGAGGAGCCCGATGGCCAAGAAGCCTGACGCGAGACCGAATGTCTCGAAGGACGACCTTTTGAAATATTACCGCGAGATGCTGTTGATCCGCCGCTTTGAAGAGAAGGCGGGCCAACTGTATGGCATGGGTCTGATCGGCGGGTTCTGCCACCTCTATATCGGGCAGGAAGCGGTTGTCGTGGGGCTTGAGGCCGCGTCCAAGGACGGGGACAAGCGGATCACCAGCTACCGCGACCATGGCCACATGCTGGCCTGCGGCATGGATGCCAAGGGCGTGATGGCCGAACTGACCGGGCGCGAGGGGGGATACTCCAAGGGCAAGGGCGGTTCGATGCACATGTTTTCGAAAGAGAAGCATTTCTACGGTGGGCACGGGATCGTGGGCGCTCAGGTGCCGCTGGGGGCGGGGCTGGCATTTGCCGACAAGTATCTGGGCAATGACAACGTGACCTTCACCTATTTCGGCGACGGTGCGGCCAACCAGGGCCAGGTCTACGAGACCTACAACATGGCTGAGCTGTGGTCGCTGCCGGTGATCTTTGTCATCGAGAACAACCAGTACGCCATGGGGACCAGCATGAAGCGGTCCACCAAGTCGGAAACGCTGTTCGGGCGCGGTGTGGCCTATGGCATTCCGGGCGAGCAGGTCGACGGGATGGACGTTCTGGCGGTGAAGGCGGCGGGCGAGAAGGCCGTGGCGCACTGCCGGGCGGGGAATGGCCCATACATTCTGGAAATGATGACCTATCGCTATCGGGGGCATTCGATGTCTGACCCGGCGAAGTACCGGACGCGCGAAGAGGTCGAGAAGATCAAGACCGAGAAGGACTGCATCGAGCATGTCCGCGATCTGCTGACGCAGGGCGGTCTGGCCAGC
>CAUJIP010000065.1 GCA_963205235.1 Pseudomonadota bacterium
GCGACGGGGCGGGAGGGATGGCGGGGAACAGGTCGATGGTGCCCTCGAACCCGGTGTCGCCGCCGAAAGTCATCGTCACATTGTCGGAATGATCGCGCCGCCAGTCGCCGGTGACCTGCACCGACCCCTTGGTCACGCGCGGCAGCAGCCGGGTGTTCTCGTAAGCCGCGACCAGACAATGCGCGCCCTGCGGGGTGCGATAGGCATAGTCGTAACGTGAGCCTTCCAGCGCGAAGGTGACCTTAACCCCCTGCCCGCGCAGGTGCAGGCACTCGCCTGCGCCGATGGCGAACTCCACCCGTCCCGCAGCGGTTTCGGCGGTCAGGAGGTCGGGGGTAAGCGTCCAGTCCACCTCCCCCTCGCCCACCGTGATGCGGCAGAGACGCCCCAGCGACGGCTTCAGATCGCCCCCCTTGACCAGCCGCAGCCAGACCTGCCCGTCCATCATGGAGAGCGTCAGGAACCGACCAAAGCGGCTGAACGGGATATGGGCGAAGTCGAACATCAGCCCTTCACCGAGGAGCCAAGCGCGTTGTCCATGATGTAGCGCTGGACGAAGAAGAACAGCACCAGGGGCGGCAGGCAGAGGATCACCGTGATCGCGGCAATGGCGATGTTGTCCACGTCATAGCGCCCCTGAAACAGGCCCAGACCCAGCGGCAGGGTGTATTTCGTCTGGTCGTTCAGATAGATCAGCGGCCCCAGATAATCGTTCCAGGCGTTCATGAAATGGAAGGTGCCGACCAGCACCAGACCGGGAACCATCAGCGGCAGATGGATGCGCCAATAGAGCTGCCAGGCATTTGCGCCATCCATCCGGGCGGCCTCGTCGATCTCCATCGGCACGGTCATGATGTATTGGCGCAGCAGGAAGATGAAGAAGGCCTCGCCGAACCAGGCCGGGACGATCAATGGTTTCAGGGTGTTGATCCAGCCGAGGAGATTGAACTCCATGTAGAGCGGGATCATTTTCACGTCCCAGGGGATCATCATCGTCGCGAGCAGGAGGACGAAGATCGGGTCGCGACCGGGGAAGCGGAAGCGGGCGAAACCGAAGGCCACCAGCGAGGAGGAGAAAACCTGGCCGATGGTCGACAGGACCACGACGGTTGTCGAATTCCACAGATAGGTGCCGAAGGGCTGCTTGGCCCAGCTTTCCGGGAAGTTCGACCAGCGCCAGTCCTCGGGCCAGAAGACGGGGGGCCAGGTGACAAGCTCGGCCTCGGTCTTCACCGCGGTCAGCAGGGTCCAGAGGAAGGGTGCTATGAACAGCGCCGAGAGGAAGATCAGCGCGCCATAGGTGAAGGTTCTAACCATTGCCGCCGCCCTTCGCTTCGCCTTCGTAATGCACCCAGGCGGCAGAGTATTTCAGGACCAGCATGCTGAGGGTCAGGATGATCAGGAACATCACCCAGCTCATCGCCGCCGCATAGCCCATGTCGTGGAACTTGAAGGCGTTGTCGTAGATGTACATCGCGAAGAAGTAGGTCGAATTCAGCGGGCCACCCTTGGTCAGCAAAAGCGCGATGGTCAGTTGCTGAAATGCCGAGATCAGCGAGGTGATGAAGGTGAACAGCAGCATCGGCGATAGCATCGGGATGGTGATGTAAACCGTCTGCGCCCAAGCTGGCACGCCGGAAACGCGGGCGGCTTCGTACAGCTCTTTCGGGATGGATTGCAGACCAGCCAGCAGGATCAGCATCGTGCCGCCAAGACCCCAAAGCGAGGCGATGATGATGGCAAGGATCGACCAGTGTGGATCGCCCAGCCAGTTCGGCCCGTCGACGCCCAGCAACGAAAGGCCATAGTTCAGAAGGCCGTAATCCTTGGAGTAGATCCACTTCCAGATCATCACCAAAGCCACGCCCGAGATGATCGACGGTAGGTAAAACGCCGTGCGGAACAGCGCCGTGCCATGCACCTTGACGTTCAGAAGGACAGCCAGAAGGAAAGACAGCGCAATGTTCAAGGGCACGAAGATCAGCGCGAATTTCACCGTAATGCCAAGGCTTTCCCAAAAGCGCGGGTCCTGGGTCAACATGGTCGAATAGTTGTCGAACCAGATGAACTTGCGTTCGCCCACCACGGGCCAGTCATGCAGGCTCATGATCAGGGAAAAGACCATGGGCCCAAGGGTGAACAGAAAGAAGCCAAGGATCCACGGAGAGATGAAAAGCCAGGGCGCAATGCCGGGCCGGCGTCGGGAGGAAATCCGTCGGGCATCGGTCATGGCACTGGCCTTTCTCTCTCCGTGAACCTTCAGCGGCCCTAGTTCAGGAACCGGGCCGAAGCGGCGACGGCTTCATCAAGATGGGCCTTGGCATTGCCCTGATCGACCATGGTCGCCTCGATCGCGAGCGCAAGGTTGGCCTGGATCTGGCCCCAGTTCGGGTTCTTTAGGAAGGCGTTGGTTTCACGGTTCGACACAGCCAGCATGTCGAAGAAGGGCTTGTAGATCGGGTCCGTCGCCAGCCCCAACTTGTCGGCGACCGAAGTGCGGATCGGCAGGTCGTTCGTCCGCATCTCAACCGCTTCAGGGGTCGAGAAGAACTTGACGAAAGCCCAGGCAAGATCGGCGTTCTTGGTATCCTTCGAAATCGAGATGCCCGAGGCTCCGATCACCGAATGCACCGGCTTGTCGCCAAAGGCGGGCAGAGGGGCGACGCCATAGTTGATGCCAGATTCATCAATCCCGGTCTTCGACCACATCGCCGACTGGAACATGGCGATCTGGCCTGCCTTGAACAGCGCGGAACCGGGGGTGTCATCGCCGATGTTCAGCGCGACGGCCTCTTCGGTCTTGATCATGTCGCCGAACATGTCCAGCACTTCGGCGGCCTCGGGGCTGTTCATGTAACCATCCAGCGTCTTGCCGTCGTCCGAGATGTATTTGGTCCCGTTCGACCAGAAGAACTGCTCGAAATCAAAGGGGTCGGGCTTGGCATCGACGGCAAAGCCATAGGTCTTGGTATCGGCGTTGCGGAACTTGGCGGCAGCGGCGCGCAGATCGGCCCAGGTCCAGCCAGCGGCAGGTTCGGCCACACCGGCGGCGGCGAACATGTCCTTGTTGTAAAAGACGACCTGCGTCGTAAAGCCGACGGGCATCGCATAGGTCGCGCCGTCGATCTTCGAGATGTTCATCAGCCCAGCCGGGATGTCGTCAAGGTTCAGCTCGGCTGCATCGCGGATGATCAGATCATCCATCGGCATCAGCGCGTCCTTGTAGGCGGGGTAGTTCCACATATACATAACGTCGGGCGCGTCGCCGGCACCCATGGCGGCAGTCAGCTTGTCGTCAAAACCGTCGCCGTAAAGTTCGATCTGCACCTTCACGCCTGGGTTCGCCTCTTCGAACTTGGTCGCAATCGCCTGATTGATGGCGATGCTTTCCGGGTCGGTGTTCCAGGTCGCAAAGCGCAGGATCTGATCCTCGGCAAAGCTTGCGCCGGGCAAGGCAAGGGCCAGAAGCGTGGCCGAAAGCAAAGCACGTCTTGTGGTTTTCATGGTCGTCCTCCCTTGGTCAGGCCGGGTCTGCCGGTCCTTGTGGTTCAGAAATCAGCGCCTCGGTGGCGGGATCGAGCTTCCGGGGCAGAGCCCTGCCGTCGGCATCGAAAACATGGGTGTCGGCGGGCGAAATCCGCAGCCTGACCTGATCGCGTGCCCGGGCCGGATGGGTGCCGTCGGTGATGACAACGACCGGGTCGCCGGTCGAAAGGTCGATGTGCAGGTGGTTTTCGGTCCCCAGTCGCTCGGCAAGCCGGATCGTGCCGGAAAGCTGGCCATCCTCGGCAAGCTGCAACCGGTCAGGGCGGATGCCCAAGGTCACCGGGCGAGCGGGATCGACCGGAGCATGTCCAAGGGTCGGGATCGTCAAAGTCGTGCCGTTCAGCGAAATCGTGATGCTGTCGGCGGTCTGCTCCTCAATTTTGGCCGGAAGAAAGTTCATCTGCGGGCTGCCGATGAACCCCGCCACGAACAGGTTCGCCGGACGGTGGAAAAGCTCCAGCGGGCGGCCAAACTGGGCGACCCGTCCCTTATCCAGCACCACGACACGGTTCGATAGGGTCATCGCCTCGACCTGGTCATGGGTGACATAGATCATCGTCACGCCAAGCCGGTCATGCAGTGCCGAAAGCTCGGCCCGCATTGTCACGCGAAGGCTGGCGTCAAGGTTCGACAGGGGCTCGTCCAGTAGGAACAGCTTTGGCTTGCGCACGATTGCCCGGCCGATGGCCACACGCTGCCGCTGTCCGCCGGAGAGGGCCCGTGGCTTGCGATCCAAAAGCTCGGTAATTCGCAGCGTTTCGGCAGCATCCCGGACACGCGCGTCAATCTCGGCGGCGGGCATTCCGTTCAGCGACAGGCCGAACGCCATGTTCTTGCGCACGTTCATATGCGGATAAAGCGCGTAGTTCTGGAACACCATCGCGATGTCGCGCTTGGCCGAGGGGAGATCGGTAATCTCGCGCCCGTCCAGGTGGATGACGCCTTCGGTCAGGTCTTCCAGCCCGGCAATGCAGCGCAGAAGCGTGGACTTGCCGCAGCCTGAAGGCCCAAGGAAGCTGACGAATTCGCCATCGCGGATTTCAAGGTCGATCCCTTTCAGCACATCGACGGTGCCGAAGGACTTTCGAAGTTTTGAAATCCGCAGTCCGGCCAAGCGCAAGATCCTTCCTCGAATCGCGACACGGACGAAATCTATACGTTTTTATTTTTTATGAAAACGTTTTTATTTGTGAAGGTCGTGTCTGTGAAATCCCTTTGGCTTGGGGCATGGTGCGTCAGGAGAGACTGCAATAGGCTGGCAGAAATCGCGCTGGATCGGCGGTCTGGCGGACGCAAGGAAATGGGGTGAAACATGGCGGGACCGAAGTCACAGGCGCTTTTTGATCGGGGCATGAAGGTTCTTGTCGAGGGGGTTTCCTCGGCATCACGCGGCCCGGCAACCTTTGGCGGCGCACCCCGCTATATGAGCCACGGCGCGGGCGCGCGGCTGTATGATGTGGATGGCAACGAATACATCGACTGGATGATGGCCTTTGGGGCGCTGCCGCTTGGTCACGCGCATCCCAAGGTGGTCGAAGTCGTGGCCCGCGAAGTGGCGCGCGGCACCCATTTTGCCACCGCGCTTGAGGTTGAGGTTGATGTGGCCGAGATGCTGGTCAAGCTTCTGCCCCATGTCGAGAAAGTGCGCTTCGCCAATACGGGGACCGAGGCGGCGATGGCCGCCTTCCGGTTGGCTCGCGGCCACACCGGACGGCGCAAGATCATCAAGTTCGAGGGGCATTATCACGGCTGGTGGGATTCGGTGCTGGTCAACACCAACCCCTATCCGCCAACGCTGCTGGGCCATCCGAACGACCCGATCCGCATCCCTGACTCGTCGGGCATCCCCGAGGAGGCATGGAAGGACACCATCGTCGTCCGCTGGAACGACGTCGAGGCGCTTGAACGCGCGATGGCGCTGCATGGCGATCAGGCGGCCTGCGTGGTGACCGAAGGGGTCATGTCGAACATGGGGGTGATTCCGCCAAAGCCCGGCTATCTGAATCGGATGCAGGAGTTGTGCCAGAAACACGGCGCGCTGTTCTATCTGGACGAGACGGTGACGGGCTTCCGTCTGGCTGCCGGGGGCTGCGCTGAGGTTTACGGGCTGACGCCCGACATCGTGACCTATGGCAAGGCTTTGGGCGGCGGGCTGCCGATGGCGATGATCGGCGGGCGGGCCGAGGTGATGGCAGGTCTGGAATGGGGCAAGGTCCTGCATTTCGGTACGCACAACGCGGGCCGTCTGGCGCTGCATGTGACCAAGGTGATGCTGGAAACCATGCTTGCCGACAATCAGGCGGGATTCGCGAAGATCAAAGACCTGGGCCTGAAGATGGCCGAAGCGGTGCGCGGGGTCGCCCGCACGTCGAACCGGCACGGGATGGTCGTGCAGGGCGTGAACTCGATGTTCCAGATATTCTTCACCGAGGCCCGCGAGATTGCCGACTATCGCGATTTCTGCAGCAAGGTCGACCGGGTGAAGTTCCGCGACTTTGCGCTGCGGCTGATGGACAAGGGCATCTACATGAATCCTTCGGCCACGCTGCATTCGCTGTCTTCGATTGCCCATACCGAAGCGGATATTGCCGCGACCGCCAAGGCGATGGCCGAAGTTCTGGACGAAATGCCGTGACCACCATCGGCATTCTGGGGGTCGGGCATCTGGCCGAACTGATGGTTCGGGGGCTGGAGGGGTCAGGCTATGCTCTGATCCTGTCGCCCCGGAATGCCGAAATTGCCGCGCATTTGGCCGAAGATTTTGGCTGCAAAGTCGCGGCCAGCAATCAGGCCGTGATTGACATGGCAGACGGAGTTTTCGTTTGCCTTCCTGCCCGAACCGGGGTTGCCGAACTTTCCACCCTGCGCTTTCGACCCGGCCAGCCGGTTCTTTCGGCCATGGCAGGAACCGGACTGTCGGTGCTGCAAGGGGCCGTCGGCCCCGCCCGCGCGGCGATCACCATGATGCCGGGCTATGCCAACGCCTTCCGTTGCGGCCCATCGATCCTGCACCCCGACGACGGCTTCTGGCGCGACTTCCTTTCCAAGGTCGGCCCGGTCGAACCCTTTGCCGACGAGGCTTCGTTCACTGTCGCCGCTGTCTTCGGGGCCTTTTCTGGCGCAAGCTTTGGCTGGATGGCCCATATCATCGCCTGGTTCGAAGCCCAGGGCCTGCCCCCGGAAACCGCGCGACGGTTGATCGCGGCAACCCTGCGGGGCAATGCCGAGGTGCTGCTTCAGGAAGACCACCCGCTGGATGAGATCACGGAAAGTGTCGTGACCAAGGGCGGCATCAGCGAATTGGTGCTGACCACTTTGGGCCAGCACAACGCGCTTGCGGCCTGGGATGAGGGGCTTGACCGGGTGTTGTCGCGGATTGGCGGGGCAGAAAAAGGGGCCTGACGGGGCAGAAAATGCCAAAGTGTCCACGGTGGACAGTTTGGCATTTCCATAATGAAAACATCATGTTGACTGTGGACGTTAGGGATTTCTTAAGAGATTGAAATCCGCGTCCACCGGAACTGATTTCAGGCGTGGCGGCTGCGGTGGCCAATGTTGTAATAGTTGCCGGTCCGCGTCTTCAGATAGGGCTCAAGCTGGATTTCCTCCTGCTTCAGGAAGCCCTGCTGCGGAAGCTGCCCGCCCCGCACCATCTCGATCACGCCGACAACCGAAGCTGACGTCGTCCAGGCGATGGCGGTACGCATCTTGCCGCCGATTTCGATCGGATAGTACGAGCGCACGAATTCCTTGCGCCTAAGTTGCCCGTTCTGGAAACCTTCGGCCGCGACATGGACATAGACCACGTCCTCATCAACCGGGGGCTTGGCATTGGTCAGAATGCGCCCCGCCTCGGCCCGGTTTTCGCGCATCAGAAGTTCGTGGAAGAAGAAATTCATCAGCTTGACGTGGCCCGGATAGCGCATGGTCTTGTAATCCAGGTTCTCGATCCGGTCGGCATAGGTTTCGCACATCGTGCCAAGCCCGCCGGAGGTGGTGAAAGCCTCAAGCTGCATGCCGTCGATATAGATCGTTTCCAGCCATTCCATCGCCGAGACCGACTTCAGGACGCCTTCCTCGATCACTTCGCAGTCATTGAGGTATTCATTGACCACACCTTCAGGCGACCAGTTGAAGGCATAACCCAGAAGCCCGGTCGGGTTCTGCGGCAGCGCACCCACGCGCAGGCGGATCGACCGGACCTTGTCGAACTGGTCCGCAAGATGCGCGCCGACGATGCCGATGAAACCTGGTGCAAGTCCGCATTGCGGGGCCATCAGGCCCTTGGAGGTCTTTGCCAGTTCACGGATATGTTTGGTCGTGGGCACGTCTTCGGTCAGGTCGAAATAATGCAGGCCAAGGCTATGCGCGACGGTCGAAACGCCGATGTTCAGATGGAAGGGGAGGCAGGACAGGACGGCCTCTTGCCCTTTCAAAAGCGTGGCCAAGGCGGCGGCGTCCTGCAGGTCGACGACCTTGGTCGCGAAAGCGGCTTTGACCGGGCGCGCATCGACGCCGGTCACTTCGAACCCTGACTCGGACAGAAGTTCGGCGGCCAGATGGCCCACTTTGCCAAGGCCAAGCACGGCTACTTTGGTGAATGACATGATCGATCCCTTTCGCGTTTGACGTACCGCGGATGGATTCCCGCAGTGGTCGCAGTTGCTGCGAAAGCTACTCCTCACTCATGTCGATTCCGCCGGGTGGATCGGCGAAAACACCGAAATTGCCTAACAGAATGCCGGAGGTATCCGGCATTGTTGCAGGCGTGTCAGCTGCGCCGTGCGGTCTTGGCCGGGATCAGCCCTTCGGGCCGCCAGATCAGGATCGCGATCACGACGGAAAGGACAAAGGCGTCGCGGAAAGGAAGCGCGGCTTCGGGAAGGAATGCCTGGAACAGGACTTCGCTGATCCCCAGCACAAAGCCGCCCGCAACCGCGCCGGGCAGACTGCCAAGACCGCCGATCACGGCAGCGACGAAGGCCTTGAGTACTGGGATGAAACCCATCAGCGGATCGACCGATCCACGCTGGGCAACCCAGAGAACGGCAGAGATCCCGGCAAGCGCGCCTGAAAGGCCGAAGGCCACCGCGATGACGCGGTTTGCCTTGATCCCCATCAGGCGCAGGACCTGGAAGTCCTCGGCCGCTGCACGCATGGCCTGGCCCATGGTCGTCCGCTTCAGGAACAGGTTGAGCGTGACCAGAGACAGGACTGTCACGACGATCGAGGCCAGCGGCACCGCGCCAAGATGCACCGGGCCCAGGTTGACGGTTCCACTGAGTGCCGAAGGCAACGGCACCGGCTTTGGGCGCGCAGAGATGCCGTTCTGGAACAGAACCCGAAGGATTGCCGAAACGGCGAAGCTGGTCAAAAGAAGCGAGGTTGCATCCGCTTTTCGCATCGGCCTGAACGCAAGCCGTTCGGTCAAGACTGCGGCCAACGCCGCCGCCCCAATGGCCAGAAGAACGGCGAAGGGCAGGGGCAGCGCGAAAAGGACGCCAAGAAACAGCACGTAGCCTGCCACTGTCATCAGCTCGCCATGGGCGAAGTTGATCAGGCCGACGATGGAAAACACGACTGCCAGACCCAGCGCCAAAAGTGCATAGATCCCACCAAGGCTGATGGCATTCAGGACCTGCTGAAGAATGATGTCCATCATCTACCCCGCAAGATAGGCTTGGCGGATAAGGTCGCTTTCCGCGAGCTCTTTGCCAGTGCCGGAAAGAACCATCTCGCCCGATTGCAGCACATAGCCACGATCAGCAATCTCTAGCGCGCGTTCGGCGTTCTGTTCGACCAGAAGGATCGTGATCCCCTGATCGCGAAGCGACAGGATCAGGTCGAACACCTGATCGACAACCTTGGGTGCCAGACCGAGTGAGGGTTCGTCGAGAAGAAGCAAGCGAGGCGCGGACATAAGGGCGCGGGCAATGGCCAGCATCTGCTGTTCCCCGCCTGACAGAAGCCCGGCCTTCTGGTGAAACCGTTCGCGCAGGATTGGAAAGCGGGCAAGTTCCGCCTCGACCCTTGCGGCAAGGGCCTCGCCCCTGGCATGCACGGCCCCACCCAGATGAAGGTTTTCCGCCACGGAAAGCGACGGAAAGACCCGTCGGCCCTCGGGACAAAGGGCAATGCCCTTGCGAACGATATCTTCGGGGGCAACGCCGTCGATCCGCACGCCTTCGAATTCGATCCGGCCCCGCGGTTGCGCAAGGCCGGTAATGGCATTGAGGGTCGAACTTTTCCCGGCGCCGTTTGACCCCAAAAGAACCGTCACCGAGCCTTTCGTGACCGAAAGGCCAAGACCGCGCAAAGCCTCGATCTGGCCGTATCGGACGGAAAGGTCGGTGACAGTCAGCATGTCAGGGTGCCGGAACGCTGGCCGGGTCGGGAGTCGCGGTCAGGATGGGTGTCCGTGCGCCGTTCTGAATCTCGACCAGCGTGATATCGCGCGACGGCATCCGGTTTGTGCCCTTGTAGGTGACCTTGCCGGTCAAGACCTGCACGCCTTCAAGGTTCGCCAGTGCGTCCCGCAGCGCCGGTCCGTCCATGGTGCCCGCCGCCGTGACCGCAGCATCAAGGATATAAGGGATTTCGTAGCCCGTCGCGACATAGACTGTCTCGGGCGCGGCCCCGGTCGCCTCGGTGAAACGCTTGTAGAAATCACCCAAGGGCGTGCCGTCGGCGGGGAAGCCTGCTGTGGTATGCACGATCCCGTTGGCAATCTCGCCCAAGCCGGTGGTGGTCGGGCTATCGATGCCATCGGAACCAAGGACCGGAGCCATGACCCCGGCCCCGCGCAAGGCCTTCAGGAAAGCGGGGAAGTCCGGCTCATAGGCGGCAGTCATGATGACATCAGGCTGCGGATCAAGGGCCGCGATCTTGGTCACCTCGGCAGCAAAGTCCTGTTGGCCAAGGCCATAAGTCCCTTCGCCCGCGATGGTGCCGCCCTTGGCGGTGAAGACCTCGGCGAAGTACTCCGGCAAGCGCAGCGTATAGGCGCTGTCGGGGGACTTCAGGATGTAGGCTGACTTGTAGCCCTTGCTGATGGCATGTTCGGCCAACAAGGCAGCCTGCCCGTTGTCGGCAGGATAGGTGCCGAACATATAGTCGCCCACAGCATCGGTGATCGTCGGCGTAGTGCCGCAGAAGGTCAGCGTCGGGATCTGTGCTGACTGGCTGATCTGACCCGCCGCAATCGAGGGATCCGCGTCACAAGGTGTGATCAGCACCTTCACGCCTTCGGCCACCAGTTCCTGCGCGGCCTGCACGGTTGCACCGGTATCAGAGCGTGTGTCCTTGATATCCAGCGTGACCATGTACTTGCCGCCAAGGCCGCCCTTGGCGTTGATTTCGTCAATCGCCATCTTGAACCCGGCCAGCGAGGGCTGATCGAACGGTGCAAGTCCGCCCGTCTGGCCCGTGGCAAGGCCAATTATCACATCCTCGGCGAAGGCAGTCCCGCCAATCAGTGCGATGGCGGCAGAATAGGACAGCAGTCTTCCAAGTCGCGTCATGGTTCTAACTCTCCAGTTGGTCGTTGTGATGGCGTTTGGTTCCGATATAGGCCTCGATCACCAGTGGGTCGCTCCGAACAGCGTCGGGCGAACCCTCGGCGATCTTCTGACCCTTGTTGAGCACGACCATGCGGTCGGAAAGCCGCATGATCAGCCGCATGTCATGTTCCACGACCAATATGCCAAGATCGCGTTCCGCCTTCAGGCGTTCCAGCGTCTCGATCAGGCGGTCGGTCTCGGCCGGGTTCATGCCAGCGGCCGGTTCATCAAGCAAAAGGAACGCGGGTGCCAGCGCCAGCGCGCGGGCGATTTCCAGTCGGCGGCGGTCGCCATAGGCAAAAGCCTCGGCGCGTTCGTTCCAACGGGCGGCCAGGCCCATGCGCGCAAGTTCGGCCATGGCGATGCCTTCAGCCTCGGTCCGTGAACGGCCTGCGCCTTGCGCGGCAACCACCACATTCTCAAGCGCGGTCAAGCGATCGAACAGGCGGATATTCTGAAACGTGCGGGCCAAGCCGGCCGCTGCGACGCGGTGCGCGGGCAAGGCTGAAAGCGCCTGTCCGCCCAAGGTGACCGAGCCCGAAGTCGGTCGCTGTTGGCCGCAGATGACGTTGATAAGTGTCGTCTTTCCTGCCCCGTTCGGGCCGATCAAGCCGGTGACCTGCCCCATCGGAACGTCAAAGGTGATGTGGTCAAGAGCGGTCAGGCCACCGAAGCGAACCGTCACGTCACGAACGGCAAGCGACTGCTTGGTCGGGGTTGTTTGCGCCTGTAGGGTCAAGGGCTTGGGTGCCACCTCGTCCGGTCTGCGTGTCAGGGACGCAAGGCGCAGTTCGCCCAGACCTGAAAGACCATTGGGCCGGGTCCAGATCGTCAACAGAAGTGCCAGGCCAAGGCCCAGCTGCGGCAGGCCGAAGATTTGCGGCAAGGTTGCAAAACCAAGGTCAACGCCCGCTTCAGCCTCGCGCAAGAGCTGGATCACAAGGGCAAGCATCAAGACGCCTGCAACAGCGCCCGACACGCTGAAAAGTCCGCCGACGATCAGCATGGCAATGAAGGTGAAGATCAGGTCAAAGTAGAAATCCTTGGGCGAAAAGGCCCCGAGATAGTGACCGTAAAGCGCGCCGATCAGGGTGGCGCAGGTGATGCTTGCGACCCATGCAAGAAAGCGGGACTGGCGCATGTTGATGCCGATGGCGGCGGCGGCCACCTCATTCTCGCGGCTGGCGCGCAATGCCAGGCCAAGGCGGGTTTCCCGAAAAAGGCGGGCGGCAAAGATCATCAGGATAGCCGCAGCAAGAGCCACCCAAAGCGTTGTCAGCCGTGGCACGCCATAGAAGGTCTGACTGCCGCGGGTGAAGTCGCGGGCACCGACAAGGCTGACGTGGATGATGATAAGGAAGGCAAGCGTACCGATTGCCGCCGAGCCTGTGGACAGGCGCGAAAGCGGCAGGCCCGAGATCACACCCACAACGGCTCCGACAACGGCTGTTGCGGCAAGCGCGACAAGCAATCCGGTTTCATGCCCGGCCAACCATGCGGGCAAGGTGGGAAGCGCCGTTTTCTGGGCAGCAGCGGCCATGGTCAAGAGACCGGCAGTATAGGCCCCGACCCCCATGAAGGCCGAATGGCCAAAAGAGACGATCCCGGAATTGCCGCTGAAGATCGCCAGTGCAAGCACGGCCGAGATCTGCAGAAGCACAAGCGTCGCCATGTTTTCGCCATTCAGGCCAAGCACCAGTTTCAGACCTATGGCCAAGGCTGCGACTCCAAGAGACAGAAGTGCAGCACCCGTCCAGGCGGTCACCGGTATGTTCAGCCAAAGTCGCACAGCACCCCCGCAAGTCATGCCTGCAAGCTTGGCTTGGGCCTGTGGCGGACGTCAAGTAAAAATTTCAGATTGAAAATCCATACTGCAATGCTGTAATAAATTACACATGAGCACCACGATCACCCATCATGACCTGTCCAACCCGGCCACCGGCACGGTGCGGGACCGCTTGATGAATGCCGAAGGCGGGTTTTCGAATGCGGAACTGAAGGTCGTCCGCACCCTTCTGTCAAACTATCCGGCGGCTGGGTTGACCACGATTTCGCGTCTTGCCAAGGCGGCAGAGGTCAGTGACCCAACAGTGCTGCGATTGGCCAACCGGCTTGGCTATGAAGGGTTTGGCGACATGCAATCGGCGCTGCTGGCCGAGGTCGAGGCGCATATGCGTTCACCTCTTACCCTGCAGCCGATGTATCCGACCAAAGCCGAGAATGCCTAT
>CAUJIP010000066.1 GCA_963205235.1 Pseudomonadota bacterium
TCACTTTCGCGCTGGAAGGTTCGCGCTACGACTATGCCTATGTCACCCCGCAAGGTGCGCAATGTGTCGTCGCGGCGGGAGAGGATCTTCGCCTGTTGCCAAGGGTCACCAGCGGCAAGGTCACTGTGACGGGGGAATGGCGGCGCGATCACGCGGCCAACGTGGCGATGACCTTTTCCGGTGCCGCCGGGTTCGAGGGGACTATCGATCTGTTCCCTGCAATACCGCCTGAGCCCACGACCGACAGTTTCGATCAAGCCCGCGCCGGGGCGGCTGACGACTTTGCCGACTGGCTGTCGCGCACGCCCGAGGGTGGCCAGACCGAAGCGCGCAGCCTTGCCGCCTATCTTCTGTGGGCCAATACGGTCCCGGCCTCGGGCAATCTGACCCGGCCCGCAGTCTATATGTCCAAGAACGCCATGATCAACATCTGGTCCTGGGACAATGCCTTTTCGGCCCTTGGCGTCGCGGCGATGGACCCTGACCTTGCTTTCGACCAGTTCGCCGCGATCTATGACCATCAGCACCCTTCCGGCCTACTGCCGGATTTCGTCAATGACCGAGAGTCCTATTTCGCCTTCACCAAACCCCCGGTGCATGGCTGGGCGATCCTGCGGCTGATCGAAAGCCAACCTGACTGGCTGACCGAACCGCGTCGCGCAGCTTTGGTGCCTTGGCTGGAACGCCAGCTTTCCTATTGGCTGACCCATGCCCGGAAGGATGCCGACAGCCTGCCCGCCTATTGCCACGGCAATGACTCCGGCTGGGACAACGCCACCTTCTTTGCCGAGGGCGGCCCGGTCCTGACACCCGATCTGCCGACCTTCCTGATCTTGACCTGCGATTGCCTTGCCCAGCTTGATCCCGTCCGCGCCGCGCACTGGAAGGCCGAAGGCGCGAAGCTTTCCACCCTTCTTGCCACGCTCTGGACTGGCGAAGCTTTCGGCACCCGCCTGACCGCCGATCCCACACGCCTGCGGCAGGACGAAAGCTTGATCGGCTTTATCCCCCTGGTTCTTGGGGCCCGTCTCGCACCCCACATGGCCAGCCGTCTGATCGACCGGCTGGATCAGGGCTGGATCACCGACTGGGGCCCGGCCACCGAACGCCCGCAAAGCCCGCTTTACGAGGCCGACGGCTATTGGCGCGGGCCGATCTGGGCGCCGACGACGATGCTTTTGTGGGATGGCCTTCTGCGCCAAGGCCACGACGACAAGGCCGCCGACATCGCCCGCCGCTTCTGCCGACTTTGCGAAACCTCGGGCATGGCGGAAAACTTCGACGCGCTCAGCGGCGCGGGCTTGCGTGACCGCGCGTTTGCCTGGACTTCTGCGGTATATCTTCTGCTTTCGGCCTGGCTCGCCGCCCGCAAAATCCAAGGACAAGACCAAGCATGACCCTGTTCGCGACCGCCAATCCCGCCTTTTCCGATGCCGAGCTTCTGGCGCTCGCCTCCCGGCATTTCGGAAAATCCGGCAAGATCCGTCCGCTGCCCTCCGAAAGGGACCAGAATGCCCGCCTGACCGTGGCAGATGAAGAATTCGTTCTGAAGATTGCCAATCCCGCCGAAGACCCCGGCCAGATCGACCTGCAGAACGCAACGTTGCTGCATCTGGCCCGTGTCGGCCAACCCGGCATCCCGCGCGTCGTGCCAATGCTTGACGGCAAGGACCGCGCGACCCTCAGTGTCGATGGTCAACCCGCCCTGATGCGCCTTGTCACCTGGGTCAGCGGCAAGCCCCTTGCCGAAGCGCCGCACAGCCCGGACCAGCTTGCCGCACTTGGCCGGTTCATGGGTGGGCTTACCCGGTCGATGCAGGGCTTTGGTCACCCGCAGGCCTTCCGCCCAGATTTCCCCTGGTCGCTGGACCATGTGATCCAGCTTAAGGACCACGCAGCCGACATCACCGACCCGGCCCGCCGCGCCTTGGTTGAACGGCTGTTCGCCCGGTACGAAGCGCAGGTCCTGCCGCGCCTTCCCGGCTTGCGTGCTTCGGTGCTGCATCAGGATGCGAATGACTGGAATGTCATTGTCGACCCCACGGACCCGACCCACATTGCCGGGCTGATCGACTTTGGCGACATGTGCCATGGTCGTACCGTCAACGAGCTTGCCATCACGCTGGCCTATGCCTTGCTTGACACGCCCGATATCTATTCTGCCCTGCGCGTGCTGATTGCTGCCTTTGCTGAAAGCTTCCCGCTGACGGAAGACGAGGCCGATCTGGTCTTTGACCTGATGCGGATGCGGCTTGTCTGTTCGGTCTGCATCTCTTCGCGCCAGTCGAAGCTGCACCCGGAAAACGACTATCTGCTGATCTCGCAAGCCCCGGCCTTTGCGCTGCTGGAGCGGCTCGACAGTCTTGATCCGGCCTTCATGATCGCCCTTTGCCGCAAAGCCGCCGGGTTCGAGGCGGTTCCCGGCACGACGGAAATCATTACGGACATTGCAAACCGCGCGACCCATCCGATCCTTGCCGCCGACCCCCGCCGTGCCGCTCGGATAGCGCTTCCGACCGACGGCAGCCGGGTCGGAATGCCCGTCTATTCCGACCGCGCCTTTGACGACTGGTTTACCGCCCAACGCCCCGCCAACCTGCCAGCCGACATCCCCTTCCTTGGCTTCGGCCTTTATGGCGAGAAGCGCTCGGTCTACACCTCGGCCCATTTCGCCGATGCTGCCAGCGAAGAACGTCGCACCCGCCACCTTGGGGTGGACATCTTCGCCCCGGCAGGGACCGCCGTTCATGCACCGCTGGATGGGGTGGTCGAAAGCGTCACCTACAACGCCGACCCGCTGGACTATGGTAATACACTGGTCCTGCGGCACAAGACTGCAACTGGCAGGCCGTTCTTTACACTGTATGGCCACCTTGCGGGCACGCTTCCCGGTCTTTGCACCGCCGGCCAGACGATCAAAGCTGGCGACCTTGTCGCCCATTTCGGCGATTGGCATGAAAACGGCGGCTGGGCGCCGCATGTGCATTTCCAGCTGGTCACCAGCATGCTGACCCAGTCCGGCAATTTCTTCGGCGTGGGTCACGCCAGCCTTTGGGACACCTGGGCCGACATCAGCCCGGATGCCAACCTGATCCTGCGGCTGGAACCCGAAAGCTTTCAGATCGACCCCGAACCGCCCGAAGCGCTACTTGCCCGCCGGCGCAAGGTGATCGGGCCGTCCCTATCAATTTCCTACCGCGAAAAGCTCAAGATCGTCCGGGGTCGTGGCCCCTGGCTGATCGACCATACCGGGCGGCGCTATCTGGACACGGTCAACAACATCACCCATGTCGGCCACTGCCACCAGCATGTGGTGCAGGCGCTGGCCCGGCAGGCGGCTGAATTGAACACCAACAGCCGCTATCTGCACGACGGCATGCCCCGCCTTGCAGAGCGCATCGCCGCCACCATGCCCGGCGACCTGCGCGTTGTGTATTTTGTCAATTCCGGCACCGAAGCGAACGAGCTTGCCCTGCGCATCGCCCGTACCGCGCTGGGGAAGAAAGACACCGTGGTCCTTGACTGGGCCTATCACGGCAATTCCGGCGGCACGGTGGAAATCAGCCCCTACAAGTTCAAACGCAAGGGTGGCTTCCCGCAGCCCGATTTCGTGCAGATCGCAACCTTCCCCGATCCCTATCGCGGCCCGCACCGTGGGCCAGATTCCGGCCCCGCCTATGCCGCCGATATCGACCGCTGCCTTGATGCCATCGAGGCGCGCACCGGCACGGGCGCTGCCACCTTCATCGCCGAATCCCTTTCCGGCGTCGGTGGTCAGGTGATCCTGCCAAAAGACTATCTGGCGCAGGTCTATTCCCGCATCCGGGCGCGCGGCGGCATCTGCATCGCGGATGAGGTGCAATGCGGCTTTGGTCGCGTCGGCCCCGCCTTCTGGGGCTTTGCGACCCAGAACGTCACGCCGGATATCGTCGTCCTTGGCAAGCCCATCGGCAACGGGCATCCGCTGGCTGCCGTGGTCACCACGCCCGAACTTGCCGCGAAGTTCGCCAACGGGATGGAGTATTTCAACTCTTTCGGCGGCAACCCGGTCTCGATGGCCGTGGGCCACGCCGTCCTGGACGTGATCGAAGCCGAGAACCTGCCCGCCAAGGCCGTCACGACGGGCGAAGGCCTGATGCAGGGCTACCGCGCCATGGCAGACCTCTTTCCGATCATCGGTGATGTGCGTGGCATGGGACTGTTCGTCGGGGTCGAACTGGTGACCGACCGGGATACCCGCGCTCCTGCTACAGCTGCAGCCGACCACATCGTCGACCAGCTTCGCCTGCGCGGTGTTCTAGCCTCGACCGACGGGCCGGATGACAACGTGCTGAAGATCAAGCCGCCCATGGTTTTCGGCCCGGATGAAGCCGCGATCCTGCTGGCGGAAACCGAAGCCGCCCTTTCCACTTTGCCCAACTGACCAACCCGGAGGAAGAAATGAAACGGACTGCCCTTACCCTCTTTGCCGCCCTTGCGCTGACCACAGCCGCCCATGCCGCCGATCTTGGCGGAGCGACCCTGAAAGTCGCGTCCGACACCACCTCTCCACCGATGGAGTTCATCGATCCCGACACCGGCGCAATCGTCGGCTTTGACGTCGATGTGGTGAATGCGATCTGCGCCAAGATCAACTGCACCGCCGAATTCGTCACCACCGGCTGGGACGGCATCTTCACCGCCCTTCAGGAAGGCCAGTTCGATCTGGTGGCTTCGGGCGTGTCGATCACCGACGAACGGCTTGAGGTGATGGATTTTTCGGATCCCTACATCATCAACGGTCAGGCCATCCTTGTCCGCGCCGCCGATGCCGCGCTGACGGTCGATGACTTCAAGTCCGGCAAGAAGCTGTCGGCCCAAGCCAACACGACCGACGCAGCCACCGCCGAGGAAATTGCCGGGAAGGACAATGTGCAGGCCTATGACACTTTCAACGGCTCGGTCCTGGCGCTGCGTAACGGCGATGTCGACGGCGTGGTGATCAACGGCGCGAACGCCGCCGCCTATGAGGCCGAGTTCGCGGGCGAACTGGTCGTGACGATCCGGGACCTCAAGGCCGACCCGCTGGGTCTGGTGTTCCAGAAGGGCGACGAAAAGGTCGCGGCCTTCAACGAAGGGCTGGCCGCGATCAAGGCCGATGGCACGCTTGACGCGCTGATCGCCAAGTACTGGACCGCCGAGTAACACGCCCTCGGCCATGGCGGACCCCCTGCCATGGCCCCTTTTGACTCGCATTCCCAAGGTAGCGACCCATGCTTGACCACAGCTCTGACGATCTTCTTGCCCGCGCCCGTGCGCTGCACCTGCCCCGCGACTTCGTTTTCGGGGGTGCCACCGCCGCCTATCAGATCGAGGGCGGATGGAACGAAGACGGCAAGGGCGAAAGCATCTGGGACAGGTTCTGCCGCAAGCCGGGTGCCATCATCGACAAAAGCTCGGGCGACGTGGCTTGCGACCACTATCACCTGTGGCAAGACGACATCCGCCTGATGCAAGACCTTGGCCTTGACGCCTATCGCTTCTCGATCGCGTGGAGCCGCGTACAGCCGGAAGGCCAGAGCGCGATGAACCAGAAGGGCATCGCCTTTTACGACAGGCTGATCGACGGGCTTTTGCAGGCCGGGATCACGCCTTACCTGACGCTTTACCACTGGGACCTGCCGCAAGCCCTGCAAGACAAGGGCGGCTGGTACAACCGCGACACGGCCCACCGGCTGGCCGACCATGCCGAAGCCATGGCCCGCACCTTTGGCGACCGCGTCAAGCACTGGACCACGCTGAACGAACCTTGGACCTTCTGCTGGTCCGGCCATGCCAGTGGAGAGGACGCACCCGGCCTGACCGACGGCGTCAAGGGTGGCCTTCTGGCCAGCCACCACGCCCTGCTTGGCCACGGGCTTTCCGTCCCCCGCATCCGCGCCGCCGCACCGGGGGCCGAGGTTGGCATCGTTCTGGACCTGAACGTCGTCGAACCGGCATCGCAAAAACCGCAGGATGTGCAGGCCGCGAAACACTTCGAGCTGGCACAGAACCGGTTCTACCTCGATGCCGTCTTCAAGGGCCGCTACCCGCAGGAATTGCTCGACCTCTGCAAGGACCAACTTCCCGACATCCGCGACGGCGACCTTGCCACGATCTCCGCCCCCGTCGACTATCTCGGCGTCAACATCTACCGCCGTTCGGTCATGCAGGCGGGCGCCGAACTGCCGCCCCTGAACTTCGCCCGCGTCAGCCCGCCCGGCGATTACACGGCCGTCGGTTACGAGATTTACCCGCCTTGCATCCATGACATCCTGACCTACGTCCACCGCGACTATGCCCCGCGGGCCATCCACATCTCGGAAAGTGGCATGGCCACCCGGCCCGAGACGCCCGAGGCCGATGGTCTGATCCACGACCGCCAGCGCGCGGCCTATTACATCGACCACATCGCCGAACTTGACCGCGCCCGTCGGGCAGGGGTGCCGGTAAAGGCCTATTTCGCCTGGACTCTGATCGACAATTTCGAATGGGCCTATGGCTATACAACCCCATTCGGCATCGTGCATGTCGATCTGGAAAACCAGAAACGCAGCCCCAAACTGTCCGCCCTTTGCTATCGTGAAGTCATTGACGCCCGCCGCTGACCTGCCCCGAATGAGGTAACCCTTGCGCAAGACCACCCCGCGACCCACGATCAAGACGCTGTCCGAGATGACCGGCTTTTCCATAGCCACCATCTCGAAAGCGCTTGGCAATTCGCCGGTGGTGACCGAAGCGACAAGGCAGGCGATCATCGAAGCGGCGGAAAAGGTCGGCTATCAGGCCTCGCTTCGGGGCCGGTCGCTGCGCACGGGAAAGTCGTATCAGATTGCAGTGCTGATGCCGCTTTCGGTGGCGAAAAGCCATGAATGGAACGGGGTCGAACATGCCGAAATCCTTGCCGGAATTGTCGAGGGGCTGGAAGGTTCGCCCTATCGCATCGCCGTCCATCTGGTGCGCGATACCGAAGACAGCCTTGATGTGGTCCGCAGCATCGTCGAGGGGCATCAGGCCGATGGGTTGATCTTTTCGGGCATCCTGTCCGACGATCCGCGCATCGCCTTTCTGGCCACGCAAGGGTTTCCCTTTGTCACGCTGGGCCGCAGCCACACCGCCGCGCCGCATGCCTTTGTCGACATCGACAGCGAATGGGCCGCCCATACCGCTACCCTGCGCCTGCTGGAGGGCGGTCATCGTCGCATCGCCCTGGTCAACCCCACGCCCGAGCTTGCCTATAGCCGCGACCGCATCAACGGCTATTCCCGCGCCCTGACCAAAGCGGGCCTGCCCTTCGACCCCAGCCTGATCATCGGCGGCGATCTGACCACCCGACATGGCAAGGATGCCGCCCTTGCGCTGCGCGCCCTGCCCGATCCTGCCACCGGGTTTGTCTGCGTCAACGAATCCACCGCGCTGGGGGTGCTTTCCGGCCTGCACTCGCTTGGCATCGATGTTGGTGCCAAAGCCTCGGTCATCGCCTATGACGACATCAACGCCAGCGCCTATTTCTGGCCACCGCTGACCACGTTCCTTTACCCACTGGAAACCCTCAGCCGCGTGCTGGCCCAGTTCATGTTGCGGCTCTTGCAGGGCGAAAACCCCGCCAGCCTGACGCATTTCGTCCAGCCGCAGATGATCATCCGCCAACCCGACCGCCTGATCCCGTGACGGAGTGTCCCTTGTGAAACGCCTGCCCCGGCTTGATGCCCTGCGCCCCGCGAACTTCCTGTTGCTGCTGGCGTTTCCGTTTCTGGTCTGGCTGTTCCTGTCCTCGACCGACTACAGCCGCTCCTTCGCCGCCATCATCGGGGTTGAACGTGGTTCGGCCAACCAGCTTCCCGGTTTCCTGCTGTTTGCAACGCTCTTTGCCGGTGCCTTGGCCGCAACCCTGACCGGACGGCAAAGCCTGTTCCTTGTGTCGCTGGCGGCAGGCCTGACGCTGACGGTGACGCCCCTTGGCCAGCCTTTCCTTGCCGCAAACCTTGCCGAGTCGGCAACTTCCACCCTCAGCCGCGGCCTGCCGATTGCCCTGACCTTGGCCAATGCGCTGCTGTTCGCTTTGTCGCGCAAGTATCGCGTTGCCCGACGCGGTCTCTTGGCGCTGAACGGGGCGGGGCTGGCTGGCCTGTTCCTTTTCGCCCATCTTGGCTTTGCCACCGGCCTTGCCGTCGCCGTGCGGGCCGGGGTGACTGCCTATATCCTTGCCTCGATCCTGGCGCTGTTCTGGGTCGGCCTGATGCAACTGCGCCTGTCCCGCCGCAGCCTGCCGATCTTCTTGGCGCTTGCCGTCGCCGCCCTTGCCCTTTCCGGCTCGCAATTCCTGCAACCACACATTCCGGTGGCACTGATCGGCGATGCCTCCGGCACCGTCGGGATCACTGTCGGCACTCCCGCCCAAGTGGTCGACGCGATCCGCCATGGCTCCTGGCCCGATGCCCCTGAAACCGACCCCAAGATCCGCACTGTCCTGACAGCCGAGGAAGGCATCGCGCAGTTGCAATCGGGCAAGCTCTCCGGCGTCGTCCTGCCCACCCCGCTTGCCCCACCCGCACTGATCCTTTGGCAGACCGAGGTTCTGCCCGATGCCCAAGCCAACCTTGGGATCACCGCACTTGTCCTTGGGATCGCGCTTTTGCTTTTGACCACCTGCGGCTGGATCTACCGCCGTCATCCCCTGTCCATCGCAGCCGAATTCCTGATCGACACCCTGCGCGGCATTCCGATGCTGGTGATCATCCTTTACATCGGCCTGCCTTTGGCCGGGGTGCTGAAATCCTCGACCAATGGCTTTCTTGATCCGCCAAACCTGCTTCGTGGGATCACCGCCATGGCCATCGCCTATTCCGCCTACATGGCCGAGATATTCCGCGCCGGTATCAATGCGGTGCCCACAGGGCAGGTCGAGGCGGCGCGCAGCCTTGGCCTGACCCGCTGGCAAACCGCCCGACATGTGATCTTGCCGCAGGCCTTCCGCATTGTGATCCCGCCGATGGGCAATGAATTCATCGCCATCCTCAAGGACACCTCGCTCCTCTCGGTCTTGTCGATCCGCGACCTGACCCAGCGGATGCGCGAATTCCAGTCCGCAACCTTTCTGACCTTTGCGCCCTATAACACGGTGGCCATCATCTATGTCTTCCTCACCCTCATCGCCGCCAGCCTTGTCGCCCGCGTCGAACACCGGTTCCGCAACCATCAACGCTAGCTGGCTGGTCACAGGAGCATCCCGCGGGCTTGGCCTCTGCCTTGTCCGCCAGCTTTCGGCCAGCGGCGCGCGCGTGCTTGCCCTGTCCCGCAGCACCGGACCTGCCCTTCCCGGCGTGACCCATGTCGCATATGACCAGTCGGATGCGGCCTCGATCACCGCTGCCGCGCAGGCCATTTCGACACCCATCGACTATGTCATCCACAATGCCGCCATTCGCGGTGATACCGGCGGATTGGCGAGCCTGACCGCAGACCATCTGGCCGAGGTCATGCGGATCAACGTCGCGGGGCCCCTTCTTCTGACGCGCGCTCTGCTTCCGCACCTGTCCCCAAGGGCCACGCTTGCCTTCATCTCCAGCCGCGCGGGGTCGTTCACCGAAGGCCACGATCCCGACGGCGACTATGCCTATTGCCTGTCAAAGGCCGCGCTGAACCGGGCAGTGGCCAAGCTTGCCGATGATCTGTCGTGCAGGGTTCTGGCCCTGCACCCCGGTTGGCTTCGTACCGACATGGGCGGGGACGAGGCCCCCGACGACCCCGAAACCGCCGCCGCCCGGATCCTGTCGCTGCTGGTCAATCCAAAGGGACCGCGAACCGGAAGCTATTGCGATTCCTACGGCAAACCGATCCTGCCTTAGGGGCAAAACCTATTCACCCCCTATGCCCGTACGGGGCTTCATCGACTGCGCCAAACCGCTCAACGCCTCTCGCCGCCCAAAAGCCGTCTTCGCCTCATCCCGTGCGGTCAGCCAGTCCGCCGTCTGCCGGGCGATCACAAGGTTCAACTCGCTGCGCCGCTGATCCGCCCAGCGCCGATAGGCCCATTCCGCCCGCGCGCCCGCGACCATTGGCAGATCGGCGGGCCTGGCCGCCTCATTGATCGCGGCAAGCTGGTCCCGGCTTCGCTCCAGCGCGCGACTGGCAGCCCGCATCTGGCCCAACCGATGATCCAGCGTCAGCTTCGCAAGCTCGGTCAGCCGGGCAAGATCCTTCGCTTTGCTCATCTTTTCCGCGCCTTCTTCCGCATGGCATCGGCAAAGCGGACCGCCGCGGCGATGGCGCGGTAATGCTCCACCCGGATTTCCTGCCCAATCTCGACCGTGGCAAAAACCGCCCGTGCAGTTGGCGGATCGCTGTGAATCGGCACACCATGTTCCGCCGCGCGTTCGCGGATGCGCGCGGCGATTTCATCCACGCCCTTGGCGACACAGATCGGTGCCTTGCCCTTGGTCCGATCCCAGCGGAGGGCCACGGCATAATGCGTCGGGTTCACCACCACCACATCTGCCTTGGCAACGTCGGTCAGCATCCGGTTCGTCGCCACCTCTTGCGCGCGTTGCCTGCGGGCCGATTTCAGATGCGGATCGCCTTCGCTTTCCTTGAATTCATCCATCACCTCCTTGCGAGACATCCGGTTGCGCTGGCGGAACAGGTAGACCTGCCACAGGTAATCCACCCCGCCGATCACTACCGCCAACAGCAGAAGCACGACCAGAAATTCCTGGATCAGCTTTGTCAGAACCGCCGTCGAAAGGTTCGGAGCCATGTAGACGGTGGTTATGATCCTGTCGGCCCGTGAGGCGAGGAACAGATACAGCACCCCCGAAACAAGACACAGTTTCACGGCGCTTTTCGCAAACTCTACCAGTCCATCGATGCCGAACTTTTGCTTGGCCGTCGCCATCGGAGAGACGCGGGACAGTTTCGGCATCAATCGGTTGGGTGCGAAGACGAACCCCTTTGTCGCCACGACAACCGTCAGAACCAAAAGCGGCGGCAGGCCAAGCAGCGCCAGGGGTGGCCCGGCAAATGCAAGCAGCAGGCCACCGATCTGGCCTTCGGCCCCGCCCGACCCAACCAGACGCGCCAAACGGGCGGAATGGTCCAAAAGGACAATCCCCGCCTCACCCGCAGACTGAACCGCCCAGCCACCCAACGCATAGAGCGACAGAAGAAAGCCACCGATCCCCGCCGCAGTCAGAAGATCGACCGAGCGCGGAACATCCCCCTGCTTCCGCGCCTCGATCAGCTTTTGCGGCGTGGCCTCGTGTTCCTTGTCCTGGTCGTCTTCGCCCTGGCTCATGGCGGGCCCCGGAACGGATCGGCCAGATGGTCGTGAAACGCACCAAGCCAGACGGACAGCAGAACCGGCGCGACCACCGCCAAAAGCGCAAGCGCCCCCAACGTCAGCGCCGGTGCGCCCACCATCGACACCATCAGTTGCGGCATGGCCCGGTTGATCGCGCCAAGGGCAAGGTTATAGATCATCCCGGCGATGACAAACGGGGCCGCAAGCGAAAAGGCCAAGGCAAAAGTCCGGCCCACCAGCGCCAGACCCCAGTCCGCTGCAATCCCTGCATCCGGAAACAGGCCGGGCGGCAAGATGTCATAGCTTACGACAACAAGCTCTGCCGCGCGAACATGCAGCCCAGCAGCCATGGCCAGCGCGATCCCGGCCATCGTCAGCAGGTTGCCAATCGCTGGCTGCGGCTCTGGTCCAGCCCCGCCGAAAAGCTGCGACAGGGTCGTAGCCTGCGCGATGATCGCAGCGGCCGTCTGCAGCCCCAGCAGGAACAGCCGCATCCCGACCCCCAGGATCAGGCCTGCCACCGCCTCGGCACCCAGCATCGCCATGTCGGGGCCAGACCCGGCCACCGGCAACCTCTCGGCAAGGATCGGCGTGATTGCCACGCTAAAAGCCAAAGCCAGCGCCAGCTTCACCCGCTGCGGCACTGCCGTTTCACCAATGCCGGGCATCAGCGCGACCATCGCCCCGACCCGCAGAAAAACCAGAACCGCCGTCCAGGCCACCCCTTCGGCAAGGTCAAGCAATCCCGAAAGTTCGGTGATTATCCCATTCATGCCGGGATCTGCCCGATCAGGGCGGGGCGGGCCTCGGTGCCGATCTCCTCATAGGACAGCACCGGCATCTGCAACCCCTTGGCCTGTACGACAGTCCGCAGGAACCTGCGCCGCGCGACCGAGGTGACCAGCGCCGGATAGACCCCCCCCTCTGCCGCGCGGTTGACCCGTTCAGTCAACCCATTGGCCAGCCGCGCAAAAAGCTCAGGCGGCAAGGCCACATCTCGCTGCCCGCGATCACCGTCGATCTGATAGCTGGCGAAGGTCTTTTCCCAATCCGGCGCAAGCTGGATCAGCGGCACCGTGCCATCGGTCCGCTTCAGATCGGAAATGATCTGAAATCCCAGCCGCTGCCGGACATGTTCGCAGATTGCCTCGGGCGAACCGAAAGGCCGCGCTTCGGCCACCGCTTCCAGGATCAGCGGCAGGTTCCGGATCGAGACCCGTTCATCCAGCAAAAGCCGCAGCACCGCATGCAAAAGATCGATTGGCACCTTTTCGGGCAAAAGCTCGTCCAGCAAGCGGCGGTTCGCCTCGGCTCGTATCGGATCAGACAGCCGCACAAATTCATCGAGAAGCCGCCGCAACCCGCGCAGGGTCAACAGCCGCGACAGGTTGGCCTTCAGAACCTCCAGCAGGTGCGTCGCCAGAACCTCGGTCGGCGAGACGACCGTCAGGCCCGAAAGGGCCGCATCCTCTTGCTGATCCGGCAGGATCCAGCGCGCCGGGGCGGCATAGACCGGCTCTTTCACATCCAGACCATCCGGCGCCAGAATTCCATCGGACAAAAGCACCAGAACCCGGTCTGGGAACAGCCGGTCCGCCACCCTCTCAACCCCCTGCAGCCGAATGCGATAGGAACCGGCTGGCAGGCTTGCCTCATCCGTCAGGCGAATCTCGGGCAGGATGAAGCCAAAGGCCGTGGCCACATGGTTGCGCATGTTGGCGATCCGGCTGTCCAGACCCGTCGCAGGGTCAAGCACCATGGCAACCAGGTTCGGCGCGAATTCGATATGGATGTCATCGAAATCAAGCACATCGCCGATGGTCTTCTGCCGCGCCGGTTCGATCACGGCGGGCGGGCGGGCATCGGGCCGCGCCGCCTTGCGGGCCTGCAGGAAGGCCGTTGTTCCAAGACCACCCGCGGCCAGGATGAAGGGCAGGAACGGCATCCCCGGCACCAGTGCAAACAGCGCCATCAGCCCCGCCACCGTGCCCAACGCGCCGGGATAGCGGCCAAGCTGCGCGAAAAAGCTGATGTCCGCCGCGCCCTTCTGACTGCCCTTGGTCAAAAGCAGTGCCGCCGCGACCGATATGATCACTGCCGGAATCTGGCTGACCAGTCCGTCCCCGACCGTCAGGATCGTATAGGTCTGGATCGCGGTTGCCGTGTCCAGACCGTGGATCAGGACCCCGACAATCAGCCCGACGACAATGTTCAGCCCCGTGATCAACAGACCGGCAATCGCATCGCCCTTGACGAATTTCGACGCCCCATCCAGCGAGCCGAAAAAGTTCGTCTCGGCCAATTCCAGCTCTCGCCGTCGTTTCGCCTCGGCATGGTCGATTGCCCCTGCAGACATGTCGGCATCAATCGCCAACTGGCGTCCCGGCATCCCATCCAGCGCAAAGCGGGCGCCAACTTCGGCCATCCGGCCAGCACCCTTTGTGATCACGATGAAATTCACGATCAGAATGACGATAAAGATCACAAGGCCCAGCACAAGATTGCCGCCCATGATGAACTCGGCAAAGCCTTCGATCACATGACCCGCCGCGTCAGTTCCGGTGTGACCCTCGCCAATGATCAGCTTGGTCGAAGAGACGTTCAGCGAAAGCCGCAGCAAGAGCGAGGCCAGCAGGATCGTCGGAAAGGCCGAAAAATCCAGCGGCCGGTCGATGAACAGCGTGACCGTCAGCATCAGGATCGCCAAGGCGAAGGAAATCGCCAGCCCGATGTCCAGCATCCAGGCCGGGATTGGCAGGACCATGATGACGATTATCGCCATCAGACCCAACGCCAGCAGAATTGTCGGGCGGAAGATCGATGACAGCGTTAGCGTCTTCAACATCTCACGGATCCCCGATCAGCCGGATCCCGCCCGGAGTTGCCGGGACAAGCGATCCGGCGCTTCCCCCTTGCCCGGCGATCAGCAGTGGAAACCGGTTCGGCCTTGCCTCGTCCAATGGGGGCAGGTCGGGTTCGGCACCAGCAAGCTTAGTCCAGGTTTCGTCAAACCGCGTTTCATAGCGGTCGGCGGCTTCCGGAGTTGCCGAGTGATAGGCGGCAGCGGCAGCTGACCAATCGCCGGTTTCCGCGTATTTCTCGGCCAGAAACTCTGCTGCATAGGCCGCATTCCGGGACGGGTCGAGCATGTCTTCGACCGACTGGAACGCCCCCGCATGCCAGTAGAGGTTCAGTTGGAAACACCCGATGTCGACATTGGTCACCCCGGCCTGCAGCGCGGAATAGACGAGGTTCGCCGCATCTTCCGCCGTGTCCGACCACTGCCCTTCGCCGGCAATGGCGACCGTCCAAGGCCATGGCTGGCCATCGCGTCCGGTTTCGACGACCGATATCGCAAGCAACACGTCATACGGAACGCCGGTCTGATCCGCCGCATTGGCTGCCGCCTGTAGGCACAGGTCGGCATCCTCCGGATCCGCATTTGCCTGCGCTGCAAGAACCATCGCGCAAAGCGTGATCAGGCTGGATGCGGAAATTGCAGGGAAACTTGGCATTCCGGCCCCCATCGCACCGGACTTTCTGACCGGGGCTGACCAAAGACTAGGGGATGAATCTTTCCAAGCGGTTAGCGTTTCATGGTTCGGGGGCGGTAACACCCGAAAGAAGTGCCTCGATTGTGGCGCGCGAACTTGCGCTTGCCTCGACAATCGCGGCCCCTCGGGCAAGCGGGCCGACGGCCAGCGGCTGCTCTTGGTCGATGACCGCGGCAGCACTGCCCCAAAGCGGGGCATCGGCTGCCTGCAGATCGCTCCAGGCCCCTTCCCACGCCGCCAGCCGGAGCGCCTCATCAGGCAGGCCGGCGGCGGTATAGGCCTCACGCGCGGTGGAAATCTGACCAAGCCGGACCATCGCCTGGGCCTTGATCGTCTCATCTTCTGGCGTACTAAGTCCATCAAGCAGGGCCAAAGTCTGCCGCGCATCGCCACGCGAAAGTTCGGCTAAGGCCGCAACCCTGCGTTTGTCAGCCCCGTCTTCGGGCCCTGTGGGCCCCAACCAGACCAGGGCTGCATCCGGAAACCCAAGCCCGACGAGGCGCCGGGCAACCGCGATGGCGACCTCGGGGGTCACAGCCGGTTTGTCCTGCCCCGACACGACCGGAATCGCCCGCCGCAGAAACGCATCGTCCTCGGCCAAGGCCACAGCCACCTGCCAAAGGTCCGAAGTCTGCAACGACTGCGTTTCGGCGGTGTGGAAACCAGATTCGGTCTGGCCGGAAAGCAGTTCGGCCAAGGCAAGCGCCCGGACGAACCCCGCTCGCCCGTCCGGCGTCGCAATCTCCCCCTCAAAGCTCCGCAACACTTCGGCAGCTTCCGGAGTCATCGGCTCGACCTGGCGGAAGTGCGCTTCGACAAGGGCGATCCATTCCTCGACCCCAGTGCCGTCTTCGGCAATTGCCGTCGTCGCATGGTCCCGTGCCGCCTCGGGCTCTCCGCCATGCAGATCGGCTTCCGCATCCAGAAGCGCCACGGTTGCGGGGGCGATGTCAGGTGTCCGCTCTATCGCATTGCGAACGATCCGAGCCGATTCACCGTCGCCCTGGGCCAGTAGCCGTTCGGCCAGACCGGCACCAAGCGCCGCGCGAAGATGTGGGGGCAGGGCCAGAAAGTGACGAACCATGGCATCGATGTCTATCACCGCCCCCGGCGGAATCTCGGCTTGCGCCAAAGCGGCCCACAATGCGGCAGCCCCGTCGCAGGCCAGCATGTTCAGGAAGGGGGACTGGGGATCTGTTTCGCCTTCGACCAGCCGCGACAAGGACTGCAGGATGGCCAGATCCTCGGGCGGCGCGGTGCCGGACAGAAGCTTGGCATATTGCGCGGCTTCGGCCCCGAACCCAAGATAGAGGTGCAGCCGCACGGCATGCAGGGTTGCCTTGGGATCAAGAAGATCAAACTCTCCGTACAGGCCCGAGCGCGCCTCGGCCAGAAGGTCAAGAGGTGCCCGCCCCGCCCCCCATTCGGCAAGGGCAAGCTGGTCATCGGCGATGCAGGCTTGCCCTTCCGGCGTCCGTCCATCCCTGCCCTCGGCCGTTGCCGCAATTGCCGCATCTTCCGGCGGGCCGATGTGGATTTGCGACCAGGGCAGGGTTCCGCGATCCACCGGCTCGTTCTCGGGTGGCTTTCCGGGCAAAGCCATGTCGACAACACCCTGCGCTGCGCCCCGGCTGATTTCCTCAAGCAATTCGGCGCGCAACGGATCAAGCGACACCCCGCCGGTCGGAAGCGGAATTTCAGCGGTCTCGGAACCGGGACTTCTTGCCGCAAGCGGATCAAGCCAGTCATAGGCTGGCAGAGCGCCAGACGCAGCAATTGGGCTGGGGCTTTCCGCTAATGGCGGTTGGAAGACCAGTTCAAAGGTTGATCCTTTGGGGGCCGGACCCGGCTTGATGTCCAGAACGATCACCCCCGGCTGGTATTCGAACGGAAAGACATGGCAGGCGCACGCCAGTGTCAGTTGCAGCGCGCCAGTCTCGGGATCGGTCCGCAAGGCCTGCAGTCGGCTTTTCGGGATCCGGTCCCAAACTGTCGAAATGTCGAAAACCGGCTGCGAGTCGGATAGGGTCGCAAAGCCATAGCCCATCGGTGTGCGGCCCAGGGTCCAATCCTGATCGGACGAAAGCTCGACCACCAGACGGGTAAAATCCGCATGCTCGCCGGAATAGACCCGGGCGCCATCAGACAGGGCAGGGCCCGCCAGCAGCATGAAAGCGGCAAGAAAGCGGATCATGCGGCGTCCTGCTTCAGGTTTCGCATCGCCTCCTCCAGATCGCTGAACCCCGGGCGAACGGCATGGGGGGTATTCTGGCGACCAACCTCGATGCAGATGTTCGGCGGGTGGCGATGCAGGTTGGCGATCAGCACCTCGCGGATCAGCTGATAGAAATGAATGTCTTCCTCGACCACGGTCTTTACCCGCGCGGCGAAGGGACCCATCAGGCCATAGGCAAGAAAGACGCCAAGAAAGGTTCCGACCAGCGCGCCACCGATCATCTTGCCCAGCACCTCAGGCGGCTGGTCGATCGCACCCATCGTCTTGATCACGCCCAGAACTGCCGCGACAATCCCAAGCGCAGGCAGCGCGTCTGCCACAGTCTGCAGGGCGTGGCTTGAGTGCATCGCGTGGTTCAACGTCGCCTCCATCCGCTTGTCCAGCACTTCCTCGACCTGATGCGGGTCGTCATAGTTCATCGACGCGGCCCGCAATGTGTCGCAGATCAGATCAATCGCCTCATGGTCGTGCTGGATCTTTGGATATTTGCTGAAAATCGCGGATGTTTCAGGCGATTCGACATGTTCCTCAAGCCCGACGGGGTTGGCGCGCGCCAGGCGGATCAGTTCGAACAGCAGGCACAGAAGATCACGGTAGTCGGCGGTCTTCCATTTCGCGCCTTTGAAGACCTTGCCGATGTCCTTCAGCGCATGCTTGACCGAGGCCATGTCATTCGAGATCAGAAAGGCCCCGATCGCCGCGCCGCCGATCATGATCATCTCGAACGGCAGGGCCTTCAGGATGATGCCCATCTTGCCCCCGGCCAGTACATAGCCGCCGAAAACCATGATGAGGATGACGGCGATGCCGACAAAGCCAAGCATATCTGGATCCTGAAGTTGCCTTTCGGGCAGTATCCCGGCCCGAGGTTAAGGTTTCGTCTCTGGCCGCCGGGAATTCTGCTATTCAGTGGGCGCGCCGACATTGCGACCGGCGACAATGACGCTGATCCCATAGGCGGCCTCGGGTGACATGGCCGACAGGATCGCGGCGGCCGAATCGGGTGGCAGGCGGCCAAGGAATCCGGCGGCGAATTCTGGCGACATGGTTTCGAACAGCGCCGCCGCGTCCTTAGGTTTCATCGCCTGATAGACGGCGGTCAGCCCGGCAATGTCGTTTTCCGCGGCCTTGTCGGCCAACGCGAGCGTCGAGCGAAGCTCGTCTTCCATTGCCTGCATTTCAGCCATGCGCTTGGTGATTGCGGCATCTGCCAGGGCAAGGGCTGCCAGCCGGTCTTCAAGCGCCGCTTCCCGCACGGTCAGCCGGTCCTCCCGCTGCGACAGGGCCTCGGACAGGGCGGCAGGGCTTTCGCAAGTTGTCCGTTCAACAACCGGCTCTTCGGCTTTGGCGTCTTCGGAACTGGCAAGCGCCGCCCCGACACCGGACCCCAGCCGCAGCGCCCCCGACATCGCAAACAGCATCGCGACGATGAACAGCGTGCCGCGCCCGGACCTGCGCCGCCTGCTCATTCTGCCGCCTCCAGCGTATCGCGCGTGACCCGACGGCGGACGAACCGCAGCTTCCGATCCTCATCCGGCGGTTCCTCGGCTACCGGCGCGCGCGGCTTCGCCTCGGGTTCCGGCAGGTCATGCAGCGAGGCCACCAGAAGCTCCAGCCGTTTGGCCACTGCTTCCCCCCGCGCAGTCAGCGCCTCAAGGCTTTCGGCCGAGTGATTCGCCGCCCCCCGCGCCTTTTCCAGCGCCACGGTCATGTCATCGACCTGCGCCGACAACACGGCAATCGCCCCGCCCATCCCGCTTTCCAGCGTGGTAAAGCGTTTCAACCGTGTGGCCAGCACCCAACAATAGATCGCGGCCCCGAAAGAGCCTGCGATCAGAAGGACATTGGCGATCAGGTCCATCTTTCGCCCCCTAGTTCAGCACGAATTCAGTGATCAGAAGGTCGCGCACCCGGCCTTCGCCGGTCACGATCTGGATCCGTCGCAACATCTGCGCCCGCAGCCGCCCCATGGCCTGCGGATCCTCGATCGAGGCGACATCGATGGCGCGCAGATAGCTGTTCAGCACGTCAAGAATGCGCGGCACCAGAAGCGTCACCTCGGCCGCTGCGGTATCCACAACCTCGACCTGCGCGGTGAACCGCAGATGGGCGCTGCCCGACTCCTTGCCCAGCGAAACGACCATGGTTTCCAGCGGCACAAAGGCGATTCCCGCAAGCGATTCCGGCTTGCCCTCGCCATGTTCGGCGCTGTCTTCGCCTGCCAGAATCATCCCCGACCAGGTTGCGTAAAAACCCCCACCACCAAGCAAAATTGCCAGGACAAGCCCGATCAGCAGCGGCTTTTTTGACCGTTTCTTCGGGGCGTCTTCCTGCGGGGCTTCTGCGGTGGCCATGACCTGCATCCGGTGTCTTTGCGGCGCCACCATAGGCCAATGGTCACTAACCGATTGTTAAGCGCAGTCAGTCATTCGTTGGACATCGGCAGAACGTCGAACGCGGAGAATCGCCTTGCAGAACCTGCTTGCCATCTGGTCCTCGCTCAACCTGCGCCGCAGGGTCATCATCATCGGCGCAACGATTGCAATGTTCGCCGCGATCCTTGGCCTTGGCAGCTTGGCTGGCCGGTCCGACATGGTGCTTCTTTACGCGGGCCTTGAACCTTCGGCAGCAGGTGAAGTGGTTTCCGCGCTGGATCAACGCGGCATCCCTTACGAAATCTCGGGCGACTCCATCTTTGTCGACGCCAACCAGCGTGACAGCCTGCGCATGGCGCTTGCCGCCGAAGGCCTGCCCGCTGCAGGGGGCGCGGGTTATGAGCTGCTTGATAATCTTTCGGGCTTTGGCACCACCTCGCAGATGTTCGACGCGGCCTACTGGCGCGCGAAAGAGGGCGAACTTGCCCGTACCCTTCTTGCCCTGCCCGAGGTCAAGGCCGCCCGCGTCCATATTGCAAGCGCCCCGTCCCGCAGCTTTCAGACCGATGTCCAGGCCTCGGCTTCAGTCACACTGACAACGACCGGCGGTACGCTAAGCGAAGCCCAGGCCCGCGCCATTCGGCATCTGGTTGCCAGCGCCGTCTCGGGTTTGCAGCCGGACGCGGTGCAGATCATCGACACGGTGTCCGGCCTGATCGGCGGCGACGATACTGACGGCTTTTCCGGAAAGGACGCCACGGACCGCGCCGCCATGATCAAGGGCAACGTCGAGCGCCTGCTTGCGGCAAGGGTCGGCCCCGGCAAGGCGGTGGTCGAGGTGGCAGTTGATCTGGTGTCGGACCGCGAACAGATCACCGAACGGACCTTCGATCCGCAGGGCCGTGTCGCTATTTCGTCCGAGACCGAGGAAAGCTCCGGCTCATCAACCGAACCCGGCGGCGATGTGACCGTCGCCTCCAACTTGCCTCAGGGCGATGCGACGGCGGGTGCGCAAGGCAAAAGCGAAAATGCCCTGACGAAAGAGCGGGTGAATTACGAAGTATCTGAAACACAACGAGAAATCCTGCGTGGGCCGGGGACGGTAAAGCGGATGACCGTCGCCGTGATGGTCGACGGCGTGGTCACCGTCGCAGCCGATGGCACCCGCAGTTGGGCCCCACGCCCGGATGACGAACTTGCCACCCTGCGCGAACTTGTCGCCTCGGCGGTGGGCCTTGACGAAACCCGGGGCGACGTCCTGACGCTGAAAACGCTGGAGTTTCAGGCACCCCCGCTTGCCGAAGGAACCGAGGCTGGCGCCGGTCTTCTGGCGCAGATGGGCCCGGTCGATATCCTGTCCTACGTTCAGACGGCTGTGCTTGCTGTCGTTGCGCTGGTACTTGGCCTTTTTGTCCTGCGCCCGATCCTGACCTCCGCCGCCACCCGGCCCGCGCTTGCGGCCCCAAACCCGACGCTTGCCCTGCCGCCGATGGCCGGATTCGGCAGCGCTGCCCTTGATGGTGAAGTGGAGCCCGCCTTCGACATTCCGGGGCTGACCCGCGACGGGCAGGGCGCGTTGGACGAAGCCGGGGAGGATGACCCGGCAAGCCGTCTGCGCCGACTGATCGCGCAGCGCCAAACCGAATCCATCGAAATCCTGCGCAACTGGATGGAACATGAAGAGGAGCCCGCCTGATGCCGGCCCTGCGTCTTGAAATCTTTGACACCGCCATCGCTACCGATGGAACGCCGCAGCCTTTGGTGGAAGCCACCGCCGTGGAAGAGGCCAAGGTTGCGTCATTCGAGCAGGGCTATTCCGCAGGTTGGGATGATGCCACTGCCGCCCAGCAGGGCGATCAGTCCAAGATCCGCGCCGATCTGGCGCGCAACCTGCAAAGCCTGTCCTTCACCTTTCAGGACGCGCGCAGCCATGTTCTGCAGGCGATCAAGCCCCTGATGATCGAGATGATCAACCGCCTGCTTCCCGAAGTCGCGCACGAGGCCCTTGCCCCCACGGTGCTGGAGGCACTGATGCCCATGGCCGACGATCTTGCCGATGCACCGCTGACCCTGGTCCTGAACCCCGCCGTCCGCCCACAGATCGAGGATCTGGTGACCCAGGCCACCGGCCTGCCCCTGGTGATCGAGGAAGAACCCTCGCTGTCCGAGGGGCAGGTCTACATCCGCTTTGGCACCGCCGAGACCAAGGTCGACCTTGATCGGGTGACCTCAGACATCGCCAACGCCGTCCGCGCGTTTTTCACCCTCAAAACCTAAGGGGCCGTCCCATGGATGACATCACCGACGCCAACCCGTTCAGCCAGGTCCCGATCGAGGTGACGATCTCGGTCGGTCGCGCCCGGCCCCTGGTCCGCGATCTGCTTCGCATGTCAAAGGACGCGGTCCTGCAACTTGACCGCCGTGTCGATGACCCGGTCGAGCTTTACGTCGGCGACCGTCTTATCGCGCGGGGGGAGTTGACCGAACTTGACGGCGACAATGCAGGCCAGCTTGCCGTTCGCCTGACCGAGGTTGCCAATCTGCGCGGTGGGTTGTGAACCGCCTGCTTTCCCCGTCGCTGGCCTTGGGCCTTGCCGTGGCGCTGCTGTCGGCCCCGGCGATGGCGCAAGAAATGTCGATCAACCTTGGCGGCGGCGGGGATACGCTGTCGCTGCGGTCGGTGCAGCTTCTGCTGTTGATCACGGTTCTCAGCATCGCGCCGGGGCTTGCGGTGATGGTGACCTGCTTTCCGTTCGTCGTCACGGTACTGTCGATCCTGCGGCAGGCGATTGGCTTGCAGCAGGCCCCGCCGAACATGCTGATCATCAGCCTGGCCCTTTTCATCACCTGGTATGTGATGGACCCCGTCTTTGCCGAGGCCTGGGTCAAGGGCATCCAGCCCCTTACCGACGGCACGATGGAGGTTGGTCCCGCGCTTGAGGCGGCGATTGCGCCGTTCCGCGCCTTCATGGCGCTGCGGGTGGACGCGGACACGTTCCTGAACCTGCAGGACCTGCGCGCGACGGCCCCGGTTGCGCCGGGTGATGCGCCGCTTTCGTTGCTGATCCCGTCTTTCCTGCTATCGGAAATTCAGCGGGCCTTCGAGATCGGCTTCATGGTCTTTCTGCCCTTCCTGATCATTGATCTGGTCGTCGCGGCGATCCTGATGTCGATGGGGATGATGATGGTGCCACCGGCCGCCGTCTCGTTGCCGTTCAAGCTGGCTTTTTTCGTGGTGGCCGATGGCTGGTCCCTGATCACCGGGGCGCTGGTGAGGAGCTATTTCTGATTTCTGTCCACGGTGGACAAATTGGAATACATAATTGATTTCAATATGTTGAAATTTTCTGTTAACCATTTGTCAATATCTTGACGGCCCGGAGTCGGGCATGGACACCGGCACACCCTAGGCGTTAGAGCCGTTCGCGATCCACCAGCCGGGATAGGCAGCGCGAAGCTGGTCGGCGGCGACTGCGGCGGCACTTTTGCTGGCGAACAGCCCGAAATGGGTGCCACCCGAGCCGGACATGCGGGCCAGCAGACAGCCGGGTGCCGTCTCCAGCGCGGACTGCACCTGCGCCAGACCCGGCGAAACCTGTCGCGCGGCATCGACCAGATCGTTGCGGGTATGGCCCCCCAACCACTTTGCGAAAGCGGCGGCAGAAATCAGCGCGGCGGCGGGCATGACCGGGATTGGCGGGTTGTCGCGGCGGGTCATGGCGGCAAAGACCTGCGGTGTCGGCACGGGCACGCGCGGGTTGACCAAAACCAGCCAGAGGGGCGGCAGCGGTGGGAGCGGCGAAAGATCCTCGCCCACACCACGCATGCGGACGGGCTGCCCCGCCAGACAGACCGGCACATCAGCCCCAAGCCGCAGCACCGCGCCAGGGTCGGGCAAAGGACGCCCGGTCCTGCGGGCCAGAAGACGCAGCGTCGCTGCCGCATCTGCCGAACCGCCGCCGATACCCGACGCAACGGGAAGCTGCTTGTCCAGCGTCAGTGCAAGGTCATCCGCCCCCATCAGACGCGCGGCCCGCAGGACAAGGTTGTCTGCCTCGGGACCAAGCGCCGCCGCTTCCGGTCCGGTCAGGTGCAGCGAAAGGCCAGGGTCTGCCATGGCAGACACCCGGTCGCCCACATCCGCAAACACCACCAGACTGTCGAGCAGGTGATAGCCATCGGCGCGGCGACCCATGACGTGCAGACAGAGATTGACCTTTGCCGGAGCAAATTCGCCAAGGTCGGGCTTCGCGGACCCGGCCGACTGCATCAGTTTCCGGTCTCGGTTTCCTCGGCCACCGGGGCGTCGGCTTCCTCGGCCATGACGGCATCGAGGCCGATTTCAAGCTTGCGCAGGATGCGTGCGGCGTCCTTTTCGGTCGGCTCGAAAGACAGCGCCCGCCGCCACTGGAATTCGGCCTCCATCTTGCGGTCGTTCATCCAGTAAACGTCGCCCAGGTGGTCGGTGACAATCGGATCGACAGGCTCAAGCAAGGATGCCCGCTCCATCGGCTCCAGCGCGTCGGCATAGCGGCCAAGCTTGAAGTAGGCCCAGGCCAGACTGTCGATGATATAACCCTCTTGCGGGTCGCCCGCGACGGCCTTCTCGATCATGGCAAGGGCTTCATCCAGCTTTTCGCCCCGGTCGACCAGACCATAGCCAAGATAATTCAGAACCTGCGGCTGCGTCGGGTTCAGGGCCAGCGCCTGCCGGAAATCGGCTTCAGCCGGGTCCCAGTTCTTGGACTGCTCATGGCAAATGCCGCGATAGAAATACAGGACCCAGTCTTCCTTGGTCGGCGCGCCACGCAGGTCGATGGCCGCCGAATAGGCGGCTGCGGCCTCTTCAAACCGCTTTTCGTCCTGCAGAACCTCGCCCAGTGAAAACTGCACGCTGACCAGATCGCCATTCTGTGCCGCCAGCGCCTGAAGCGCCTCGATCGCCACATCGGCTTTGCCCTGCTCTTTGAGCACATTGGCCCGCCCGACCTCGGCGTTGACATGATAGGGGCTGTCGGGTGCGAAGGCGGCATAGGTCTCGACGGCAAGGTCGCTCATGCCCAGAGTGCCAAGCACATCCGCCGTCAACAGCATCGCATCGGCGTTTCCGGGCTGCAGATAGCCGGCAATGCGCAGATGGATCAGGGCATAGACCGGATCATCCTCGCCGTTCAGCGCGGTCGAGATCGTATAGAAGGTTTCTGCGATGCCATCACGCGCGGTCGCCACTGTGTCAAAGGGAACCGGCTCGCCCGCCTCAAGCCGGTGCCGCAAGGCGTCAATTACCGGGTCGGGCCGGGTTCCGAACGACTTGTCCAGAAGGGCAAGCGCATCGGCGTTGCGCTCAAGCTGGCTAAGGATCTGGGCATGGGCCATGATCCCGCGCCGCATCATGAAGATCGGCCCCGCAACCTTGCCCGACAGGATATCATCGGCACCCTGGAAATCCCCGACCATCGCCATGGCCAGGGCCTTGTGATAATAGCCAAAGGCTTCCAGCCCCTTGGCTTGGGTCAGCGTGTCGAATTCGGCAAGCGCATCGGACATCTTGCCTTCGCCGACTTTGGCCCAGGCGGTGACCAACGAGTTTGCAAGACCCCCGACATCGCGCCCCTGGTCAAAGGCGGCAAGGATAGCGGCATAATCCTCGCGCTGAGCCTCTCCGGCCAAAAGCGCAAGCTCGGCCAACTGGCTTTCCGGGGCATCAAGCGTCTTCAGAAGGTCGGCCGCCTGGATCGCCACGTCAAAGTCGCCAATCCCGATCTCGGCCAGAACCGCGCCTTCCAGGATTTGCGGGTTGCTGGGATCAGTCTCGATCGCACGGGCGTACCAGGCCGAGGCCGCCGGAAAATCGTTGTGGGATTCCGCCACCCGCGCCGCAAGGTAGGCCCCGGTGTCAATCGCTTCCTCGGCTTGCAGCGGGCTTCCCAGCACCGCCGCCAGGGAAAGGGCCGAAAGGCAGCGCGACAGGATCTTCGACATGGGCAACTCCTTGGAACTTGCGCAAAGCTAGCTACGCGCGGGGGCACTGGCAATGACGCCAGTGGCGGAATGTCGGAAAATCGCGGACTTGTCAGAATGCGAAGGTGGCTAGCCAAGCGGCAATCAGGATCGCAAACACGATTGCCCCCACAACAAAAATGACCGGACGCCGATAGACCAGTGTTCGGTCCGCGTAGACCATTGACCAGGTGCGGAGTTCGGCAGACCGAGCGAGATCATCGAGGGCGATAGGAAGGTCGTCCAACTTTTGTCCATCCAATGAGACCGGCCGGTAGCGTCTGAAATAGGGCGGCTCATCAGCATCGTAGTGATACCAGGGGTTTAGCGTAGTCAGATCGACCTCAAAGCGTTCTGCAAACGCTGACAGAAGCTCATCGGCGTCGTCCCCCTCATATCCAAGAGACCCCAGAAGGTCGCTGGGGTCGACCGAGGCGAAGTCGGGGCCCAAGTAGGACTCGAGCCACCGCGCAACTTCGCCTCGATAGTCCATTACATGTTGGGATAGTTCGGCCCGCCGCCGCCCATCGGCGTGGTCCAGGTGATGTTCTGGCTGGGGTCCTTGATGTCGCAGGTCTTGCAGTGGACGCAGTTCTGGAAGTTGATCTGGAAGCGCGGCGTTTTGCCTTCTTCGGCGATCACCTCGTACACCCCCGCCGGGCAATAGCGCTGCGCCGGTTCGGCATATTGCGGCAGGTTGACCCCGATCGGGACCGACGGGTCTTTCAGCACCAGATGCGCGGGCTGGCCTTCGTCGTGGTTGGTGAAGCTGAAGGCGACGTTGGTCAGCCGGTCGAACGACAGTTTGCCGTCGGGCTTGGGGTAGTTGATCGGCTTGTGATCCTTGGCCAATCCGGTCGAGGCGGCGTCGGATTTCTTGTGGCGAAGGGTGCCAAAGGCCGTCAGGCCAAAGGTGTTCAGCCACATGTCCAGACCGCCGCCGATCAGGCTGGCGATCAGGCCAAAGCGCGACCAGAGCGGTTTGACGTTGCGGACCTTCTTCAGGTCCTTGGCAATCGCGCCGCTGCGGACATCGGATTCGTAGGCGGCAAGTTCGTCGCCCGCCCGACCGGCCTTGATCGCCGCATTGGCAGCTTCGGCAGCCGCGATGCCGGACAGCATCGCGTTGTGGTTGCCCTTGATCCGCGGCACGTTCACCAGACCGGCCGTGCAACCCAGAAGCGCCACACCGGGGGCGACCATCTTCGGGATCGACTGCCAGCCGCCTTCGCTGATCGCGCGGGCACCATAGGCCACACGTTTGCCGCCCTTCAAAAGCTCGGCCACCATCGGGTGATGCTTGAAGCGCTGGAATTCCATGTAGGGGTACAGGTGGGGGTTCTTGTAGTTCAGGTGGACCACAAAGCCGACATAGACCTGATTGTTTTCAAGGTGATAGATGAACGAGCCGCCGCCCGCATTACCGCCCAACGGCCAGCCCATCGTATGGGTGACGGTGCCTTCGCGGTGTTTGGCGGGATCGATCTCCCAGATTTCCTTCATGCCAAGGCCGAATTTCTGCGGGCAGTGGCCTTTGGACAGCTGGTACTTTTCGATCACCTGTTTCGCAAGGCTGCCGCGCACGCCTTCGGACAGGAAGACATACTTGCCGCGCAGTTCCATCCCCGGCTCGTATCCCGGCCCCGGTTCGCGGGTTTCGGGGTCGCGGCCAAACTCGCCAGCGACAACGCCGACCACGGTATTGCCCTCATAGACAAGCTCGCTGCAGGCCATGCCGGGGAAAATCTCGACGCCCAGCCCCTCGGCCACACCAGCCATCCAGCGGCAGACATTCGCCATCGAGACGATGTAATTGCCGTGGTTGTTCATCAGCGGCGGCATCGGCCAGTTCGGAATGCGGATCTTTCCGGCGGGGCCGAGGATATAGAAGTTGTCTTCCTTCACCGGCGTCTTGATCGGCGCGCCCATGTTGCGCCAGTCGGGAAGCAGCGCATCCAGCCCCGACGGGTCAAGCACCGCGCCGGAAAGGATATGCGCGCCGACTTCCGACCCCTTTTCCAGCACGACGACCGACAGATCCGGGTCAAGCTGTTTCAGCTTGATCGCCGCCGACAGACCCGAAGGCCCCGCGCCCACGATCACGACATCATAGTCCATCTTCTCGCGCTGGATCGCAGTCATCGCTTGTCCTTCCCCGACAGTCCCGTTCCCGTCCGCTTGCGGTCCCCTGTTGCCTTAGGACAGCCGCAAGGTCAACCGTGACGCAACATCCGGGCAGCATGGCCACCTGTCGGCGACACTTTCTGTCTTCGTCGCGACGGCTGGTATTTCGTGGCGGCATGGCCCTTGCAATTATGGGCCTCATCGGGTGAGGTGAGGCCAAGCAAGTCCGAAGTCATGGGTCGTGTCCCGGCCCGTGACTTCTTCTTTTGATCTAGGTGGCCGATGGAAAAGATCCCGATGACGCGGCGCGGCTTTGACGCGCTTGATGCCGAACTGAAGCAGCTGAAAAGCGTCGACCGTCCGGCGATCATCCGTGATATCGCCGAAGCGCGCGAACATGGCGACCTTTCGGAAAACGCCGAATATCACGCCGCACGCGAAAAGCAGGGCTTCATCGAAGGCCGCATCAAGGAACTGGAAGGCACGCTTTCGCTTGCCGAAGTGATCGATACCTCGCGCCTGTCCGGGTCGGTCAAGTTTGGTGCGACCGTGACTTTGCTTGATGAAGATACCGACGAAGAAAAGACGTATCAGATCGTCGGTGAGACCGAGGCCGACATCGAGAATGGCCTGTTGAACATCCGCTCTCCGCTTGCGCGCGCCCTGATCGGCAAAGAGTCCGGGGACAGTGTCGACGTCAAGACCCCGGGCGGTGCCCGGTCTTATGAAATTCTGTCCATCCGCTATATCTGATCAGGGAACACCCTGATGAAACCACCACCTGACCTGACCAGCAAAAGCACGGGCCCTGGCCCCGGCCTTGGCATGGCAGATCAGGACGGCCCCGGACACGGGATGGAAATCATCGGGTTTGTGCTCAGCGTCGTCTGGGCTGGACTGGTCTTGCTGTTCATGCTGATGTCCGACCCCGGCGACGAACAGGACACGCTTGGGCTTCTAGCGACCCTGTTGATGGTCTTCCTGCCGGTCGCGCTGATCTGGGTGGTGGTCATCACCCTGCGGTCGGTCCGTTCGCTTCGGGCCGAAGCTGCGCGCCTGCAAGCCACGGTCGAGGCGATGCGGACCAGCTATGTGCAGACGCAGTCGCAGTTGCCGGGCAGTCAGGGCAAGACGGCGGTGGAACGCAAGATCGACGAGATCGCCGCCTCGACCCGGCAGGCAGAGACGGTTCTGACAACGTTCATCTCGCGCCGGGATGCTGCTTTGACCGTGCCTTCTGCCGACCGAAAGGCCGCGCTTGTGCCGCAGGCGTCCGAGCCGGCCGCCGAGCAGCCCGTCCTTGCGCTTGGTAGCCCGCCCGATGATCTGCGCCCGCCGCTTCCGGTGCCAGAAGTCATCCGCGCCCTGCATTTCCCCGAATCCCCCGACGACCGCGAAGGGTTTCGCGCGCTCCGGATCGCGCTTGAGGATCGGGTGGTCGCCAAGCTGATCCGCGCCTCGCAGGATGTGCTGACGCTGCTAAGTCAGGACGGGATCTATATGGATGACCTGGTCCCCGAAATGCCGCGCCCCGAACTTTGGCGCCGTTTTGCCGGGGGCGAACGCGGGCGGTCGATTGCCGACCTTGGCGGTATCCGCGACCGGTCGGCTTTGGCGCTGACGGCGGCACGCATGAAAACCGACCCGGTGTTTCGCGATGCCGCGCACCATTTCCTGCGCAGCTTTGACCGCACCTTCGCGCTGATCGAACCCAACGCCAGCGACACCGACCTTGCCGCGCTGTCCGACACCCGGTCTGCCCGCGCCTTCATGCTTTTGGGTCGGGTAACCGGGACTTTCGACTGAAAAGCCCATCGCCAAGGCCGATGATTTTGGAAGGGTATTTCCGTTTATCGGGCGACTTTGGAAATATCTTCCTTTCTGGCCGGCATGTCATAGCGGATGGTGAAAATTCTTTCTGCCGCGCCTATTTTGGCGTCAGCAAGGATTCGCAACCAACCGAGGTTTTCATGTCCATCCGTATCAACGACATCGCCCCTGACTTCACTGCCGACAGCACTGCTGGAACGATCAAGTTCCATGACTGGCTGGGCGACAGCTATGGCATCATCTTCAGCCACCCGCGCGATTTCACGCCGGTTTGCACCACCGAATTCGCTGCCGTCGCCCAGCTGGCCGAGGAATGGAAAAAGCGGAAGACCAAGGTGATCGGCGTGTCGGTCGACGGCGTATCGGACCACGAGAAGTGGAAGCGCGACATCGAGGCCTTTGGCGGTGCGCCCGCTGATTTCCCGATCATCGACGACACATCGCTGACCGTGGCCAAGGCCTTTGATATGCTGCCGGCCGAATACTACCTGCCGACCGAGGGCCGGACCCCCGCAAATACGGCGACGGTGCGCACGGTCTATATCATCGGGCCGGACAAGAAGGTGCGTCTGACGATGACCTACCCGATGTCGGTGGGCCGCAACTTTGCCGAAATCCTGCGGGCGCTGAATGCCGTGCAAAAGACCGACGGCGTGCCGCTGGCGACCCCCGCCAACTGGGTGCCGGGTCAGGACGTGATCGTGGCCTTGGCGTTGAGCAACGACCAGGCCAAGGAACGCTTTGGCGAGCTGGACATCAAGCTGCCGTATCTGCGCTTCGCCAAGGTCTAAGCCGACGCACCAATGAAAAGGACCCCGGAGTGTTTCCGGGGCCTTTCTCGTTTTGAAATTCAGATCAGCCCTCGGCCGATTCCTCTTTCTTCTCGACGATCTCTTCGCCGGTTTCCTGGTCGACCATCTTCATGCCAAGGCGGACCTTGCCACGGTCGTCAAAGCCCAGCAGCTTGACCTTGACCTCCTGGCCTTCCTTCAGAAGCTCGTTCGGGTGGTTCAGGCGCTTGTTGGCGATCTGGGACACGTGGACCAGACCGTTGCGCTTGCCGAAGAAGTTCACGAAGGTCCACCGGAACCTACTGGAACCTACTGGAACCTACTGGAACCCGGCAACTTAGTTTTTTGCCACCGAACCTACGCAGAGTCTCCAAAGAAGTCCTCTCGCCCCGACCTCCCAACTGCCAAAATCCAAGTCGCGAATGAACGTGTTGGAAGGCGATAGAAACCTCTCCGTGCGTCGTCCGCGAGGACTATTTCTCTGCTCTTAAGGGCCATCAGTGCATTATCAACGTTAGTTGAAGCAACGCCACAGTTCTGAATGATATCTTTTCTCGATACCCACTGGTCACCATGGGTTGCCATATAGTCCAAGACTTTTCTATACTCAGATGATAAAATCTTTGAAAAATACTGTTTGCTGAAGTACTTCGCACCAAGTTGCGAAATAGCTCCATTCTCTGAATAAGCGCCGGTCGATACATCGTGAATGTCAATTTTATCATCAGTGTCGACCTGAAAGGCGGAAGACGAAAACTGCTGAACGAAATGCGGGTAGCCTTCCGAAAGCATCGCGATCAAATCAAGTGCATCGTCAGATATTGCAGTCTTGCGCTCGTTCTTTTCATTCGCGATGGAAATCCCACGCTGAACTACAGCCCGCCGCTCTGACTGTTCCAGAGGGTGCATGTCGACGATCTGAAACACTCGCAGGGATGATTCGTGACTTTCACGGAGGCGACTAATTAAAAGTGACTGACCTGCAAGGATGAGAAGCAGATGGGGTTGTCCCCGTTTAGAAAGCCTCTCAGTAAAGACTTTTACGAACTCACCAAGATTAGCTGCAGCAGGTGGGCTGTCAGCCTCGTCCAAAAGGAATACAACACCATCAAATTGTTCACTACCAATAAGTTGGTCACAAATGGTGACCAGGTCGTCAAGAAGTTCATCTGGGTCAAGCTCATCGTCTCGGGCATTGTATTTGACGCCGAGAACCTCCCAATTGGACAAGAACTCCCATACCTTCCTTGCCTTGTCCTGCAATTTTTGATGTTGACGAAGTTTAGATCGCAGCTCGCGAGCAACTTGCTTAATCAAGCCTACCTGGCTGGAAATTCCAGCCAAGTCCGTTGAAACGGTAATAAAGTTAAAATTGGTGTGATCATCTTCAATTTCTCCACGCGCCACCAAGTCCGCGTAGAACAGTAAAGAAGATTTTCCGATTCCGCGCTCACCAGTAAGCAGAAGGTGCTGTGGGTTGCCGTTAAGAGTTTGGAACAGCGCCTGCTCAATTGTTTGAATTTCGTCAAGTCTGCCGATGAACATCCCGGGGTAAGCGATGCCGTTGGGAACAAACGGATTGAACTTCATGGTCGATCTCCGAGACTTTTGGAGAACTGTAACACGAAGGCCCCGGCGTTTCCACCGGGGCCCTGTTTCGGCGTCGAAGAAGACCTCAGCCCTCGGCCGACTCTTCTTTCTTTTCGGTGATTTCCTCACCGGTCTCCTGGTCGACCATCTTCATGCCAAGGCGGACCTTGCCACGGTCGTCGAAGCCCAGAAGCTTGACCTTCACTTCCTGGCCTTCCTTCAAAAGCTCGTTCGGGTGGTTCAGGCGCTTGTTGGCGATCTGGGACACATGCACCAGACCGTCGCGCTTGCCGAAAAAGTTCACGAAGGCGCCGAAGTCGACCAGTTTCACCACCTTGCCGGTGTAGATCTTGCCGTCTTCCGGTTCCGCCACGATCGACCAGATCATGTCATAGGCCTTCTTGATGGCCTTCTGGTCGTTCGAGGCGATCTTGATCATGCCGTCGTCGTTGATGTCGACCTTGGCACCGGAAACCTCGACGATCTCGCGGATGACCTTGCCGCCCGAGCCGATCACTTCACGGATCTTGTCGGTCGGAATGGTCATCGTCTCGATCTTCGGGGCGTATTCGCTGAAGGCTTGCGCCGAGGTCAGCGATTTGGCCATTTCACCCAGGATGTGGATACGGCCGTCCTTGGCCTGGGCAAGGGCTTGTTTCATGATCGCGGGGGTGATCCCGGCGATCTTGATGTCCATCTGCAGCGAGGTGATGCCCGCCTCAGTCCCGGCAACCTTGAAGTCCATGTCGCCAAGGTGATCCTCGTCGCCAAGGATGTCGGTCAGGACCGCCCATTTGCCATCGTCTTCCAGGATCAAACCCATCGCCACACCGGCGACCGGGGCTTTCAGCGGCACGCCCGCGTCCATCATGGACAAGGAGCCACCGCAGACCGAAGCCATCGAAGAGGAGCCGTTCGACTCGGTGATCTCGGACACGACGCGGATGGTATAGGGGAAGTCGGTCGGTGCCGGCAGAACCGCCTGCAACGCACGCCAAGCCAGTTTCCCGTGGCCGATTTCACGACGACCGGGGCTGCCCACGCGGCCAACTTCGCCCACCGAATAGGGAGGGAAGTTGTAGTGAAGCATGAAGTTCGACCGATAGTTGCCGTTCAGCGCGTCGATGATCTGCTCATCTTCACCGGTGCCCAGCGTGGTGACGACCAACCCTTGCGTTTCCCCACGGGTGAACAGCGCCGAGCCGTGGGTGCGCGGCAGAATGCCGGTTTCGCAGGTGATCGGGCGAACGGTCTTGGTGTCACGACCGTCGATCCGGGTGCCGTTCTTCACGACGTCACCGCGCAGAACCGCTGCTTCCAGCTGCTTGATCGCCGGATAAAGGTTGGCATCGGCCTTGTCTTCATCGCTCATTGCGGCCTTGATCGCATCGACTGCGGCTTCGATGGCGGTGGTGCGTTCCTGCTTGTCGCGGATCGCGAAAGCGGCGCGCATCTGCGCCTCGCCAGCCTTTTTCACCGATGCATAAAGCGCCGAGTAATCGGGCGGGGTGAAGTCGAAGGGTTCCTTCGCCGAGTCCTCGGCAAAGGCCATGATCAGGTCGATCACCGGCTGCATCTGTTCGTGGCCAAAGACGACCGCGCCCAGCATTTCCTCTTCCGTCAGCTCGTAAGCCTCTGATTCCACCATCATGACGGCGTCTTTGGTGCCGGCGATGACAAGATCAAGCCGCTGGTCGGGCTTCATGCGCAGTTGCGTCATGTCGTCCATCGCAGGGTTCAGCACATACTGGCCGCCGACAAAGCCGACACGGGCAGCGCCGATCGGGCCCATGAAGGGCACGCCGGAAATCGTCAGCGCGGCGGAAACCGCAATCATCGCGACGATATCGGGGTCGTTCTCAAGGTCGCAGGAAAGGACGGTCGCCATGACCAGCACTTCGTTGCGGAAGCCGTCGACGAACAGCGGACGGATCGGGCGGTCGATGAGGCGGGAGGTCAGCGTTTCCTTTTCGGAAGGACGCGCCTCACGCTTGAAGAAGCCGCCGGGAACCTTGCCCGCGGCATAGTATTTTTCCTGGTAGTGGACGGTCAGCGGGAAGAAGTCCTGACCCGGCTTTGCTTGCCGTGCAAAGGTCACGTTGGCCATAACTTGCGTTTCGCCCAGCGTCGCGATCACCGACCCATCGGCCTGACGCGCAACTTTCCCGGTTTCCAGAGAGAGCGTTTCGCGGCCCCACTGGATCGATTTCTTGGTCACATTGAACATGTATCGTTTCCTCTGAGGACCCGACCCCTGCCGGTGCCCTCGATATATGGCGGCCCCATTGCCGCCCTTCCCCCAAATCCTTCGCACGGGCCCCGGGGGCGGGCCTCACGTCTCAGATGGCGGGGGCCATACAGGAAAAACCCTGCGATGGAAAGAACTGGCTTTGACAGGCCGCCCCGGATGGCGGGTTGGCGGCGGTCTGGTTGATGAAAGATGAAGACAAATGGCCCAGCTTTCCCGACAGGAGACCCGAATGATACCGCAAGGCCTTGGGAACGCTACCTTAATGGGGGTCACTTTGGGGGAAGCGACGAGGAAGAAAACGTCTTCCTTTTGTCTTGCTTCCGTCTTGCCCTTTGGCAGGAAAGCCGGGGATTAACCTCTATCGCGAATCGGCGGTGACGGAAACGATCCGCCCGGTCGTGACCAGCGTCACCCCGCCCAATGTAACCAGAAGCCCCAGCGCCATCACCCAGGTCAGGGGTTCACCAAACAGTGCCCAGGCCCAGATCATGGTGACGGGCGGGGACAGGTAGACCGTCGCCGAGACCAGTGCCGGGGGATAAAGCCGCAGGAAAAGGTAATAGATCAGCCAGCCGCCATAGGTCGCCAGCACGACCAGCCAGACCATGCCCAGCGCATAGCTGGCGGTCAGGTGCGGGAACAGCCCGCCCGACCAGACCGCGAAGGGCGCGAACATGACTGACGCCCACAGGCATTGCAGGCAAAGGCGCTGCGGGATGGTCAAGGGGACCGCGGCGCGGCGTTCCTGCAGGACGGTCGACAGGGCAAAGGCGAGCATGCCAAGGATCGGCAAGGCATAGGCGAGCGGTGGTGCCTCGCCCAGCGCCAAGGCATCTGCCGAGATCAGAAGGACGCCTAGAAGGGCGACGACAGTGCCCAGCCATTGCCGCCCCGACAGCGCCTGCCCAAGGATCGGCGCGGACAGGACGGCGATGCCCAGCGGCACAAGGTCAGCCATCAGTGCGACAAGGCCGGTCGGCACGCCCCGACCAATCGCCACCGCAAAGCCGCCCAGATACAGGAACATTCCCATGAAGGCATAAAGCCCCTGTTCGGCAACGGCGCGAAAAGTGATCCGTGGCCCGCGCAGAAGGGCAAGCGGCAGAAGTGTCAGGCCCGAGAAGATGCTGCGCCCGAACAGGATCTGCGGCACGGTCGCACTGTCGGTGGCAAAGCGGATGCCGACGAAGCCGGAACTCCAGCAGATCACCAGCGCAGTGGCGAGGGTGACGAAGAGAAGGGGGGAAGGGCGCGGCATGGAAGCAAAGGCATAGGCTGAACCGGAAGGCCGGGCCTTATGTTGTCCGACCTGTGAGGATCGCGCAGCGACCGAATTCGGCCTCTTCGCCGTTTAAGATGCGGCGGCGGGCAACATGCGGATGCCGTCGACGGCAGAATAGTAGGATTGGGGCAGCCATTGCTGCATCGTGCGCTGCAGAACCGGATCACCGGAGACAAACATTCGTCCGGCCTCAATTTCCCGCGCGACGGTCGAGCGGCCGTAGAAGATGGCGACCAACGACACATTGGCCAGTTCGACGTAAAGATCGACGTCCAGATCGGGCATGGCAACGCAGACATCGCAGGGCGAACCGGGGTCTGCCAGAAGGTAGTAGGTCTTGTAGGGGTTGGGCTCTTCGGAAAAGTTGAACCGAACCACCACGCGACGTTGTGGGAGGAGTTCGGCGTTCAGGCTTTTTCCAAAGCCCCACATGATCCGCGCGACATCGCTGTTTGCCAGGGCGACATCGGCGTCAATGTTGCGTTGGGCCCAGATGCACAGCGCATCCATGGCCGGTTCAAGATCAATGGCCATCTGGGTTCTTACATAGTCGACCGTGCCCTTGGCGCGATCTTCCAGGCGTTCGACCAGACCCATCCGCTCCATCTCGGACAGGCGTTTGGACAGGACGCCGGGGGAGATGTTGCCCACCGCGCGGCGCAAGTCGCTGAAGCGGGAATAGCCCGACCACATCTGGTTGAGGATCAGAAGCGTCCAGCGCGGTTCAAGTGCGTCGCAGGCCTTGGACAGGGCACAGATCGACCCATAGGGTTTTCCGGTCATGGTCGGACCCTCCTGCAGGCGAATTTACCGGAAGGCGGGGCCGGCTGACCAGTTCGAAAAGCGTAGCGGTTCCCTTCGGTTCCCGAACTGGCTGGAGAATGGGGTCACAGCGCAGGATGTCGGTCAGACACATCACTCAAAGGAGGTTTCGTCATGATCAGCAGCCGTTTCACGACCCCGACCGCAGGCGCAAGAGTCCGGACGTTGCAGTTGTTCCGTCCGACGCTTGACCTTTTGGCCGAGGTGCTGCGCCGCCGCCAGATCCGCCGCAGCTATGGCCGCATGTCTGGCGAAATGCTGCGGGACATCGGGCTAACCAGGTGGGACATCGAAGTTGCGTTGTCGCTGCCGCTGGAGAAAAGCGCGGCCGACGCGATTGCCAATGCAGCGGCGGGCGAAGCGGCCCGGTGGTAGTCCGTTCAGCAGGGCATAGAACGAATGACGCCCGGAAGCCTGTTCAGGCGACCGGGCGTGACGCGGTCGTCAAGCGATCAGATCGCCGACTTGATCCAGTTTTCCAGCGCGGCCTTGGGGGCGGCGCCGACCTTGTTCGACACGACCTGACCGTCCTTGAACATGAACAAGGCCGGGATTCCGCGCACGCCCAGAACGGCGGGGCTGTCGGGGTTTTCGTCGACGTTGACCTTCACGATCTTGACCTGACCGGCATATTGCGCGGCAAGCTCTTCCAGCGCGGGGCCGATCTGGCGGCAGGGGCCACACCATTCGGCCCAGAAGTCCACGACGACCGGAATGGCCGATTTGCGGACTTCGGCATCGAAAGTGGCGTCGGTGACGGCGACGGTATTGGCGCCCATGATCGTATCTCCTGAGGGGAATTATCAGGAACAGAAGCTATGAAGCCGGGGCCGGAACGTCAAGGGCCAGAACCCAAGGGATCGTGGTTCGCAGGAAGGCCTGCCTCACCATCTCGGGATCAAGCGGCATCAGACGGGCAACGCGCGTCCACAGGACCGCCACTTCGATCCGCCGGTCGGGATAGATCGCTTGCAGCATATGCGCATAGGCCCCCAACTGGCGCAGGATGCCTTCCGGAACCTCGGCCGGCCCTTTCGGCACCACCGTGTTCGACTTGAAATCCACGATCAGCACACGGTCGCGCGACAGGACCAGCCGGTCCACCGTCCCTGCCAGCACCGTATCGCCCCAAGGGGCGGTCACGGCGACCTCGGCCAGGCCTGCGGCGAACAGGGGCGCAAGCTCGGGCGCGGATAGCACCGCCCGCGCCTCGGCCAGAAGGGTCGCGGCCAGGGCCTGATCCGGGATCAGTGCGCTTGCCAGCGCCGTCCAGTCCTGTTGCGCAACTTCCGGCAGTCGTTCCAGAAGCAGATGCAGCGCTGTTCCCCTTGCGCGGAGGTCAATCTCGGTCTCGACTTCGCCCGGAAGAGCCTTGGCCCCGCCAAGATCCGAGGGTGACAGAACGCGCAGGGTCCGTGCAACCTCGGGTGCCGGATGTTCGGCCCAATCCGGCAGAACAGGTGCCGACAGGCGCGCGTCAGCCGAGGTCAGAGGCCCCGGCCAGACCCCGACCGAATGCCGCAACACGCCACCATCCAGCGTTTCGGCCTGCGCGAGGGCGACCCCGGCGCGGATCAGGTTGTACCAGGCCCCGTCCTGCTTCATCTCGCCCTTGCCGGCCACGACCAGCCAGGTCCGCGCCCGTGTCATCGCGACATACAGGAGCCGCAGCCGTTCCGCCGCTTCGCGCGCCTGACGGGCGGTGCGGGCGGTCGAGATGAGGGCCGGGCTTTCCTCTTGGCGGACCCTCCAGACTGCCGCGCCATCGCCCAACCGGTAAAGTTCGTCCCGGTCCTGCGGCTTTCGATCACCGGTATCGGCAAGGATCACCACGTCCGCCTCAAGCCCCTTGGCCCCGTGTACCGTCATCACCCGGATCTGGTCGCCAGCGGCGTCAAGCTGGCGCTTGACCTCGATATCATCGGTCTCGATCCAGGCGAGGAAGCCGGTCAGGCTGGGCACTTCGGACGTTTCATAGGACAGCGCCTGACCCAGAAGTTCGTCAATCCCGTCTTCGGCTTCGGGCCCCAGCCGCGCCAGCAGTTTCCGTCGCCCGTCATGGCGGTAAAGCACCCGCTCGATCAGGTCATAAGGCCGCAGAAAATCGGCCTGCCCGCGCAGATCGTTCAGGAAATCCAGCGTTTCGGGATGGGTGGCGTCATTGCGCAAGACCTCCCACAGATAACCGCGACGCCCCTGCGCCAGCCGGTAAAGGTCGGCCTCGCTCCAGCCGCAGAGGGGCGAGCGCAGGACGGCGGCAAGCGACAGGTCATCCTCGGGGGTGTTCAGGAATGACAGCAGCGCCGCCAGATCCTTGACCGCAAGTTCCGCACCAAGCTTGAGCCGGTCCGCCCCTGCGATGGGCAGGTTCAGCTTCTTGCACGCGCGGATAATCTCGTGGAACAGCGCCGACCGCCGCTGCACAAGGAACAGCACATCGCCATAGCGCATCGGTCGTGCAGTGACGCCGTCTTTCGGGACCTGCGGCAGTTGCACCCCGGCCAGCACCTGATCGCGCACCCATTCCGCAAGCATCCGCGCCAGCACGACATCGGCATTTTCGGGGTTCGGGCGGTCGACCGGCGTATGCCAGGGTTCCGGCGCGGGCTTTTCCGGGCTTTCCACCACGGGCCAGACCTCGACCCGGCCCGGCAGGGATTCATGATAGGCCACATGGCGTGCCTCGCCGCCCAAGGCGTCAAGGTTCGGCCCCCGGAAGGTTGCGTCCACCACATTCAGGATCGCCGCCGAGGACCGGAAGGAATGCGCCAGCACCTTGTCAACCAAGGGCTCGCCCCCGGCCAACCGTTCGGCAAAAAGCTTTCGCTTCTGGTCAAAGGCCGCGACATCCGCGCCCTGGAAGGAATAGATCGACTGCTTCTTGTCGCCGACAACAAACAGCGTCCGGCTGCGGTTGCTTGCCCCCTGACCCGAGATGAGTTCCGAGGCGAGGCTTTCGATCAATTGCCACTGTTCGGGGCTTGTGTCCTGCGCCTCGTCCACCAGAATATGGTCGATCCCGCCATCCAGCCGATACAGAACCCAGGCCGCCCGCCCCGGATCGGTCAGCAATGTCCTTGCCCGTTCAATCAGGTCTTCGAAATCCAGCTGCCCCCGCGCCGCCTTGCGCGCCGCATAGATCGGCAGGAAAGCCCCCGCGAACTGATGCAGCGCCAAGGTCTTTTCGGCGGCGGAAAGGGCGAGACGGCGCTGTCGGGCGGTTTCCACCCTGGCCATCAGGTTGTTGAGCCGGTCGGTCAGATCATGCAGCTTCTTGCGCGTATCCTGGGTTGGGAAATCGCCGATCTTTGCGGTAAAGCTTCGTTCCGGAGTTTTTTTCGACACCCCAAGCAGAAAAACATCTTCCAATATCTCGAGCGCGGCCAAGTCGGGCACTGAGAAAGGCACCTTCTTAAGCTTGCTGGCTGCCTTCACGTCATTGCTGGACCCTGCGGCGATGATGCTGATGACTTCGGGCATCCATTGCCCCTCATCGCCCAGAAACACGTCCGCCAATACATCTGCCGCGCTGAATTCTGAGGGCAACCCGAACCGCGCCCAGATCTGCGACTCGGTCAAGGGTGGGCTGAAGCTGGCCCGGTGCCGCGACACCTGTTCGACGAAACCGGCGAAATCCTCGCCCGAATGCACCTCGGTCAGGCGGCGCACGGCGGCCGGGGCCAGACGGTCGGCCATTTCCTCGACGATCTCGGCCCGCATCAGTTTTGCCGCCCGGTCTTCCATCTCGGTAAAGCCCGGCGGCACCCCTGCTTCCAGCGGAAAGCGGCGCAGAAGGCTGGCGCAGAAGCTGTGAATCGTCTGGATGCGCAGGCCACCCGGCGTTTCGATTGCACGGGCGAAAAGCTGGCGGGCGCGGGACAGGCGCTGGGCCGACAGGTCCAGTTCACCCAAATCCACCAGATCACGGCGCAAGTCATCGTCGGGCTTCATCGCCCATCGACCCAGCCTCTGGAACAGGCGGTTCTGCATCTCGGACGCGGCGGCCTTGGTATAGGTCAGACACAGCACATGCTGCGGTTCGACCCCGTTCAGCAGCAGCCGCGCCACCCGGTCGGTCAGGACGCGGGTCTTGCCGGAACCGGCATTCGCCGACAGCCAGGTGTTGCGTTCCGGGTGCGCCGCCTCGGTCTGCGCGAGAAAGGCCGGAGTGATGGTCATGCCAGATCCTCGGGCGTGACAGCCGCGGTTTCATCCCATTCGCCATAGCGCGACAGGTGGTCATAGTCCGATACGTCGCTGTCCTTGGCCATCGCCGCGCGGGCCGAATAGCCACGGGAGGGGCGGGCATAGGCGGCGATCAGGTCCTTGAATTCCTCCCACACTCTGGCCACTTCGCCGGGTTCAAGATCGACAGGGCTGACCTTGAAATCCGCCTTCACCCCGACATAGGCCAGCTTTGCCACTTCGGCCAGCGGCAGGCCTGCAAAGGCGCCGTTCTCGGCCATGGCGGCGGCAAGATAGAGCTGCCGGTCGAAATGCTTTTGCTGTTCCGCCGATGGTGGCGCGCCGGTCTTGTAGTCGATGATCAACAGCCGCCCGTCGTCCAGCATGTCGATGCGGTCGGGCTTGCCCTTCAGGGTGAAGTCCTGGCCTTGCAAGGTAACCGCACCCCGTTCTTCGACCAGCACCGGCTTGCCGCCCGTATCGGCGCTGAAGGCCAGAAAGCCCGGCGCGGCCTTTTCGATCCGCGCCCGCCAGATGGCCCGCGCCAGGGGCCACGCAACCTCGGCCTCAAGCACGCGGTCGGCGATGGACATCAGTGCCGCCTCGCCGCCTTCACCTTCGCGCAGATAGGTTTCAAGGATCTTGTGCAGGACCGTCCCACGGAGCCTTGGGTCGGCTTCGGGGCGCAGGGGGTCAAGCGGGGCAAGCTTCAGGATATGCTTGGCATAGATCGCATAGGGGTCGCGGATCAGCTTCTGGATTTCCGTGATCGAAAGCTGTCGTGGCCGCACCGCCACCGGAGGACGTGGCGAGGGGCGGATGGCCGCCGCAACCTGCGCCTTTGGCGCGGCATAGGCCTCGGCCATGGTCAGCCAGTGCTTGCCCCGGTCGCGCATCGTCTTCAGCGCATCGGGCCCGCCCCGCCCCGGCAGACCCTCCATCAGGTTCACCAGCCGGTTCACCCAGCGCGAGGGCACGGTCTGCGCCTCGGCCCCGCGGATCGACCGGCTTAGCACGACCGATGGCGCGGCGATCCCCTGCTGGAAATCATGCGCCGACAGCCCGATCTTGCGTTCCGGCAGCAACAGCCCCGCCGCCTTGCGCATCGCCCGGTTCAGCCAGGGGTCGGGCGGCGGGGCGGCGGGCCAGATACCGTCGTTCAACCCGCCCAGAATCACCAGATCGGCCCCCTGAACCCGCGCTTCCAGCGTGCCCCGGATCATGATCGCCGGATGCAGCGCCTCGGCCTCACGCACTTCGCCCTTGTCGAGGATCGAGCGGAAGAGGCTGGCGTAGTCGCCGGGCGACATGACGCCCCCCGCATCGGCCACATCCTGCAAGCCCTGAACCGCCTCGCGCGCCTTGATGCCTGCTTCCTTTTCCCACAAGGCACCGCTGCCAGTTTCGGCAAAGCCGCGCGCCAAAGCCTCGGTCAGGGCCAGATGTCGCGACAGGAACCCGGTCAGGGGTTGATCGGCCATGGCCTCTTGCCCACACAGTGTCTGACCAAGGATCGCAGCCCAGCGCGTGGCCCCGGCAAGACGCGACTTTGCCGCCCAATCCGCCAGACTTTCGGCGGTGGGAAAGACCGGACCATGCCGCCGCAAGTGCAGTTCATATTCGTGCGACAGGATCAGATGTTGCCCGCGCCCGAACTCTGCGCCTTCCCCGGTGAAGGCCAGGGGATGCTTGATCACGGCAAGGGCTGCATCGACCGTCAGCCTTTGCCCGAACAGGCCCGCCACCTGCCGCAGCAACCGGCCGGGAGCCGACAGGGCCAGCGGTTTGCCCGCCGAATCGTCGGGCCTGATCCCCCAGCGGTCCAGCGCCGCCGTCACCCGCCGCGTCAGGTTGCGGTCAGGGGTGATCAGTGCGGCGGGCGTCCCGGTTTCGGCCGCCTCGCGCAGGATCAGGGCAATCGCCAAGGCCTCGGCCCGTTCGCCCGGTGCTTCGATCAGCGTCAGCCCTTCGGTCGCCGGACCAAGATCGGGCAGGTTTGGCCCTTCGTCCAGCCATTGGTCGGTGATCGGCGCGGGCCGCAGCGCCAGAGACAGGAGCTTGTTGCGGTCCGCCGAAGGTGCGGGAACGGTGGTCCAGGGTTGCACCGCGCCGCGCCCGATGCCCAACCCCTCCATCAGCCGACGAAAGCGGTATTGTGGATGATCTTCCGCCGTCAGCGCGTCGTCCATGCTGTCCCAGACCTGATCCGGCAGGTCGAAGTCGAACCCCGGCAGCACAACCGCCCCCTGTGGCAGCCGCGCCACCGCCAGCATCAGAAGGGCAGTCGTTCCCCGCGATCCGGTCGATCCCGCCACGATCACCGGCCCCTTGGGTGGCGCAGTGGCCCAGGTCTCGGTCAGGTCCAGGACCAGCCGCCGCAGCCGACCTTCGGCATCCGGGGCATCGCCTTTCAGCGCCTCGGCCACGATGCCAAGAAAGGCCTGCGTCCGTGCCCAGTGGCCGGAATGTTCGGCCACATCCAGCGCGGCGATCCGGTCGGGGGTGACCCCTTCGCCCTGCATCTCCTCCATCAGGCTGGCCAGGCTTTCGGCCAGATCGAACAGCGCGGCGCGGGGGAAATCGGTGATCCCGGTCTGCAACAACCCGTCCAGCAACTGCGCCAGTTCCAGCCTCCGTCGCAACGGCTGCGCCGGGGGAGGGGGCGGTAGAGCGGTCAGCCGGTCAACCTCGGTCACCAGCAAGAGGCGGGGCAGAAACCGCGCGCCCCGCGCCTGAAACTGCGCCTTGACCCGTTCGCGCATCCTTTGCGTGTTCAGGATCAGCGTGACCCGCGCCATGTCTTCCGGGGCGCTGGTGCCGAACCGGTCCAGAAGGCCCGTGACAAGCTCATCCGGGAAATCCACCCCGGGGGGCAAGGCGAAAAGGTTTGGCGCTTCAATCATGTCTGGCAGAGTGAAGCAGAGCCTCTGCCTGAGCAATCCCTTCCGGATGCCCCACGTCGCACCATTTGCCCTGATGCAGCGCGCCAAAGGCAGTGCCTGCCGCGATCATGTCGTTCCACGGACGGTTCAGCGAAAAGACCGGATCGGGAATGGTGGCAAGGCGGGCAGGGTCGATGATCGAGGCGCCAAGATAGACCTGATCCTCCCCGCCCAGTCCGCGCGCAATTCGCCCCTGATCGTCCAGGCTGAAATCACCCTTCACCCCCGGCCCCCGCGCCTGATCCGCCGAAAGCAGAAGCAAAAGCGTCTCCATCCGGGCCGTGTTCCAGGCTTGGGCCAGTTCGAGAAGCGGATTCTTTCCCGTCCAGATCGCGTCACTGTTCAGAACCGCCACCGGCCCCGGCCCCAAAAGCGGCAGCGCGGCCTTCAGACCGCCGCCGGTTTCCAGAATGGTGCCCGGTTCGGGGCTGATGAGAACGCCGGAGCCTTGCAGATACGCGGTCATCTGGTCCGCCCGGTAATGGGTGTTGACGACGATCCGCCGCACCCCCGCCGCGCGAGCCAGATCAAGCGCGTGGTCGATCAATGCCCGCCCGGCCACCGGGACCAGGGGCTTTGGCCGGTCAGCCGTCAAGTGCCGCATCCGGGTGCCGAACCCGGCGGCAAAGATCATCAGCGGGAAGGGGAAGTCGGGCATTGGCTTGCAATCCGCGTCAGGACATCCGGGGTTGGTTCCGGCAACAGCTTCCGGCATTCGGCGCGCAGGGTGGCCAGTGCCGGGTGGTCAAGGTTGCGCCAAAGCTGCCCCCAGACGCGGGGCATCAGGCGCAGATAACCGGGTTTGCCCGCCACGACGCAAAGCCGCGCGAAGATCCCCAGGATGCGCAGCGCCCGTTGCGCCCCCAGCGCCGCATATTCCGCCGCAAAGGCCGTGGCATTCGCCCCGGTCACCGCCACGAACCGCGCGATCATCGCCGTTTCGGTCTGGGTCGCAACATCGCGTCGGGCATCCTGCAAGAGCGACACCAGGTCATATCCCGGCTGCCCCATCTGCCCCAGTTGAAAGTCCAGAAGCCCCACCCGCGCCTGCCCCTGCCTTTGCGGCAGCCAAAGCAGGTTTTCGGCGTGGAAATCCCTCAGGATCAACACGCGCGGCCCGTCGGCAAGGTCGGTCAGGGCGTTTTCCAACGCCGCAAGGAACGGAAGCGCGTCTGGGGTTTGGCCGGTTGCGGCTGGAACATAGTGTTCGACCACCAGCCCCGCCGCCGCAGCCCAGTCTGCCGCTGACAGGTTGGGCAGATCAGCCGGGGCCGAAGCCGCCTGCAGATGCGCCAGAACATCGACCGCCGCTGCGTAGATTTCGACCTCATGCTCTGGCTTTTGTTCCAGAAGCCGGGCGTACAGGTCGTCGCCAAGGTCTTCCAGCACCAAGAACCCCTGGTCCAGATCCATCGCCAGGATATCCGGCGCCGAAAGGCCCAGCCCCCGCAGATGCCGGTCCATCGCGACGAAGGCGCGGATATCGTCGACCCCGCCGGGTGGGCTGTCCATCAGCACGGCGCGACGGTCGCCAAGATGGACCCGCGCATAGCTGCGATCCGAGGCGTCGCCCGCCAGATGTTCTGCGCGCCCGGCACCCCAGCCCGCGCGCTGCAGGAACGCCCGTGCCAACACCGACCGGTCAGCCATGCGCTGCCCCGCGCAGCGCGTCCCGCCCGCCGTGGATCACGACGCGGCGACCCTCACCATCCGCCGCAAGCGTCAGGTGCAGCGCGCCATCAGGCACATGCTTTCCCAGCCGGTCCGGCCATTCAACCAGACAGATCGCGCGGGCAAAGGCATCGTCCAGCCCCAGTTCCCAAACCTCGTCGGGATGGGTCAGCCGGTAAAGATCGGCATGCCAGATTTCCGTCACGCCATCCTCATAGACCTGCACCAGCGTGAAGGTGGGTGAGGGCACATCTTCCTCCGCGCCGCAGCGTGCGCGGATGAAGGCGCGGGCCAGCGTGCTTTTCCCCGCCCCGATCGGTCCGGACAACAACAGGCAATCCCCCGGCTGGGCCGCCAATGCCAACCGTTCGCCCAGCGCGGCGGTATCAGCCTCGGACGGCAGCGGCAGGATCAGGTCGGGGGCGGCATCGGTCATGGCCGCGAGTCTACCCGCCCACCCGTCCGCCGCAAGCGGCATTGCCCGCAAGAGCGGACTGCTTCAGGCCGACAGACGATGCGGCACCGCAATTTCGGGGCGTGGCAGGGTGATCTCGGTCTGCTGGGAGCGAAAGGCGATCAGCGTCGCGCCGCCTGTCAATGGCCGGAACCGGCAATGAAGCAGCCGCCCGTCCAGAAGCCGCGCCTCGCCCTCCCACGCGGTCCGGTCGCTGATGGCCGAGGCAAACTCCAGCGCGTCGTCCCACAGCAGGCTTGGCGTCGTATGGTCCCGCCACCAGGCGCAAAGTGTGGCAATGCCCGCATCGGACAACAGCACCGCCGGGTCGTGGTTCCAAAGTTCTGCATAGGCAAGGTTCGACATCACCAACTGCCCGCCCTGGGAAAAGACCGCGACAGCTTCGTCAACCGCGTCGATCACCGACTGGCCAAGCTCCAGATCGGCGCGATATCGACGGGTTCGGATCATTTCCGAGGAGATATCCTCGAACATGAAGGCCAGGGCGCCATTCGGATGCGGCCGCCCGATCACGCGATAGGTCTGACCGCCCGGCAGGCTCCAGGTTTCCTCGAACACGCCATGCGAGGCTTCTTCCTCGACCTTGGTCAACTGCCGCCGCCAACTGCGATAGTCCTTGGGTTCGGGCAGCATCGCCTTGGCCCGCAGCGCATCCAGCACCGCACTTAACGAGGGGTGCGCGATCAGGAATTCCGGGGCTAGCGTGGTCAGGTCGGCAAGCGCGGGATTGAACAGCTGCAACACGCGCGTGCGGTCAAAGATGGCAAGGCCAATGGGCAGGTCGGCGAAGGTCTTGGTCAGGGTCTGCATGAATTCGCGCAAAGTGGTTTCCGCCTGAACGGTCGAATTTGCAGGCACGCCATAGCAAAGCTGCTCGTCCCCCTGCGGCAGGCGCGCAAGGTCGAACCATTCCGCCCCGCCCTGCATCTGCAGCTTGGCCCGTGTCGGCATTGGCGCACCTTGTTCCGCCTTGGGGAACAGTCGGGGCAATGGCCAGGAAAGCTCTTCCCCCTCACGCAAAAGCTCGGAGGCGCGGATCATGTAGGCGTGGTTCGCCCAGGTGACGGCACCTTGGGCATTTTCGCTCCACATCAGGGCTGGGGCGTGCAGAAGGACGTTGCGTTGCAGGCTGACCTCTTGCTGCAAGGCGGCCAGAACGGCGCTGTCCCCAATGTCGCCGTGGGTCGCAGGATTGGCGTCGGTCACCGTCAGTCTGGTGTGGCCCGACAGATATTCGGCGTGCAACACAACTGGCGGCTCAATCGCCGGACCCGAGGTCACCACCACATCGCCCGTGCTTTGCAGGCTGTCCAGCATGGCACCAAGGCCTGGAAACATCGGCCCAAGCCGGGCCAGCACCCTGCCCCATGCGCCCGCCTCGTCCCCTTCGGCCAGAAGCGCGTGGGCCTGGGGTGTGGCGTCCAGCAGCCGCTTTCCATCAAACAGAAAGGCGGTCGCAGGTCCCGCACCGGCGAAAAGGCTGTCGACCTGACGGCCCTGGCGCGATTGCCATGCCAGAAGAAAGGTCAGGCAAGCCATGGCAATCAGGGCCGAGCACAGGACCAAGCCCAATGCGGAAATCCAGTCTGTGATCATGACCGGTCACCTCGCAGGTAAATGCAAGGTTAAGCCTTAGGGAGGTTTCCTTAATCAAGCGTTAAGGCAGCACGCAGTGTCGGGCGGCGATCACGCGCTTTCATTGCGCGGATTATGCCCAAGCCCGGCTGCGGGGGGGGCCTGCACATCGGCGCGGGCCCAGACCACCTCGACCACCGCGCCGCTGCGGTCGCTGCGTTCCTCGGGCGACAGGAAGGGATCAAGCGCATTGGCAAAAGAAAGCTCTGCCCCCGACCGTTCAAGCAAGGTCTTGGCGATGAACAGGCCAAGGCCCATGCCTTCATAGCCCGGTCGCTGGCTGGCTTCGCCCTCCGGGCGGCGGGCGCGGACAAAAGGGTCGCCGATCCGGCCGATGACGCTGGCTGGAAAACCGTTGCCATTGTCGGTGATCCGGACGGTGATCCGCTGCGCTGTCCATTCGCCGCTGATCCAGACGGTCGACCGGGCAAAGTCCACCGCGTTCTGCACCAGATTGCGCAGGCCGTGGATGATCTCGGGGCGGCGATAGATCGTCGGCTGATCGCTTCCGTCCGGCCCCCCCGCGATTTCGAACCTGACATCCTTGCCGCGGGCCAGATGCGGTTCCGCCGCCTCACGCAGGACAGCACCCAAGGGGGCCTGCCGCAGATGCAGGTCATCCTTCCCGGCCCGACCCATGTCGCGCAGGATATCGCGGCACCGGTCAGCCTGTTCGCGGATCAGCCGCGCATCGGCCTGCAGGTCGGGCATCTTGTCCAGTTCGTCAATCAGCTCGGCACTAACCAGCTTGATCGTGGCCAGAGGCGTGCCCAGTTCATGCGCCGCCGCCGCGACCACCCCGGCCAGATCGGTCAGCTTCTGTTCGCGCGCAAGGGCCATCTGTGTCGCCAGCAGGGCCTCGGACATCGACCGCATCTCGGTCGCCACCCGGCGCGAATAAAGCCCAAGGAACAAGACTCCGATCACGATGGCCAGCCAGAAGCCGAACAGGAACAACCTTGGCACCACCAGCACGCTGCCGTCGACAAAGCGCAGCGGCAGGTACCAGAACAGCGCCGCGGTCACGAACAGGATCGCCACTGCCGCCAGAACCACGGTCGAGCGCAGGCGCAACACGCTGGCTGAAATGGTCACCGGTGCCAGAACAAGGATCGCGAAAGGGTTGGTCAGGCCACCGGTGGCAAGGATCAGGCAGGAAAGCTGCGTCAGGTCGAACAGCAGGGTCAGAAAGGCCTCGCCCTCGTTCAGCCTGCGGTTTTCCGGGAACAGCATGACCAGCGCCAGGTTGGCGATGACCGAAGACCCGATTGCCAGCGCGCAAAGCCCCAGTGGCAGCTTCACGCCATAGACCTGACTGGCCACCAGCGTCGCCGCCACCTGCCCTGCAATCGCCGTCCAGCGCAAAAGGATCAGCGTCCGCAGCCGAACCCAGTTCGTCCCGGCCTCATGGGCCTGAAATCCGGTTTGCGTATTCACCATGCTGCGACCGGGTGTCCCTTTCTGGGCTTTGCCATTGTTAAGATCGCTTGCATCTGAGATCAATGCAGCCCGGATCAGGGGGATCAAGTGATGACAAAGCTATATGCCAGCGTGGCACTGGTCGGCGTAGTGGCCTTTCTTGGGGCCTCGGCCTGGTATGTGCTGTCCAACAGCCCCAATGACGAATTCACCGAATGCCGTCAGGGACAGGTCGCCGGTGGCGATATCGGCGGACCCTTCACCCTGGTCAATACCAAAGGCCAGACGGTGACCGACAAAGAGGTGCTGACCAAGCCCTCGCTGGTCTATTTCGGCTATACCTACTGCCCGGATGTCTGCCCGATGGACATGGCGCGCAATGTCGAGGCGGTCGATCTTCTGGCCGAAAAGGGTATCGAGGTGACCCCGGTCTTCATTTCCATCGACCCCGCCCGCGACACACCAGATGCGCTGGCCGACTATGCCACGAACATGCACCCGAACCTTGTCGCGCTGACCGGAAGCGATGAACAGGTTCGGCTTGCGTCGCAGGCTTACAAGACGTTTTACCAAAAGCAGGATACCGGCGACGAATATTATCTGGTCGATCATTCGACCTTCACCTATCTGGTCCTGCCCGATAAAGGCTTTGTCGACTTCTTCCGCCGTGAAGTTACATCGGAACAGATGGCAGAAAGCGTTGCGTGTTTCGTTCAGGCAGGCAAAGGTGGCAGCTGACCGAATATCTGGAATGACGGATGACTGAAGACCTCTCGCTTGACCCCGGACAGGACCGCTCGCTTCTTCTGGTGGATGATGACGAACCCTTCGTCAAACGTCTTGCCAAGGCGATGGAGAAACGCGGCTTTCTTCCCGACACTGCGCTATCCGTGGCCGAAGGCCGCGCTAAGGCAAGGGCGCATCCTCCCGCCTTTGCCGTCGTCGATCTTAGGCTTGAGGATGGCAACGGACTTGAGGTCGTCGAAACCCTGCACGAACGCCGCCCTGATTGCCGTGTCGTTGTCCTGACCGGCTATGGCGCGATTGCCACCGCCGTGGCAGCCGTCAAGATCGGGGCCATCGACTATCTTTCCAAACCCGCCGATGCCGATGACGTGATGCGCGCGCTTCTGGGCAAGGCTGCCGAATTGCCGGATGTGTCGGAAAACCCGATGTCCGCCGACCGCGTCCGCTGGGAACACATCCAGCGCGTCTATGAGATGTGCGACCGCAATGTTTCCGAAACCGCGCGGCGACTTTCGATGCATCGGCGAACCCTGCAACGCATTCTTGCGAAACGTAGCCCCAAGTAATCCAATATTGTTGCAAAACTGGAATTGGCGGCCTATTGATCAGGCATCCAAACTTACGGGGAGTAGTGCTTTGGGAAACGATCTGAATTCGCTCTCGATGAAAGAGCTGAAAGAATTGCAGTCGCAGGTTGCAAAGGCGATTGCCGAGTTTGAAGAGCGCCGCAAACGCCAAGCCCTTGCCGAACTTGAGGAAAAGGCCAAAGCCATGGGCTTTTCGCTTGCCGAACTGACCGGGGCGGTCAAGACCCGGAAACGGTCGCCGTCGGTGGCGAAATATGCCAATCCGGCCGACAAGTCCGATACGTGGTCTGGCCGTGGCCGCAAACCGCGCTGGTTCTCGGAAGCGCTTGCAAAGGGCAAGAAGCCGCAGGATATGGCGATCTGATCCTTAGCTTTGGGATTTGAGCCATTTCAGAAAAGCCCGGGCCGCGGCACGCTTTGGCCCGGGCAATGTCACGATGAAATAGGCCGGCAGCTTTTCCCGGCTTTCATGCACGATCCGCAGCCGACCGTCGGCGACATCGGAATCGATCAGCGCTGCGCTTTCCACCACCAGACCAAGCCCCTGCCGCGCGGCGGCAATTGCCAGTTCCTCATTGTTGATATCGGTCCGGCTTAGCGTGTCGGGATCAAGCCCGATCCGGCGCAGATAGGTGTCCTGCTCGGGCCAGCTGCGCGACAGGATCCAGTCGAAGTCCCGCATATCCTCGATCGTCAGCGCATCGCGCTTGCCAATCAACGAAGGGGCACCGGCAATGACCAGCCGGGCCGAGGCAAGATAGCTGCTTTCCGTCCCCGGCCAGTCACCGTTGCCATAGCGGATGCCAAGGTCCATCCGTTCGCGGTGCAGATCGACGACACGGCTGTCGGGATGCAGCGAAAGCCCGATGTCCGGGAACTTTTCCCAGAAATCCTTAAGCCGGGGCATCAGCCATTGCGCGGCGAAACTTGCCGTCAGCGTCACGCGGACGGGACGATCCGCCTCGCCCGCCTTCAGCGCCTCCAGCCCCCGTTGCATGGCCAAGAAACCTTCGTTCAGCGCATCCGCCAGATGCTCGCCATCCGTGGTCAGGCTGACCCCCCGGCCTTCGCGCTGCACCAAGGGACGGCCAAGCTGATCCTCAAGCGCCCGCACCTGCTGGGCGACTGCGGCATGGGTGACGTTCAGCGCGCGGGCCGCTTGCGAAAAGCTGCGCAGTTCCGCCGTAGCCGCAAATGCGCGCAGCGCGGTCAGCGATGGCAGGGATCGCCAGTCGATATTCATATGATAGCCCACCTTACATGTTTTCAGGCTTTCTGAGTCGTATCATAGCCGGTTTTGTGCGAAAAGATCATCATTCAGACATGGAAAGGAGAAAGATCATGTTGAATATCTTCGCCGACGCTCTGCTTATCGCTGCACGTCTTGGCCAACTGCCGAAGGACGCGAACCACCGCGCGCCGCATGAGTTTCAGGATATCGAAGCCCTGCGTACCGTGACGACCCTGCGCCATACGCTGCGCTAGGACGGGCACCGATCTTGCCGTCTTGTTGCCAAAGCCAGGATCAGTCGCAGGCCGATAAAAGCCGCGCAACCGTTGCGATATAGTCCGCCCGCACCTCTGTGGGCGGACGCAATCTTATTTTCAGACCCTTGATCATCTCTGGCGCAGGCTTTCCGAACAGCTTGTCGGCCTCGACCTCGCGAAATCCAGCAATCTTCACCGCCTCAAGCCAGGCGGAAACCTTGTCCGCCGCCTTGATCTGCTTCTTGATCGGCGCGGGCAGCACAGCGGGCAGGCCGAACCGCAAATGCACCGCCGCCGTCAATCGCAGGTCAAGCTCGCCATAGCCCGGCCCGACAGCCGCCTTCACCGGGCTGATCATGTCGCCGATCACGTATTCGGGCGCGTCGTGCAGCACTGCCGCCAACCGCCACCTTGCCGCGATACCGGGATTGGCGCGATGGAAGATTTCTTCCACCAGCAGCGAATGTTCGGCCACCGAATAGGGCCAATCGCCCATCGTCTGCCCGTTCCAGCGGGCAACGAAGGCCAGGCCGTGGGCGATATCCTCGACCTCGATATCCATCGGTGTCGGGTCCAGAAGATCGAGCCGCCGCCCCGAAAGCATCCTTTGCCAGGCCCGTACCGCCATCTTACACCAATACGTCGTAGGGGCTTTTGAACCGCCCGATCAGCGTTGCCACCAAAGCCTGCGACTGGATATGCCACATGACAAGCTTGGCAGCACGACCGAAGGTCATCGGCATCGGATCGCCCGGCGGTGCCAGCCTGGCCAGCTCCTCGGGGGCGAAACTGCGGAAATGGTCCTCATAGGCCTGCCGGAACCGCGCGTCCCTGGGATCGCCGGAATCATTGTTGGGCTTCCTGGTCCCGATGAGGTGCCGCAGAAACACCGGGTATTTCAGCGTCACCAAGGGCAACCTGCCGCTAAGCTGCCAGTTCCACGCGGGCGAAAGCACGGCAAACTTGCCCCGCAGCGCCAGATTGAACAGCGACTGGTCCGCTAGGTGAAACCCCTTCGGATGCCCGTCCAGAGTGGCAAAGATACGCTGCGCCAGGTCCTGATCGTGGCAGGCCGCCGTATCAAGCAACAAGGTGCCGGTGTTCATGTAGGGCAGCACCGGCAATCCGGCAGCAGCGAATTCCCTGGCGTGAAAGTTCGGCACGTAAAATGTCGGCGCGTCATAGGTGCCTGCAAGCGGATGCGGCCCCAGGTCGGCCTGCAGGATCCGGTTGAAATCGCCACCCTCCACGAACATGTCAGCGTCCAGGTACAGGATACGCCGATAGCGGCTGCGCAATTCACCTGGCAGAAGAATCCGCAAATAGGTGGCCATCGACCCACGAAACCGCGCCGGAAGCGGCAGGTCCGGCAGACTGCCCATCACATGGACCTTTATGTCCAAGGACTGCGCCCATTGTGGCAGATCGAACTGATCCTGCGTCGCGATGACGAAATCGAACTGCCGGACCGGATTGTGAAACGCGATCTGCCGCACCATGAACAGCGCGAAAGGCAGAAAGTTCCGGTCCACGCAGAATGCGACCGCACAGTCATGGCGCTCTGTCTTTGTCA
>CAUJIP010000067.1 GCA_963205235.1 Pseudomonadota bacterium
GCAAAAGACCATGACGACCCAATTCCAGAGCGAAGATTTCGACCGCAGCCCCGCCCTTTCCCAGACCGCCTGGGCGCTTCAGGAGCTTCAGCTCTACGGCACCCGTGCCTTCCAGGACGAGGTCGATCTGCGCCCGATGCCCGAGCCCGAGCGCCTCATCGACGCAGTCAGTGATATCTTCGATGCCCTCGCAGCAACCCTTGGCGACACCCGCATGGAACCCGACCTCGAAGAATTGCTCTGGGGCCAGGTCAACCTCTTCCACCGCGCTGCGGCCCGCACCGAACGCCTGCTCGATGACAACGAGGTGGCGCAACACCGTCTGCAGCGCGAACAAGACGGCTCTGAGGTGAAATCGACTGAGCTTGAGCGCTTGACGGCCGAAGGCACCAGCCTCGTCGAACGGCGGCATTGTCTGGAAGCCTTCCGCGACCGCAGCGCTGAGGCGTTCGAGCTGCACACCGGTTCAACCTGGCGGCCGCGCTCTGGCTCGATGGTGAACCACAAGCACCTGACTGCGGCGCTGATCGACAGCCGCGATTTCCTGGCCGCCAAGCGCCGCTCGGAAACCGAAGTGATGCTCCCCCAAGGCACCAAGATCGCCCTCACCGGCGGGACGGACTTCAATGATCACCGCCTGATCTGGGGCAAGCTCGATCAGGTGCAGACCAAATATCCCGACATGGTCCTTCTGCACGGTGGCAGCCCCAAGGGTGCCGAACTCATCGCCGCCAAATGGGCCGATGCCCGCAAGGTCACACAGGTTGCCTTCAAGCCTGATTGGACCAAACACGCCAAGGCCGCACCGTTCAAGCGCAACGACGCCATGCTGGACGTGCTGCCCGTGGGCGTTCTCGTCTTCCCGGGCAATGGCATCCAGGAGAACCTCGCCGACAAGGCCAAGAAGCTGGGCATCCCGGTCCTGAAGTTCGAGAAGGGGGCGTGAGCCCCCTTTTTATTGACACTGGCGAAAAGGCGAATTTTTGTAGTCGCCGCCCTGATGGTTCATCGCTAAGTTGATGAAATACATAGTCAGGGGTGCTTATGACTGCCATCGACCGAATCTTACAGTCTTACCGCGACGCTGCAGTTACAGAGCGTGAAAAGGGCACCTATTTCGAACGGTTGGCCCTCGTGTTTTTCATGAATGACCCTGTTCAGTCAGAAGAATATGAAGCGGTCTGGACTTGGTCGGATTGGGCAAAAACCAATGGCCGCGACGGCAAAGACGTTGGTATCGACTTGGTTGCAAAACTGCGTAATGAGGCAGGCTTCGCAGCTATTCAAGCAAAGTTTTACGCCGCGGATGCCCGTATCCAGAAGATCCACATCGACAGTTTCATCTCCGCCTCGGGCAAGGAGCCTTTCCGCAGGCGCGTTGTTCTGGACACGACTGAAAAGGAATGGGGCACAAACGCCGAGGAAATGATCCGTGATCAAGTGATCCCGGTTGTGCGCATCGGCCTGACCGACTTGCGAGAAAGTCGGATCGACTGGACAATTTTCGAGGCGCGCGGCGAAATCGTCCTAAGCGCCAAGAAGTCCCTGATGGACCATCAGAAGGATGCGCTGGCAGACGTCAGCAAGGGCCTCGCTGCGGCAGATCGCGGCAAGATGATTATGGCCTGCGGCACGGGCAAGACCTTCACATCGCTGAAGATCGCTGAAGCCATCGCAGGCAAGGGGAAGCGCGTTCTGTTCATGGTGCCTTCGCTAGCATTGATGTCCCAGACCGTGCGCGAATGGACAAACGACACCGAAACGCCGATCCGCGCCTTCGCTGTCTGCTCCGACGCCCACGTTGGCAAGCGCCGCAAAAGCACAGACGACATTGCGGAAATCGAAATCCATGACCTGGCGTTTCCCGCCACCACTGACCCAGTCAAGGTCGCCGAAAAAGCTGGCGAGGACGATCCGGAGCGAATGACCGTCATCTTCTCGACCTACCAATCCATAGTCACACTGACCCGCGCGCAGGAAGCCGGGCTGCCCGAGTTCGACTTGATCATCTGCGATGAGGCGCACCGCACCACGGGTGCCACACTCGACGGCGATGAAGAGTCGAATTTCGTCAAGATACACAGCAATGACAATGTGAAGGCACGTAAGCGCCTCTACATGACGGCGACGCCCCGGATTTTCGGCGACAATGTCCGCAGCAAGGCGGATGAGGTCGGAGCAGAACTGGCCTCGATGGATAACCCGGCCCTTTTCGGCGAGACCCTGTTTTATCGCGGCTTCGGCTGGGCAGTGCAGAATGGCCTTTTGACCGACTACAAGGTCATCGTTCTGGCGATGGACGAGGGCCTGGTCAGTGCGGCCGTGCAAAAGCGCCTCGGCGATGCGGGCAGCGAACTGGTTCTGGACGACGCCACCAAGATCATTGGCTGCTACAAGGCGCTGACCAAGATCGACCTGAAGGCCGATGTCTCGACCGATCCCCACCCGATGCGGCGCGCACTGGCCTTCGCCAAGGACATCCGCAGTTCCAAGCTGATCCGCGACGAGTTCACCGCCGTTGTCGATGAATACCTCGGCCAGGACAGCCTGGTCGAAACCGAAGAGCCATCAAGCCACCTCCAGTGCCAGATCGAACACGTCGATGGCACTTTCAATGCCAAAACCCGCGGCACGCTGCTGGATTGGCTGAAGGCTGATGCCGGCGAAAATGTTTGCCGGATCCTGACCAACGCCCGCTGCCTGTCCGAGGGCGTCGATGTTCCCGCCCTCGATGCCATCATGTTCTTGCATCCACGCAAGAGCCAGATCGATGTTGTCCAATCGGTCGGGCGCGTGATGCGACGCGCCGAAGGCAAGAAAATGGGCTACGTCATCTTGCCCGTTGGCGTTCCCGCCGGGGTTCCGCCTGAACAGGCGCTGGCCGACAATGAACGCTACCGCGTCGTATGGCAGATCCTGAACGCCCTGCGCGCGCATGACGAACGCTTCGACAGCACCATCAACAAGGCGTCCCTCGGCCAGGACATCTCGGACAAGGTCGAGATTGTCGGCATCAACGCCGAGTCAGAGGAATTGAAATCGGTCACCGCTGTCGTCCAGAAACTGCCGAACAAAACCAAGGCCGCCGGTTCCGGCATCGGGTCTGGCAGCGGCGGTCCTGGCGATGACGTCATCGAAGGGCCGGAACCGACCCAGACCGAAATGACCTTCTCGATCGACGAATTTTCCCGCGCCATCATGGCCAAGATCGTCAAGAAATGCGGCACCCGCGATTATTGGGAGGACTGGTCCGCCTCCATCGCCGAAATCGCCAAGAATCACATCACCCGGCTGACCGCCCTGCTGAAAGACCCCGAAACCGAGGCCCGCCGCGCCTTCGATGCCTTCGTTGGCGAACTGCGTGATGATCTGAACGACACCATCTCCGAAGGCGACGCCATCGAGATGCTGGCCCAGCACATCATCACCCGCCCCGTGTTCGAAACCCTGTTCGAAGGCCACAAGTTCACCGCTGAAAACCCCGTCTCCCGCGCCATGCAGCGCGTGCTGGATGTGCTGAACGAGGCCAACCTCGACAAGGAATCCCGCGACCTCGAAAAGTTCTACGCCAGCGTCAAGTTGCGGTCACAGGGCATCACTGATCCCCAGGCCAAGCAGAAACTGATCGTCGAGCTTTACGACAAGTTCTTCCGCCGCGCCTTCCCCCGCACCACTGAAAAGCTGGGCATCGTCTACACGCCGGTCGAGATCGTGGATTTCATCATCCATTCGGTGAACGAGGTGCTGCAGTCCGAATTCGGCCAGACCCTCGGCTCCCCTGGCGTTCACATCATCGACCCCTTCACCGGCACCGGCACCTTCATCACCCGGCTGCTGCAATCCGGCCTG
>CAUJIP010000068.1 GCA_963205235.1 Pseudomonadota bacterium
ATGGCGCCGGTCGAGCGGCCATGGAAGGCGCCTTCGAAGGCAATGATTTCAACCCGCTCCGGCTGGCCCGCGTCATGGTGGAACTTGCGCGCCATCTTGATCGCAAGCTCGGCGGTCTCGGTCCCCGAATTGGTGAAGAAGACCGTGTCGGCAAAGGTCTGGTCGGTGAGCAGCTGCGCCAGCCGCTCCTGTTCCGGGATCGTGTAGACATTGGACACATGCCACAGCTTCCGGGCCTGCTCGGTCAGCACCTGCACCAGCGCCGGATGCGCGTGACCCAGCGCGTTCACCGCGATGCCCGAGCCGAGGTCGAGGTATCGGTGACCGTCTTCCGCCCAAAGCCAGCTGCCCTCGCCCTTCACGAAGGACAAAGGCGTGCGGTTGTAGGTCGGCAGTACGGACGGGATCATGGGACGAGGTCCTTCAGGTGAAAGCCAATGCGTGCCCGAGGGCTGGCGGGGAGTCAACTTGGGGAAGGTAAAGGCGCAGTTGCGCCGATGACGGCAGGACAGGCGTCAGGCGCGACGGCGTCGGCGCGAAGCACGGATATGATGCGGTCCTGCGGTCATGCCGCGTCAGTAGCGGGAATGTGCCGCGTGGTAAAGTGGTTTCCCGCCGCCTCGGTTTTTTGCTGGCAATGGCTTGTAAACGCTGGCAAGGCAGGATCGGGGAAAGCCGGGGCCTAGGCCCCGCCGGGCAGGGCAGAGAGCCAGGGGTTCTGGACAGGCATGGTTGCTGAGCGCATCACTGTCGGCGTCTATGCGCTGGACCAGGTGATCCTGCCGAAACTGGCAGCCGCGAAGGGCTGGTCCGCACGGCTGGCCGAGGCGCAGCCGGTGCTGGTCGCGGGGGCCGAGCCGGTCGCGATCAGCCTGTCCGAGGGGCCAGAAGGCCTGGCGCTGGCGGCGGATGCCAGGGTCTCGGGCGCGCGGCACCGGGCGGGAACCGGCGTTGCGGTCGAGCCGGTCGAGGCGCGACCGGGGTTGTTCCTGATCCGCATCGGCGGCAAGGCGGCGGGGCTGGCAACGGCGCAGCCCTGGGAGCCGGGCCATGAACCTTCGCCCCCCGGTGCTGTCCTGTCCGAGGCGCTGGCGGCCTATGCGGCGGGCACCCTGATCGACACGCCCGACGGCCCGCGCCCGGTCGAGACTCTGGCGCCGGACGACCGGGTGACGACGCTCGGCAACGGCTCGCGGCCCCTGCGCTGGGTCGGGAGGCGGCGGGTGGAGGCGGTGGAACTGCTGGCCTGTCCCGCCCTGCGGCCTGTCGTCTTCGGCGCCGGCGCTCTGGGCAACACCCGCGCGCTTCTCGTCTCGCCACAACAGCGGATGCTGATCGACGACTGGCGCGCCGCCGTCTATTTCGGCGAGGATCGGGTGCTGGTCGGCGCACAGGCGCTGGTCGACGATCAGGCCGCGCGCGTCATGCTACCGCCCGGCGGCATCGACTATGTGATGCTGCTTTGCGACCGGCATGAGGTTCTGCTGGCCGAAGGGGCGCTGTCGGAAAGCTACCATCCGGGTGAGGCGGGGCTGCAAGCCCTGCCTGCGGCGGAACGCGCGCGGCTGACCGAGGTCTTCCCCGAGCCCGAAATTCTGCGGCGACGGGCCGCCTTTCCCATTGTCCGCCATGCCGAAGCACGGGCGCTGCGGCTGCAATCCTGACCTCTTGCAAGAGCCACCCTTGCGGCCCCCTGCCCCGGACGGGTAGTATGCGCCGGTAATCAAGACAGGCGGAGATCGGGATGTCCTGGACGGACGAGCGTGTCGAGACGCTCAAGCGCATGTGGAACGAGGGCCAGTCGGCCAGCCAGATCGCCAAGGAACTGGGCGGTGTGACCCGCAACGCGGTGATCGGCAAGGTGCATCGCCTGGGCCTGTCGAACCGGGTGGGCGGCAAGGAGGAAGAGGAGGAGGGCGCAGCGGCACCAGCCCCCGTCTCCGCCGCAAAACCCGAGCCCGCCCCCCGGCCGGAACCCGCACCCCGGTCCGAACCGCCGCGCCCGGCGGCTCCTGCCGCGACGGCAGCCGCCCCGGCTGCGCCGCCGGCCTCGAACGTGACGCCGATTTCCGTGCGCAAGGCCATCATCCCGGCAGGCCAGCCCCTGCCGCCGCAGCCCAGCCTGAACGAGATCAGCCCCGAAGCACTCGCCTCGGTCCGCGAGGTGGAAAAGCGCGCCAAGAAGCTGACCCTGATGGAGCTGACCGAGCGGACCTGCAAATGGCCGATCGGCGACCCGGCGACGGATGATTTCTGGTTCTGCGGCCTGCCCAGCCTGCCCGGCAAACCCTATTGCGAGGCGCATGTCGGTGTCGCCTTCCAGCCAATGAGCGCCCGGCGCGACCGGCGGCGGTAAGGGCCGCGTCGACCGATCACGGCATGAACATGCTCGCGAAGGCGTCCGTTCATTCCCTGAGCGTCGCCGGATTACGGACGGACGCGGCGCCTCTTCGTTGATTGTCCACCAATTCGGCGCAAATTTGCCCGATTCATTTGTCCTGTTCCGCCAACACAAACTGTGGAGGCGGCGACATGACGATGGCGACTTCGGTGGAGAAGGACGCAAGGTCGGGGCGGATCGTATCGGTCCTGTTCACTGCCACGATCTTCACCAGCGCGCTGCTTCTGTTCTTTGTGCAGCCGCTCTTCACCCGCATGGTGCTGCCCCAGATCGGCGGGGCTTCGGCGGTCTGGACGACGGCCATGCTGTTCTTTCAAACCGTGCTGATTGGCGGCTATCTCTATGCCCACCTGATGACGCGCTACATTCCGACGCTGGCGCAGGTCGGAGTCCATATCGCGCTTCTGCTGCTCGCGCTGATGTTCCTGCCACTGGCCGTGCCGCAGGGCTGGCACTATGATCCCGCCCGCCCGGTCGTGATCCAGACGCTTTGGCTTTACATGCTGGGCGTCGGGCTGCCTTTTGCCGTCCTGTCGGCAAACGCGCCGCTGATCCAGTCCTGGTATCGCAAGAGTGGCGGCCCAAGCGCCGATGACCCCTATTTCCTTTACGCCGCCAGCAACCTTGGCTCGCTTTTCGCACTACTGGCCTTCCCCCTGGTGGCTGAACCGCTGTTTGGCGTGACTGCCATCTCCGGCGGCTGGTCGATCAGCTTCATGGTGCTGGGTCCGCTGTTGCTGTTGTCGGGCCTTGCCGCGCGCAAGGGCGCCGAAACCGAAGGCAAAACACCCGAGGCCACTGCGGCGCGAGCAGCCCCCGGCCTTCGCACTCTGGGATATTGGGCGTTTCTCGCCTTCCTTCCCTCATCGCTGATGCTGTGCGTCACCTCGAAAATCAGCACCGATCTGGGGTCGTTCCCGCTGGTCTGGGTCATTCCGCTGGCGCTGTACCTGCTGACCTTCGTCCTTGTGTTCTCGACGCGCTCGCCGCTCAGCGCGGACCGCCTGCGTCGCGTGTTGCCTTTGGCCATGGCCGTACTGGTGTTCTTCAGCCTGCGTCCGACGGCAACGCTGGCCTGGATTGCGCTGTTCCTCCTGGCTTTCTTTGTCGTAAGTCTGCTTGCGCACCGAATGCTGTTCGAAGCACGGCCAGACGCACGTCAGTTGACGGTGTTCTACCTGACCATGTCGGTTGGCGGAGCCCTGGGTGGCCTGTTCAACTCGATCTTCGCACCCCTGTTCTTCGACCGGCTGCTGGAATACCCGATCACGGTTGCCCTGATCGCGCTTCTGATGATCCGGCGCCCGTCACCCAACGCGCCGCGCGAGGTGGCAATCGGCCTGGCGCTTGCCATGGTCGCGCTGTGCCCGATGCTGCTGGACATCATGGCGCTGCACAGACTTGGTCCGGTTGTGAAAACCATGCTGGCGGTGGCTGTCCTGATGGCCATCTACGCAGGCTTCCGCAAGAAGCCGCTGGTGCCCGCCACGGCAACAGTGACGATGGTCACGATCTGGGCGCTGTTCGGCACAGCCAACATCCTGATGATCGACCGCAGCTTCTTTGGCGTCCACCTGATCTCGGTGCGTGGCGACATTCGCGAATACAAGAACGGCACCACCGTCCATGGCGCACAGCTGATTTCGGAAAGTGGCGACCGGCCGACTCCGCTGACCTATTACCACCCGGAGGGCCCGATGGCGCAGATCGTCAACGACACGCGCAAGACCCCCGCTAGGACAATCGGGATCATCGGCCTGGGGACCGGGGCGCTTTCCTGCTACAGCACGCCCGGGCAGGACTGGCACTACTACGAAATAGACCCGATGGTCGTGGATATCGCGACGAATCCGCAATACTTCAGCTTCATGTCGACCTGCGCGCCTGACGCGAAGATCCACGTCGGTGATGCCCGGATCGTGCTTCAGGAACAGACGGATCTGAAGTACGACATTCTGGTGATCGACGCCTACAGTTCCGATGCGATCCCGGTCCATCTGGCCACCGCCGAAGCAATCCAGCTTTATCTCGACCGGCTGAACAAGGGCGGCATCCTGGTGTTCCACGTCTCGAACAGGTTCTACGACCTGTCCCAACCTCTGGCGGTTGCGGCAAAGGAACTTGGGCTGGTCGGGCGCTATCGCTACCAGAAGACGGCCGAGCTTCAAGATGCGATCGGCGCCTATCCCTCCAAGGTCGTGACGCTGGCCCGGACAACCGAAGATTTGGGCATATCGGCGACCGACTCGCTCTGGGGCCCCCTGCCCGAGCCGAGCATCAAGCTTTGGACCGACGACTACGCCAACCTGCTGGCGGCGCTGAAGTAATCGCAAGCGGCGATCAGTTCCCGTTCAGGATCTCTTCCAGCGCCTTCCTGGCCTGGTCTTCCAGCGCGTCCTGGGTTCCGCGTTGCGCCGCGTCGCCCAGGGATTCGTCAGGGGCAACCTCGATCCCCAGCTCTTCCTTCAGGCGCTGCTCCAGTTCGGCCTTGGCAGCGGCTTCGGCGGCCTTGGCCTCTTCTTCCAGCCGGGCGGCAACGGCCTTGGCTTCGGCTTCCATCTTCTCGCGCGCGATGCTCTCCAGATCCAGCCGGAACTTCGGGTCAGCCCAGGTGCCGGTGATCAGCAGGGGCACCATCACCCCGCCGGTCCCGTCCTCTGCCGCCAAAGCGGTCGGCCGCAGCCGGTAGTTCAGCGTCCGCGCGCCAAGGCCCAGCTCTCCCGCGCCCGAGGCGGTGACATAGGGCGCGATCAGTTTCAGGTCGCTGTTGGACAAGACGCCGCCGGTGATGGTGTAGGTGCCGGCAAGCCCGTCGAAGATGGTCTTCTGGCCCTCGCCGACATAGCTCGGGTCCAGGTTCTTCAGCATCCCGGCGATGTCGAGGCCACGCAGCTCGCCCTGCCCCAGTTCCAGCGCGCCCTGGCCCTTCAGGCTTTTCATGATCGCGTCGATGGAATTGCCGACGCCCAGGAATTCCAGGTCGAAGTCGCCGGTCGAGACCAGCCGATCCCAACCCGCAAGGTCGGTCAGCAGGGGTTGCGTCTTCAACCCCGCGAAGCTGAGCCGCCCGCCGACTGACAGCCCGCCGCGTCCGTTGACGACGAAATCCCCGGTGATCTGGCCCTCGTAGGCCTGCATCTCGCGGATGTCGATCACGGCGCGGGCGCGGTCGACGGTGATCAGCGCGCGGGTCTGGCCCAGCTTCAGCACCCCGAGACTGACCGAAGGCGCCGCGAAAGCGATCTCGGTATCCAGTGCGCCAAGGCCGGACACGTCGATCTCGCCCGTGGGCCAGCCCTCGGCTTCCATCCCGCCCGCCTGGCCGCCGCCCATCTCGCCTTCCGGGCCGGTGCCAATGGTGATCGGCCCGGCGGCAAGCTGGCCCTTCAGCTTGTAGCGCGCCGCACCCGGCAGAAGATCAAGGTCGCCCTTGACCTGATTGCCATCCGCCACGATTTCGGCGCTGCGCAGGAAGGCGGCACCCGTGCCGTCCATTGTCAGGGTGCCGGTCATCTGCAACTTGTCCTGACCAAGGCCGGGACCGGGGCGGCCAAGGTCACTGCCGACCAGCGCCCCCAGCGCCGGAAGATCGGCAAGGTTCGCCGTCAGCGCGCCTTCCGCCGCCACCGGGGCATAGCCGCCGCGCCCGTCGAAGCCGACGGTCGAGCCGCCTGCGGTCAGGCTGGCCGTCAAGGGCACCACGCGCCCCATCGCGAAGGCCGAGAACACCCCGCCCTTGAGGTCGAGCCCCACGCTTTGACCGCCGGACAGCGCGGTCGCGGTCAGTGTGAACGGGCCGGAGAAGTCGGGGATCGACAGGCTTGCATCCACATCATCCAGCGCGATCACCCGGCCCGCCTGCCGGTCGTTGAACCGGATGCTGCCGCCGGTGATCGAGCCCTGATCCAGCGTGAACCCGGTCGCCGGCGCAGGCACGGCCCCACCCTCTCCCGCCGCGCTGGCCGCAAAGACCCAGTTCGCCTGGCCGTCCTTGTCGCGCTCAAGGTTGAACTCGGGCTGGTCGGCGCTCAGGCCAAGGATCCTGACCTCGCCACCCATCAGCGCACCAAGGTTCACATCAATTGACAGGCTTTCGGCGCGGAACAGCGGCTTGTCGCTTTCCGCCCAATCGGCGTTGGCGATGCTGACCGGCCCGGTCGTCACCCCAAGCGAGGGCCAGAGCCGCGGCTTAACCTCGCCGGTCAGCGCCATCTTGCGCCCGGTCATCGCCTCGAACTGGGCCGAGACCGCCTGGGCGATTCGTTCGGACGGGACCATGGCCATCAGCCCGACGGCCACCAGCACGATCCCCGCCAGCGTTACCCCGACCCGGACGATCCAGCGCATGCTCGCCTCCTTGGATTTTCTTGTTTTGCGGAAGTCTATGCCCGCAGGCGGCGGGATGCCAAGTCAGGGGGGCCGCACTGGCATCAAATGGCCGAGAGCGGCGCGCGGCCTTGGGCTTTCCTGAACCAGCGTTGCGCGGTATAGGCGGCCCCATGTCCGAAAACCCGCCGATCCTCCGCCCCGACCTCGCCCGCGCCCTTGTCCCCGACACCAGACGGGAAGGCCAGCCGACCATCGGCATGGTCTCGCTTGGCTGCCCGAAGGCGCTGGTCGACAGCGAACGCATCCTGACGCGCCTGCGGGCCGAAGGCTATGCGATCAGCCCGGACTACAAGGGTGCCGATGCGGTCATCGTGAACACCTGCGGATTTCTGGACAGCGCCAAAGCCGAAAGTCTTGATGCGATCGGTGAAGCGTTGCAGGAAAATGGCCGGGTGATTGTCACGGGCTGCCTTGGCGCGGAACCGGAATACATCACCGGCGCGCATCCCAAGGTTCTGGCGGTCACCGGCCCGCACCAGTACGAGGCCGTGCTGGACGCCGTCCACGGCGCGGTGCCGCCATCGCCCGATCCGTTCATCGACCTTCTGCCCGCCACCAGCGTAAGCCTGACGCCGCGGCACTACAGCTATCTGAAGATTTCCGAAGGCTGCAATCACAAGTGCAAGTTCTGTATCATCCCCGACATGCGTGGCCGTCTGGTTTCCCGCCCCGCCCATGCCGTGCTGCGTGAGGCGGAAAAGCTGGTCGAAGCCGGGGTGAAGGAACTGCTGGTGATCTCTCAGGACACCTCGGCTTACGGGGTCGACCGCAAGCATGACCTGTCGCCCTGGAAGGGTGGCGAAGTGCGCGCCCACATTACCGACCTTGCGCGCGAGATGGGCAAGTTGGGCGCCTGGGTGCGGCTGCACTACGTCTATCCCTATCCGCATGTCCGCGACCTGATCCCGCTGATGGCGGAAGGTCTGGTCCTGCCCTATCTGGACATCCCCTTCCAGCATGCTCACCCCGACATGCTGAAGCGCATGGCCCGCCCCGCCGCAGCCGCGAAGACGCTGGATGAAATCGCCGCCTGGCGTGCCATTGCCCCCGACCTGACCCTGCGGTCGACCTTCATCGTCGGCTATCCCGGAGAGACCGAGGCCGAATTCCAGACCCTGCTTGATTGGCTGGACGAGGCGCAACTGGATCGCGTCGGCTGCTTCCAATACGAAAACGTCGCCGGTGCTCGGTCCAACGATCTGCCCGACCATGTGCCTGCCGAAGTCAAACAGGACCGCTTTGATCGCTTTATGGAAAAGGCTCAGGCAATTTCCGAGGCAAAGCTGGCCGCAAAGGTTGGAAAAGTGCTGGAAGTGATCGTGGATGAGGTTGACGAAGACGGCGCGACCTGTCGCACAAAGGCTGACGCGCCCGAAATCGACGGCAACCTGTTCATCGACGAAGGCTTTGAAGCGCTGGCCCCCGGCGACATCGTCACCGTCGAAGTCGATGAAGCCGGGGAATATGATCTTTGGGGCCGTCTGGTCTAAGTCCCTGGCAGCACCACACAGTCACCGTGCAGGATTGCACAGTCAGCGCGGTTGATCTGTTTGGCCCTGCCGTCATGCTGAACCCCTTCTCAGCAAGGATCCCAGCCATGTCAGACGCCCCAATCATCGCCCAGAAGGCCCCCTATCCGGTCGAGGTCGAAGCCGGGAAGACCTATTTCTGGTGTGCATGCGGCAAGTCGGCCAAGCAGCCGTTTTGCGATGGCAGCCACAAGGTGACCAGCATCACCCCGGTCAAATACACGGCTGAAGAGACGAAAACCGTCTATTTCTGCGGTTGCAAGCATTCGAGCAAGTCGCCGCTGTGTGACGGAACGCACAAGTCGCTTTGAAGCGGCTTTCCTGCCCGTTCAGGGGGGCGGATCGAACGGCATTCGCCAAGAAGTGCAATAGAAAACCCGGCTTCCAGGGGGCGGAAGCCGGGCTTTTGATCTGCGCGAGGGTCCGAAATTATTCGGAAGCGGGCTTGCGATCATCGCCGTTGCCGCCGCAAAGGGCAGCGCACAGCGCGACAGTAACGAGCAGGATCGGCAGGATGCCAACCGACGAGCCGGACTTTTCAGCCACGACTTCGACTTCTTCTTCAACGATGACCGGCCCGCCAGCGTAAGCGGTCGAGGCAAGCAGCGTTGCGGTGAGGATGGGGACGATAAGCTTTTTCATGTGAGTTTCCCTAGTGCGCGACAAAATCCAGTCTGCCTTAGGTGTCGAGACCCCATCTCGCAAGTCAGATTGGTTCGGAACCTATCCGCAGCAGTCCAATCGAACCCCAGTTGGGGCATATTGGCAACACATATGCGGTTTTTGCATTCAAGGCGCAGCTTGACCCAAAAAGAAAAAACCAGACCGGTTTCCCGGTCTGGTCTTCAGCATCCCTGCGATTGCAAAGATGCAGATCGATTATTGTTCGCTGTCGTCGCTGCCGCCGCACAGAGCAGCGCAGAGAGCAACGGTCACGAGGATGATCGGCAGGATGCCAACCGACGAGCCGGACTTTTCAGCCACGACTTCGACTTCTTCTTCGACGACGACCGGGCCGCCAGCCATAGCAGCCGAAGCACCGAGGGTCAGGGCCATGACCGATGCAATGAGTTTCTTCATGATTCTCTCCAAGTTGAAGGCGTTCCCGTCGACGGACAGGGCACAGTTCACGTTACCGAGTGGAGTTCGGCGCAGCAACACCAATTGGTGATTTTGTTGGTTGTGCGCTTGCAGCGTTGCGCGAAAACCACACTCTGCGCCGGTGTTGACCTCAGAACTGGCCGGGGACGACCTGATCGGGCGGCCGATGCCCGTCAGCGAAGGTCTTGATGTTGATGATTACCTTCTCGCCCATTTCGATTCGGCCCTCGACTGTGGCCGATCCCATGTGCGGAAGACAGACCACGTTGGGCAAATCGCGCAGCCGGGGATTCAGGTCGGTTCCGCGCTCATAGACGTCAAGCCCTGCCCCGGACAGCTCGCCCGCACGAAGCGCGCGGGTCAGGGCGTTTTCATCCACGACCTCGCCACGACTGGTATTCACAACGACAGCCGAGGGCTTCATCAGTTTAAGTCGACGCGCGTTCAAAAGATGGAACGTCGACGGCGTGTGCGGGCAGTTGACCGAAAGGATGTCGACTCGCGCCAGCATCTGGTCAAGGCTTTCCCAATAGGTCGCCTCGAACTCGGCCTCGATCTCGGGGCGCAGGCGCTTGCGGTTGTGGTAATGAACCTGAAGCCCGAAGGCCCGCGCCCGCCGCGCCACGGCCTGACCGATCCGACCCATGCCAAGGATTCCCAGCCGCCGACCGCCCAGCCGACCGCCCAGAAACGCGGTGGGGGACCAGCCGGTCCATGCGCCGGACTGCATGACCTGCAGGCCTTCGGGGATGCGGCGTGTCACTGCCAGCACCAGCGCCATCACCATGTCGGCGGTATCTTCCGTCACCACGCCGGGTGTGTTCGACACCAGAATCCCGCGCTGGCGGGCGGTGGCGACGTCGATATGGTCCACCCCTGCGCCATAGTTGGCGATCAGTTTCAGCTTGTCGCCCGCTTGCGCCAGAAGGGCCGAATCGATCTGGTCCGTGATCGTTGGCACCAGAACATCTGCGTTCCGCATCGCTTCGACCAGTTCGTCCCGCGACATCGGCACGTCGGGGTCGCGCAAGCTGACGTCGAACAGTTCCTTCATCCGTGTTTCCACAAGTTCGGGCAGACGACGTGTCACGACCACGCTTAGACGGGCGGCAGGCATTGGTGATCTCCCCGACACTTCCAAATCAGACGTCCTTGATGCAAGGTGCCGCCAAGCGGGGCGATGCACAAGACCCCGGTGGCAATGATCTGCGACAGCAAGGACAAGGGCAGCGGGCATGTGGCGTATCGGCAGGGCAATGGCAGTGCTGGCGGTGCTTTTTGCGGGCCCGGCCTTGGGGCAAGAGACCGACCCGGCCCAGTCGACCAGTCCGCCCGCGACCAAGGAATGCCAGCCCGATATCGGCTGCGTGACCAACCTGCCCCTGCCGCGCTTCGTCTCGCTCAAGGGCAGCGAGGGCAACGCCCGGCGCGGTCCCGGGCTGACACACCGGATCGACTGGGTCTTCACCCGGGCCGGCATGCCCTTGATGATCACCGCCGAATACGAAAACTGGCGTCGGGTCGAGGATTCCGAAGGCGCCGGGGGCTGGGTGCATTACGCCCTGCTTTCGGGTGCGCGAACCGTCCTTGTGACCCTGGACATGGCCGAATTTCACCACGCGCCGGATGATGCCTCGACCGTAGTAGCGCAGGCTGAAATGGGCGTCATTGGCAGAATTCTGGAATGCAACACGGACTGGTGCCGCATCGCGCTTGACGGCCAGCGCGGCTGGGTGCGCAAGACCTCGATCTGGGGGGTCAAGGCAGATGAAATCATCGAGTGAATCCAACGAAGATTCTGTAAGGCTGACACTTTCTGCCGGGCTTGCCTCGGTTCTGGTGGCGGGCGTGCTTGTCGCGCTGAAGCTTTGGGCCTTTTCCGAAACCGGGGCCCTGTCGATTGCCGCCTCGCTGGCCGATTCGGCCCTGGACCTGATGATGTCGCTTGGGGCGGCAGCGGCCATTGTCTATGCGGCAAGGCCCCCGGACGAAGATCACGCCTTCGGTCACAGCTCGGTCGAAGACCTGGTGGCGCTGGCGCAATCGCTGTTCATCCTGATCTCGGCCGGGGTGATCGGCTGGGCCGCGGTCGGGCGGTTGCAGGCCCCCGTTCCGCATGTGCTTGCTTCCGAAGGGCGCGGCCTTCTGGTCATGGTCGTCTCGGTGCTGCTGACCATCGGTCTGGTCTGGTGGCAGGGCCGGGTTGCCAAACGCACTGGCAGCAAGGTCGTGGCCGCCGATCGGTTGCACTATCTTGGCGACCTACTGCCCAGTCTTGGGGCCATCGCGGCGCTTTGGGTGTCGGGCAGCTATGGCATTGCCGGAGTTGATGCAGTGGTGGCCCTTGGGGCGGCGGGTGTACTGGCCTTCGGCGCGCTGACCATCTTCAAATCAGCCTGGGATGCGCTGATGGACCGCCGCGCCGATCCTGCGATCCTGACGGGAATCGCAGCGATTGCCGGGGATTGGCCCGGCGTCCGGGGGTTTCACGACCTCAAGTCGCGCATGGCGGGCAGTCGCGTCTTCATCAGCCTGCATATTGAATTGGACGGCGATCAATCCCTGCGCGAGGCGCATGACATTGGCGCCGGCCTGCGCCGGGCGATCCTTGCCGCCTATCCGCAGACCGATGTGATCATCCACAAGGATGTGCATAGGGAATGACCGGTCATCTGGTTGACTTCGCCCGATGCAAAGCCGACTATACAAGTGAATAAGAGGCTCTGCCGATGACCGTCACCCGCCGCCAGTACCGCCGTGAAGGCGAGGAAAGCCGCCGTGCCGCCCTGATCGCCGCGACCCAGTCGCTGGTGGCCGAGGGCGGGCCCGAGGCGGCGACCGTGCGCGCCATCGCCAGCCGCGCCGGGGTGACTGCCGGTCTGATCCGCCACTATTTCCAGACCAAGGAAGAGCTGATCCGCGCCGCCTACCGCGCCTTGATGGACGGGATGATCGACACCGGCTCCGATGCGGTCAACTCCGTCGAGTCCGGCCCCGAGGCCCGTCTGGCCGTGTTTGTCGCAGCGACCCTGCGCCCGCCAGTGATGCAGACGGATTCGGTCGTTCTCTGGGCGGGCTACATGCACAAGCTGCGCAATGACCCGGATCTTCTTTCGGTCCACGAAGCCGCCTATCTGGCCTATCGCGACACGCTTGAGGGTCTGATCGTCCAGCTTCCCCGCAAAGCCACCCCCGAACAGCTGCGCGGCGAGGCGATCGCCTGCAACGCATTGCTTGACGGGCTTTGGATCGAAGGCTCGCTTCTGCCGACCTCGTTCGGGGCGACCGAACTGATCACCATCGGCCTGCGCGCCTGCGGGGCGATCCTTGGCGTCAACCTGCTGAATCATACTGACCTTTTGCCCGAATTCGGAAAGCCTGCGACATGAAATACGCCTCTGTTACCGACCGTCTTGCTGGACTTGCTGGTGCCAAATGGGCCCTGCATGCCCGCGCCCGCGCCATGAAGGCAGCCGGGGAAGACATCATCGAATTCACCATCGGCGAACCCGATGTGCCGACACCGACGGCTTTCATCGAGATTGCTCAGCGGTCGATGGCGTCCGGCCGTACCGGCTATTCCAATGGCCGGGGTGAACCGGGTCTCGTGGCAGCCCTTGCCGCTCGCTATTCCGCCCGGCGCGGTCGCCCAATCGGGCCCGATCAGATCATGTGCCTGCCCGGCACCCAGACCGTGCTTTACGCCATCCTGCGCACCCTGGCCGAAACAGGCGATGAAGTGCTGATCGGCGACCCGATGTATGCCACCTACGAAGGTCTGATTGCCCAGACCGGGGCGACCGCAGTGCCCGTGACGCTGCATCCTGAAAAAGGGTTCCGGATGCAGGTCGCCGATGTCGAGGCCCGGATCACCCCCCGGTCGCGCGTCCTGTTCCTGAACACGCCGCACAACCCGACCGGCGCAGTCCTGCGACCCGAAGATATCCGCGCGCTTGGCGAACTGGCGCGCAAGCATGATCTCTGGATCCTGTCGGACGAAGTCTATGAAGACATGATCTTCCCCGGCGTCAGCTTTGCCTCGCCGCTGGACTTCCCCGAACTGGCCGAACGCACGGTCATCGCCTGCTCGATCTCGAAATCCCACGCGGCACCGGGCTTCCGGTCCGGATGGTGTGTCGGCCCGGCTGAATTCTGCGCGCGGCTGTTGCCGCTTTCAGAAACCATGCTTTTTGGCTCGCAGCCCTTCATTGCTGACCTGACCGAATTTGCAGTTTCCGAACCTTCGCCCGTTGCCGCTGGTATGGCCGAACGCTTTTCCCGCCGCGCCGACATCATCGCGCAGGCACTGGATGGTGTCGGCGGCCTGCGGGTCCACCGGCCCGAGGCGGGGATGTTCATCCTGATCGATGTCCGCGCAACCGGCCTTTCGGGAGAGACCTTCGCCGGAACCCTGCTGGATCAGCAAAAGGTCGCGGTGATGCCGGGCGAAAGCTTCGGCGCGGGGCTGTCGGGCTGGCTGCGGCTTTCCTTGACGCAACCGGATGATCGGATCATCGAGGCGACCAAGCGCATCGCCGCCCATGCGGCCGCCATTCTGGGGAACGCAGCATGACCACCGTCGGGATCCGTCTGGTCGAAGGCCTGATCGCGCGCGGAGTGGATACCGTCTTCGGCATTCCCGGCGTCCACACGATCGAGCTTTACCGGGGCCTTTCCGCCGCTGGCGACAAGATCCGTCACGTCACCCCCCGCCACGAACAGGGCGCGGGCTTCATGGCCGATGGCTATGCCCGCGTTTCGGGTAAACCCGGCGTGGCCTTTGTGATCACCGGTCCGGGCCTGACCAACACCCTGACCGCAATGGCGCAGGCCAAGGCCGATTCCGTGCCGATGCTGGTCGTCTCGGGTCTTGGCCGCAGCGACACGCTGGGCAAGGGGCTTGGCCGGTTGCACGAACTGCCCGATCAGGGCGCGATGGTCGCCACGCTTTGCCATACCGAAACCGTGACCGACCCCAAAAAGCTGGGCGAAGTGCTTGACCGAGCCTTTGCCGCGATGACCTCGGGCCGTCCGGGACCGGCGCATATCCAGATTTCCACCAACATGATGGGCCAGCCCTGCCCCGAACTTCCGCCCCCAGCAGCCAGCGGCAATGCCCAACCCCTGCCGCTTGGCCGGATGCGCAGCATTGCGGCTGCGCTGAACAACGCCGACAAGATCGTGATCCTGGCCGGTGGCGGCACGCGCGGGGCCGAAACCCAGCTTCAGCGCCTTGCGGAATCGCTGGATGCCCCGGTCGTGCTGACCACCAACGCCCGTGGCGCGATGCACGGCCACCGCCTTGTCGTCCCGGCCTCGCCCAGCCTTGCCTCAGTCCGCAAGCTGATTGCCGAGGCGGATCAGGTGCTTGCCGTCGGCACCGAACTTGGCCCGACCGATTATGACGCCTATGTCAACGGCAAGTTGCCCGACCTGTCGGACATGATCCGCATCGACATCTGCGCCGACCAGCTTGCCCGCCACCCCGCCAAGATGCCGATCAAGGCCGATGCGGGGGCGATGCTGGCGGCCCTTCTGCCGATGACCCTGCCTGCTAACCGCGACGGAACCGCGCGCGCCGAAGCGACACGTCAGGCCGCACGGGCGGAACTTGCCGAAACCTCGGCCCCGATGCCCGGCCAGCTGAAAATGGTCGAGGCGATCCGCGACACCGTGCCGAACGCGATCATCGTCGGCGACAGCACCCAGCCGGTCTATGCGGCGAACCTTTACTATGACCACGACCGCCCGCGCGGCTGGTTCAACGCCGCCACCGGTTATGGCGCGCTTGGCTTTGGCCCCGGTGCCGCAGTCGGGGCCGCGATTGCCGCGCCCGGTGTGCCGGTGATCTGTCTGATCGGCGACGGTGGGCTGCAATTCAGCCCCGGCGAATTGCGGACCGCCGTCGATGAAAACCTGCCGATCACCTATGTCGTGTGGAACAACTCGGGCTTCCGCGAAATCGCCGATTCCATGCGCGCGGCCAAGACCCCCGTGCTGGGCTGCGATCCCTCGCCCCTGCATATGGAGCATTTTGCCCACGCTTGCGATCTGCCCTTCGCATCGGTCCCGCAAGACCCGGCACTTTTGGCCGAAATGCTGGCAACCCCGCAGGATGGCCCAAGGCTTCTGGAAGTTCAGGTTCTCTGACGCGCCATAAGCGGGGCCAACAGAAAGACCATGCCCACCAGCACGGCGGCAAAGACAAAGGCAAAGCGCAGGCCAAAGCTGCCTGCGATGATGCCCAGCAGCGGCGGGCCGAAGAAATAGCCGAAATAGCCCAGAAGCGTGGCCCGCGCGATGGCCCGCGCCCGCGCCTCGGGTGCGCTCAACTGCCCGACCAGTGAAAAAGCAGTGGGGGCCAGCACCGAAGCGCCAATGCCGGTGATGATGAAACCCACATAGGCCCAGACCGGCATGACCGCCGTCGCCACGATCAAGGCCCCGATCGAGGCGATCACCGCCCCGACCCGCAGAATGGTGAAGGCATCCACCCGCCCGGCCAGCCATTGCCCGCCCAACCGCGCAAACCCCATCGTCAGGGCCAGCGTTGCCGGGCCCAACGCGCCCTCTTCCGGGCTGCCGCCCAACGTCTTTTCGATATGCAGCGCCGACCAGTTTTCCGAGGCGTTCTCGGTCATGAAGGCGATCAGCACGATTCCCCCGCCGATCACCGGCACCAGCCCAAGCGGCAAGGCGCTGCCGTCCTTGGGCTTGCGCAAACCCTCGATCCGGCCGTCCGTCTCGATGCACAACGCCGCGCACAGCAGCGCAATCGCCGCCATGGTTCCCATCACCCAGCCCGGCTCCCAGCCTGCCCCGCGCAGAACCCCGGTCAGCACCGCCCCCCCGGCATAGCCAAAGGAATAGGCCGCATGTGACAGGTTCATCAGATGCAACCCGCGCTGGGTCTCGATTGCCGCGACGCGGGCATTCATCAGAACATCCGTCAACCCGGTCGCCGCCCCGGCGCAGGCCATGGCCAGCGGGAAAAGCCAGACCACATGCGCCTGCCCCGGCAAGGCAAAGGCCACGGCCATCAGCGCCACCGCAAAAGGCAGCGCAATCCGTCCGGTCACCACACCAAAGGCAGGCGCGGCCAGCATCGCGCTGATCGCCGCAATCGGAGTGCAGAAGATCAACAGACCCAACTCGGTCTCATCGATCCCAAGCATCGCCTTCAGATCAGGCAGCACCGCCGCGAATGTGCCCCACAGCACGCCCATGGCAGCAAAGGCCGCCAAAGCGGGCCGGGCAGCGACAAGGGTCTTGGGGGAAAACATCAAGGGGCTCCGGAACCAAGCCCGTTAGCTAGCGCGCATTCCGCTTGGCGGCCAGCCCGCTCGCGACCCCTGTCCCTGCCGAAAGCGACATCGGCGCCGCGTCGCACCCCGACGCAGTTCCCGCTTTCCTTCCCCCCGATTCCCCGCTATGGACCCCCGGTCGCGCCACGCACCCTTGGAGGGTGGCGGACTTATATGGAGAGAACCTATGGCACGCGAGATCATCGATCTTACCGCCGAGGTACGGACGGGGACAGGCAAGGGGGCCGCCCGTCAAGCCCGTCGTGAGGGCTA
>CAUJIP010000069.1 GCA_963205235.1 Pseudomonadota bacterium
CAGGAAGACAGGGAGTGTGCCCGCAAGCACATCTATCCCGTAACCGATGGCTGTACCAAGCATTATGCCTGTCGCCAGTTCGATCACCATCCTCCAGGCCAGCTCGCCCTGCGAGAAACCCTTGGCTGTTTCACTGGGCTTTGCCTCGGTCGTCGCCGTTGCCTTTTTCAGCTTCGCCTCAAGCGCGCGGAGCCGTTCGGGATCGGGTTCGGACGCCATGACAAGGCCCCTTTTCAGTCGGGCGGAACCTACGGAGCCGGGATCAGAGAGTCAAGCAAGGATTGGCAAGCCTAAGGGACTGATATAATGCGGATTTCCTTTCCAGCCCATGGCTTTGGGGCACCTGCGGGCTACCCCTTCATATTCAACCCTTCGGTTGACGATTTCCGGCTGGCACAGGATACTGGCGGCATGACCAATCCGCTTGACGCCGTCTTTTCCGCCCTGGCCGACCCGACGCGGCGGGCCATTCTGGCCATGCTGCTGGAAGATGACATGGCCGTCACCGATGTTGCCGAACCCTTCGAGGTCAGCCTTGCCGCGATCTCGAAGCACCTTGGTGTGCTGGCTGATGCCGGGCTGATCACCCGTGAACGCCGGGGTCGGGTGATCTGGTGCAAACTTGAACCCGGCGCCCTGCGAACTGCGACCGTCTGGATGCAGGGATTCGGTCAGTTCGAACCGCTGGACCTGGATGCGTTTGAACGATTTCTTGAGCAAGAACTGCCCGCAGACACGGATTAACTGTTTCTTTTGAAATCCGTGCAACCATGAAGGAAGGTTGTGATCATATCGGAAACAATCTGTTTTGATCATGCCCCCGCCGACCACAGAACGCCTGAAGATTTGCCACAGTCCTGCCCCGCTTTCTGGTATTAATGGGACAAGGGAAAAGGGAAAAACCCGATGAAAAAAACGATCAGCCTGCTGCAGAAGATGGGACTTACGCGCCCGAAGCAAACTGAAGACGATGACGATCTCAGCCAGTTCGACAAGCGTCTGAAGATGGTGAACCGCGCGCGGGTGGTCAATCAGGTCGGCCTTGGTGGACCGGTGTTCAAAAGCCGCCAGACGGAATCGGAAGCCTGAGGGCAGCCATCAGATCACGCAGTTCCTGTCGGGCAGCGATGTTCGACAGGTTAAGGTGATCCGAGCCGGTATCGCGCAAGTCCAGTAGGGTCAGGCCGCGCGGGAACAGTTCGCGGAAAATGACTCTTTCAGAAAACCCTGCGATGACGCGAAAGCCGATGCGGCGCGACAATTCCTCAAGCGCGTCACCAACCTTGCGCTTGTTGCGCATCTGCTGGCTGCCAAGTCGGTTGCGAAGAACAATCCAGTCGATGGGTGCCAGTTTGGCCTGCGCGCGGGTCTGGCGGGCGGACCAGACCATTTCCGAATAGATCGACGGACCAAGGATCTTGCCCGTTGTCGGATCAATCCGCGCCAGAAGGTCGAAATCGACGAAACTGTCGTTCATCGGCGTGATCAGCGTGTCGGCCAAAGTGTGGGCATATTGCGACAGCCTTGTATGGCTGCCGGGGCAGTCGATGACGATGAAATCCTTCTCGTCATGCATCGCCTCAAGAGCCTGGGTCAGCCGCTGGTCCTGCGCATTCTCGCCCATGGCCAGCGTCGCCGGATCGGCAGGTGGCAAGTCGCGGTAATCGGGCGAAGGCAGGGCAAGCCCGGCGCTGGCCAGATAGGCCCGGCGGTTCTCGGCATAGCGCGCAAAGGTCCGCTGCCGCAGGTCAAGGTCAAGCGCCCCAACCCGATGCCCCATCCGGGCAAGCGCCGTGGCCACGTGCATGCAGGTGGTCGATTTCCCCGAACCGCCCTTTTCGTTGCCGACAACGATGATCCGCGCCATGGCAGTCCCTTTATTTCCCCGGCCCTCTCATAAGCGGAGGTGCGCCGATACGGAAGCGGGAAGCACAGGACTTGGGCGCGAAGACACTTGGAAATCTTCGGCTGCGGCCAAGGTGAAAATGAAAAGGGCAGGCGTTGCCACCTGCCCTTGTTCGGTAGAGCCTGGTTGGGATCAGAAGCCCAGACCGGCGTATTTGTTCTTGAACTTCGACACGCGACCGCCGGTGTCCATCAACTTGGCCTGCTGGCCGGTCCAAGCCGGGTGGGCCAGCGGGTCGATGTCCAGCGACATCTGGTCGCCGTCCTTGCCCCAGGTGGAACGGGTCACATAGGTCGAACCATCGGTCATCTTGATGGTGATCGAGTGATACTCGGGGTGGATATCCGCTTTCATCATCTCGCTCCTTATTCGGCTTTGGCTTTGTAGGTCGAGTCTTCGGCGATACGGGCCGATTTGCCACGGCGCGAACGCAGGTAGTACAGCTTGGCGCGACGCACCTTGCCGCGGCGAACAACCTCGATCGTGTCGATATTGGTCGAATACAGCGGGAACACACGCTCCACGCCTTCGCCGAAGGAAATCTTGCGGACGGTGAACGAGGCGGCGATGGTCGCGCCCCCTTTGCGGCCGATGCAGACGCCTTCATAGGCCTGCACGCGCGAACGCGAGCCTTCGGTCACTTTATAGCCAACGCGGATGGTATCGCCGGCCTTGAAATCCGGGATGGTCTTGCCAAGGGAAGCGATCTGCTCCGCCTCGATCTGCGCGATGAGGTTCATGCGCTTTCTCCATTTGCCTGCGGTGTTTCCGCAGAGATGATGCCGCGCCAGAGCTTTCGGTCTTCGTCCGGGTCCCGCCTGGTTGCCCAGGAAGCCCGCCGCAGGTGGCGCCTGCTTTTGCTGTGGCCGCCCCTTTGCGATGACCCTGCGGAAGAAGGCAGGCAGGCAAAGGGAATCGGGTCCGATGGGCATGCACCCCGGACTGGGGGCGTATAGGCGCATGGCGCGAAAGGGTCAAGGGTTGGGGCGGCCCAAAGAGACGCTGCGCTTTAGCGCGCCCTACGCTTGGTCCACAGGTCCGGGCGCCGCTCCTGCGTCAGCGCCTCGGACTGCGCCTTTCGCCACTTGGCAATCTCGGCGTGGTTGCCCGATTGCAGGACGGTGGGGATTTCCTGCCCCTCCCATTCGGCGGGGCGGGTGTATTGCGGGTGCTCCAGCAGACCGTCGGAAAAGCTTTCCTCTTCGGTCGAGGCCGCATTGCCAAGGACGCCAGGGATCAGCCGGACGGTGGCATCCAGAAGCGCCTGCGCGGCGATCTCGCCCCCGGTCAGGACGAAATCGCCAAGGCTGATCTCTTCGATCTGGTGGTGATCAAGGACGCGCTGGTCGACACCTTCGAACCGGCCACACAGCAGCGTGATCCCCTCGCCCGAGGCAAGGCGGCGCGCGGTGGCCTGATCGAAAGGCTTGCCACGGGGCGAAAGATAGACAATCGGCCAGCGGGCGCGGTCAGTGGGGGTTCCCTTCCCCGCGTGACGCAGGGCTGCATCGACCACATCGGCGCGCAGCACCATGCCTGCGCCACCGCCTGCAGGCGTGTCATCGACGTTGCGGTGCTTGCCCACCCCAAAGCCGCGCAGGTCGATGGCATCAAGCCGCCAAAGCCCGAAATCCAGAGCCTTGCCGGTCAGCGACAGGCCAAGCGTGCCGGGAAACGCCTCGGGAAACAGGGTGATGACCTTGGCGGTAAAGGCACCCCGAACCACGCGCGGCTCTTCCATAAGATCGCGGGGCTTCATGCTTGCCTGAATTGACAGGCGGCCATGGCTTTTTGTGGGTTCGGTCATATGCCCCACCTAGCCGGAAACCCAAGCGCGGGAAAGCCCCCGGGATTCACGCGGTTTGCGATTGGGCCTGTGGCATCGGGGCGTCTTCAACCGGGGCATGGGCAGCAAGGGCGGCCTCGATAGCCCTGGCAAGCGCAAGCAGACCTTCGTGCAGGTCCTTGCGCAAGTCGGCGGGAAGGTCCTGGTTCGGATCACCGGCAAACGCCTGCGCGGCGGAATTGCGAAGCCGTTCGGGCGTCGGAAAGCCCTTTGCCTGGTTCCCGAAGGCCCCGATCAGTGCAAGCGCACGCGGCACGTAAAGACGCAACAGATCGGCATTGGACCCGGCGATGTCAAAGGCGCTGGCCATGACGCCATTCAACTCTCCCGACGCGACAATTTCCGGTTCCGTCGCCCAAAGGACAAGCGCGCGACGCAGGGCGGCGTGGCTGCGGTCCGGATGAGAGAGTGCGGCGACAAGCGCCTTCAGCCGCAACTCGGCCCCTGCGGGTTCCATCACCTTGGCGACGGCGTCTGTCGTCAGGCTGTCGGCCATGTCATCGGCCAGGTTGAGAAGCGGAACGATTGCAGAGGCCGCGTGGCTTGCGGCGCGGGGCGCGTGGGCGGCTTCGGCCTCGGCATCGAGAAAGACGCCGATCTTCGCCGCCTCACCAGAATCCCAGAACATCCGGCAAAACGGGATGGCAAGGAACGACAGGGCAAGCGGAAGGATCGGTTCGGGACGGGGGGGAATGTCCGCCACGGCACCAAGGCCACGACCGACAGCCAAGAGAACGCAAACCAGAAGCGTCTGCGACAGGACCTGCGTCAGGGCCGCCCCCCAAGCATGGCGGCTTAGCCATTCCTCGGGGGTCGAGGGCCATTGTTCGGGCCGCAGAACCATGAGCCATACGACAAAGATGCCGACGAAGGGCGCAATCATGCTCGGGCCAAGGCCGCTCATCCCGGCGACAAGCGGACCAATGTAAAGCAGGACGGCCAGCACCTTAAGCGTGCGAAGGCGATTCACCATTGACCCTCTTCCCTCCGGGCTTTCTTACGGCGCGGCGATACTGGCTTACTCTGTCTCTTCCGGCAGATTGACCACGATCCGCCCCGCCAATATGTCGACATTGGGCACGATTGCCATGGTAAAGGGCAAAAGCAGGGCCGATTTATGACGCACAGGAGATATTTCCAGAATGTCCCCGGCACCGTGATTATGAACTGCACTGACCTTGCCCAACAGGACTCCGCCGGTGTCATAGGCATCAAGACCGATCAGATCGGCGTGGTAGTATTCATCATCGGGCAGCGAAGGCAGCTTGGAGCGAGGCACGAACAGGCTGGTGCCGCGCAATGCATCGGCGGCTTCCTTGGTGGAAATCCCGGCGATTTTGGCCCCAAGGCCCCCGGCGACGGGGCGGGTCAGGGTGATCTTGAAGACTTGGGCACCATCCTCGGATGTCAGCGGGCCGTAGCTGCCGATATCGGTCGGTTCGGTGCAGAAGGATTTCAGCCGGACTTCGCCGGTGACCCCAAAGGCCCCGGCGATAGCGCCGACGCAGATCATTTCTTCGGTCATGGTGTGGCTCCGGTGCAGAAACCGCGCGGGTCCCAGCCGCCGCCTGCCCTGCGGCAGGCGTCAAGCTGGTCCGCCTGACCATACCTGAGACCACCCATAAAGGCAGCCCCAAGCAGGACAAGCGTGACCGCGCGACGGATCAGGCCAAGGCCGGGGAGCATCACTCCTCGGCAGGTGCCGCGTTGCGGGCTGCCTTCTTGGCAGCGCGTTCAGCCATGGCTTTGCCGGGGGTGCCGGCCTTGGCGTTGTTGCGGGCGGCTTTCGGGCGTGCGCCGGCAGCTTCCAGGAAACGTGCAACGCGATCAGTGGGTTGCGCGCCCTGGGCCAGCCAGTGGTTCACACGTTCCATGTTCATCACGACGCGGTTGGCATCGTCTTTGGCCAGAAGCGGGTTGTAGGTGCCCAGCTTTTCCAGGAAGCGGCCATCGCGCGGCATGCGGGCGTCGGTTGCAACGATGGAATAGAACGGGCGCTTCTTGGAACCACCGCGCGCGAGACGGATTTTCATAGCCATTTGGTTTTCTCCTTTGAATGGCGGTAACGGGGCAAGCCCCAGTTATTTCTGCAGTTTCTCGTGATGCCTGATGACTTCACCGATGATGAAGGTCAGGAATTTCTTGGCAAACTCGGGGTCGAGATTTGCTTCTTCTGCCAGACGCTCCAACCGCTGGATCTGGCGCGATTCGCGGCTGGGGTCCGAGGGAGGCAGGCCGTGTTCGGCCTTCAGCCGCCCGACAGCCTGGGTGTGCTTGAACCGTTCGGCCAGCGTGAAAACCAGGATCGCGTCCAGCCGGTCAATGGACTCGCGGTGGTCCTTCAGCACTTCCGCTGCGCGGGCTGCGGTGTCCATCACTCCCCCTTTTCCGACGTCTTGAAAACGTCTTCCTTGTTTCTTCCTTTCGTCTTCCTTTCCGGGAAGACGCGCTGCCCCAAGACCCGGCTTTGCCCCATGATCTGCATCATGCCAAAGCCCCCGGTCCGGGGTGGCGGAAGATGCGGCATGTCCCGAGGGTGTCATCGGTGTAGTCGGTTTCGTAGACAGCCCCCAACCGCGTGGCCAAAGCTGCGGACCGGTCATTGCCATGATCGATCATGCTGATCGCGGTGGTCCAGCCCAGAACGTCGTAGGCAAAGCGGCGGGCGGCGGTCACAGCCTCGAAGGCCAGACCCTTACCTTCGTTTTCGGCCGACCAGATTGTCCAGCCGATTTCGGGTTCGGGCCAACCTTCCGGGAACCAGGGCCCGCACATACCAAGCGCGGCATCGGTGTTGCGGTCGGCGATGATGAAGGTGGAAAAACCGCGATGCACCCAATGCCCGGTCACATGGCAAAAGCCGCGCCACGCCTGCCAGCGCCCGAGTGGTCCACCGACAAAGCGCGAGCGGTCGGAGGCCATGAAGGCGGCGTAGGCCTCATAGTCGTCAAACCGTGGTCCGCGCAGACGCAGGCGCGGAGTGTCGATGACGGGAATGCCTTCGATGCGGATCATGCTGCCCCCCGCAGGTCATGGCGGATGACCACGTCACCGGGGTCGACCCCGGGAAGCGTGGGGTCGATCACACCACCAAGGCGCAGGCCAAGGGCGATGGAGCGGGTGTTCGCGGGTTCGATGATGTTGGTGATAAGGGGCCAGTCAAACGTGCTGCGCACCCAGTCAAGGACGGCGCGGGCGGCTTCCGATGCCACGCCCTTGCCTTCGGCATCCGGCACCACGAACCAGCCCAATTCCGGCGCGGGATAGCCTTCGCCGTGATAGATGCCAACCTCACCCAGATAGGCCCCGGTCGCGCGGTCATCGACACCGAAGGGGCCATAGCCTTTCAGCGTCCAGAGTGCCACATCGGCGGCCCAGTGCTGCCAGGCCGCCAGCCGGTTCTTCGGCCCGCCTTCGTGGATCGAGCGGGGGGAGGCGAAGAAATCGGCCCAGACCTCAAAATCGGCCAGTCGCGGGGCGCGCAGGGTCAGGCGGTCGGTGTGCAGGGTGGGAGGGGTCATGCGTGGCCCCCGGCGTGATAGCGATAGACGCGGTCGCCCGGTTCCTGCTTGGGCGCAGTCGGATCATTGACCCCGCCAAGGCGCTCGCACAGACGATGCGAGCGGTGGTTGTTGGGGTCGGTGAAGCTGATCGCCGTCCGGTGGCCACTGGTTGCAAAGAACCAGTCGCGGGCGGCGGCGGCGGCCTCATAAGCCAGGCCCTTGCCTTCGTTTTCGACGTCCCAAAGGCTCCACCCCAGTTCGGGTTCGGGGTGGGTATCGGGGAAGAAGGGACCGATGCCGCCGATGCCGTCGTCAGAACCGTGGAAAGTGACAGTGAACAGGCTGAAGCCGTGCTTCTGCCACTGGTTCAGAAGGCCCTGAGTTTCGGCGGTCAGGGTTTCCATTGTCCACGGGCCGCCCATGAGGTGCGAGCGGGCCGAGGACCAGAAGCGGTAGCTGGGCTCGACATCTGACAGGCGCGGCAGGCGCAGGCGCAGGCGCGCGGTCACAAGGACCGGATCGCCGTTTGCGTCCTGTTCCAGCCGGTAGGTCATTTCTTCTTCATCAGCCCGGACAGGCCCGAAGGCAGGGTGATCCCGCGCGGCAGGCCACCCATGCCGGGGGGAAGGCCGCCACCCATGCCGCCCATGCCTTGGCCCATGCCCTTGGCAAGTTCGGACATCTGTTCAGGCGACATTTTCGACGGGTCGGGCATGCCGCCCTTGCCTAGCATGGACTTGATGGCCTGCTTGATCATGCCACCCTTGCCCATCTTCTTCATCATGTCGGCCATCTGCCGATGCTGTTTCAGAAGCTTGTTCAGGTCGGCAACATCCAGACCGGCCCCGGCGGCGATGCGCTTTTTGCGGCTGGCAGCCAGAAGGTCGGGGTTCGCGCGTTCCTTCTTGGTCATGGAATTGATCAGCGCGATCTGGTGGTGCAGCATCTTGTCGTTCAGGCCCGCGGCGTCGGCCTGACTGGCCATTTTGCCCATGCCCGGCATCATGCCCATCAGGCCCTGCATCCCGCCCATCTTCAGCATCTGGTCAAGCTGCATCTTCAGGTCGTTCATGTTGAACAGACCCTTGGCAAAGCGCTTGGCCATGCGTTCGGCCTGTTCAGCCTCGAACGTTTCCTGCGCCTTTTCGACAAGGGCGACGATATCGCCCATGCCAAGGATGCGGCCCGCGACGCGCTGGGCGTCGAAGGGTTCGATCGCATCCATCTTTTCGCCAAGACCGACAAAGCGGATCGGCTTGCCGGTGACGGCGCGCATGGACAGGGCGGCACCGCCGCGACCATCGCCGTCCATCCGGGTGAGGACGACGCCGGAAATGCCGACCTTGCCGTCGAATTCGGTCGCGACGTTGACGGCGTCCTGACCGGTCAAGCCGTCGACCACCAGAAGCGTTTCACGCGGCTGGGCGATGTCGCGGACCGACTGGATTTCGTCCATCAGGACTTCGTCAATGTGCAGACGGCCAGCGGTATCAAGGAAGACGACGTCATAGCCGCCAAGGTTGGCTTGAGTCTTGGCGCGCTTGGCGATCTGGACGGCGGATTCGCCTTTGACGATGGGCAGGCTGTCGACGCCGATTTGTGCGCCGAGGATGGCAAGCTGCTCCATCGCGGCGGGGCGGTTGGTGTCGAGGGACGCCAGCAGGACCTTCTTGCCGTTCCGGTCTTTCAGGCGCTTGGCCAGCTTGGCGGTCGTGGTGGTTTTCCCCGAGCCTTGCAGACCGACCATCAGGATCGTTGCAGGCGGGTTGTCGATTTTCAGCGCTTCGGGTTCGGTGTCACCGGCAAGGACGCGGATCAGTTCGTCGTGGACGATCTTGACGACCATCTGGCCGGGGGTGATCGACTTGGTCACGGCGGACCCGGTGGCCTTGTCGGTCACGCGCTTGATGAAATCGCGGGTGACGGGAAGCGAAACGTCGGCTTCCAAGAGCGCGGTGCGCACTTCGCGAAGGGCGGTGACGACATCAGCCTCGCTCAGCGCGCCGGCCCGGGTCAGGCGGTCGAACACGCCACCAAGGCGTTCTGACAGGCTTTCGAACATCGCGTCACCTCAACATTGCTTTGCCCCCGATATGGGGCAGGGTTTCCCCAGCGCAATGCGGTATGTCACCCGTGGGCGCAACGCGCTGACGGATGGCGATCCCGGACAATGCCCAAGGGACCGGAAGCGACTGGCCTCCGGGGAATTCAGGGCGGGCGTTACGCCGATTGGGCGTGGGAGTCAATGATTGCCAGCATGTCGATGGCAAGGGTCGCGGCGGCAAGGCCTGCAACGGGCACGCCGGTTGAGGCGGGGCCGGGCATCGGAAAGCGGGCGTGGCGGACGGCAAGGTTGGCGTGAAGGTCCTGGGCGTTGGCCCCGCCATGGTAATGGGTGGTGGCTTTCAGCATCGTCAGGCCGAGAAGGCTGGGCAAGGCCAGTGCGTCCATCGCCTGATGCGCGGCAAGGGCAAGGTCTTGCGATGTGCCGTGGGCCGAAAGCCAGCAAAAGCCCCCGGCCTGCCGCAGATTGGCCCCGCCGGGGGTGATGGTGGCCTGAACGTCGCCCTGCGCAAGCGTCAGGATCGCCGACACGCTGCCATCGGGCGGGATCACCCGTGCGGCGGGGTCGGGTAAGTGGCTGGGTGGAGCGGTGGGGGCAAACCACTGGGCGGAAAGCAAGCGCTTTGGGTCGATCTGGGCCAGAAGCGGTTCAGCCGCTCCCATGTCGGGGGCCGAGAGATTACAAAGGGTCAAAGGGCCAGCGTTGACCCGTGTCAGGGACGCCGGGCCGATCTGTTCGCGGCTTTGGTTCGGCGGCGAGGCGCTGGCGTAAAGGTCAACCTCGATCCGCATGCCGGGGTAATAGAAATGCGGCAGGCGGATCGGGGCAAGGACGGCCTGCGGGAAGGCGGCGGTCAGGGGGGCGAGAACCTGATTTGCATCCTCGCAGTCGTGGTAGACGACCAGAAGGGCGGCGGAATGCGGGGTCGGAAGATGCGACAGCACGCCTTTCGCCATGTCGGCGACAAGCCGGGCCTGCGCGGCGGCATCACCGGGAAAGAGCACCTGTCCCTGATCATCAAGCGGGCATTGGCCGCAAGTGACCGCAAGGCCGTTTGCGGCGACGGCCAAGGAACAGGCCACAGGGATCGGCATGTTCCACATCAGGCCCATGGGAAGGTGATGAATCATTGCTTCAGCCAATCGTTGATCGCGGTGGCCATACGTTCTGCTCCCTGACCTACGGAATAGACCTGTGTCAGGGGAACGACCTCGGCCCCGATGTGCAGAACGGTCCGGTGGGTCTGGCTGGTCGTGCTGCGCCTGCCGTTGGACGAGGTTGACCGGCTGACGGTGGTCTCGACGCTGGCATGGGATATCCCGGCCAAAGGATGGGTGGTTTCAGACTGCCCAAGCACGCTTTTGGTGCGAATCACGACCATGCCCGTGTCGCGGTCAAAGATCACGATCACCCGGCGGACGAAGGCCATGAAGGCCGCACCGAACAGGGCTGCCATCAAGAGCATCGCAAAGGCAAGCCAAAGGCTTTCCCCTGCGGTGGCCAGCGCCAGAAGCAGCAGGAAAAGGATCACGACCGCCAGAATGATCCCAAGCAGCCAAGGGCGGTCTTCCAGCGTCAGGCGGCGGGGCGAGATTTCGCGGATTTGCATGAAGGATCACTCTGGCCTGGCAAACCAGCCATTGATCGCGCCACCGATGGCGCGGGCGGTCTTTTCATTGCCGTAGGCATCGGTCAGCGGCTGCGGCGGGGATGCCCCGCGCGCGAAGGCCACCCGCCAGACCCTGGGTTCGGGCGTGTTCTTGTGGCCCGAACGACCCTTTTCGGCCAGATCACCCGGTTTGCGCTTAATCACCATCGACTGCAGCGTCGCACCGGTCATGCCGTTCATGGAGAAGGTCTTGCGTTTGCGACCGAAGACGCCGCGCTCAATGACCTCGGCTTCGGCCTTGGTGCGGTCAAGGGTAACGGTCAGGACTTTCACAAAGACACCGAAGCAGCCGACAAAGAAGATCGCACCGATGCCGATCAGGACGGCCCCGCCCTTCGGTTCTCCGGCGTTGAACAGCGCCGCTCCCCAAAGCAGGAACAGCAGCGTGACCGCACCCAAAAGCGCGGCCGCCCCCCAAGGGATCACTCGAAGGCTGAGCCGTGTGGCAGTGTCTTCAATGACCCGCATTCGAAAGCCCCTGCTGTCCTGCCAGATGTGTCAAAGACTGCGGCGACCGGACCGATGCGTCAACAGGCGAAACCCGGCCTTGCAGCGGGCCCCTTTCTGCGGTTCTGTGCAAGAGTGCACGGTAAGCGAGGCAATATGGACAACTGGGATGAAATTCGCACGGCCTTTCAGGTGGCGCGGCTTGGCACGGTGTCGGGTGCGGCGGATGTTCTGGGGGTTCATCATGCGACGGTGATCCGGCATATTGATGCGCTGGAAAAGCGGCTGGGCACCAAGCTTTTTCAGCGCCATGCAAGGGGGTACACCCCGACCGAGGCCGGGCAGGACCTTCTGTCGGTGGCGCAGGCGACGGATGACCAGTTCATCCAGTTGGCCGGGCGGATCAAGGGCCGGGGCGAAAGCGTCTCGGGCGAGTTGATCGTCACCTCGATCGCCGGGATCGCCGATCTTCTGACGCCGGTGATGATCAGCTTTCAAGACAAGTGGCCCGAAGTGCGGGTGCGGCTTCTGACCGACATGCGGATCTTCCGGCTGGACTATGGTGAGGCCCATGTCGCGATCCGGGCCGGGGTCGCGCAGGAGGAACAGGACAACGTGGTGCAGCCGCTGGTTCGGCTTCGCGCCGGGCTTTACGCCGCCCGCAGCTATGTTGATCGGTTCGGCCACCCCAGGTCCGAGGCCGAGTTCGAGGGGCATCGGTTCGTTTCGGCGGATCTGGCCACGAACCGCGCACCCTTTCACCGCTGGTTGCGCAGTGTCGTCCAGCCCGAACAGATCGTCTATGCCGCGACCGAACCTGCTGCACTGGAACAGGCCGTGGTCGACGGGGCGGGGATCGGTTTCATGCTGGCGTTCCGCGCGGCCGAGAACCCCGATCTGATCGAAATCCTGCCGCCACGCGAAGACTGGGATTCGCTGCTGCGGCTGGTGACCCATGTCGACCTGCACCGCACGCGCAAGGTGCAGGCCTTTGTGGCGCATCTGAAAGAGGCTGCGAAAGACTGGAAGCTTTGCCGCTAGGCCCGGCGGGTCAAGGCAAAGATCCCCGATCCGACAACCAGTGCAGCACCGAACCAGGTGGTGGGGTCCGGCACCTCGCGGAACAGCGCCATGGCAAGGATCATCGCAAAGATCAGGCGGGTATAGCGGAACGGGGTGACCGCCCCGACCTGACCAGTGCGCATGGCGAAGGTCAGGGCGTGATAGCCCAGCACGCCAAAGATCGCCCCGCCGGCAAGAAGGCCAAGGGTCGGCGCATCAGGGAAACTTGCACCGCCGTTGATCGCCAGCAGGATCATCCCGGCAATCGCCAGCATCGCAAAGCCCAAGGCTCCGAGCTGGCGGTTCGACAGGCCCTTGGGCGCTGCGCGGGTGGCAAGGTCGCGTCCGGCAAAGCCAAGCAGGCCGACCACGGCCAGCAATGACAGGGTCGAGAAATCGGACCCCGGTCGCAGGATGACCATGACGCCCAGAAACCCGACGATGACCGCCGCCCAGCGTTGCCAGCCGACCCTTTCGCCGAACACAAGCGCCGCGCCCGCCACAACGACAAGCGGCGTTGCCTGCAGGATCGCCGAGGTGGTGGAAAGGGCGGTGAGGGTGATGGCAAGGCCATAGAAAAGGCGGCCTGTCACCTCGAACACCGACCGGATCAGCATGGGGCGGGAAAGGAAGGCGGCAGGCAGCAGCGACTCTTTCTTTCGCAGGGCCATGAGGGAAAAGGCCAGCATCCCGACCAGACCGATGGTCAGCAGAACCTGGCCCAAGGGCAGGTGCTTGGCGGCGGCCTTGACGAAGACATCCTCGACGGCAAAGCCCGCCATCGAGGCGGTCATGAACACCGCGCCGCGCTGGTTTTCGGTCAAATGCATGGGCGTCTCCTCAAGCCCTTCGGGCTGTCGTCGGGTGCACTCAGCGAAAAGAGCGCGAAGGGCTCGATGAGCGTCACCTTGCGCCCCATGTGTCCGAGAGGCGATAGCCCTGTGGCCAGGGATCGGCAGGGTCCAGCATGTGCTGATGCGTGCCGGTGATCCAGGCGCGGCCCGAGATTTCGGGCAGGATCGCGGGCAGATAGCCAACTTTGGCGGTGCCGACGATCCGGCCTTCGAACTGACCGCCGATCAGCGAGCGGGCGCGAAGGACCTCTCCCGGCCCGATCTGGTCGCGGGCGGCCATGAGCGCCAGGCGCGCGGAAACGGCAGTGCCGGTGGGGGAACGGTCGATCTTGCCGGGGCGGATGGAAACGGCGTGGCTCGTCTCCCACCCGTCGACAACGCGGGTCAGGGGCCCGGCGAAAAGGCAGAAGGAAAAATGCCGCCAGTCAGGGTTTTCCGGGTGATGAAAGCCAAGCTGTTCGTCCGCCGCCGTGGTGATCTGGACGCCGAGCTTCGCCATGGCATGGGCGTCATCCGGGGAATGCGTGAACCCCAGCGCCTGCGCGTCGACGACAACGAAACTGTCGGCCCCATAGGCGGTGTCGACAGTGATCCGGCCAAGGCCCGGCACATCCAATGGCACGGCAAGCTTGTCGGCAAAGCTGGGCAGGTTGCGGACGTGAATGCGCTCTGCCTTGCCGTCCTTGCAATCGGCCCGCACCGTCACCAACCCGCCGGGGGCTTCGAGAGTCAGTTTCGTGACGGGTTCGGTCATCGGGATGATTCCGCTGTCCAGCAGCACGGTCGCGACGCAAATCGAGTTGGAACCGGACATCGGCGGATTGTCCTCGGGCTCCATGATGATGAAGCCCATCTGGGCGCGGGGGTCTTTCGGAGGAACCAGCAGGTTCACATGTCGGAAGACGCCGCCGCGTGGTTCGTTCAGGACAAGATTGCGCAGGGTCTGGTCACGCCAGAGCGTCTCACGCATCTCCCACAGGGTGGCACCAGCGGGTGGGGCGACACCACCAACGATGACATCGCCAACTTCGCCTTCGGCATGGGCCGAAATCACATGGATGGTTTTCGAACTGCGCATGCCGGGCCTCCTCGCGGGCCGCAAGGTGCGCGGGCGGAGCGGGAATGGCAAGCCGGGATCAGGGGGCGGGTTCGGCAGGGGGCAGTTCGGTAGCGCTGATCGGCCCGACCGAGATGCCGAACAGCCGCCATTCGCCCGCATGGGATTCGAACAGCAGTTCAAAGCTGACGCCGGTCGGGCGGGCGGAGAACTGGCCGGTGATGTAAAGCTGGCCGGTGTCGGTCAGGCGCGGAGGCTCGCGGTAGGCCGGTTCCAGGTTGAGCACCTGGCCAAGGCCGGGATCGCTGGCGCGCAGGTTGGCGAAGATCGCCGCCAGGTCGGCGGCTGTGTTTGCCTGCTGAAAGCCGGGGGCACCAAGGTCGCGCAGGACGGTGTAATTGCCGGTGCGGTTGGCCTGATCCAGCGCGACAAGTGTGGACCAGACAAGGCGGGCGGTCTGGGGCTGATCGGGCAGGTCGGGTGTCTGCGCCTGCAAGGGCAAGGCCAGACCCAGGCAAAGCGCCAATGCGGATAGGCGGGTCACCATGCCCAGGTCACACCCATCCGCCCACCCTGGTAGGACTGCGTCGCGCCAAGGCCGACGTCCAGCTGCACATCCGCACCCAGACGCCAGGCACCGGACAGTCCAAAGGCCGAGGAGCCGCCGAAATGCCCAAGGGCAGCTGACATGGCGAACTCCTTGTCGGCGGGGACGTAGGGCACGTCCATCGCCATGGCCATCGCGATGCCTTCGCGGTTCTGACGGATCTCGCCCGACAGGCCGGCAAAGCCGCCGCCCATCGCATCCAGCCGAGCGTTGATGTCGGCGATGTCGGAGGTGTTGGTGTTGACCTGAGAGGTCAGACTGGTGATCGCGGTCGAGTGGCCGCTCACCTGACCGGTCAGCGTCGTGATGGCGGTATCGTGGCCGTCAATGCGGGTGTCCAGATCGGTGATGGCGGCGGACAGCGCACCGCCGTCGGTGGCAAGGTTGCCGTTTGCGTCGGTGGTCACCACTTGGATCAGCCCGCTTTGCGCGGCAAGGCTTGCAGCCGAAGCGATGCCCGCAAGCGTGTAGGTGTTGGCGGTATTGCCGATGGCGACCTGGTTCACCCGGGCTGTCCCGACACCCGCCCCGATCGCAATGGCGTTGTGATGGCCAATGCCGGTGGTCGCCTGATAGCCGATGGCGATCGAATCCACGCCCAGGGTCTGCGTATCGCCGCCGATGGCGATGGTGTGGTCGTTGAAAGCCTCGGCCCCGTGACCCAGCGCGACGGCATAGTCACGGTCCGATGCGGAAAACGCCCCGACGGCAACCCCGCCCGTGTGGGTGGCAATGGCGGCGTAACCGATGGCCGTGGCTTCGTCGGCAAAGACGATGATACTGTCGCCCAGCGCGGTCACCCGGTCCCCAGAGATGAGGCCGCTGGCACCGCAGGCGACCGAGCCCGTCCCGCTGGCCGTTGTGCCAAGTGTGGTTCCGCCCTCAAGCAGGCAAGCCTCGGCTGCGGCAGATTGGGGCGTGGCCGCGATCAGGGCCAAGACAAGCAGCCCCGGCGACAGGGAGCGTCCGGGGGTTGGGCACAGACGTTCGACAGGCATCAATGTTTTATCCCCTGAATGGGGGCCAGGCCCGGTGCCTGGCTGCCTGAAATGCAGTCGGGCCAATAAAATGAAACTGAAGCGCAGTCAGGCCCCAGGCGATTCTTTTACCCTTCCCAGTGCAAAGCCAGGCCGACCGCACCCCGGCTGTCCAGCCGGTCAGAGGAGCCCGGCGTGCTTCATCGCGGCCTTGATCTTGGCCTTGGTCCCGTCCGTCAGCCCGACCAGCGGCAGGCGAACCTCTTCCGAGCAGAGCCCCAGCAGCGACAGGCCGTATTTCGCGCCGACAAGACCAGGTTCGATGAAAATCGCCTCGTGCAGCGGCATCAGTTTGTCCTGATACTCCAGCGCCTTGGCATAGTCGCCACGCAGGGTCGCCTCTTGGAATTCGGCGCAAAGACGGGGCGCGACGTTCGCGGTGACCGAAATGCAGCCGACCCCGCCATGGGCGTTGAAGCCAAGGGCCGTCGCATCCTCACCCGACAACTGGATGAAATCCTTGCCGCAGGTGGCGCGCTGCATCGAGACGCGCTCGATCTTGCCGGTGGCGTCCTTGACGCCGATGATCCGGGGCAGTTTGGCAAGCGTGCCCATGGTTTCGGGCGTCATGTCCACGACGGATCGGCCGGGGATGTTGTAGATCACGATCGGCAGTTTGCAGCAGTCATGCAGCGCAGTGTAGTGCGCGATCAGGCCGACCTGTGTGGGTTTGTTGTAATAGGGCGTCACCACCAGCGCGGCGGTGGCACCCACCTTTTCGGCATGGCGGATCAGGCTGATGCCTTCGACCGTGTTGTTCGAGCCTGCCCCGGCGATGACCGGCACGCGGCCCGCGGAAATGGCGACGACTTCCTCGATCACGCGCTGATGCTCGGCATGGGACAGCGTCGGGCTTTCGCCGGTGGTCCCGACCGGGACCAGCCCGTGGCTGCCTTCGGCAATGTGCCAGTCGACAAGTTTCTTCAGCGTCACCAGATCCAGCTCGCCGTTCTTGAACGGCGTCACCAGGGCAGGAAGGGACCCTCTGATCATGACGCTTCTCCTTTTCATGGGCGGAATGCCCGGTGGAAACGCGCCTCTCATAGCGGGTGGGCGGATCAATGCCAAGTCTTGCCACTAACGCGAAGTTGGGTTGCCGGGTCCTGGCCTGTCAGGCAGATTCGGCGGCATGATGATCAAGCAGAACATATTGCGGGGCGTGCTTGTGGCATTGGCCCTGACCGCGGCACCGGTTCACGCCGATACGGGCGAAGCGATGCGCACCGCGCTTGACCTTGCGGCGGGCAAGGATTGGGACGGCGCGCTGGCCGTGGCACCGGCGGGTGTCGGGCGCGACATCATCGAATGGCAGGCGCTGCGGGCGGGGGAAGGGCAGTTCGCGGACTATCAGGCCTTTCTGTCCCGCCATCCCGACTGGCCGGGTCTGCCTTATCTGCGCGAAAAGGGCGAGGCGACGCTGGCGCTGGTCGATGACCCGGCGCAAGTTATGGACTGGTTTCAGACCGACCTGCCGCAAACCGGGGCGGGGTCGCTGGCCTTTGTGCAGGCGCTGTTGGCGCAAGGTCGCGTGGCCGAGGCCGAGACCGAGACGATGCGCGGTTGGGCAAGCCTGCCCTTTGCCGAAGCTGACGAAACCGCGCTGATCGCGCTGATGCCGGACGCCGTGGCGCTGGCCGATGAACAGCGGCTGGAGACGGCGCTTTGGGACGGGCGGATTGTCGAGGCCCGGCGCATGCTGCCGCGCGTTTCCAAGGACCTTCAGGCGCTGGCGGCGGCCAGGATGGGGCTGCAGGCCGAGGCCAAGGGCGTGACGGCGTTGATCGATGCCGTGCCAAAGGCGCGGGCCGGGGATCCGGGTCTGGCCTATGACCGGTTCATCTGGAGAATGAAGCGCGACCTTTATGACGAAGCGCTGGAGATGATCCTGCAACGCTCGACCAGTGCTGCGGCTTTGGGTCACCCGGAAGCCTGGGCGGAACGTCGGGCAATCCTTGCGCGGTATCTGATGCGCAAAGGCCGGATGGACGAGGCCTACAAGGTCGCCTCAAGCCATTTCCTGACCGAGGGGCAGGATTTCATCGATCTGGAATTCCTGTCCGGCTTTATCGCCTTGCGCAAGCTGGGGGACCCGGTCACGGCGCTGGGGCATTTCCGGCATCTGGAAACCGGGGTTTCGACGCCGATCAGCAAGGCACGGGCGAAATATTGGCAGGGCCGCGCGGAAGAGGCTGCTGGGCAGGACCCAAAGCCAAGCTATCAGGCGGCGGCGCAGTATCAGACGGCATTTTACGGGCTTCTGGCGGCGGAACGGCTTGGGTTGCCGCTGGACAAGGCACTTCTGGCCAAAGCGACCGTGCCCGACTGGAAGACGGCGGCATTCACCAAGTCTTCCGTACTTGAGGCGGTCAAGCTCTTGCTGGACGCCGGGGACCGCACCCTTGCCAAGCGCTTCCTGTTGCATCTGGGCGAAAGCCAGGACGAGACGGGTCTGGCACAAATGGCCGACATGACGCTGGAATGGGGCGAACCGCATCTTGCGCTTCTGGTCGCCAAAGCGGCGGCAGAGCGGGGGTTGATCCTGCCCGCCGCCTACTATCCGATGCCGGACTTCGTGCCGGATGACCTTGCCGTCAGTCGCGCGCTAGCGCTTGCGATCACCCGTCGGGAAAGCGAATTCGACCCAAGCGCGCGGTCAGCGGCAGATGCGCGCGGGTTGATGCAACTTTTGCCGGGCACGGCGAAGCTGATGGCGAACAAGCTGGGGGTAGAGCACGAGGTGGACAAGCTTTTGACCGACCCGGCCTATAACGTGACGATGGGGTCGGCCTATCTGGCCGAGATGGTTGAAAAGTTCGGCCCTTCGATTGCGCTGATCGCCTCGGGCTACAACGCCGGACCAAAGCGCCCGGAACGCTGGATGACCGAGTTTGGCGACCCGCGCGCGCCCGATGTGGATGTGGTGGACTGGGTGGAAAGCATCCCCTTTGACGAGACGCGAACCTATGTGATGCGGGTCGCCGAAGGGGTGGTGATCTACCGCGCCAAGCTGAAGGGCGAGGCAGGGCCGGTGGATATCACGGGTGAGCTGAAGGGTTAGGGTGCCGCGTCTCAAGCTGGGCAAGGCGGACCTGACGCAAGGCTTCGACCAGAAGGGCTGTCATCAGACCAAAGCTTAGAAAGCCGTTCACCGATGCCATGGCGGACAGAATGCGCCAGTCGTGTGGCGGGACTATATCGCCAAGACCCAGCGTCGTGAAAGCCACAAGTCCGAAATAGACTGCCGTTTCCAGATCGGGAAAGGCCCCCAGGTTCAGCAAGGCCAGCGCCCAGATCCAGACGCCGGTTGTGACGACCGCCAGCACCCAAAGGCAGACCGCTACCAGCATCACCAGAAGCTTGGGCCGTTGTGGGGGTGAGATCAGCCACGGATGGACCTTGCGAAAGGCAACCTCAAGCAGGAAGGCTGCCATCGCCATGATCATGACGTGAATGACAAGCAGCGCGGTTCCAAAAGCAATCTGTATGAACATCGCGACCCTTCTGGACTAAGCCTCTCGCAGACCTTATCTCAACCGGATCATGGTTGCGAAATCCGATCCCAATTCCAAGCTGATCGCCGAAAACCGGCGCGCGCGTTTCGATTATCACATCGAAAGCGACCTTGAGGCTGGGATCATGCTGTTTGGGTCCGAGGTCAAGAGCCTGCGGCAAGGCGGATCGAACATCGCGGAAAGCTATGCATCTGTCGAAGGGGGCGAGCTGTGGCTGATCAACGGCTATATCGCGCCCTATCTGCAGGCCAAGACCTTCGGGCATGAGGAACGTCGGCGTCGCAAGCTGTTGGTGTCGAAGAAGGAACTGTCGCGGCTGTGGTCGGCTGTGGGCCGCGAGGGCATGACCATTGTGCCGATGAAGATGTATTTCAACGACCGCGGCATCGTGAAGCTTAAGCTGGGCATCGCCAAGGGCAAGAAGCTGGCCGACAAGCGCGAAACCAGCGCCAAGCGTGACTGGGAACGCGACAAGGCGCGGCTTCTGAAGCACAACAGCCGCGACTAGTCCTCAAGCGGGATCGCTGGCCCGGATGTGCGCCTCCGGCGGGGATATTTGGGCAAAGATGAAACTGCGCCCGTTTGGCCGTTCATCTTTGCGGAAATATCCCGGGGGTCTGGGGGCTGGCCCCCAGCTCAGGGTCGGGGAACAAGCGGCGGCTGTACTTCGGGCGGGATCGGGCAGCGGTAGGGGTCGGCCTTCAGCTTCGCCGCATGTTCGGCCTGCGCGGCAGCCAATAGGGTCGGATCGGTGTAAAGCCGCTGGGCGCACAGCGCCATCGCGCGGGCGGCATGGGTCATGCCCTTGTGGGCGGCGGGTGCCTTGCCCTGCGCGGTGACCTGCCAGGTGTGGAACGGCGTGCCAATGGCAAGCGTTGCCGCCAGAAGTTGCACCAGTGGCACGGCCCAGGACACATCGGCCACGTCGGTCGATCCGATCATTACCTCGCCCGGTTGTTTGCGTGGCACGACCCAGTCGCAAAGCGGGCCGTCCTGACCGGGAACCCCGGCGCGGCGGAAGGGTTGGCCGATCTCCTCAGCACTGAGGGTGGCCTGGATCGCGCTGGCATAGGCGCGGTCGGCATCGTCGAAGGGAACGCCCCCCAACTGATCCAGCACGTCCTGCATCAGGGATTCCAGCGTCTCGTTCCCCAGCATGTTCGACACGGCCGAAAAGACGCGCATCTCGACCTTGGTGTCGGTCATCAGCGCGGCACCCTTGGCGACGTTGTGGACGCGGCTAACAAGGTCAAGCATGGTCGAAAGCTGCAAGGCGCGGATCGAATAGCGGACCTTCGCATTGGCCTGCACCACGTTCGGCGCGGGGCCACCGGCGTCAAGATAGGCGTAATGGATGCGGGCATCCTGCGGCACATGTTCGCGCAGGTAGTTGACGCCGACGCTCATCAGTTCCACCGCGTCCAATGCCGAGCGGCCAAGGTGCGGCGTCGCGGCGGCGTGGCTGGACTTGCCGGTAAAGGTGAAATCGGCGCGGGTGTTGGCCAGGCTGAGCGGGTCATCGACGCGGGTCAGGCTGTCGGGGTGCCAGGTGATCGCGGCATCCACCCCCTCAAAGGCACCGTCGCGGACCATGAAGGCCTTGGCGGCACCGCCTTCTTCAGCCGGGCAGCCGTAGTAACGAACCCGGCCCGGTGCTCCGCTTTGGTCAAGCCAATCCTTCAGCGCACAGGCGGCAAGCAGGGCACCTGACCCCAGCAGGTTATGCCCGCAGCCGTGGCCGTTGCCACCCTGCGTCAGGGGGCGGGGCTCGGCGATGCCCGCCTCCTGCGACAGGCCGGGCAGCGCGTCATATTCGCCGAGGATGGCGATGATCGGGCCACCCGTCCCCGCCTCACCCATGACGGCGGTGGGGATACCGGCGACGTTCTCGGTCACGCGGAAGCCCTTTTGCCGCAGCATCGCTGTGTGTTCCGCGACGCTTTCGAATTCAGCGTACAGAAGTTCCGGTGTGCCCCAGACCCGGTCGGCCATGGCGGTCAGGTCGGGGGCGTGGGCGTCGACAAGGTCGGAGAGGGGGGATGTGTTTTGCATGGATCAAGGTTAGCCCCGTCTGGCTGGCACGGGAAGGGGGTGCGGGATCCGGGGCCAAAAGCAGGCATTTCTTGCCGGATACCACCATATCTGGCATGGTTAGCGTTACCGGACACAAGGTTCGGGGGAAGCCGGTCCTGAAGAGGAACCGGTCAAGTGGAAAGGGTAGTAGGTATGGACATGAACATGATCATCCAGATCATCGCGGGTCTGGTCGGCGGCAACGCGGCTGGTGCGGGTCTGAAGAATCTCAGCCTCGGGACGGCCGGAAACTCGATCGTCGGGGCGGTTGGCGGTCTGGTTTCAAGCTTTGCTGCGGGCAAGCTGGGGCTAAGCGCGGATGCTGTTGCCAATCTTGATATCGGCGGGATCATCCAGTCTGTCGTTGCGGGCGGGGCTGGTGGCGCGGTGCTGACCGCCATTCTGGGCGCGGTCAAGAAGGCCGTGGCGAAGTAACCCACCCTTAGACCGTGGCGCGGGGGCGGACTGTCCCCGCGCCGTGCAAGAGGACCGCTTGCACCTGTCGCGGACTGACGGGTATATCGCGGTGACCCTTTCGGGAGTGCCGCAATGACCCCATCGCCGCTTGACGACCCCAAGACGCTGGTTTCGACCGACTGGCTGGCAAAGCACCTTCGCGACCCTGACCTGCGGGTGCTGGACGCAAGCTGGTATCTGCCCGCCATGGCCCGCGATGCGAAGGCCGAATATGAGGCCGGACATATCCCCGGCGCGCGGTTCTTCGACATTGACGAGATTTCGGATCAACGGTCGAACCTGCCGCATATGGCTCCGCCGTCGGAAAAGTTCATCAGCCGGATGCGGGCGATGGGTGTGGGCGACGGGCATCAGGTGGTGATCTATGATGGCTTCGGGCTGTTTTCGGCGGCGCGGGTGTGGTGGACCTTCCGGCTGATGGGCAAGATGGATGTGGCCGTTCTGGACGGCGGCTTTCCGAAGTGGAAGGCCGAGGGGCGCGAGATCGAGGATATGCCGCCCATCGTGCGCGACCGGCACATGACGGTCAGCCGCCAGAACCAACTGGTCAAGGATGTGACGCAAGTCGCCCATGCGGCGAAATTGGGCGAGGCGGAGATTCTGGACGCCCGTGGGGCCCCGCGTTTTCGGGGTGAGGCGGCAGAGCCGCGTCCCGGCCTGCGGTCGGGGCATATTCCGGGGTCGAAGAACGTTCCGTTTGGAGACGTTTTGAACGCCGATGGCACGATGAAATCGCCTGCGGACCTGAAGGCCGTGTTCGAAGGCGCTGGGGTTGATCTGAAGAAGCCCGCGATCACCTCGTGCGGGTCGGGGGTCACGGCGGCGGTGCTTAGCCTTGCCTTGGAACGGATCGGCCACCGCAACCATGCGCTTTACGATGGGTCATGGGCCGAATGGGGCATGTATGACGACCTGAAGGTCGCAACCGGGGCCTAAGGCCCAGCGAGGACAGAATGCTTGAGACTCTGAACCCCCAGCCGCAGGACAAGATCCTGCAACTGATCGCCATGTTCCGCGATGACCCCCGGACGAAGAAGATCGACCTTGGCGTCGGCGTCTACAAGGACGCAACCGGCCTGACCCCGGTGATGCGCGCGGTGAAGGCGGCAGAGAAAAAGCTGTGGGAGGTCGAGACGACCAAGACCTACACCGGCCTGGCCGGCGAGCCTGCCTATAACGCGGCGATGGTCGGGATGATCCTTGGCGCTGGCTTTGCCGACCGCGCGGCTTCGGTCGCGACCCCAGGTGGGACGGGGGCAATCCGGCAGGCGCTGGAATTGATCAAGATGGCGAACCCGACGGCCAAGGTCTGGCTTTCGGCGCCGACCTGGCCGAACCACCCGTCGATCATCAAGTATCTTCAGATGCCGATGGCCGAGTATCGGTATTTTGACACCGCCACCTCGGGCATCGATTTCGCGGGTCTGATGGCGGACCTTGAGGGCGTTGTGGCCGGTGATGCCGTCTTGCTGCATGGCTGCTGCCACAACCCGACCGGGGCCAATCTGGATGCGGGCCAGTGGGATAAGGTGATCGCCCTTTTGCAGCGCAAGGGCGCGGTGCCGTTTGTCGACCTCGCCTATCAAGGCTTTGGCGACGGGCTGGAGGAAGATGCAGCTGCCACCCGCAAGATCGCGGCGGCTTTTCCCGAGGTGCTGATTGCCGCCAGTTGCTCCAAGAACTTCGGCATTTACCGCGAACGCACCGGGGTTCTGATCGCGCTGACTTCCCCGGACCGGAAGGCTGTGGTGCAGGGGAACCTCGCGTTCCTGAACCGGCAGAACTACAGCTTCCCGCCGGACCACGGCGCGCGGCTGGTGACGATGATCCTTGAGGATCAGGCGTTGACGGCGGAATGGAAGGCGGAACTGGAGGAAGTTCGGCAGAACATGCTGGGCCTGCGGCAGTCGCTGGCCGATGAGCTTCGCCGGGCGACCAATTCCGACCGCTTCGACTTTGTCGCGCACCATCGCGGCATGTTCAGCCGTCTGGGCCTGACCGAAGCGCAAGTGAACCGGCTGCGCGAGGATCACGGCATCTATATGGTCGGTGACAGCCGGATCAATATCGCGGGGCTGAATGCCAAGACCGTGCCGATCCTGGCCGCTGCCATTGCACAGGTGATCTGACCCATCATGCTGGCCGTCGTCCTGTCACTTGGCGCGGCGGCGGCCTTTGCGGCCTCGGCCATGTTCATCGACTCGGTCTCCGGCAAAATCGGGCCCTTGCAGCTGTCGCGCTGGCAGATGAGCCTGGCCTTCCTGATGACCGCCGCGATTTCATTGGCGCTTGGCGGATGGCGAAGCCTAGACCTTGAAATGGTGCTTTGGCTGACCGCATCCTCAGCCTCGGGGATCATGCTGGGTTCGCTGACCTATATCGCGACGATCCAGTATACCGGGCCGCGCATTTCGGCCTTGTTGTTCACCACTGCCGCACCCTTTGCGCTGGTGCTTGGCTTCGGTTTTCGGGGGGAAACGGTCACCCCGGTTCAGGCCGCCGGTGCAGGCCTGATCGTCGCCGGGATCGCGCTGGCGGTGCTGGGGCCAAGCCGGGATGAGGGCGTGCGCGTGCCAAAGCCGCTGTGGCTGGGGATTGCGCTGGGACTTCTGACCTCGCTTGGGCAGGCGACCGGCAGCCTGTTTGCGCGCCCGGCGATGCTGGCGGGGGCCGATCCGGTGGCGGCGATGGCCGTGCGGTCAGGGACCGGGGCGCTGTTCTTCGTCATGCTGCTTGCGCTGCCCGCGTTTCGTCCTGCCACGGTGCCAGCGCTGCAGTCGATCCGGCAGATCGGACTTTCCGCGATTGCCGGAATGGTCGTCGGCATGTCGCTTCTGATGGCAGCATTGGCACGCGGGGATGTGGGGATCGTGACCACGCTGTCCTCGACCACGCCGATCCTGATCCTGCCGATGGTCTGGGCCCTGCATCGGCGCATGCCGGGGCCGATGGCATGGGCAGGGGCCACGCTTGCCGTTCTGGGAACGGCGCTGATCAGCTTGACGTCCTGAGGCTTGGCAGACCCCGCCCTCCGTGATTGAGTGGCGCAAAACGGGGGGAGCCATGGCGAAAGCGGCAAAGCGGATCACGGGCGATGAGGCGGCAGGGCTGGTCCAGTCGGGCATGTGGCTTGACTATGGTGCCGTCCTTGGCCAGCCCGATGTCTTTGATGCAGCCCTGGCCAAGCGACTGGGCACGGTCACCAACCTGCGGTTCCGGTCGGTTCTGACTGCCCGCCCACGCGCGGTGTTGGAGGCGGATGCCGAGGGCAAGCACGTCCATTGGTTTTCCACCCATTTCTCGGGCTATGACCGGCGCAAGCATGATGCTGGCATGGCGCATTACCTGCCGGTGAACCTGGGCGAAGTGCCGGACTATTACCGCCGCTTCATCGATCCGATCGACATTGTCGTCTTCAAGGCCGCGCCGATGGACGCGCAGGGCTTTTTCAACTTTGGCCCGAATACGCTGTGGATGCGGGCGCTGGTGGAACGCGGCAAGACCATCATCGTCGAAGAGACGCCGAACCTGCCCTATGTGATGGGCGAAGGGACCGGGGTGCATGTGTCCGAGGTCGATTACATCATCCCCGGCAGCGATGGCCCGCTTGCCGAACTGCCCAAGGCCCCGGCGAGTGATGTCGACAAGGCTGTCGCCCGCCTGATCGCGCAAGAGGTCGAGGATGGGTCTTGCCTGCAGATCGGGATTGGCGGGATGCCGAATGCGGTCTGCTCGCTGCTGGCCGAAAGTCCGGTTTCAGACCTTGGCATCCATACCGAGATGATGACCGACGGGATTGTCGACCTTTTCCGCGCGGGCCGGGTGACGGGGGCGAAAAAGCAGATCAACCCCGGAAAGATGGTCTGCACCTTCGCGCTGGGGGCGCAGTATCTGTACGACTTCCTTGACCATAATCCGCAGGTGGAGTTCCACCCGGTCGACTACACCAACCTGCCGCATGTCATCATGCAGAACGACAAGGTGGTGGCGATCAACAACACCACGCAGATCGACCTGCAGGGACAGGCGGCATCCGAATCGGACGGATTCCGGCATATCTCGGGCACCGGGGGGCAGCTCCAATTCATGCGCGGGGCCTATGCCAGCCGGGGTGGGAAAAGCTTCATGTGCCTCGCCTCGACCTATGACAAGCGGGGCGAACGGCGCAGCCGGATCGTCACGGCGCTGACGCGGGGCAACGTGGTCACGACGCCGCGGACCGACATCATGTATGTGGTGACCGAATACGGGATCGTGAACCTGAAGGGCCGGTCGATTGCCGAACGGGCAAAGCTGCTGATTTCGATCGCCCACCCCGATTTCCGCGAGGAACTGGAGCGCGATGCCTATGAGCATCGCCTGATCCCGCGCGGGTTTTTCTAGGGGGTTCGGGCCCTCCTCCTGCGCCTTCGGCTTCTCGTCGGAAGCTCGGCGAGGAGTGACGAAGTCAAACGACGAGCGCCCGCTCACAATCAATGAAAAACCCCCGGCCTTGGCAGGACGGGGGTCATTCTGTTCGGGGCTGCCTTGCGACCTCCCCCAGTGTCGCGGATGTCTTACATACCGCCTTCGCGCTGAAGCTTCTTACGGGCGAGCTTGCGCGCACGGCGCACAGCTTCGGCCTGTTCGCGGGCTTTCTTGACGGAGGGTTTCTCGAAATGCTGCTTGAGCTTCATTTCCCTAAACACACCTTCACGCTGAAGTTTCTTCTTCAGAGCGCGGAGAGCCTGTTCGACGTTGTTATCGCGGACGCTGACCTGCATGTGGTTTTCACCACCTTTCTAAGTTTGAGTTGCACAAGATGTGCAGGCCGGGGGCGCATA
>CAUJIP010000070.1 GCA_963205235.1 Pseudomonadota bacterium
ATCAGTTCGGCGGTGGTAAAGACCTGATGCGCCTCGGCCTCCTCGGCCCCGGTGGTGGCAATCAGGATGTCGCGTTCGGTCTGACGGGTCGGATATTCCACATCGACCTGCACCAGGAACCGGTCCAACTGCGCCTCGGGCAGCGGATAGGTGCCTTCCTGTTCAATCGGGTTCTGCGTTGCCAGCACATGGAACGGGCGGCCAAGGGGGCGATGTTCGCCCGCGATGGTCACTTCCTTTTCCTGCATCGCCTGCAACAGCGCTGACTGGGTCCGGGGCGAAGCCCGGTTGATTTCATCCGCCATCAGAAGCTGGCAGAAGATCGGCCCTTCGACAAAGCGGAAGGCGCGGCTGCCGTCCTTGGCGGTCTCCAGCACCTCGGACCCCAGAATATCGGCTGGCATCAGGTCCGGCGTAAACTGGATCCGGTTCGCTTTCAGCCCCATCACGGTGCCCAACGTGTCCACAAGCCGCGTCTTGCCCAACCCCGGCAGGCCGACCAGCAGCGCATGGCCGCCGCACAAAAGGCTGGCCAGCACCAGATCGACCACCTTTTCCTGCCCGATGAAGCGGCGGTTGATCGAGACCTTCGCCTCGCCCAGACGCGCGCCCAGCGCCTCGATTTCCGCCACTAGCGCCTTGGTATCGGCCATGCCTGATGCTCCGTTCAAACCCGTACGTCCAGTTAAGCCAGTTATCCCGCCCTGCACAAATGGCAAAAGGCGACTTGACACAAATGATCGTGAGTCCGCGCAAGCACCCAAACTCCTTAAGCAAGGATTTTGCCAAATTTCTTCCTTAAGAAATTTGGTCCCTGCCGCCACGGAAGCCCCGGTCCGGAAATCGCCCGGTTGCACCCGGCCCCAAGACCACTACATTGCGCCGCATGACCAAGCCCAACGCCGACACCCTCGCCGCCGCCGCGAAAGCCGCCGGAAAGAAAGGCCCGCCGCCGGTCCATCTGTGGAATCCGCCCTTTTGCGGCGACATCGACATGCGCATCGCCCGCGATGGCACCTGGTTCTATCTTGGCACCCCGATTGGCCGCGCGCCGCTGGTGAAACTCTTCTCCTCGATCCTGAAACGGGAAGGCGACGACTATTTTCTTGTCACCCCGGTCGAAAAGGTCGGGATCAAGGTCGACGACGCACCGCTGCTGGCCATCGACTTCGACTCGGCAGGCGTGGGCTCCGCTCAGACCCTGACCTTCACCACCAAGACCGAGGATGAGGTCGTGCTTGGCCCCGACCATCCCCTGCGCGTCACCCGAGACGAGACCACGGGTGAGCCTTCGCCTTATGTCCTGATCCGTACCAATCTTTGGGCGCTGATTGACCGAAAAACCTTCTTCCGGCTGGTCGATCTTTGTTGCCATCACGACCATGACGGGCAAAGGTGGTTTGGTCTTTGGTCCTCGGGGCAGTTCTTCCCGGTCATCCTGTCGTCCGAGTTGCCCTGATCCCATGCCCCGATACGCTGCCAACCTGACCCTTCTCTTCACCGAGGTCCCGACGCTTGATCGTCCGGACTGGGCACAACGCTGCGGGTTTGACGGGGTCGAAGTGCTGTTTCCCTATGACCAGACCATGGCCGACTGGGAACGCGCGCTGAATGGCTTGCCGCTGGCGTTGATCAACACGCCCCCCGGCGATTGGGCGAGCGGCGACCGTGGCTTTGCCGCCGTTCCGGGGATGGAACTGAAATTCCGCGAAAGCTTCCTGCGCGGGGCAGAATATGCCACCCGGCTGCAGGCGGGGCGGTTGCATGTCATGGCCGGGGTCGCCAAGGGACCGCAGGCCGAACAATGCCTGACCGAAAACCTTGCCTGGGCACTGGAACAGGCCCCCGACCTGACCCTGACCCTGGAACCCCTGAACCCCGAGGACATGCCCGGCTATTTCCTGAACGACTACGATCAGGCCGCCCGGATTCTGGATGACCTGGCCTCCCCGCGGATCGGCTTGCAGTTCGACCTCTGGCATGCCGCCCGCCTGCACGGCGATGCCGCCTTGGTCTGGGAAGATCACCGCCACCGGATCAACCACGTCCAGATCTCGGGCTTTCCGTCGCGCAATGAACCGGGCGGCGGTGGCTTTTCCCTGCCCGACCTTTGCGACCAGATCGACGCGCATTGCCCGTCAACCTGGATCGCCGCCGAATACCGCCCAGCCAAGGGAACCTCGCAGGGGCTTGGCTGGCTGGCCGCGTTGAAATCGCGCGGGGCGCTGATCGGCGGCTGACGTTTTTCCAGACAGCCGGCAGCCTTGCCGCCATCGAAAGGGGCGCGCTCTGACGGACAGGTGCCGCCCTACCACCCCTCATGACCTGATTCGCCAAACAAGGTTAAGGCTGCCCAGCGCCGCAAAATGGAAGACGGAAGGAAGACGAAAGCAAGACGAAAGGAAGACACGCGTCTTCCGTCTAACCCACTGAGCTAACAGACAGAACGCTGATCCGCTGCCAACGACCGTGAAAACGCCTCCCTTGTGCCCAACCTGTCTTCCCGGCTAAAAGCATCCGACGCCAGAACAGGACCCAAACCATGCCCATCGCCGCGCCCGAGACCCAGACCGTCACCACCTGGAAAGTCGCCTGCGACGGCGGCGAAGGGGCCCTTGGCCATCCCCGCGTCTGGCTGTCCATTCCCCAAGACTCGGGCTTTGTCGAATGCGGCTATTGCGACAAGCGCTATGTGATCGACCGCGACCACGCGCACGACGATCACTAAGCCAGCGGCGGCCCGACAACGCGCATCCCGTGCTGGGCCGACAACTCGGCAAAGGCCGCCGGGGTCAGCGGGCTAAGCTTGCTACCTTCGGCAAAGAAATCCTCCATCGTCCCGGCAGGCTGAAAGGCCACCATGATCCGTCCGGTGCGTGTCGTGTTTCGGAAGGCATGCGGTATGCCGCGCGGGGCAAGCAAGCTGTCGCCCGGCATCAAATGATGCAGGACATCGCCAACCTTGATCTGGAACTCGCCCTCGGTCACCAGAAACCATTCATCCTGCGCCGCATGGATGTGCATAGGCGGCCCGCCCGTTTCGCTGCGCACCGTGTCATAGATGCACAGACCGCCCTGCGTCGAGGCTCCGGACACCTTCAGATGGAACATGCCGTTGAGAAACCCGAAGGAATGCCCGCCCATTGCCGTGTCAACCCGCACGACTGGGGGCGCGGTGGATCCTGTCCCGTCTTGCATCTGCTATGTCCTTGCATGAAGCCAGTCGGTAAAGGGTAGCACGGACCAGCCCGGCGCGTGGGATTATCTTGCGCGGCAGGAAACCGGGCGGCAACGTCAGAGGCCAAACCGGGTAGCCCTTTGCCCCCCTTTCTGCCAATAATCCCACGCAACGCAGGGAGTGCATCATGAGTTTCGGCAAGGGCCACCACCTTCATCTGATCGACGGCTCGGCCTATATCTTCCGCGCCTACCACGGGTTGCCGCCCCTTACGCGCAAGTCCGACGGCCTGCCCGTCGGCGCGGTGGCAGGCTTCTGCAACATCCTCTGGAACGAGATTTCGACCGGCAAACGCGCCGGGGCCGCGACCCATATCGCGGTGATCTTCGACCATTCATCCAAGACCTTCCGCAACGAGATCTACCCCGAATACAAGGCCCACCGCCCCGACCCGCCCGAAGACCTGCGTCCGCAGTTCCCCCTCACCCGCGACGCCACCCGCGCCTTCAACGTCGCCTGCATCGAGGCCCCGGGCTATGAGGCCGACGACATCATCGCCACCCTTGCCCGCCAAGCCGTCGAGGCGGGGGGAAGCTGCACCATCATCTCCTCGGACAAGGATTTGATGCAGTTGATCCGACCCGGCATCGACATGTTCGACCCGATGAAGACCCGCGCCATCGGGCCGGATGAGGTGATGGAGAAGTTCGGTGTCCCGCCCGAGAAAGTGATTGATGTTCAATCTCTTGCCGGGGACAGCACCGACAACGTCCCCGGCGCGCCGGGCATTGGTCTGAAGACCGCCGCGCTTCTGATCAACGAATACGGCGACCTTGATACGCTTCTGTCCCGAGCCGGTGAAATCAAGCAACCCAAGCGGCGCGAGGCCTTGCAGGACAACGCCGACCTGATCCGCATTTCCCGTGATCTGGTCACGCTTAAAACCGACACGCCGCTGGACATCAGCCTTGACGACCTGACCGTGAAACAGCCCGATCCCGACACGATCATGGGCTTTCTTGCGGCCATGGAATTCCGCACCCTCACGAAGCGCGTCGCCGACAAGCTTGGCCTTGCCGCCCCCGCCCTGCCCGAAACCGGCGCGCTGGAGGTCAAGGGGGCCCATGTCGAAACCGAGGCCCCGGCGGACCGCCTGCCCTTCGACCACGCGGGTTACGAATGCATCCGCGACATGGACGCGCTGAACCGCTGGATCGAGCATATCCGCGACATCGGGCATGTGGCGGTGGATACCGAGACCACCAGCCTTGACGAAATGCGCGCCGATCTGGTCGGCATTTCCCTATGTGTTGACGCCGGCAAAGCCGCCTATATCCCCTTGGGCCACACCACCGGCGGCGGCGATCTTTTCGGCGCAACCGCACTGGCCGAAGGTCAGTTGCCCCTTGCCAAAACGATTGCGGCCCTGAAGCCAATCCTTGAGGACCCGGCGATCCTCAAGATCGGCCAGAACATGAAATACGACTGGAAGATCTTCGCCCGCCACGGGGTGAGGATCGCGCCTTTCGACGACACCATGCTGATGAGCTATGCGATGCAGGCGGGCCTGAACAACCACGGGATGGACACGCTGTCCGACCTCTACCTCGGCCACCAGCCGATCCCGATCAAGTCCTTGCTGGGCAGCGGAAAAAGCCAGGTCACCTTCGACAAGGTCGCCATCGACGATGCGGTGAAATACGCCGCCGAAGACGCCGATGTGACGCTGCGGCTCTGGCAGCTTTTCAAGCCGCAACTGCACCGGGCGAAGGTGACCACCGTCTACGAAACCCTCGAACGCCCGCTGGTTCCCGTGCTGGCGGAAATGGAGATGACCGGCATCAAGGTCGACCGCGAGGTTCTGCGCGGCATGTCCAATGTCTTCGCGCAAAAGCTGGTCCAGCTTGAGGAAGAAATCCAGTCCATCGCGGGCGAAAAGTTCAACGTGGGTTCCCCCAAGCAACTGGGCGAAATCCTGTTTGACCGGTTGCAGATTCCGGGCGGTGAAAAGGGCAAGACCGGGGCCTATGGCACCGGGGCCGACGTGCTGGAAGACATCACCACGCTGGAGGACAGCCACCCGACCGGCGCGAAACTGGCGGCCCGCATCCTTGACTGGCGGCAAATCGCCAAGCTGAAGTCGACCTATACCGATGCCCTGCAAGAGGCGATCAACCCCGACACGGGCCGCGTCCACACCTCGTATTCCATCGCCGGGGCGAACACCGGGCGCCTCGCGTCAACCGACCCGAATCTGCAGAACATCCCGGTCCGCACCGAAGAAGGCCGCCGCATCCGCGAGGCGTTCGTGGCCCCGCCGGGCCGGGTTCTGGTCTCCCTCGACTACTCCCAGATCGAGCTGCGCATCCTTGCCCATATCGCCGACATCCCCGAACTTAGGCAGGCCTTCGAGGACGGAATCGACATCCACGCCCTGACGGCGTCCGAGATGTTCAACGTCCCCCTCGACCAGATGACCTCCGACATCCGCCGCAAGGCCAAGGCGATCAACTTCGGCGTCATCTACGGGATTTCCGGCTTTGGCCTTGCCCGCAACCTGCGGATTCCGCGCGCCGAGGCGCAGGGCTTCATCGACCGCTATTTCGAACGCTTCCCCGGCATCAAGACCTATATGTCCGATACTGTAAAATTTGCGCAGGATAAGGGCTACGTTCAGACGCTTTTCGGTCGGAAAATTCATACCCCCGAGATCAACGCCAAAGGCCCCGGCGCCGGTTTCGCCAAACGCGCCGCGATCAACGCCCCCATTCAGGGCACCGCCGCCGACGTGATCCGCCGCGCGATGATCCGCATGCCTGCGGCGATCGCCGGGCTGGATGCGAAGATGCTGCTGCAGGTCCATGACGAACTCCTGTTCGAGGTCGCAGAAGGCGAAACCGACCGCCTGATCACTGCCGCCAAGGACACGATGGAAGGTGCCGCCCACCCCGCCGTCGCCCTCAAGGTCCACCTCGCAGTCGAGGCTGGAAAAGGCAAGAATTGGGCCGAAGCACACTAAATCCGGCCGTTGGTCGGGAAAACCGCACCCCTTATCCGGCCCAAGGCTAAGGCATTCCCTACCCCCGCTCCTCTTGCCGCAAATCCCCGGTCAGGCCATCTTCCGGCCATACCGACCGAAAGGATTTCCAATGTTCTCCCGCTGCCTCGTCCTTGCCATGATGTTCCTCTCCACCCCCGCTCTGGCCGAGGCGGAACTCACCGATCAGACCACCGGCGCGGTCTACATCCTGGGCGATGTGGCCGAGGGCAAGGTGACCCTCACTTCCAAGACGGATGGCGAGATGGACGCCTATGTCCTGGCGCAGGACACCTGCTATGCCGAACACCCGATCTACGGAATGGGCGCCTGGCAGGTGGTCGAAGGCGGCTGGCGCATCGTGGTGCAGGGCACGCAGATCATCAGCTTCGAAGGGACCGCACCTTTGGAAAACCCCGCCTGCGTCCCGCAATGATCGCGACCTGGGATCAATTGAGATCCCTCGCCCTCAGGCTGGACTTGCCCGAGGTCACCCTTGCCCACCCTTGGGGCCATGAGGTGCTGAAGGCGCATGGAAAGAT
>CAUJIP010000071.1 GCA_963205235.1 Pseudomonadota bacterium
GCGCTGGAAACCGCCGTCGCCGATGCCGGTTTCGACTCGGTCGAAGGCTATCTGCAGGCCAAGGCGGACGGGACTGCGACCGAAGAGCAGATGAACGCCATCGACCCGCTGGTCGACGCGGTCGGCGGCACCACCGAGGACGGACTCGCCCTTGCCGAAACCGCCCCGACCGACGCGGAAATCGCCGAAGCCGAGGCTGCGGTTGACGCAGCCGAAGCCGCCGTCGACACGGTCGAGGCATCGATTGGCGCAGCCTTGAACAAGGATGGCGACCTTGCCGGCGTTCTGGGCCAGATGCGGGAACGTCTGGCTGAATATCAGACAGAAATCGCCGCAGCCCTTGTCGCGGCCAAAGGCGAATAGGCCGCCGAACAGCACCGGCAAGGGGTGGGTTGCGCGGCCTGCGCGCCGCCAGTCTCTTGCCGTCCTTGCCCTTCCCGGCGTTTCCCAGTAAGCGCCTGAAAAACCGGGATGGAGCCTATTCATGCTGAAGCCGAAGAAAGTCGTCCTCGCCTATTCGGGCGGGCTTGATACCTCGATCATCCTCAAATGGCTGCAGACCGAATATGGCTGCGAAGTGGTGACCTTCACCGCTGACCTTGGCCAGGGTGAGGAGTTGGAGCCGGCCCGCAAGAAGGCCCTTCTGATGGGCATCAAGGCCGAGAATATCCACATCGTCGACGTGCGCGAGGAATTCGTGCGCGACTTCGTTTTCCCGATGTTCCGCGCGAATGCGCTGTATGAGGGGCTGTATCTGCTGGGTACCTCCATCGCCCGCCCGCTGATTTCGCAGCATCTGGTGCGGATCGCGCATGAGACCGGGGCCGATGCGGTGGCGCATGGGGCGACGGGCAAGGGCAACGATCAGGTGCGGTTCGAGCTGTCGGCGGCGGCCCTGGACCCGGCGATCAAGGTCATCGCGCCGTGGCGGCTGTGGGACCTGACCAGCCGCACCAAGCTGCTGGAATTTGCCGAAGCGAACCAGATCCCGATTGCCAAGGACAAGCGGGGGGAGGCTCCGTTTTCCGTGGATGCGAACCTGCTGCACACCTCGTCCGAGGGGAAGGTGCTGGAGAACCCGGCCGAGGAGGCGCCCGAGTTCGTCTATCAGCGCGTGGTGCCCGTCGAGAAGGCCCCCGATGTGGCCGAACATGTCGAGATCGGGTTCGAGCGCGGCGATGCGGTGTCAATCAATGGCGAGGCGCTGTCGCCCGCGACGATCCTGGCCCGGCTGAACGAGATCGGCGGCAAGCACGGCGTTGGCCTCTTGGACCTGGTTGAGAACCGCTTCGTCGGCATGAAGTCGCGCGGGCTGTATGAGACGCCCGGCGGGACGATCCTCTTGGAGGCGCACCGGGGGATCGAGCAGATCACGCTGGATGCGGGTGCTGGCCACCTGAAAGACAGCATCATGCCCCGCTATGCAGAGCTGATCTACAACGGGTTCTGGTTCTCGCCCGAGCGGGAGGCCTTGCAGGCGCTGATCGACAAGACCCAGGAACACGTTACCGGGACGGTGCGGGTCAAGCTTTACAAAGGCTCGGCGCGGACGGTCGCGCGGTGGTCGGATCATTCCCTGTATTCCGAAAAGCACGTCACCTTTGAAGAGGATGCCGGGGCATATGATCAGAAGGATGCTGAGGGCTTCATCCGACTGAACGCGCTGCGGCTGCGGTTGATCGCCAGCCGGAATGCGCGGGTCGCGAAGTGAGTGTCCACGGTGGACAGTTTTTCGCACCAAGTGAAATCAATGGGTTGCAAGGGGGCGTTTACGCCCCCTTAACTTTTCGGGCGGCTGGAATGTGCCCCGTGCCACGCCCCGATCTTATCGGGAAGGGGCGCGTTTCTGGGCACGGTGTGACGGGTGGATAGCTGCGCCTCTGGCGGGGATATTTGGGCAAGGATGAAAGGCTATAGGCCGGAAACGCGACCGGTCAGGCCTTTGTTCTGGCAATCTCTTCCGCATCAATCAGCGCTTTGGCAAGTGTCAGGGGCACCGAGAGGTCTTGCATCGCGGCGCGCACATCTTCGAAGAGATCGCTTTCGTTGGGAAACATTCCCCCCACCCGAAAGAGATTGCGGCTGTGGGTCAGCGCGACATGAGTTTCTTCGCCGTTCGAGGTGGCAGCGTAAAGCTGGGTGCCGCGGCCAAGCTGATCCTCGATCCGGGTCACGGCCTGAACCACGGCGGCAAGGGCCGGGGGTTCTTCATGCGTCGACCACGAGGTCCAGACACCATAGCGCGCGCCACCGCCGCCCGTAACGGTGTTCTGCTGGTAAAGCCCGTCGGTCGACAGGTCGCCGCCAAAGAAGATGCCGGGGCGGGTCTTGTCTTCGCGCGCGACAAAGAAGGCGGGCATCGCTGTCCGGTTCGGAAAGCGCGCGACAAGACCGGCAAAAAGCGTGCGGGAATTCTTGCCGCCAGTCTCGACCTTGACTTCGGCCATCTGGACCTGATGCGCGCCAAGGCCGCCGCTGACCAGATCCTCGCCGGTCTTGATCCCCTTGGGCAAAAGACGCGCGGGCAGGGCGCGCAGAAAGGCCTTGGCGTCCTTTTGGTAGGAAAGGCCGACTGCATTGGCAAGGACCGGCATTACCAGTGATTCTTGACTGCGAACCGTCCAGTTGCGCGCCACGATCGCAAGGACGACCCCGACGCCAACCGCGATGATCGCGAATTTCCACGTTTCGGCGTCCCTGTTGTCCGAGGAGAGGATCAAGACGGCAATCGCCAGGCTGGCGCCCAAGGCACCGCCCATCAGCCCAACGCCGGTGCGGGCTTGGCCGCGAAGCTGCGGCAAGAGGTTGCGGACGGCCAGCGCCACATCGGTCGAGGTATCGGGGCTTGCGGTCTTGGTGTCGGCCATGGTGCTTGCGCCCCTTTGACTTAGGGCCAACTGCGCGGCAGGGCGGCAGGCTGGCCGTTCCAGGTGCCGGAAAGGCTTTGACTTTCGGTGAAGGGGCTGGAGCGGTAGGAAATCTGTCCCGTCGCGACGCCGGTAACCGCAAGGTCAAGGATCAGCCCACCGCCGGCGTCGTCCATCGCGATGTCATCGCCAGAGCCTGTCAGCGCCAGATCGGGCCAGAAGCGGCAGTCGGCAAAGGCGTAGCGGGTGCCCGCTTCGGTGGTCGAAAGCGTGACGGTGCCGCCTTGCGGGCAGCCAAAGCTGGTCTCGGATTCGCCATCCCAATTGCCCAGCGGCAGGGCGTTCAGAAGCTCGGTCTCGATGGCGCGGGCAACCTTGAAGGCGTCGGCCTTGTCGGCGGGATCGGTTAGGGTCAGCGGCAGGTAATCCATGATGAAATCCTGGCTGCAGCGCTGTTCGCGGGCGGCGGGCAGGGTGCCGTCATACAAAAGCGCCTCGACGATGCTGTCGGGGCAGGCAAAGCCGCGCCCCCAGATCACATGCGGGCCGCCTTCCATGAAGACGCCATAGGCGTTGCGGGCGTTGTCGAGGACCGAATAGGCCATCGGCATCGGGGTGATCGGATCGCCGGTGCCGTTCAGGACAAGGGTCGGCCAGTCGCCCCCGGCATAGGGGTCGGGCCGTTTGTCCTGGCCCTGATAGGGCCAAAGGGCGCAGGCGACCCGTTCCATGTAGTAGGACCGCAGAAGTCGCGGTGCCTCGGGCGCAAAGGCACGGGCCTCGTCGATGATGCGGGAGGCGCGCTGTTCGGGGGTGCCTTGGCCGCTGTCGTAATCGGCGCAGGTGATCGCATAATAGGCGGCGCCAAACCAGCCGGGGTCTTCCATCCCGACGGCAGTTTCGGGATCGATGTAAAGGTTGGAATAGCCAAGCTGCAGCATCGGTTCCAGATCGCCCCGGCCTGCTGCTGCGAGGACGCGCAGAAACTCACCCCGGCCTTCGGCGGAATAAAGCGCGTAGAAAGCGTTGGTCTCCAGCAGGGCCGAGGTCAGTGGCCGGTCGGTCCGGCTGCCATCGGCAAGGGTCAGCGGCACCTTGACCGGGGCCTGGGCAAGGCGGTCGGCAAGATCGTCATAGACGGCTGCCGCGTCGCCGCCCATGTCGGCCTGACAGGCGGGGATCGTGGCGCAGGCGTCGAAGGTGGCCGAAAGGATCTTTTCGGCGGCAAGGGTATAGCTGCGGTAGAAGCCTTCGGCGCTGAGGTTGAGGTCGACCACACCGTCGACGATCACGCCCCGCACGGCTTCGGGGTAGGTCGTGGCATAGGCCTGCACGAATTGCGTGCCGTAGCTTTCGCCATAAAGCCAGACCTTCGGCGCGCCGATCATCCGGCGGAAAGCCTCGAAGTCGCCTACCGCATAGTCGGTGTTGACGACGGGCAGAAGGTCAGCCGCATCCAGTTCGGCGATGCAGTCGGTGACATAGGCCTGCGCGGTGGCCAGCACGGCATCGGCATCGGCCAGCGTGGCCGGGGCAAGGTCAAAGGTGGTCTGGGCAACGGGGCAGGAAAGCCCGTGATCCGGGCCGGTGCCGCGCTGGTCGATGAACACGATATCCATGTAATCGGTGAGGCTGGGGTTGAAGGCGGAAAGATAGCCCTCCGCCGAAGCCAGCCCGGAACCGCCCGGCCCGCCGACGACATAGAACAGGATGCCCCGGCTTTCGACATGCGCGAAGGACAGGGCAAAGGTGATGTCGATGGTCTTTTCCGGGTCGTTCGCCCTGGGGTCCAGCGGCAGGGACAGCGTCACGCAAGACAGGTCGGAAAGTTCGCAAGGGACCAGCTCCAGCCCCAGCGAGGCCTCGGCCAGCGTCGCTTCGGCGGCAGCGGGGCTGGCCAGCAGGCCAAGGGCAGGAACGGCGTGGCGCAAGGAAGACTCCTAGATGGCGAACCGGGCAAGGCGGTCGAAGGCGGGCAGGGCCTGATCGCAAAGGCGCTGGAATTCGGGCGAAAGCGCGGGGAGCGGCCCTTCGGGATCGCCGAAACCGGTCGAGCGGTGGACGGCATTGTACCAATGCGGGGCCCAGGCGCCGTCATAGGGTTTCGGGCCCTCGGGCCAGGCAAGCATGTTCCGGGTAAACGGAATGCCAAGCGCCGCGCACAGCGCCGAAAGCGCGCGTTCGGGGTTGGCGCGGATCGATTCCGCCGCGATGACCGGGGGGGCCTTGCCAGTCAGGTCGGCGACCTGATCGAAAAGCTCGGCCTGTTGCAGAAAGCCGATGTCGGCCAGCGTGGGCGCCTCGCGTTTCTGGGCATAGCTGGCAATGACGCGGGCGGGGTGACGGATCAGAAAAGCGTTGGTCAGGCCGGAAAGGAAGCCACGGTCAAAGGCGGGGATCATGTGCAGCGTCATGTGCTTTTGATACCAGAGCGGCTGGCCTTCCGGGACCGGGCCAAGGCAAAGCTTTGCCACACGGGCGGGGTCGGGTTCGCCAGCCGCGATGACTTCGGCGGCCATCGGATGATCAATGCCGGTGACGTGCAGATAGGCGGCGTAGAAGGGTTCATCCCACACCGCACAATCGCCACGGGCGGCAAAGGAATACATCATCGCGGTCGACAGGTTCCGGGGGCCGGACCACATGGCAATGCGGATTGGTGTTGCGGTCATGGCAGTCGCTTTGCGGCTTGGGTGTCGAGGGCCTGGATCAGGGCGTCCGGCGTCCAGTGGGCGGCAAGGGCTTGATGGACAAGGGCGGCCTGTGATTTCGGGGCAAGACCGCCGATGGGCGGGTCGCGGTCAAGGTTGGTGGGGAAGCTGTAGCCTTCGGCGCTGGCGGCGATGGCATTGGCCGCTGCGGTCTCGGACAGGTTCAGGGTCAGGAGGGCCGGATAAAGCGCCTTGATCATGGCGGTGCGGTCGATGCTTTCCATCGCACGGCCATAGGCCGAGGAGACCTGAAACAGGTTCACCATCCGCTTGACGTCGCGGGTGCGGTTGGTTCCGGCGGCGTGGAACAGGGCGGGCGAGAAGAACAGCATGTCGCCCTTCTTCAGCGGCAGTTGGACGGCATGGGCGTCGAAATAGGCGCGGAACTCGGAGCGCGAGGTCGCCAGATACCCGGCGGGGTATTTTTGGCTGTGGGGAAGAAGAAGCGTCGGCCCCGCTTCGATGTTGGCGTCCACATGGGCGATGGCCCCCTGCAAGGTCAGCATGGGCGAAAAGTGGTGGACATGGGTCGGATACTGGGCCACCGCCTCGGCGGACTGGAAGCCAAGGTGATAGTCGCGGTGCGGGCTTTGCGCAGCACCCCCGGGGTTCACCACGTTCAGTTGCGCGGTCATCTGGTAGAAGGGGCCAAGCCAGGCCTTGCTGACCAGCGCAAGGAACGGGTTGGCGTAATAGCGGGCGAAATTCGCTGGGTCCGCCAGACAGTGCTTTTCAAGACTGTTCCACAGCCGGTCATTCGCGCCGGGTTTGGCGAAATGGTCGCCCCCGCCCGTGCCTTCGCGGTTCTGCCGGTCGATCAGATCGCGGAAGATGGCCGACGCCTGATCCAGCATTGCAAGGTCAGGCTCGGCCCCAGCCAGAACGATGACGCCGGGGCCATTGGCAAAAGCCTCGACCCATTCGGCGGCCAGAAGGTCGGCGAAGCCGGGGTTGGCAAGCCGGGGGAGCAGCGCGGGGCAATCGTAGATCAGGACGGATTTTTCCACCCGGTCGGCAAGCGGGTAATCGGTTGCAAGGGTTGGTTCGCGGCACAACGCCTCCAGATCGGCCAGAGTGCAATCTTCAGGCCGCAGGCGATGTCGGTTCAGAAGCTGCGCGGAGCGATCCATCGTCACGCCCCCACGAGTTGCTTGTAAAGCCCGCGCAGGCGTTCGGTGACCGGGCCCATCTGGCCGGTGCCGATCTGGCGACCGTCGATCATGCCAACAGGGGTCTGCGCGCCGAAAGTGCCGGTCAGGAACGCCTCGTCCGCGCCGTAGGTGTCGACAAGGCTGAAGTTTCTTTCGCGGGCGGTGATCCCGTTGGCGCGGGCAAGGTCCAGCACTTTTTGGCGGGTGATCCCGTTCATACAGTAGTCGCCGGTCGAGGTCCAAAGCTCGCCCTTCCGCACGATGAAGAAGTTGCAGGCGTTGGTGGTGTTCACGAAACCATGCACGTCCAACATCAGCGCCTCGTCCGCGCCGGCCTTTTGCGCGGCGATGCAGGCAAGGATGCAGTTCAGCTTGGAATGCGAGTTCAGCTTGGGGTCCTGCGTCATCGGCAAGCCGCGCAGATGCGGGACGGTAGCAAGGGTGATCGGGCGCGGCAGTTTCTGGCGCGAGTGTTCCATGATGATCACCATTGTCGGGCCCTGCTGCGACAGGCGCGGATGCTGGAAGGGCCGGGTCTTGACCCCGCGCGTGACCATCAGCCGGGCATGGGCGTCATTGGTCATGCCATTGGCCGCCTGCGTCTCCATGACGGCGGCGATCACCTCTTCCCGGGTGCGGGCGATGTCCAGATCGATCGCCTTCGCCGCCTCGAACAAACGGTCGATGTGTTCGTCAAGGAAGGTCCACTTGCCGTTATAAAGCCGGATGCCTTCCCACACGCCATCCCCCAGCATGAAGCCGGAATCGTAGACGGAGACCACCGCCTGCGCCTTGGGCTTCAACTGCCCGTCCACCCAGATCAGGATGTTTTCGTTGCGGGCGTCTTCTTCCGCCTGATGGGTCGAAACATGGTCGGTCATTCGCGGGCCTTTCCTTTGCCGGGCCACGCTAAGGCGGCGGGGCGGATTGTCCAAGGGGGAATGACGGTGGCAGGCAGCGGGCGGGGCAGCGCCGCCATGGATCAGGCCGCTTGACCTGACCGGGCAGACGCGCGAGTCTGACACAAAAGCCGAAAAGGTGGGCAGTGCGCAGGCTGGTCTTCATTGTGCTTCTCGTCGCGGGATGTGCGGCGCGGGGCGACTTCACGCTTGCCCCTGCGGGCACGGGCGTTGGAACGGGTCAGCCCGAAGAAATCTTTGTTGCGACCACTCGGGCCAAGGGCCCTGATGGCTTTGGCTTTGAACGGTCCGAAGCGGCAAGTTTTCTGCGCTATGAGGTCTCGATCCCCACTGACCGCGAGCTGGGGGAATTGAACTGGCCTCCGAAGACCCGCAAGCCGGATGCGGCGCGCGACTTCCTGTTGCTGGATGAAACGCAGTTCGCCTCGTCCGCCGACTTCCGGCAGTCGTTGCAGGACGAATTGCGCCAGCGCGGGCAGAAGGACGTGGTGGTCTATGTCCATGGCTTCAACAACACCATGGCCGAAGGGGTGTATCGCGTGGCGCAGATGCACCATGACCTGCAGGTTCCGGGGGTGGCGGTGCATTACGCCTGGCCGTCACGCGGGTCTCCCCTTGGTTATGTGCATGATCGCGAGTCGGTCCTTTTCGCGCGGTCCGGTTTTGAAGAGCTTTTGAACCAGGTTGCCGCCGCGGGGGCGGATGACATCATCATCGTCGCCCATTCCATGGGGGCGTTCGTCACGATGGAAACGCTGCGCCAGATGGTGCTGCGCGACGGGACGCATGCGCTGGACCATATCGCGGGCGTGGTGCTGATCGCGCCGGACCTGGATGTCGATGTGTTCCGGGCAGAGGCGCATGACATTGGCAAGTTGCCGCAACCCTTCGTGGTCTTCGGCAGTTCGCGAGACCGGGTGCTGGGTGTGTCGGCGACCATTGCAGGGGCCAAGGGGCGGCTTGGCAACATGGATGGAGTCGACCGGATTGCCGATCTGGAGGTCACCTATCTGGACACGGCGGCCTATAACGTGGGGGTCGGGCACCTGAACCTGGGCGAGAACCCGGCCTTGTTGAAGCTGTTCGGCGGGGTCATCGGGATTGATCAGGCGTTTCGCGATGACGCGCGGGAAAAGGTCGGCCTGTTGCCGGGTCTGATCCTGACGGTCCGCAGCGCGACCGAGGTGATCCTGACCCCGTCTTCGGTTCCCGCCAGAGACTGCCGTGACCGGCAGGCCAATCCGGCAGAGTGCGGCGCGGCGCAATAGGTGGCGCCAGGCCGCACCTCACCTTGAAGCGTTGCGCAAACCCAAGCCTGGCAATTGAGTATTTTTGCCAAGAGGATGCACAATTTAAGTCAAATTTGTCGGGATTGGCCGGTCAGTCCTGAACGCAGGTCTGTTTCTGACTGCCCAGACCTTCGATCCCAAGTTCGACGACATCCCCCGCCGTCAGATAGCGCGGCGGTTTCATGCCCATGCCGACACCGGGCGGCGTGCCGGTCGAGATGATGTCGCCCGGATGCAGCGTGAAGAACTGGCTGAGGTAGGACACCAGGAAGGCCGCACCATAGACCATCGTGGCGGTCGAGCCGTTCTGCATGGTCTGGCCGTTGACCTTAAGCCACATCGGCAGCTTCTGCGGATCGGGCACTTCGTCGGCGGTGACGAGCCAGGGGCCGATGGGGCCAAAGCTGTCGCAGCTTTTGCCCTTGGTCCACTGACCCGAGCGTTCGGTCTGATAGGCGCGCTCGGACACGTCATTGGCCACGCAATAGCCCGCGATATGGGAAATCGCCTGAGCCTCGGGAATGTATTTGCCGGGTTTGCCGATGACGATGGCAAGCTCGACCTCCCAATCGGTCTTGACCGATCCACGCGGGATCAGGATCGGGTCATCCGGACCGCAAATGGCCGATGTGGCCTTCATGAAGATGATCGGTTCGGGCGGGACTTTAAGGCCGCTTTCGGCGGCATGGTCGGCATAGTTCAGGCCGATGCAGATGAACTTGCCGGTGCCCGAAACACAGGGGCCGATCCGCGGCGTGCCCTGCACCAGCGGCAGGCTTTCGGGATCAAGGGCGCGCAACCGGTCAAGGTCGGTCAGCGCCGCCCCGCCAACATCGGCGACATGGGCCGAAAGATCACGAATCTGGCCCTTTGCGTTCAGCAGGCCGGGCTTTTCCTGACCCTGCGGGCCATAGCGAAGAAGTTTCATGTGCAGGTCCTTCGGGTTGGATTGGGGAAGACTAGCCTTGGCGGGAAGGGCCGGAAAGGGGCGCTGCGGCAGAAGCAGTTTCTTTTGCCAGAAGCGCCTGCAGACCGGCGGGATAGTCCGGGTAAAGCAGGGTCACCCCAAGCTCGGTCCTGATCCGGTCGTTTCGGGTCCGCTTTGATTCGCCGTAAAAGCTGCGGGCCATCTCGGTCATCTCGGCGGTATCGAAATCGACTGCGGGCGGTTCGGGCAGGCCCAGAAGCCGCGCGGCGTAGGACAGCACCTCTTCGGGCGGGCAGGGATTGTCGTCGCAGACGTTGTAGGCAGCACCGGGATTCGGCTGGCGGATCGAAGCGCGCAGGACTTGTGCAATGTCATCGACATGAATCCGGCCAAAGACCTGACCGGGTTTGATGATCCGCCGCGCGGTGCCGTCGCGCACCTTCTCGAAAGGACCGCGACCGGGGCCGTAGATGCCCGCCAGGCGGAAGATGTGGACGGGCAGGCCGGTGGCGCGCCATTGATTTTCGGCCAGCACCCTTTGCCGACCACGGTCCGACGCCGGGGTAAGGGGCGTATCCTCGTCGACCCAGCCGCCATGATGGTCGCCGTAGACCCCCGTGGTCGACAGATAGCCGACCCAGGTTGCCTTGGACCGGGCGATATCCGCCGTGTCGCGCAGAAAGGGATCGCCCAGCCCATCGGGGGCGGCAGAAGCGAGGATATGGGTTGCTTCGGCCAGCGCCGGGGCAATGTCGCCGGGCCAAAGCAGGGGCTCGACCCCTTCGGCGCGGAAGGCCTTGGCCTTGGTCGCGCTGCGCGTGGTGCCAATCACGCGCCAACCTTCGGCGATCAGAAGACGGGCAAGGGCGCGGGCAGAGTAGCCATGGCCAAGGGAAAGCAGGACTGACATGGGCAGGACTATCATGGCAGGGCCGGTCGGGTGCAAGGGCTTGCAGCACGGGCGCGCGCGTTCCATTCTGGCGAAAAGGGGGGCGGGTGATGGATCACGGACTGAAGGGGGCCCTGAGCCTTGGCGGACCGGACGACTGTCTGGCCTATTACCGCGCCTGGGCGGCAAGTTATGACGCGGGCTTTGCCCAAGGGATGGATTACCGACTGCCCGCCCATGTCGCGGCGGCCTTCCTTGGGGCCAAAGGGCAAGGGCCGGTGCTTGACGTGGGGGCTGGCACCGGGCTTTTGGCGGAACGGTTGCGGGATATGGGATTTCAGGGCGTGATCGACGCTGCCGACTTCTCGTCCGAGATGCTGGAGCGGGCGGGCGAAAAGGCGATCTATCGCGCGCTGCATCGGGTGGATGTGACACGGGCAATCGCCTTGCCCCGCGTCTATCAGGGCGTGGTCAGTTCCGGCACCTTCACGGCGGGGCATGTCGGACCGGAGGCTCTGTCGAACCTGCTGGACGTGGCCCTGCCGGGCGCGGTCTTTGCCCTGTCGATCAACCTGAGGGTCTGGACCGGGGCGGGGTTCGACCGCGCGCTGCAGGCGCTGGCCGATCAGGGCCGGATTGCCGATCTGCACCTGATCGAGGTGCAGGTCTATGGCGCGGCGGCGGCACAAGTCGACGCCGACCATGCCAGCGACCGCGCGGCCATCGCGGTGTTCCGGGCAGAATAGCGGCAGAGAGGACCAGTCCCGGATCGGGCGCTCATCGGTTGACTTCGTCACTCCTCGCTGACCTGCCGACGAGAAGACGAAGTCGCACGAGGAGGATCTCCTTGCAGAACGGGCAACCCTGCGTGACCCTTGGCGGCGGAACGGACTGTCACAATCGCTTCACTTGCAGAGGGCAGGTGGTTTCGGCTTATATGCCGGATCATTCGCAGGACTTCACATGCAAGACGACGCCCAGACCGACACTTTCAGCCCGCCCGCCCGCGCGCATCAAAGCTTTACCAATGCCGAGGCTGCGGTTGATCTGCTTGAGGCGCTTTATGCCGAAGCGACCGAGTTTCTTGCGCGTGAATTCGTCCGTACCGTTGCCAAGGGCCATCCCGGCCAACGGGTTCGTGCCTTTTACCCGGAAATCCGGCTGACGGTGGTCAGCTTCGACAAGGTCGACTCGCGTTTGTCCTTTGGCCATGTGACCAGCCCCGGCACCTATGCGACGACGGTCACCCGTCCCGACCTGTTCCGCAATTACCTGATCCAGCAGATTGCGCTTCTGATCGAAAATCACGGCGTCTCGGTCGATATCGGCCCGTCGGACACGCCGATCCCGATCCATTTCGCCATGGCGGGGCAGGCGGTACCCCAGGATGGGGTGATGGATTTCAGCCTGCGCGATGTGTTCGACGTGCCGGACCTTGCGACCACCAACGACGACATCGTCAACGGCACGCTGACCCGCTATCCCGACGGCTCGGCCCCCCTGGCCCCGTTCACGGCGCAGCGCGTGGACTATTCACTGGCGCGGCTGGCGCATTACACCGCGACCGACCCCGAGCATTTCCAGAACCACGTGTTGTTCACCAACTATCAGTTCTATGTCGATGAGTTCGAAACCTATGCCCGCACGATGCTGGGGGATCCGGCCTCGGGCTATACGGCCTTTGTGGCGACCGGCAATCAGGTGATCACGACGGCGGATGGGGTGATCCAGCCGACGCCCAAGATGCCGCAGATGCCGACCTATCACCTGAAGCGGGCGGACGGGCAGGGGATCACGCTGGTCAACATCGGGGTAGGGCCGTCGAACGCCAAGACCGCGACCGACCATATCGCCGTGCTGCGCCCGCATGCCTGGCTGATGGTCGGGCATTGCGCGGGACTGCGCAACACGCAGGCCTTGGGCGACTTCGTTCTGGCCCATGCTTACCTCCGTGACGACCATGTGCTGGACGATGACCTGCCGGTCTGGGTGCCGATCCCGGCGCTGGCGGAGATTCAGATCGCGCTGGAAAAGGCCGTTGCCGAGGTGACACAGCTTGAAGGGTACGAGCTGAAGCGGATCATGCGGACCGGGACGGTCGCCACCATCGATAACCGCAACTGGGAGCTTCGCGACCAGTCCGGCCCGGTGCGGCGGCTGTCGCAAAGCCGCGCCGTGGCGCTGGACATGGAAAGCGCCACGATTGCGGCGAACGGGTTCCGGTTCCGGGTGCCCTACGGGACGCTCCTCTGCGTCAGCGACAAGCCCCTGCATGGCGAATTGAAACTGCCCGGCATGGCCAGCGATTTTTACAAGACCCAGGTCAGCCGCCACTTGCAGATCGGCATCCGCGCGATGGAACGTCTGCGCGAGACACCGATTTCCCGCCTGCACAGCCGGAAACTGCGCAGCTTTGAAGAGACCGCCTTCCTTTGAAAGCGGCAAAAGACGGCAGTTGGGCGCGTATTTCCGCGTTCAGGGCTTGAAATGTTGGTCGAAACTGTGTGTTTGGGGGAAGGACTGGTTTCCCGAAAACAGTTGGCCCGCGTTCCCGTGGGCAGTTTTCTTGCCAAGAACAATATAAAGGATGAGCAAATGTCCAATCAGATGACCAAGACCCAGCTGGTGGCCGCAGTCGCAGAAGCCATGAGCAGCGACAAGAAAACCGCTGGTGCCGCGCTGGACGCGATTGCCTCGGTCGTGTCGCGCGAAGTGGCCGCTGGCGGCTCGGTGACGATCCCCGGTCTTGGCAAGGTCGCCTGCAAGGCCCGCCCGGAACGTATGGTCCGCAACCCCGCCACGGGCGAGCAGATGAAAAAGCCGGCCGACCGCCAGGTGAAATTCGCCATCGCCAAGGCGCTGAAGGACGTGGTGAACGGCTAAGCCTTCCCCGATTTCGGAATTCGTGAAAGGGTCGCTTTCGGGCGGCCCTTTTGCGTTGGAGAACAGGCATGGCCAAGGTCACCGGGATCGGCGGCATCTTCTTTCGGGCGCGCGACCCTGCGGCGCTGAATAACTGGTACCAGCGGCATCTTGGCATCACGCAACCCGATGTGGCGGTCTGGCAGCAAGAGGCGGGGCCGACGGTGTTTTCCCCCTTCGCCGCAGACACGGACTATTTCCCGGCGGACAGGCAGTGGATGCTGAATCTGCGGGTCGATGACCTGCCCGCACTGATCGGGCAGCTTCGGGCGGCGGGAATCGCGGTCGAAACCCGCGCGGAGTGGGACGGCGACGGCAGCTATGGCCAGTTCGCCCGCATCCACGACCCCGAAGGCACGCCGATCGAGCTGTGGCAGCCGCCCGCGGGCTGATCCTGCCGACCAGTCTCATGGCCGGAACCGCCATGGATTGAAACCCCGTCCCGGACCTGATCCGGGACCCCGCACGATCCACCGGACCTGCGCTGGTTGAGAAGGAGGCCCCGGCTCGGGGGCCGGGGCGGGTGTTCGGTCGCGCTTTCGACACGCAAAGCGGGCTGCGGGTCCCGGCCCCCGCCTGACCCGTCTTGCCGTCGCCGGGATGATTTGACAGACAGGCGGCATGACACACCAAGCCCCCCGCCTTGATCTTGTGGCCCTTGCGATGGGGGTGGCGTTTTCGGTCATGTGGTCCTCGGCCTTCGCCACGGCGCGGGTGATCGTGGCCTATGCCCCTCCGCTATGGGCGCTGACCTTCCGCTTTGCGATTTCCGGGCTGATCGCCGTCGTCATCGCCCGCGCCCTGGGCCAAAGCTGGCGTCTGACCCGGCCCATCGCGCTGTCGGTCGTGATCTTCGGCCTGTGCCAGAATGCGCTTTATCTGGGGTTGAACTTCACCGCATTGCAGTGGGTCGAGGCATCTGTCGCCTCGATCATCGCCTCGTCCATGCCGCTGATCGTCGCGGGCCTTGGCTGGGTCATGGGGCGGGAAAAGGTGCCGCCCCTTGGCCAGCTTGGCCTTGCCCTTGGCTTTGCCGGGGTGGCGCTGGTCATGGGCACGCGGGTAACCGGCGGGGCCGATCCCATCGGCATCGCGCTGTGTGTCGCCGGGGCGACCGGGCTTGCCGTGGCCACGCTGACAGTGCGGTCGGTGTCGGCAGGGGGCAACCTGCTAATGGTCGTGGGGTTGCAGATGTGGGTCGGCTCCACCCTTCTGGCCGTCACCGCCGCCCTGACCGAGCCTTTGCAGATCACCCCCAGCCTGCCGCTGCTGGCGGCGTTCCTGTACCAGATATTCATCCCCGGCCTGACGGCAACGATCCTGTGGTTCGCGCTGGTGAAACGGGTGGGGGCTGTCCGCGCCTCGACCTTCCATTTCATGAACCCGTTCTTCGGGGTCACCATTTCGGCGATGCTGCTGGGCGAGGCGATCAGCACCACCGATATCGCCGGGGTGCTGATCGCGATGGCAGGCATCCTTGCCGTGCAGATGTCGCGGCTTAGGCCGCCAGCATCGCCTGATCCTGCGCCATGACCTTGGCGATGCAGGGCCGCGCCAGACACCGCGCCACCCAGTCGCGGATCAATGGGTCATCCGGCGTTGCATCCTTGAACCAGTTGTAGGGCGAAAAGCACAACAAGTCCGCCGCGCTGAACTGATCCCCCAGAAGCCACGGACCTTTCTCCAGCGCCGCATGCAGCCGCGCGTTCACCTCGGGCACGCCGCGAAGACCTGCGGTCAGGTAGGGGTGGTCGATCCCCGCCGAGGCCAGCGTCAGGACCGGCTCCATCACCGAGCCATACCAGAACAGCCAGGTCAGGAACTCGCCCCGCTTGGCCGTTCCGGGTTTCGGGGCCAGACCGCTGTCGGGGAAAAGCGCGGTCAGATACAGCATTACCGCGCCACTTTCCGAGATGGTCGCAGTGCCATCTGCCGTGGTGTGAAACAGCAACGGCACCTTGCCTTCCGGGTGCGGGTTCGACGGATCGCGCGCGCCCGACCCGTCAAAGCGGCGGATGTTCACGCGCTGGATGTCGACCTTGTCGGCGATCCCCATCTCCTCGATCAGCCACAAAATGCGCGAGGACCGCGACATCGGCGCATGGATCAGTTTCAGCATCTTTCTCTCCTTTGCTGTGCCGGATGGGGGGACTTATGACCTGTCGCTCCTGTCAATTTCTGTCAGTATGATCTGGCAAGGATCACCATGCCAAACCCTCAGGAAACCCATGCCCCGCGCCGACCGCCTGTTCCGCCTGCTAGCCGCCCTGCGCAGCCTGCCGCAGCCGGTGACCGCCGACCGCCTGGCCGAGGAAACCGAGGTTTCCCCCCGCACCCTCTACCGCGACATTGCCGCCCTGCGCGCGGGTGGCGCGCTGATCGATGGCGAGGCAGGTGTTGGCTATACCCTGACCGAAGACCCCGCCCTCCCGCCGCAGATGTTCACCCGGCTGGAGGTCGAGGCGCTGGTCCTTGGTCTGGCCGAAGTCACCCTGTCGGGCGATCCGCTGCTGGCCAAGGCCGCAAACGACGCGCAGGCCAAGATCATCGCCACCCTGCCCGACCGGGTGCAGCGACAGGCGATCCACGCGGTCAGCCGGTCCTACCGCTTTGAACCGCGCAAGCCTGCCCCGCCGCATCTGCACCTGCTGCGTGAGGCGGCCTGGGAGGAGCGGGCAGTTGACCTGACCTATAGCGACATCTCGGGCCGCCAGACCCACCGCCGCATCTGGCCGCTTGGCACCGTCTTTCTGGACCGCGACGTCGTCTGCCTGGCCTTCTGCTGTCTGCGGCAGGATTTCCGCCGCTTCAAGCTGGCCCAGATGCAGGATGTCCAACTGGCGGACGAAAGCTTTCGCCCCCGCCGCGTGCCGCTCTTGCGCGCCTATCTGGACAGGTTGCGCCAAGAAGGCCCCACATCTTCGACACATCGGGGTTCCGCTTGATGCCCGCCGCACAGCCAAGGTAACCTGCCCCATGCCTCATCTGTGTCGCGATTGCCTGACCTTTGACGCCGGGGAGCATCCGCCCCCGTCGCGCTGCCCGGTCTGCCGATCACCCCGGCTGGTGATCCACGCCGAACTGCCGCACCTGTCAATTGCTCACATGGACTGCGACGCCTTTTATGCAAGCGTTGAAAAACGCGACAACCCGGCGATTCGCGACCAGCCGGTGATCGTCGGCGGCGGGCATCGTGGCGTCGTCTCGACCTGCTGCTATATCGCGCGGATCAAGGGCGTGCGCTCTGCCATGCCGATGTTCCAGGCGCTGAAGCTTTGCCCCGAGGCTGTGGTCGTCAAACCCCGGATGTCGGTCTATGTCGAGGTATCCCGTGCCATCCGCGCGATGATGGAGGCGCTGACCCCCGCCATCGAACCCCTCTCGCTGGACGAGGCGTTTCTGGACCTGACCGGAACCGAACGGCTGCACGGCGCGCCGCCCGCCGTCCTGCTCGCCCGTCTGACCAAGCGGATGGAGGACGAGTTGGGCCTAAGCGGATCGGTCGGCCTGGCGCACAACAAGTTCCTCGCCAAGATCGCGAGCGACCTTGATAAACCCCGTGGCTTTTCGGTGATCGGCAAGGCCGAGACCGAGGCGTTCCTGAAACCCAAACCCGTCCGCATCATCTGGGGCGTCGGACAGGCCACCCAGACCGCGCTTGAAGGCGCGGGTATCCGCACCATTGCCGATCTTCTGCGCTGGGACCGGGGCGATCTTGGTGCACGCTTTGGCAGCATGGGCGAAAGGCTTTGGCATCTGGCGCGGGGGCTTGATACGCGGCGGGTGAATCGGGACGAGAAGCTCAAGTCGATTTCCAAGGAAACGACCTTCTTCGAAGATACCTCTGACCCCGACCTCCTTGACGGCCATATCTGGCGGCTGGCGGAACAGGTGGCCGACCGGGCCAAGGCCAAGCGCCTGTCAGGCCGGACCGTGACGCTAAAGCTGAAGAAGGGCGATTTCCAGCTGGTCAGCCGTCGCCATGCGCTGTCCGATCCGACGCAGTTGACCGACCGCATCTACCGCGCCGCCCGCGACCTTTTCGACCACGCGGGCACCACCGGCCCCTTCCGCCTGATCGGCGTCGGCATCTCCGACCTCGCCTCGGAAGATCAGGCCGACCTGTCCCAGGACCTCCTCGACCCCGAAGCCCGTCGTCGCGCCGCCACCGAACGCGCGACCGACGCCATCCGCGCCCGGTTTGGCAAGGATGCGATCATCAGGGGCCGCAGCCTGCGCTGAACATCGGGCCGATGCGTCTTACCGGCTTTCCCTTCGCCAAATATCCTTGGGGGGAAGGAGAGGGTGCCCCGCACCCTCGACGTGGGGGGCGAAGCGCCCCCTCAGCCCGAGGAGGAGGCGCAGCCCGACGACGAGAGCAAAGGTTTGCGGCCCTGCAAGGGGCGCTCCATGCAACAACCGCCCTGGGTCAATCGGTTACGAATCGGTAAATGTCCACAGCCAAGCCACTGATTTCAAAGGGCCCGAAAACCTGTCCGGCGTGGACAGGTTTCACCCGTCGATCAGCGCCCGGATCGCCGCCGTATACTCCGCTGGCGCCTGCAGCATCGCGAAGTGGCTGGCCTCGGGCAGGATCACCAGGGTCGAGCCGGGGATCAGCGAAGCGATCTTCTCAGAATGCGGCCGCAGGATCGCCTCGTCATACTCGCCCACCACGACCGCCGTCGGCACGGTGATCGCCGCGACCTGTTCATCGGTCCAGTTCGGCTGGGACGCCCACATCTCGGAAATCTGGGCAATGAAGGCGTCGAACTGGTCGGGCGTCGGCGACAGTTTCGCGTATTCCTCGCCCATCCAGTTGGCATAGATCCCCATGAAGACCGGGTCATCGGCCACGGACGGGTCAACTCCATCCGTGGTGATGTTCGCGGCATGGGCGAACAGGTGATCCAGCCGCTCGGGGTGGGTCATCGCGATGTCCAGCCCGATGATCCCGCCATCTGACCAGCCCACGAGATCGACTTTGTCGACCTTGAGGTAATCCAGCAGCGCCAGATAATCGGACGCCATCAGGTCATAGCCATAGGGTTCCGCAGTCCGGGTCGACCGTCCATGGCCCCGGCTGTCGGCGACGATGACAAGGTGATCCTGCATCAGGTCGATCACCTGATTTGCCCAGATGTCGGCATTGCCAAGCCCGCCATGGATCAGCAGCACCGGATCGCCCGCGCCATAGGTGGCGTAATACATCTCGATCCCGTTGACCGGCGCCATGCCGCTGCTGGCTGCCTCGGGTATCGCGGGGGGCTTCGGGATCGTCATCCAGCGGTCCTCGGCCCAGGAGGCCAGGGTCGAGCCAAGAAATCCGGTCACTGCAAAGGCAAGGGCAGGCATCAGACGCATAGCGGTCGCTCCTTTTGGGTTCGGGAGACAGAGTGACGCAGCGGCAGGCGCAGTCAACAGGGAAGCTTATTCAGCGGCCAGCCGCTGCGCATCGCCAAGTTCCGCGATGATGCGGGCCACGACTCCGGCGATCTGGTCGCGAAAGGCCGGAAAGCCCGGCAAGGGCGCGATCTGCGCTTCGTCCATGTAGAGCGCCCGGTCGATTTCCACCTGCACGACATGCACGCCGCGTGACGGGCGGCCATAGGCTTGCGCCACGTGTGCCCCGGCGAAGGGGGCGTTCCGGGAAACCCGCAGCCCGGTTTCAGCGAAGGCGGAGTCGATCCGGTCGATCACCTCACGCCCGGCGGTGGCACCGAATCGGTCACCCAAGACGATCTGGGGCCGGGGCTGGCCGGGCCGCGTATGCGCTTCGATCGCTTCGTGCGGCATTGAATGGCAGTCGACCAGCACTGCCCGACCGAAATTTGCGACCGTCTCCTCGATCAGATTCGCAAGCGCCAGATGATAGGGATGCCAGAAGGTCCGTAGCCGGTATTCCACCTCGGCCAGTGACAGCTTGCCGCGATAGATTGCGCGGCCTCCGGCGACGACGCGGGGGATCACCCCCAGGCCCGAGGAAATGCGCGGGTTGTGGGCCGGGCGGTGGATGCCCTCGATCACGGCGGGATCAAGTTCATCGGCAGCGCGGTTGAGATCGACATAGGCCCGTGGCACCTTTGCAGCCAGCAGCGGTGCGCCAAGCGCGGGGGCCATGTCGAACAGCTGGTCGACAAACGCATCTTCCGAGGATCGAATCACCTGCCGGTCGGGCAGGGCGCTGGCAAGGAAGTCGGCCGGATAGTCGCGGCCGGAATGCGGCGAGGCAAAGATGACCGGACCGGTCCGGCGGTCGGGCCGGGTCAGGACAAAGGCTTTGGCTTCGTGTTTCGGCAAATGCGACACCCCGTACTGGCTTTGGTATAGCGCCGAAAAACAGAAAGCCAAAACCCCTTGCAGGCCCCCGCACTGTTGATTATAGACCCGCCCTGACCGACGCGGAACCGCCCGCGTCCTTTTCGTTTCACCGAAAGGGGCAGGGGGGAAAGCGCAGGACAAGTGGGCGGTTAGCTCAGCGGTAGAGCACTACGTTGACATCGTAGTGGCCACTGGTTCGATCCCAGTACCGCCCACCATTCACCGCTCCCGTTTGGGGGTACGTTGTTTTCACTGGCGCAGACGCGCCGCGAACAAGGAGAAGATCGATGAAGGTTGCGAACTCGCTCCGCTCGCTGAAGACGCGTCATCGCGATTGCCAGGTCGTGCGCCGCAAGGGCCGCGTCTATGTGATCAACAAGACGCAAAAGCGCTATAAAGCCCGTCAGGGCTGAGCCGCTTTCGGCAGACGGAATTCAGGGCCGCCTGGGGAAACCCTGGCGGCCTTTTCCGTTCGGGCCGCTCGTCGTTTGACTTCGTCACTCCTCGCTGGGTGGAAATGCGACGAGAAGTCGAAGACGCACGAGGAGCATCCAGCGGGGCGCAAATCCGTTCGAAAAGAATTGCAGAATCCTTTGAAGGATCTTGTGCTGCAAACTTCGCATCGCATCGCATCGCATCGCAGACAGGCAGGCCTACCCATGCACCCCAATCCCGCCTTCCGTCAGGAACCCCGTGACCGCAACCTTGCCTTTGCCCGCGCACGCGGCTTTGGCATCCTGTCGGTCAACGGCCCCGAAGGCCCGCTTGCCGCGCATGTTCCGTTCCTGCTGAACCATGACGCCAGTTTTGCCGAGCTTCACCTTGCCCGGTCGAACCCCATTGCGCGCGCCGGGTTTCCGTTGCCTGCGCTGATTGCCGTGTCGGGGCCGGACGCCTACATTTCCCCCGATTTCTACGGCCCGCATGCCGAAGTGCCAGATCAGGTGCCGACCTGGAACTACGTCGCCGTGCATCTGCGCGGGGTGTTGGAGCCCTTGCCCGAGGATGCGCTGCGTCCCCATGTCGACGCGCTTTCCGCTGAACATGAGGGGCGGATCGCTGGCAAGACCCCCTGGACCAGTGCGAAGATGACCGAGGGCGCGATGCCCCGGATGATGCGGATGATTCTTCCGTTCCGCTTTCGGGTGACCTTGGTCGAGGGGACGTGGAAGTTGAACCAGAACAAGACGCCCGAGATTCGCGCCCGTGCCGCGGCGGCGCTGTCGCAGGGCGACGAATCGGCCCGCCGGATCGCCGCGTTGATCCTTGGGCTGCCGGGCGCCGAGTAGGCCGGTTTCCGTTTACAGGGGGACACCCCGGCCCTATCCTTGGCACTCTGATTGCTGTGGAGGGTTCGATGCCGCTGCCGCTTGTCCCGATCCTGCCGGTCGTGCTGCGTCTTGGCGTGGTGGCGACCACGACCTTTGCCGCAGTGCGCTGGGTCAGGGCGCAAAGCTACCCCGGCCGCACGGACCAGCGGGCCGAGGATGCGTTTGACGACTTGGGCGAAGGGCTGTCGCTGCACCGCCCGGCGGATCGGGCCGAGGATCGCCAGACCAATGCGACCGCCCGCCTGCGCCGCGTGATCCGGGTTCGCGGCACGAAATGGGAAATCGACGCTGGCCTGATGGCCAGGTTCCGGCTGCGGCGGGGGGAAGAATGAAGCTTTTCTACTCCAACACCTCGCCCTTCGTGCGCAAGGTCATGGTGCTTTTGCACGAAGCGGGGGCGCTGGACCGGGTGGAGTTGGTGCCCGCAATGGGAACGCCCCTGAACCCAGGTACGATGCCCGTCGACCGCAATCCCCTGGGCAAGATCCCGGCGCTGGAGCGTGACGATGGCGGGGTGATCTATGACAGCCGGGTCATCACCCGCTATTTGGATGCGGAGCTGAAGGCCGGTCTTTACCCGCAAGACACCCGCCTGTGGGACACGCTGACGCTGGAGGCGACAGCCGACGGGATGACCGATGCCGCCGTGCTGATCCGGTATGAATACCACGTCCGGCCCGAAGCCAGTCGTTCGCCTGATTGGGCCGAGGCGCAGTGGCAAAAGATCGACCGCGCGCTTTCGGCTGTCGAGGATCGCTGGATGGGCCATCTGTCCGGTCCTTTGGACATGGGGCAGATCGCGCTTGCCTGCGCGCTGGGCTTTCTGGATTTCCGCATGGCGGATCGTGACTGGCGGAAGGGTCGCCCCGCCCTTACTGCTTGGGCCGCAGGGATCACGGACCGCCCCGCGATGCGCCGGACGATCCCTGTCGCGACCTGAGATCGATCAGCCGGGCGCTGGCAGAACGGACGCGGCGCAGAATGTGACGGATCTGCACGCCATTCGGGCCCGTTGCGGCGACAAGGCCACGGCGAACCCGGCTGTCGCGGCGCAGGGCGCGATCGGCGACCCAGCCAAGGATTGCTCCTGCCAGCACCTGCCAGATGTCATGCGCCCCCACCTCGATCCGCGAGGCCCCGACGAAAGCGGCGGCGATCACCACCACGGCCTGCGCACCGGAGCTGCCGTGCAGGCAATCATGTACCAGACTGCTGGCTCCAAGTGCCGCTGCCCCGGTATGCCCCGACGGAAACCCGTGCCCATGACCTGAGGGGCGTTGGTTCAGCGGAGTGTCCCCAAGCAGGGACTTGGACCCGTGGGCAACCGCTAACATCGCGACAAAGCGCATGGCGAAGTCGCGACCGTCGCCCTTGGTGGCACTGCAGCCCCAAGCCAGAACTGGCAGGACGATCTGCAATGTGTCGCCGTAGCGGCGCGTCGAAGGCTCGGTCAGAAGCAAGGTCGCGGCCAGGGCACCAAGCACCAGATGCGCCAGCCCGAAGATCCGGATCAACCGCCGCAGAAGCATCCCTTCCGTCCCTTTCCAGTGCGCGACAGATGGAAACAGCGCCGTGTTTCGGGCTTGCCGTTAGGTGCTGCGCTGCACGCCTTCGGCTATCCGGGTTTTGCTACAGATTCGTGGCGGTCCGGCCCGGCGCTGCCCTGTACGGGCGGCTTTGCCGCGATTTCGGACCCGGATTGGCGGTGTCTGCGGTGTCCATTCCAAATATTTGCGTCCCTGTGCGCCTTTGTCCGCTGGACGAGGCGAGATCGCTTGGCTAAACACGCGGCGAACGGGGGGTGGCTTTCCATGCCCCTGAAGGCACATGGGTCGGCAAGTGCTGGCCTGAAAGGGGAGAAGTTCTCGTGTCCCACGCAGACAATCACGCAGGCTCCGGGGAAGGCTCCCGGCGGGATTTCCTGTACTACGCCACGGCAGGTGCCGGGGTGGTGGCTACCGGCGCTGCCGTCTGGCCGCTGGTCAACCAGATGAACCCGTCGGCTGATACCCGCGCGCTGGCTTCGATCCTGGTTCCGATCGACTCGGTCGAAGTCGGGACCCAGCTGACCGTCAAGTGGCGCGGCAAGCCGGTCTTCATCCGCCGCCGCTCGGCCGAGGAAATCGAAGCCGCCCGCGCCGTCAAGCTGGAAGAGCTGGTCGACGCCAACGGCGAGAACAAGAACAAGCCCGATGCCGATGCCTCGGACGCGAACCGCACGCTGGACGAAGCGGGCGAGTGGCTGGTGATGATGGGCGTCTGCACCCATCTTGGCTGCGTGCCGCTGGGCGATGGTGCCGGTGACTTCGGCGGCTGGTTCTGCCCCTGCCACGGGTCGCACTACGACACCGCAGGCCGCATCCGCAAAGGGCCGGCCCCGCGCAACCTGGAAGTTCCGGTCGCGGCGTTCTTCGACGAACAAACCATCAAGCTTGGGTAAGGATCAGCATCATGGCCGGAATCCCGCACGACCATTACGAACCCAAGACCGGGGCTGAGCGCTGGCTGCACAGCCGCCTGCCGATCATCGGGCTTCTCTATGACACCCTGATGATCCCCACGCCCAAGAACCTGAACTGGATGTGGATCTGGGGCATCGTCCTGACGTTCTGCCTTGCGCTGCAGATCGTCACCGGCATCGTCCTTGCGATGCACTACACCCCGCATATCGACAAGGCCTTCGCATCCGTCGAGCACATCATGCGCGACGTGAACGGTGGCCACATGCTGCGCTATCTGCATGCGAACGGTGCCTCGCTGTTCTTCTTTGCCGTCTACCTGCACATCTTCCGCGGCCTTTTCTACGGCAGCTACAAAGCCCCGCGCGAAGTGACCTGGGTCATCGGCATGATCATCTTCCTTCTGATGATGGCGACGGCCTTCATGGGCTATGTCCTGCCCTGGGGTCAGATGTCCTTCTGGGGTGCCACGGTGATCACTGGCCTGTTCGGCGCGATCCCCGGCATTGGCGAAACGATCCAGACCTGGCTTCTGGGCGGCCCTGCTGTCGACAACGCCACGCTGAACCGTTTCTTCAGCCTGCACTATCTTCTGCCCTTCGTGATTGCGGCGCTGGTCGCGGTCCACATCTGGGCCTTCCACACCACCGGCAACAACAACCCCACGGGTGTTGAAGTGCGCCGTGCCAGCAAGGAAGAGGCCGAGCGCGACACTATTCCGTTCTGGCCCTATTACGTGATCAAGGACGTCTTCGCCCTTGCCGTGATCCTGACGGTGTTCTTCGCGATCGTCGGCTTCATGCCGAACTATCTGGGCCACCCCGACAACTATATCGAGGCGAATCCGCTGGCGACCCCGGCGCATATCGTGCCGGAATGGTACTTCCTGCCGTTCTACGCCATCCTGCGTGCCTTCACGGGTGACGTCTGGATCGTGCAGATCGCCAACTTCCTGTCCTTCGGGATCATCGATGCCAAGTTCTTCGGGGTTCTGGCGATGTTCGGCGCGATTGCCGTTCTGGTCCTGACCCCCTGGCTTGACACCTCGTCGGTGCGCTCGGGCCGCTATCGCCCGATGTTCAAGTGGTGGTTCGCGCTGCTGTGCATCGACTTTGTCGTGCTGATGTGGGCCGGGTCGATGTCGCCTGACGCACTGATGGGCTGGATGCCGGCGATTTCGCTGATCGCCACGGCCTACTGGTTCGCCTACTTCCTGATCATCCTGCCGCTTCTGGGTGTGATCGAGAAGCCGCTGCCGCAGCCGGCGACCATCGAAGAAGACTTCAATGCCCACTACGGCCCCAACAGCCATCCGGCCGAGTGAGAGGAAACCAAGCATGTTCCGCACAATCGCACTCACTGCCGCAACGGCGCTTCTGCTCGGGTCGCCCGTACTGGCCGAAACCGCGCATCAGGAAATCGAGGACGTGGCCTTCGCCCATGAGGGCCCGTTCGGCAAGTTCGACCAGTTCCAGCTTCAGCGCGGGCTGCAGGTCTATACCGAGGTCTGCTCGGGCTGCCACGGGCTGAAGTTCGTCCCGATCCGCAGCCTGGCCGATGCCGGTGGTCCGGGTCTGCCGGAAGACCAGGTCCGTGCCTATGCCAAGCAGTTCTCGGTGACCGACAAGGAAACCGGCGAAGACCGCGAAGGCCTTCCGACCGACAACTTCCCCGCCAATACCGGCGCGGGCGCACCGGACCTTTCGCTGATGGCCAAGGCGCGTGCTGGTTTCCACGGGCCGTATGGCACCGGGATCAGCCAGCTGTTCAACGGCATGGGCGGCCCGGAGTACATCGTCTCGATCCTGACCGGCTATACCGGCGAGGAGAAGACCGAATTCGGCGCAACCTTCTATGAAAACCACGCTTTCGCGGGTGGCTGGATCAAGATGTCGCCGCCGCTTTCCGACGGGGCCGTGGAATATCAGGATGGCCACGACAACTCGCTTCACCACTTGGCCGAGGATGTCGCCTCGTTCCTGATGTGGGCGGCAGAGCCGAACATGATGGCGCGCAAGCAGGCCGGATTTATCAGCGTGATCTTCCTCGCGCTGCTGTCGACGCTGCTTTACCTGACCAACAAGCGTCTGTGGGCCGGGATCAAGGGCAAGAAGCACGCCTGATCCCCGGACCTCGTGATCCTGAAAACCCCGCCCATCCGGCGGGGTTTTTCATTTTCGGCCCAGATAGTCCTGCAAGGCGGGCGCCGGGTTCGCCAAAAGCGCCGCGGTCTCGACCGGTGGTTCTGCAACGCCGTTCCCGACAAAGACCGTCTTCCCCCCCAAGGCCCGGGCATCGTCGGGATCGTGGGTCACCATCAGGACAAGCGCCCCGGTTCCGGTCGCCACGTCGCGGACAAGGTCAAGCATCTCTGCCCGCAAGGCAGGCCCAAGTGCTGCGAAGGGTTCGTCCAGCAACAGAACCGGTCGGGCCCGCAACAGCGCCCGCGCCAGCGCCGCACGGCTGGCCTGCCCTCCGGACAGCTGCGCGGGGCGGCGGGGGCCAAAGCCGGAAAGCCCGGTCCGCGCAAGGGCATCCTCGATCCTCTCGCGGTCGCGGGCCGAAAGTCTCAGGTCGGGGCGCAGGCCAAGGCCAAGGTTCTGCGCGACGGTCAGATGCGGGAACAGGTTCTGGTCCTGAAACAGGATCGTCACCGGCCTTTGCCCCGGCGGCACCGGGCCAAGGTCTTGTCCGTTCCAGCGCACCGCCCCGCCCGTGGGCGCAACGAACCCGGCAATTGCCGACAATAGTGTTGATTTTCCCGCCCCGGACGGGCCGATCAAAGCGATGCGTTCGCCGGGGTTTGCAGTCCAGTTGGCGGCAAGCCTGAAATCGCCCTGGGTCAGGATCAGATGGTCAAGCTGCAGCACGGCGGCCTCCAGCATCGAAAACCCAGAACAGGGCGAAGGACAGGGTGACAAGGATCAGCGCGGCAGCGGCAGCGGCCTCGATCCGGTAGGCCCCGGCCAGTTGCTGGACGACAAGCGGAAGCGTGGCCTGATGGTCTCCGGCGAACAGCGCGATGACGCCAAGATCGCCCATCGACAGGGCCGCCGCAACGCCCGCGCCAAAGCCCAGCGGGCGGGCGAGACGCGGCAGGACCAGCCAACGCAGGCGTGGCCAGCCGGTCAGGGAAAGGCTGTCGGCAAGGCGCCCGTAGTCGGCCTGCAGGGCGCGGGCTTCGGGCAGCAGGATGCGATAAAGATAGGGCAGGGACAGCGCACAGTTGACCAGCACCGTCACCGGCAGGGCCAAGGTCATCGGTGGGGCGAAGGGCTGCACGATCAGGAACAGCCCGGTCCCCAGCACCAGCCCCGAAGTCGCAAGCGGCAAGGTCGCCGCCGCCTCGACCAGCCAGTTGGACCGGCGAGCAGCAGCAAGTGCAAAGCCCAAGCCAAGGCATGTGGTCAGTGCCGCCGAAACCAAAGCCACTGCCACTGATCGCCCTGCCGCAGGCAAGACGCTTTCAGGAAGGTCGACAAGGCCGGGAAGCCCACGCAGCAGCACCGCCAGCAACGGCAGGGTCAGGAACAGCATGGTGACAGCAATCACCACGGCATCCGCCAAACTCCGCCAGCCAGCGGGCGCGGGCAGGGGGCTTTCGCGACCAAGCCCAGCCCCAAACCCCGCCGGTTTGACCAGCGCCCAGGCGGCAAGGGCGGCGAAAGCTCCGATCAACACCTGGACTCCGGCCAGCCCCGCCGCGCGGCCAAGGTCAAAGTCGAAACGCACCGCCTGATAGATCGCCAGTTCGATTGTCGTCGCCTTCGGCCCGCCGCCCAGCGTGATGACCACGGCAAAGCTGGTCAGGCAGATGATCAGGATCACCAGCGCCACCCCCGGCAGCACATCGCGTAGCATCGGCCATTCCAGATGCCGAAAGACTTCGCGCGGCCCAAAGCCCAGCGACTGCGCCAGCCGCATCCGTTCCGCCGGGATCGCCTGCCAGCCTTGCAGGATCATCCGAGTGGCCAGCGGCAGGTTCAGGAAGACATGGGCCAGCACCACGCCATGCAGGCCGTAGATCTGCAACGGCGGCAGCCCCAGCGCCTGAAGGCCGGTGTTCAGAAGACCCGAACGGCCAAAGATCGCCAGCAGGCCAAGCACAGCCACCACGGCGGGCAACAGGAACGGCGCACCCATCAGGGTGATCAGAAGGCCCCGTCCGGCAAAGCGACGACGGGCCAGCGCGCGGGCAACCGGGATCGCCAGCAGGGTCGAGAAGATGGCCGACAGTAGGGCCTGCGTCACCGAAAACCGCACCGCCGCCCAATCCGCCGGGCCAAGCGAAAGACCGCTTCCCCGGCCCGCCACGGCAAGCAGCGGGGCGGTGACCAATGCGACAAACAACAGCGCCAGAAGGCTGGTCAGTGGGGGCAGGCGGGCACACGTCATGGCCAAGCCACCGCAGGCGAGAGCGGGGCCAATGGCCGGGAATGCCCGCCAAACCGGGTCACTTGGCCAGTGCCTCCTGCCATTCGGCAAGTGCCGGGTCGCGGGTGGCTTCGGCCTCGGCGGGCGACATCAGCAGGGATTTCGCGGGGCGGAACGCATCGAACCCCTTGGCCAGACCGGCTGCGGGGGTAATGGCGGGATACATCCAGTTGGTTTCGGGGATCGCCGACTGGAAGGCATCGGTCAACATGAAGGCCAGGAACTGATCGGCCAGCGCAGGCTGATCACTCGCCGCCAGCTTCCCGGCCACTTCGATCTGCAGATAGTGCCCTTCGTCGAACAAGGCCGCCGCCTTGCTGTCATCGCCTTCCGCCAGCAGGTGATAGGCGGGCGAGGTGGTATAGGACAGGACCATATCCGCCTCACCTTCCAGAAACAGGCCATAAGCCTCGGACCAGCCGGGGGTGACGGTGACGATATTGTCGGCCAGCGCCGCCCAGATTTCCCCCGCCCGGTCGCCATAGGCGGCCTTGACCCACAACAAAAGCCCAAGGCCGGGGGTCGATGACCGGGGATCTTCGATCACGATCTTCAGGTCAGATGCGGCTAAGGCTTCAAGCGATGTCGGTGCCTCGGTCAGTTTCGTCTTGTCATAGACAAAGGCGAACCAGCCCCAGTCAAAGGGCAGGAACAGCGGATCGGCATAGTCCACCGGCAATGCGGTTTCGGGCGTCAACCCATGCGGCGCGAAAAGCCCGGTTGCCGCAGCGGCGGCGGTCAGGCTGGTGTCCAGCCCAAGGACAACATCCGCCTCCGACGCCGCGCCCTCCAACTGCACCCGCGCAAGCAAGGCCGCCCCGTCCCCCGCAGGCACGAAACGCAGGTCGCAGGCGCAAGTCGCCTCGAACGCCTTTTCCACCGCCGGGCCGGGACCCCAGTCCGAGGTGAAGCTGTCATAGGTCAGCACAGTCAGGACAGGCATTTCCGCCAGCGCCGGGGTGGCGATGGTCAAAAGGCCCGCAGCAAGGAGTTTCGCGTTCATCTTACTCTCCATGGTGCGACGGATTGGTCGGGGATGGAGAAACCCATGCACCTTCCCTCCGCCGGTATGATCCGGTTCAGGTTCGACGGGTTCGCTTTCGCATCTCAGCCGGTCAGGGCTCCCCGAGGTATGTCCAAGGATAGGGCAAAGCATGGCAGGCGCAAGAGGGCGGTTCCCGCTTGGCTAGGGCGGGCGGATCAGGCTAGGCTTAGGGTAAGGCCTTGAAACCGGGGCGCGGCCCCACGATCTGAAGATCAGGCAGGAATTGCAGGCGGGAATTGGACAAAAGCCAGTGACAAACCTTTGGAACATGGCCTTGCCGATGCTTCTTCTGGGCGGTTTCGCCGCGCTGATGCCGAACCTTCTGGTCCGCAAATCCAACCTGTCGCAGCGGGCCTTGGCACGGGCCGTTCTGGCCTCGGCCCTGCTGACCCTTGCAGCTGGAGCGCTGATGTCTGTCGTGCTTTATGCCCGGATCAACGAGGGAGTCCTGCCCCAACTCCTCGCCGCCCCGCTGGAGCGGACCGGGTTCTTCCTTGGCCGGTCAACCCTGTTCGCGCTGTTCTGGGGGCCGGTGCTGGGCTTCGTCTGGTTGGTGAAAGCGCAGGAGATGAACCGGAGGGCGGGGCTGCGGATGGTGGATGAGGGGGGACGGGGCTGAAGATATGTGCCGAAGAGCCTAGAATCAGAGGGGCACTTCAACTATCTTCATCGTAGCGGCGGTTTTGAGGATCAAGAAATGCCCAAAAGCACTCAACATGTCGTCCCGCGCGATGGAAAGTGGGCAGTCCGCAAGGCCGGCTCGGACCGCGTGACACGTACGTTTGAAACCCAGCGCGAGGCCGTAGCCGCTGGGCGTGACATCGCCCGCAGCCAGGGGGCCGAACTCGTGATTCACGGGTCGGACGGGCTTATCCGGGAACGCCGCAGCTACGGCAACGATCCTTTTCCGCCGAAAGGTTGACATTTGACCAAGTCAGACTTCGACCGGTCTGTCTTCATAAACTGTCCGTTCGACACCGAATACGAACCAATATTGAAGGCGCTCCTGTTTTGCGTGATGCGATTTGGGCTGAAGCCGCGTATTGCCACAGAAGTCAGCAATGCAAGTGAAACTCGCATAGCTAAGATCGAACGCCTCATCGCCCAATCGAAGTTCTCGATCCACGACCTTAGCAGGTGCCAAGCCCTGACGGTCGGTGAACCCTACCGAATGAATATGCCTTTCGAGCTTGGGATGGATTTTGCAGCGGCACGATTTGGGGCGGATGGATTGCGTTCCAAGCAGCTGCTTGTGCTTGAGGAGCAACCTTATCGTTACCAGGCATCGATCTCGGACCTTGCGGGTGTCGACATCGTACATCACGAAGGTAAACCTGAACTTGCGATGAAAAAGGTTCGAGCGTGGCTTGTCGGGCAATTGGCTCACGAAAGCCTTGGGTTCTCAAAGCTGCTGGGCGAATACGAAGATTTTCAGGATTGGTACCTAAAGGGTCTGATTGCTGCAGGTTTTCAGGGCGAGGACTTTCGTGACTTCAGTGTCCCCGAACTAATGACGGGCGTTGAAGAATGGCTCCGTGCCGATCGACCGAGGAAGTGAGGGCGAAACCGCAATGAAACGCCTCATCCAACGCGGCCTGATGTTCGGGAACCTGATCGAGGTCTCCTCGCCCGCCCTCATCGAACGCTACAACCGGGCGCTCAAGCATCTGACGGGGAAGACGACGAAGCTTGACGATTTCCACATCGACCTGTCCGGCTATTCGCCCGAGATCGGGGATGAGCTGGACGACGACCTTTACCTCAACCCCAACGGGGCGAACCGGCAGTTCATCTTGCTGACCACGGCGCAGAAGGATGCGCCGCTCCTCAACATCAAATTCTCGACCAGCCGGGGCATCCTGACCCAGTTCATCGAAAAGAACGAGGCGCAGTTGTTTGCCCTGACCGCGCGGGATGCGGTGGCGGGGGAATTGCAGAACTCGGTCTACGCGGTCGACACGCCCGCCCGGCTGTTCGACATAAGGCAGGTCACGGTCGAGGCGGATACCATCGGTGGCCATGTCGCGGATGCGGCCAAGCTGGCCACGATGATCGACCGGTTCCGCACCGAACCCGACGGCTGGCGCGACGATGTGCTGGTGGCCGGGATGATCGGGCTGGCCAAGAAGACCGGCGACGTGACCCGCGTCCCGATCAGCCTGCCCGCGATGACCTTTGAACAGCCGAATTTCTGGACCAGCCATTTCGGCGGGGTCTATATCTTCCGCGACGTGCGCTATCCGGCGGTGATTTCCACGCTGGACTGGCAAAGCCTGGGCCAGGTGCCGGTGGCACAGGTGATGGACCTTAGCTTGCGCAACCAGATCGCCGACTGGCTGGAAAGGAACCAGTTGACCGAACCCATCGTGCAGGCGCGCGGCACCGATGCAGCCTCGATCCTGCGGCAGAAGATGGACTTCATCCTGGTCGATGCCGCCGACCGTTTGGGTCTGGAGCTTGGTGATGCGCGGCGGACGGAACTTCGCAAGATCGCCTACAAGCTGGGCTCTGCCCTGCCGCAGGAATTCCTTGGCCTTGCCGATCTTCTGCGCTGGGTCGAGGCGGGCGGGCCATGGCCGAAGATCACCTCCGAACACCCGGCCTATTTCTACACCCTGCGCGGCAAGGCAGGCCCGAACCGCGACCTTGTGAACATGCTTCTGACCGAGCTTTCGCCGATGGACGTGCGGCAGATGTTCATCATCCACAAGGAGCTGTTCTACGCCCAGTACGCCACCTGGTCGGACCGCAAGAAAACCTATGTGGCCGATTTTCTTGCGCGCGAGTATCAGGTTGATCGTGAAGGGGCGCGAACCGCCCTGTTCGGGCCGGAACCGGGGATGGACGCGCTGCACCGCCCCGAGATGGCCGCGGGGCCAAAGCCCCTGCGCGACCCGGTTGTCGGGCCTTGGGGAGGGAGACGTTAGATGGGTTGGCTGCGCCTTGCCTTTTTCATGTATGTCGGCCTGACGGTCATCTATTTCGTCACCGGCATCTACTCCCGTTCCGTCCGTCGCGAAAAGCTGGAAAAGGAATGGGACACCGACCCCGCGCGCGAAGGGGCTTTGCAGGAAGACCGCACCGCCTTTATCGAAAGCGGCATGAAAGACTATGACAAGGGGCTGAAAAAAAAGCTTCTGTGGCTTATATACATCCTGCCGACCGTCGGCTTTCTGGCGACCATCTACGTCATCAACTGGACCTGAAGAGGCAAACCCATGTGGACGAAAATCAAATGGGGCTTGCGCATTCTGGTGCTGCTGATCGTAGGCCTGTTCCTGCACTACACCCTGCCGCAACGCGATATCGTGCAAGTCGTGAACACCTACAACCGGGTCACGCCGATTGGCGGGAACTGGATGTTCTACGGGTCCGAAGATACCGGAACCGGGGCCGAAACCTCGACCAGCCGCGATATCCGCTTTATCGACGCGGTTTATCCCGATGGCAGCACGATGACCTACCGGAATGAAGACACCGGCTGGTTCTGGCCGCCCTATTTCAAATGGGACAGCTCGACCCTGCAGGCCGAGGCAACGACGTCGGCCCGCAACAGCGCGCAATGGGTGGCGGTCACCCATTACGGCTGGCGGATGCCGATCATCTCGATCTACCCCAACGCGGTTAAGATCACCCCGGTCGAAGGGCCCGATACGTCGCTTTTCCCCTGGCTGAACCTGGTGATCATCAGCTTCCTGCTTGCGGCGATCTTCATGATCCGGCGGATGTGGCTGCAGTTCCTTGAACGCATGGTCGACCCGACCCTGTCGCGCGCGGGCGATGCGCTTGGGGCCGTCGGTGACCGCGCCGAAGCCGTCCAGAAAGAGGCGCGCGGCTTCTTAGGCCGGATCGGGGCCTGGCTGAACACCTGGCGGGCGAAGAAGAAGTAGGACCGCCCTCATGACCTGCACCGGTCAGCGAGAAGCGTCCGCACTGGGGCGTTGAGCGGTCATTTGCCGCCAACTCTCGCCATTGCTGCCGCCTTCGGCTAAGGGTTTGCCAAGCCAAGGACACCCCTGATGACCCCCATCCCGCAGATCAAGGACCTCGTGCTGATCGGCGGCGGTCATGCCCATGCGCTGGTGCTGCGGATGTGGGCGATGGACCCGCTGCCGGGGACGCGGGTCACCTTGATCACCCCCGATCCTGTCACCCCCTATACCGGCATGCTGCCGGGCCTGATCGCCGGACATTACCGCCGGGACGAGTTGATGATCGACCGTGTCCGCCTTGCCCGCTGTGCCGGTGCCCGGCTGATTCTGGACCGGGTGACCGGCATCGACCGCGAGGCCCGGCTGATCCGGCTGCAGAACCGCCCGGACCTGCCCTATGACCTTGCCGCCATCGACATCGGCATCACCTCGGACCTGCCGCATCTGCCGGGTGCCGCTGACCATGCCGTCGCCGCCAAGCCGCTTGGCGAGTATGCAGAAAGCTGGGCCGCCTTTCTGGCCCGTGGCCTTGCCTTTCCGCGTGTCGTCATCCTTGGTGCGGGCCTTGCCGGGGTTGAACTTGCACTTGCCTCGGCCCACCAGCTGAAGGCCACGGGTGCGCGGGTCGCTGTCACCCTGATCGACCAGTCCCCCGATTTCCTGCCCGCGCTGTCCAGCCGGGCCCGCCGCCGCCTTCTGGGCGAGCTTGCGGGGCAGGGTGTCACCCTCAAGCTTGGCGCGACGGTCGCTGGGGTCGGCGCGGCGAATGTCACGCTGGCCTCGGGTGAGGAGATTGGCAGCGATTTCACACTGACTGCCACCGGGGCCCGCCCGCATCCCTGGCTTGCAACCACCGGGCTTGCCGACAGCGCGGGGTTCTTGCCCACCGATGCCCAGCTTCGCACCAAAGACCCGCTGATCTTCGCGACCGGTGACTGCGCGACACTTCAGTCTGACCCCCGCCCCAAGGCCGGGGTTTTCGCCGTTCGCGCAGCACCGATCCTGCTGCATAACTTGCGCGCCGCGCTGACAGGTATGGCCCTGCGCAGCTTTCACCCGCAGAAGGACTACCTCAAGCTTGTCTCGCTGGGCCGTACCGCAGCGATGGCCGAGAAATGGGGTCTTGTCCTGTCTGGCTCCCGGTTCTGGCGGCTGAAGGACCGCATCGACCGCCAGTTCATGGCGAAGTTCGCCACCTATCCCGCGATGCCCCAAACGCAGCCGCTGACACCGATGACCAACGGCTTGCAAGCCTATCTGGACCAGCGCCCGCTTTGCGGTGGCTGTGGCGCGAAGCTGGGGCCGGGCGTCCTGTCCGCTGCCCTTGCCACGCTTCCCCCGCCCAACCGCCCCGAGGTCCGCTCTTGCCCCGGCGACGATGCCGCGATTCTGACCACGCCGTCGGGCGTTCAGGTCCTGACCACCGACCACCTGCGCGCCTTCACCAATGACGCCCGTCTGATGTCGCGCCTTGCGGCACTGCACGCGCTTGGCGATATCTGGGCCATGGGGGCGGCTCCGCAAGTGGCGCTGGCCCAGATCACCCTGCCGCGGCTTGGGCCCGACCTGCAGGCGCGGATGCTGGCCGAAGTCATGGAGGAAGCCACCGCCGTCTTCACCAAGGCCGGGGCCGATGTCGTCGGCGGCCATTCGACCGAAGGCGCGGAACTGACCATCGGCTTCACAGTCACGGGCACTGCGACCCGCCCCGTGCAGAAGGGCGGCGCGAAAGCCGGCGATGCGCTGATCCTGACAAAACCCATCGGCTCTGGCACAATCCTTGCCGCCGAAATGGCCATGGCAGAGGTGCCGGGGATGCTGTTGGGCGAGGCTTGGGCGTCCTGCATCACCCTGATGTCCCGTGCGCAAGGCTCAGCCGCCAGCCTGCTTGCGCCCCATGCCCATGCCATGACCGATGTTACCGGGTTCGGCCTTGCCGGGCACTTGCTTGAGATGCTTGACGCCTCGGCCAACGCCGCCACGATCCAGCTTTCCCAGATTCCCCTGATGCCCGGTGCGTTGGAGCTTTCCGAGGCTGGCCAAGGGTCCTCGCTTTTGCCCGCGAACGTGGCGGCGACCAGTTGGCGCATGACCGCCCCGCCAGACCCGCGCGTGGCCCTGCTGAATGACCCGCAAACTGCAGGCGGGCTTTTGGCTGCCGTGCCGGGTGACATGGCCAAGGCCCTGCTGGCCGCGTTGCATCTGAAAGGTCATCAGGCCGCTATCATCGGCGAGGTCACCGAAGGTGCGCCGTATCTGACCATCTTGCCGTGAACCCGGCGATCAGCCCGCTTGCCGTTTGACCGCCCTGGCCACCCGTTCGGCAATTCCCGACAGGTCTTCCGGCAAAAGCCGATCCGCAGCAATCTCGGCCATCGGCACCGCCATCCGTTCGCGATGCTTGCCATAGCGCGGGTCGTAATGCCGTTCCATCAGACCGTCGGCCAAGGCGGCGAATTCGCCTGCCCCCGCCATGGCCTGCCAACCCTCGATCACCTCACGCGGATGCAGGGGCTGCAAAAGGCCGACTGTCTGCAACAGCCGCTCGGGGTCGGCGGTCAGATCGGCATAGGCCCGCGCCAGATACTCGGCCCGGGCGGGGCGCGGAGCCGCAATCGCCACGCGCGGGGCGGCAACCATCGCCTTCCACAGTTCCGAAGGCACGCGGCAGTTCCCGATCTTGGAGCTTTCCGCCTCGACCACCACCGGACGGGTCGGATCAAGCCGCGCCAAAGCCATAGCCAAGGCCCCTTCGAAGGCCTTTTGCGACGGCTGCGCGCCGACCGCACCAAACAGCGACCCGCGATGCCGCGCCAGTCCTTCAAGGTCGATCACCTGCACACCGAACTGCGGCAGCAGGTTCAGGATTTCGGTCTTGGCCGACCCGGTATTGCCGTCCAGCACCACGACCGGCGCGCGAACTGGCGTGTCATAAACCTCACGCACGACCAGCCCACGCCATGTCTTGTAGCCACCGATCAGCGTTTCAACCCGCCAGCCGACCTGACCAAGGATGATCGCAAACGACCCCGATCGCTGCCCGCCCCGCCAGCAATAGACCAGCGGTCGCCAGCCGCCCGCCTTGTCGGCCAATGGTCCCTGCAGATGGGAAGCGGCATTCTTTGCCACCAAGGCCGCGCCGACTTTTCGCGCGGTAAAGGGCGAGACCTGCTTGTAGATCGTGCCCACCCGAGCGCGCTCCTCATCATCCAGCACCGGAAGCGAGATCGCACCGGGCAGGTGATCCTCGGCAAACTCTGCCGGGGCGCGCACGTCGATGATGTCATCGAAGCCGTGGTCGGAAAGCTGGGTCAGTGAGGTCAGGGTGATCGCCATGCCCCCTTGTAACGACGGCGGCGGAAAGGTGCCAGTGCGTGGCAAGGGGGTGAAACCACACTCGCCAGATCGCCTGTCCCGACGCATGATCCGCTGATGATACGGATCACGCTTCTTCTGTCCTTTCTGGCGACCTCGGCTTTCGCCGCTTCTGAACCGTCGCGGCTGACCATTGCCGCACGCGAACAGGTCGGCGTGACGGTTACCTATGACCCGGCCTATGCCGCGCTGGCGTTTCCCGGCGGCGATGTGCCTCGTGACCGGGGGGTGTGTACGGACGTGGTGATCCGCGCATTGCGGGATGGCTGGGGGATCGACCTGCAACTGGCGGTGAACCGGGACATGACTGCCGATTTTGCTGCTTATCCCACGACCTGGGGCCTGACCGCCCCTGACCGCAACATCGACCATCGCCGTGTCGGCAATCTGGCCACCCTGTTCACCCGGATCGGGGCCGCCTTGCCGGTGACCGATGAGCCGACACCCTTCCTGCCCGGTGATATCGTCACCTGGACCCTGCCCGGCGGGCCGGCGCATATCGGTCTGATCTCGGACCGCCACGCCGGGGATGGAACGCCGCTTGTGCTGCACAACATCGGCGGCGGCGCGCAAGAGGAAGACATCCTTTTCGCCTATCCGATGTCCGGGCATTTCCGGCTTTCGGTTGCCGCCATCGCAGCCCTGCAATCCCTGACGGAATAGGGCGGGCCAGCTTTGGCGACCCGAACGGGCAAAGGTAGGTGGGCAATATTGCCCACCCTATTCAGTCGCGGCCGGGATCAGCCCAGTCGATAGCTTGATGCCGTGACGCCGCCGAACAGGCCGGTGTCGTGATAGACCATCGTGGCCTTGTCGCCTTCGGCTGCGCCAAGGGCTGCGAAGAGGGGGACGAAATGGTCCTCCTGTGCGTGGCAAGTGCGGGCGTGGGGGGCCTTTTCCCAATGGATCAGGCGGTCGGTCCGTTCCGCTGCGGGTTTGGCCATGGTCTCGGCCAGCCAGGCATCAAACGCCTCGGACGGGACTTTCGCGCCCGGTCCGAAAAGGCGCAGGTTGTGGTAGGACAGGCCCGATCCGACGATCAGCACGCCTTCGTCGCGCAGCGGGGCCAATGCGCGACCCAAAGCGAAATGCTCCTCGGGGCTATAGCCTTTGCGCAGCGAGACCTGAAAGATCGGCACCGAAGCATCGGGATACATGACATAGGCCGGAACAAAGCAGCCGTGGTCAAAGCCCTGGTTGGCATCCAGCCGAACCGGCAGGCCAGCCGCCTTGATCAGATCGGCGGCCTTTTGCGCCAGATCGGGCGCGCCGGGGGCTTTGTACTGGATCTTGAACGTCTCGGGCGGAAAGCCGGAATAGTCATAGACCATCGGCGGATTGGCCGAGGACATGACAGCGAAGGCACTGTCCTCCCAATGGCCCGAGATCATCAGGATCGCCTTCGGCCGTTCCGGCAGGTCCTTGACCATCTGCACGAAGCTGGCCTCCAGATTGCGGAACATCGCGCGCCAGTCGGCCATCCAGGGCCAAGGGCCGCCACCGTGGCTGATGAAATAGGTCGGCATGCGGGTCATGATCGGTCTCCGTTTCGGTATGGGCAAAGAATGGGGGCCGTCGCCCCTTGGCGCAATAGATCAAAGCAGACCGGGAATGGTGCAGGAACGCACAAAGTGTCACCTGTGCGAGGCCGGGTTGCAAGCCGCCGCCCGCCCCGGCATAGTCTGGCAAAACCAAATGGAGCCTGACCCATGAAACTGACTGCTGCCGCCCTGACGGGCCTTGCACTGCTTGCCGCCCCTGCCTTTGCGCAGGACCTGCCCGATCTTGCGGGTCGTGAAGTTGTTGTCGTGACCGAAAACGCCTATCCGCCGCTGCAGTTCCTTGACAAGGATGGCGCGGCTGTCGGTTGGGAATATGACGCCATGGCGGAAATCGCCAAGCGGCTGAACATCACGGTGAAATACGAAAACACCTCGTGGGATGCGATGATCCCCGCCGTGTCGGAAGGCCAGTATGACCTTGGCATGACCGGCATCACGATCAAGGATGAACGCAAGGAACAGGTCGATTTCAGCGAACCGTACATGCGGTCGGAAATGCTGATGATCGTGCGCGGCGACGAGGCGCGGTTCACCGATGCCGCCAGCTTTGCCGCGATCCCGGAATTGCTGGTTTCGGCACAGCCCGGAACCTCGCCCTTCTATGCCGCGATCTACAACATCCTGGACGGCAACGAAGAAAACCCCCGCGTGATCAAGTTCGAGACCTTCGGGGCCGGGCTTGAGGCGCTGAAGGCCGGCGACGTGGACCTGACCTTGTCGGATTCGACCGCGGCGAACGGCTATGTCGCTGCCTCGAACGGCGGGCTGAAGATCGTGGGCGAACCGCTGGCTTCGGAAGACTTCGGCTTTATCTTCCCGAAAGGTTCGGACCTTGTTGCCCCGATCAACGCGGCGATTGCCAGCATGAAGGCGGATGGCACGATGGACGCGCTGAACCAGAAGTGGTTCGTCGACTACAAGATGGGCGAATGATCTGACATTCCCCGGGGCCTGACGGCCTCGGGGGCTGCCCATGGCACCGAATTCCGAACCCGAAAAAGACTTTCCCTGGTGGCTGGTGATCCTTGCGGTCACCGGCCTTTGGCTGTTGTACGAAATCTGGTCGGATGAGGTATACAAGGCCTCGCTCAAGGCCCTGTCCAAGGGGTTGTGGGTCACGCTGGGGGTCGCGGTGGTGGCCTATCTTGGCGCTTGCCTGATGGGGCTGGGTCTGGCCGTGATGGGGATGTCGAAGCATCTTATTCTTCGGCAGGCGGCCCGGCTTTACATCGAGGTGATGCGGGGCGTGCCGATCATTGTCCTTCTGCTGTACGTCGCCTTCGTGCTGGCCCCGGCGGTGGTGTCGGGGGTGAACTGGCTGGCCGGGGACGAGCTGATCCGCACCCGCGACGTGCCGCTTTTGTGGCGTGCGGTCTTTGCGCTGATGCTGGCCTATTCCGCCTTTCTGGCCGAGATTTTCCGCGCCGGTCTGCAAGCCGTGGACAAGGGCCAGATCGAGGCGGCAATGGCCCTTGGCCTGAACGGCTGGCAACGGTTCCGTCATGTTCGATTTCCACAGGCTTTCCGGCTGATCCTGCCGCCTTTGGGCAATGATTTTGTTGCCATGGTGAAAGATTCCAGCCTTGTCGCCGTGCTTGGCGTGTCCGATGTGGCGCAACTGGCCAAGGTGACGGCGGCGGGGAACTTTCGCTATTTCGAAACCTACAACGTCGCCGCCTTCCTGTATCTGTTCATGACAATCAGCCTGTCGCTGATCCTGCGCCGGTTCGAAACCCGGATGCGGGAACGCGGCAAGAATTGAATGGCGGCAGGGGACAAGACGATGACCAATCGCCCGGACCAGAACCGCCAGATCGTCGCCGGGAACGCCAAGGGCGAGGTTCTGGCCTTTGCTGAAGGGATCAGCTTTTGGGGTGGGATCGACCCCGATAGCGGACGGATCATCGACATTCACCACCCCAACCATGGTCAGACGGCGGCGGGGAAGATCCTGTTGATGCCGACCTCGCGCGGGTCCTGTTCCGGCAGTGGCGTGCTTTTGCAACTGGCGCTGGACGGGAACGCCCCCGCGGCGCTGGTGTTCTGCGAGGGCGAAGAAGTCCTGACACTTGGCGCGCTGGTCGCGGGCCGTGTCTTTGGGTGCCCGGTGCCGGTGGTGCGGCTGGGACGGGCGGAATATGACGCCTTGGCCTTGGCAGCAGGGGCGGTTCTGGCGGGTGGGGAAATCCACTTCTCGGGCCAGTCTGTGCCACTGGTTGCGGTTCAGGCACATGACCTTGACCTGACCGACCGCGACCGGGCCATTCTGGCGGGGGCTTCGGGCGATGCGGCCCAAGTGGCGATGGAGGTCCTGTCCCTGATGGCGGCGGCGGGTGGGGCCGAGGGCCTGACCGATGTCACGCGCGGCCATATCGACGGCTGCATCCTGGCCCATTCCGCCAATCTGATCTTTGCCGAAAAGCTGGCCGATCTGGGTGCCAAGGTCGCCGTTCCAACCACGATCAACGCGATTTCGGTCGACCGGCAGAACTGGCCGTCGCAGGGCGTCGGGGCCGAGTTTGGGCAGCGCGCTTCACGTCTTGCGGATGCCTATGTGCGGATGGGTGCGAAGCCCACTTTCACCTGCGCGCCATATCTGCTGGAGGATGCACCAACCGAAGGCGAGGTCATCGGCTGGTCGGAATCCAACGCGGTGATCTTTGCCAATACCGTGCTGGGCGCGCGAACGCCAAAGCATCCGGATTACCTGGACCTCTTCATCGCGATGACCGGGCGGGCCCCGGCCACGGGCGTCTATACCGATGAGGGGCGGCAGGCGCGGGTGGAAATCCGGATCGACGCGCCGCAGGGCCTTGATGACCTGTTCTGGCCTTTGCTGGGCTGGTTGGCGGGCCGACATGCGCCCGACCGGATACCGCTGGTCACGGGACTTTCAGGGATTGCCGCATCGCGCGACGACCTCAAGGCGATGTGCGCGGCCTTCGGCACCACCTCGGGCGCACCGATGCTGCATGTCGCGGGGCATACGCCCGAAGCGGCGGGCTGCCTTGCCCCCGGTGCGCCGGTGGTGACGCTGGGGCCGGGCGAGTTTCGCGCGGCGTGGAGGGAGCTCAATCAAGGCGAGACCAAGGTTGACCTCGTCGCCATCGGCAGCCCGCATTCCTCGCTGGAGGAGGTGCGGCGGCTGGTGGACCTGTTCGGCGAAAGGCGCATCGCGGACGGCGTGCAGATGATCGTCACGCTGGGGCGCGATGTCTTGCGGGCTGCATCCCGCGAAGGGCTGGTCGCGCGGCTGCAGGCGGCGGGGGTGCGGTTGATCCCGGACCTGTGCTGGTGTTCGGTGACCGAGCCGGTCTTTCCGCCGCAGGCCAAGGGCCTGCTGACCAATTCCGGCAAATATGCGCATTACGCGCATGGGCTTTCCGGCCGCCATGCGCGGCTGGCCAGCCTTGCAGATTGCATCGCGGCTGCGGTTTCGGGGCAGGCCCCTTCCGAACCGCCCGATTGGCTGGGCTGACGGTGGGGCAGGGGCCAAAATCCTTCGCAGGATTTTGAACGAATTTTCGACGAAAATTCTTCGCTCCCAGCGGATCAGAGCGCGATGCGGCAGTGGGTTGGCGCGCGGAATTCCCAGCCGCGGAATTCGGGCGGTTGATCGGCGAAGGTGAGGGTCGGGAAAGCCTCAAGCAGCACCCGCATCGTGATGTCGATCTGGGCCTTGGCGAACCATTTCCCGGCGCAGAAATGGCTGCCCTGGCCAAAGGCCATATGCGCCTTGGACGGGCGGAAGATATCGAACCGGTCGGGATAGTCCCAGCGCGCCTCGTCCCGGTTGGCCGAGGCGAAGATGCATGAGACGGGCGTGCCTTCGGGAATGGAGATGCCGTTGACCGTCGTGTCCTTCGTGGCGGTCCGCATCATCGTGCCGATGGGGGCGATCCAGCGCAGGCCCTCGTCAATCGCCTGCGGCAGCAGCCCGTCGATGTCGGCGCGCAGGGCGGCCAGTTGCGCCGGGTCCTGCATCAGACCGACCAGCAGGTTCGCCGCACCGTGGCCGGGTTCCTGCATCCCGCCCAAGAGCGTGATCTTTACCGAGGGCAGGATCATCTCGGGCGGCCGGGTCTGGCCTTCGGGCATTCCGGCATGAAGGAGATGCGAGAGCGGCGACTGGTCCGGCGTCTTGGCAAGCCGTTCGAGGAGGGGGAGTGCGACGGATTCAATCTCGGCCACAACCGACTGACAGATGGCATCGCGGGCCGGGTCGCGTTCAAAGTTGATCGCGCCCTGCGAAAGCCCGTGGAACCAGCGGCGCAGGGTCGGGGTATCGACCTCCATGAAGCCGAAAGACCGTGCAAGGGCGAGGGCCGAGACGGGTTCGAAATATTCGGTCAGAAGGTCGTTCGACCCCGAGGCGAGGAAGGATTGCAACTGCGCCTCGGCGATCGGGCGGACGAGGGTTTCGATATAGTCGGCCACGCGCTTCGGGCGGTAGTGCGGCTCGATCCCGCCGCGCAGGGCCTGGTGCATCGAGCCGTCAGAGGTCAGGACATTCGGCTGACCGAAGGCCGCGTTCACCGGGGCTTCGGGCGAGACGGCGGTGAAATCGGGGTGCCGCGCGATGGTTTCCACATCGGCCCAGCGGGTGGCGAACCAGCAGTTGGCCGCCGGAACCGGGGCAATCGGGTCGTCGGCGCGCAGGCGGGTGTAGACGGGATAGGGGTCCCGATCCAGATCGTCGATGGAAATGGTTTCGGAATAGCGCATGTCTCGCCCCCTGCCCGTGCGGGAAGGCTTGCCCGGGTTTGTTAACATGTCAAGCGTCGGGTGGTTCGCAGCGGGTATCAAATTGAGCGCCTTGCGGCGCAAGTCTTTTGCCTCGTCGTCGGGGCTTCGCCCTCCTCCTCAGAGTTGGGGGCGCTTCGCCCCCCACGCCGGTTTGCCTGAAGGGGCAAACCGGCTTCCCCCCGAGGATATTTGTCGCAAGGTGAAAGGGCATGGGTGGACCTTTGCGGACCGGGTGCCTAGCTTCCCTTGCAAAGGAGATCCGCGATGAATGTGCTTTTGGCGACTTGGGACACCCCCTTCGGCCTGCCACCCTTTGCGACGCTGAAGGACGATGATTTCGGGCCGGCCTTTGATGGGGCCTTGGCGCGGGCCAAGGCTGCCGTGTGGGCAATTGCCGGGGGGCCAGGGACGGGGTTTGCCGAGGTGATCGAGGCGCTGGAACTGGCGGATGCCGATCTGGATCGGGTGGCGGGGGTCTTCTACAACCTTGCCGGGGCGGATTCGACCGAAGCGCGCGAGGCCTTGATGCGCGCGCTTGCGCCGAAGATGAGCGCGCATTCCAGCGAGGTCACCAACAACAAGGCGCTCTGGGCCAAGATCGACGCCCTGTGGCAGGGGCGCGAGGGGCTGGGGCTGACGGCCGAACAGGACCGGGTGCTGGAGTTGTACCGGCAGATGTTCGTCCGATCGGGTGCCGCGCTGGAAGGAGCGGAAGCCGAGCGGCTGACCGCCGTGAAGGCACGGTTGGCGGTATTGGGGACGCAGTTTTCGCAGAACCTTCTGGCCGATGAACGCAGCTGGTTCATGGAGATCGGCGGGGCGGATCTGGCCGCCTTGCCGGAGTTCGTGCAGGCGGCGGCGAAGGCGGCGGGCGAGGAACGGGGGTCAGGGCCGGTCATCACGCTGAACCGCTCGCTCGTGGTGCCGTTCCTGCAGTTTTCGCCGAACCGGGCCTTGCGCGAGAAGGCCTATGAGGCCTGGGTGGCGCGGGGGGCGAATGGGGGCGAGACGGACAACCGCGGGATTGCGGCGGAGATTCTGGCGCTTCGGGCGGAGCGGGCAAAGCTGCTCGGCTACGCGGACTTCGCGGCCTACAAGCTGGAACCCGAGATGGCGAAGACACCGGCGGCGGTGCGCGACCTGTTGATGCGGGTCTGGGAACCGGCGCGTGCCAAGGCCGTGGCGGATGCGGGCGTGCTGGAGGCGATGCTGAAGGCCGACGGCTTTGCCGGACCGCTGGAGCCTTGGGACTGGCGCTATTATTCCGAGAAGCGGCGGAAGGCCGAGCATGATCTGGATGAGGCAGCGTTGAAGCCCTACCTGTCGCTGGACGCGATGCTTGGGGCGATGTTCGACTGTGCCAACCGGCTGTTCGGGCTGGAATTCCGCGAAATCGACGGGCCCTTCTATCATCCCGATGTTCGCGGTTGGGAAGTTACCCGGGGGGGTAACCATGTGGCGGTCTTCCTGGGCGATTACTTTGCAAGGGGGTCGAAACGCTCGGGCGCGTGGTGTTCGGCCATGCGGTCGCAGAAGAAGCTGGGCGGCGACCAGCGCCCGGTGGTGGTGAACGTCTGCAACTTTGCCAAGGGCGACCCCTGCCTTCTGTCCTATGACGATGCGCGGACCCTGTTCCACGAATTCGGCCATGCCCTGCACCAGATGCTGTCGGATGTGACCTATGGGTTCATCAGTGGCACCAGCGTTGCCCGCGATTTCGTGGAACTGCCGAGCCAGCTTTATGAACATTGGCTGGAGGTGCCCTCGGTGCTGGAGGCCCATGCCCGCCATCATGAGACGGGCGAACCGATGCCTGCCGACATGTTGCAGCGGCTGTTGGCGGCGGCGACCTATGACCAGGGCTTTGCCACGGTCGAATTCGTGTCCAGCGCCATGGTGGATCTAGAGTTTCACACCGGAACACCCCCGGCGGACCCGATGCAACGGCAGGCGGAGGTGCTGGAAGGTCTGGGCATGCCGCGCGCGATCCGGATGCGCCATGCCACGCCGCATTTCGCACATGTGTTCAGCGGCGACGGCTATTCCAGCGGCTATTACAGCTACATGTGGTCCGAGGTGATGGACGCCGATGCCTTCGAGGCGTTCGAGGAGGCGGGCGATCCCTTCGACCCGGCGACGGCGGCAAAGCTTGAAAGGTTCATCCTGTCCGCCGGCGGGTCCGAGGACGCCGAGGCGCTGTATCTGAAGTTCCGGGGCAGGATGCCGGGCGTCGAGGCCCTGCTGAAAGGCCGGGGGCTGCTGGACGTGGCATGACCGAAGGGGACTGCCTGGACGCTTTCCTGTCGCGCGATCCGCAGCGGATCTGGCAGGCCTGCGGCTGGGTGCGGACCTCGTGGGACCGGGCGGCGCTGCGGCGGTTGGCGGCTGAAAAGGCGCGGATCGAGGCGGCGACCAAGGGCATCGATCTGGGCGGCATGCTGCGACCCAATGCCCTCCTTCTGATGCGGGCCTTGCGGCGGCTGGATTATGCTCTGGGCGAGGGTTGTTTCTGCGCCCTTCTGCCCGAGGATGATCTTGCCGACCCTCGCCCGTTGGCCACGGCTGGGCATCTGACGCTGACCGAAGACCGGATCGACCCGGCCACCGGCGACGGGCATCTGGCCTGCACTTGCAAGGCCTGCGGCACCGCTTACCTTGTGACCGAGGTGATGGGCTATCATTATCCTTGGTATCGCTGGGACCGGGCCTGAGACGAAACGGAGAGACGGATTGGACATCTTCGCAAACTTCGACCTTGATGACGCGCTGTCCCATCTGGTGGCGCTGGCGTTGGCCTATGGGCTGGCCTTGCCCATCGGGTGGAACCGCGAGAAAGAGGAACGCAGCGCCGGGGTGCGCACCTTTCCTCTGGTCGCGATGGCGGCCTGCAGTTTTGTCCTGATTTCCACCAGCCTGCCGGGGGCCACGCCGGACGTGCAGTCGCGCATTCTGGCAGGGCTGATGACCGGGATCGGCTTTGTCGGCGGCGGGGCGATCCTCAAGCAGGGAGACCGGGCGACCGGCACGGCAACGGCGGCCAGTCTTTGGGCAACCGGGGCGATCGGGGCAGCGGTGGGCTATGGCGAGCTTGATATCGCCGTGATCCTGAGCCTGGTGATCTTTCTGACGCTCACCTTGCTGGCCCCACTCCACAAAGCGGCTCAGAAGCGGGACGAGGAAGACCGCAAGTAGTCAGGGACGCAACGCCCCCGGCGCATGGCCGAACCGGGCGCGAAAGGAACGTGACAGGGTCGAGGGGCTGGAAAAGCCGGTCCGCAGCGCGACTTCGGCCAGGGGGTGGCGGGTGTCGGTTAGCATTCGCCGTGCGGCCTGCAGGCGCAGGTCCAGTGCATGGGCGGCGGGCGTGGTGCCCAATGCCTGCCGGAACAGGGTTTCCAGACGGCGGGCGGACAGGCCCACGGCTTTCGCCGTCTCGCTGGCCGGTTCCGGCGCATCGATCTGCGCCTCCATCCGGGCCAGGGCGGCGGCGACACGGGGGTCAAGAACCGGGTCAGCCGGGGCGGTCTGCGGCTCGGTTCCGGGGCGTCCCTGGGTCAGGAAGCTCATCGCGACCTGGCGCGACAGGGCCGCGCCGTGGCGGGCGCGGATGAGGTGCAACATGAAATCCGCCGCCGGGGCTGCTCCACTTATCGTCACGCGGTTGCGGTCGATCACAAAGCGGTCAGGCACGACATCAATATGCGGATGGGCCGAGGCAAGGTCCTCAAGATCCTCCCAGTGGACGGTCGCGCGATAACCATCCAGCAACCCCGCCCGCGCCATGACCCAAGGCCCTGCATCGACACCGCCGACCAGCTGAAACCGGGGCGCGATCCGGCGCAATTCGTGGATCAGGGGGCGGGTGGCGACCTCGGCCAGCCGGTAGCCTGCGATCACGATCAGGGCATCCGCGCCGACGGCATGGGACAGGGGGCCCGAGGACGGGAGTTCGATCCCGCAGGTCAATGGCACCGGCTGACCGTCAGGGGACACGACCCGCCAGCGATAGGCCTCATGCCCCAACTGGCGGTTGGCGTTCCGAAGCGGATCAAGGGCCGAGGCGACCTCAAGGATCGATGCCTGCGCCAGCACCAGAAGCGCGATGGTCAGGGGATGGTCCGAAGGCGCAAAGATGGCATTTTCCGTCATGCAGATTTCGTAAACTGCCAACTGCGCTTTGGGAAGCCCGTTATGCTGTCGGCAAAACCGGGGAGGATTCCATGCCGCTGAACATGAACAAGGAAGTATTTATCACCTGTGCCATCACGGGCTCGGGCGGCACGCAGGACCGCAGCCCGCATGTTCCGCGCAGCCCCAAGCAGATCGCAGACTCTGCGATTGCTGCGGCCAAGGCGGGTGCTGCGGTGGTGCATTGCCACGTCCGCGACCCCGAAACCGGCAAGCCCAGCCGCAAGCTGGAATACTACCGCGAAGTGACCGAGCGTATTCGTGACTCGGATACCGACGTCGTCCTGAACCTGACCGCCGGGATGGGCGGCGACATGTATTTCGACGGCACCGAGAACATGACCGAAATGGCCGCGATTTCCGACATGTGCGGCGCGGAAGAGCGTGTCGCCCATATCGTCGAATGCCGCCCGGAAATCTGCACGCTTGACTGCGGCACGATGAACTTCAACGAAGCCGACTATGTCATGGTCAACACCCCCGGCATGCTGCGCGACATGGCGCGGCGGATGACGGCGGCGGGTGTCCGGATCGAGATCGAGGCGTTTGATACCGGCCACCTGTGGCTGGCCAAGCAGCTCCACTCCGAAGGCGTGATCCCCGACCCGGTCTTGGTGCAGTTGTGCATGGGCGTTCCGTGGGGTGCACCCGATGACCTGAATACCTTCATGGCGATGGTGAACAACGTCCCGGCAGGCTGGCACTATTCCGCCTTCGGCCTTGGCCGCAACGAAATGGCCTATGTCGCCGCCGCCGTGCTGGCGGGGGGCAACGTCCGGGTGGGCCTGGAGGACAACCTGTGGCTGGAAAAGGGCGTCCTTGCCACCAACGCCCAACTGGTGGAACGCGCCACGACCATCATCGAAGCAATGGGTGCCCGGGTGATCACCCCAGCTGAGGTCCGCGCGAAACTGCAACTGCAAAAGCGGGCGCCGGTCGCGAAGTAAGGTCCTGACACCGGGGCGCGGGCTGAACCCTGTGCCTCCGGCGGGGATATTTGGGCAAAGATGAAATCAGGGCGCGTTCGGGTGGAACGGCGCGGCAGGGGAATTGAGATGGCACGCAAGGCGGCAATCATCGGTGGTGGGGTTATCGGCGGCGGCTGGGCCGCGCGGTTCCTGTTGAACGGCTGGGACGTGGGCGTCTTCGACCCCGATCCGCAGGCCGAGCGCAAGATTTCCGAAGTCATGGCCAACGCCCGCGCCGCCCTGCCCGCGCTGTCGGACGTGCCGATGCCCAAGGAAGGCAAGCTGACCTTCCACGGCACGATTGGCGAGGCTGTCGAGGGCGCGGAATATGTGCAGGAGTCGGTCAGCGAACGGATCGAACTGAAGCACAAGGTCTATGCCCAGTTGCAACAGGCCAACCCTGGCGTGCTGATCGGCTCGTCGACCAGTGGCTTCAAGGCCAGCGACCTGCAAAAGGGCTCGCCTGCCCCGCAGAACATCATCGTGGCGCACCCGTTCAACCCGGTTTACCTCCTGCCGCTTTCGGAGGTGTCGGGGTCGCCCGCCAACCCGCCTGCCGTGGTGGAAAAGACGGTCGAGATCATGAAAGCCATCGGGATGTTCCCGCTGGTCATCCGGCATGAGATCGACGCCTTCATCGGCAACCGCTTCCTTGAGGCGGTCTGGCGCGAGGCCTTGTGGATGCTGAAGGACGGCATCGCCACCACCGAGGAAATCGACGACGCGATCCGCATGGGCTTTGGCCTGCGCTGGGGGCAGATGGGCCTCTTCGAGACCTACCGCGTGGCGGGCGGCGAGGCGGGCATGCGCCACTTCATGGCCCAGTTCGGCCCGGCCTTGAAATGGCCCTGGACCAAGCTGATGGACGTGCCCGAATTCAACGACGAACTCGTCGACCTTGTCGCCAACCAGTCCGACGCGCAGTCCGGCATGTATTCGATCCGCGAGTTGGAACGCATCCGCGACCGCAACCTCGTGGGCTTCCTGCGCGCGCTGAAAGACCGGAACTGGGGCGCGGGCAAGGTTCTGAAGGAACACGACGAACGGCGCGCCGCCGCCCTGCATGCCGATCTGGCCAAGGGCGTTGACGCGGGCAATGCCGCGCCCCTGGCGATGTATCACGGCCAGGTCCTGCCCGGCTGGATCGACTATAACGGCCACATGACCGAAAGCCGCTATCTGTTCGTCTGCTCGGAGACCTGCGACAATTTCCTGCGGATGATCGGCGCGGGGATGGATTACGTCGCGGCCGGCCATTCCTTCTATACCGCCGAGACGCATATCCGCCATCTGGACGAAGCCAAACTGGGCGACCAGATCCGGGGCGAGATGCAGATCCTGTCCGCCGACGAAAAGCGCTTTCGCAGCTTTGTGCGGATCATGGTCGGCGACACCTGCGTCGCCACGGTCGAACAACTGTGCCTGCATGTCGACATGAAGGCCGGCAAGACCGTTCCCGCCGACCCGCAGGTCTGGGCGAAACTGGAAGCCGTCGCCAAGGCCCATGCCGGTCTGCCTATGCCCGAAGGCGCCGGTCGCGCGGTGGGGCAGAAGAAGTGACCCGCCGCGTCCTGATCACGGCGGGGGCGAACGGGATCGGGCTGGTCATGGCCCGCGCCTTCGCAGCACTTGGCGACCACGTCTGGGTGACGGATGTGGATCAGGGCGCGGTCGCCGCCCTGCCCGCCGGTATCAGGGGCTCGGTGTGCGATGCATCGAACGAGGCCGCGATGGAGCTGCTGTTCGCCGAACTCGCCGCCGATTGGGGCGGGCTGGACGTGGCCATCGCCAATGCCGGGATCAAGGGCCCGACCGCAGCGATCGAGGATATGCCGCTGGAAGGCTGGCACCAATGCCTTGGCGTCAACCTTGACGGCGCGATGCTGCTGGCACGCGGCTCGGCCCGGCTGATGAAGCCCAGGGGCAAGGGGGTGATCACCTTCATCTCCTCGACCAGCGGTCTTTATGGCACCCCGTTCCGCGCGCCCTATGTGGCGGCGAAATGGGGCGTCATCGGGCTGATGAAGACGGTGGCGATGGAGTTGGGGCCGCATGGCATCCGCGCCAATGCGATCTGCCCCGGTTCGGTGAACGGGCCAAGGATCGACCGGGTGATCGAAGCCGAGGCGCAGGCCAAGGGCATGACGGCAGAGGCGGTTCGCCAAGGCTACGCATCCGGTACGGCGATGAAACGACTGACCGACCCCGAAGACGTGGCCGACATGGCAATCTATCTCGCGTCGGACGCCGCGCGCATGGTCGCAGGCCAGGCGCTGGCGGTGGACGGCATGACCTACAACGTGGATCCGTGAGGGCAGTATGGATTTCGGGCTGAACGAAGAACAGCAGATGATCGTCGACACGACGCGCGCGTTCGTGGAGACGGAGCTTTATCCGCATGAACAACAGGTTGAACGCACGGGCGTCCTGCCGCTGGAGCTGATCCGGGAAATCCAGCAGAAGGCGATGGCGGCAGGGCTTTACGCCGCCAACATGCCGGTCGAGGTCGGCGGTGCTGGTCTAGATACCCTGTCCTGGCTTTTGTATGAAAAGGAACTGGGTCGGGCGAACTATGCGCTGCACTGGACCTGCGTGGCGCGGCCGTCGAACATCCTTCTGGCCGGGAACAAGGACCAGCGCGAGCGCTACCTCATGCCCTGCATAAGGGGCGAGACCTGGGATTGCCTTGCCATGACCGAACCGGGCGCCGGGTCCGACCTGCGCGGGATGAAGGCCAGCGCGCGGCAGGATGGCAGCGATTGGGTGCTGAACGGCACCAAGCATTTCATCAGCCACGCCGACCTTGCGGGCTTTGCGATCTGCTTCATGGCATCCGGCGAGGAACAGACCCCGCGCGGCCCCAAAAAGCTGATCACCGCCTTCTTCGTCGACAAGGGCACGCCGGGCTTCAACGTCCGCGAAGGCTATCGCAACGTCTCGCACCGGGGCTACACCAACGCCGTGCTGGAGTTCGACGACTGCCGCGTGCCCGCCGAGAATGTGCTGGGTGAGGTCCACAAGGGCTTTGAAGTCGCCAACTCGTGGCTGGGGGCCACGCGCCTGCAGGTCGCCTCCACCTGCCTTGGCCGCGCCGAACGCGCGCTGGGCCACGCGATCAGCTATGCCGCCGAGCGCAAGCAGTTCGGCCAGCAGATCAGCAAGTTCCAGGGCGTCAGCTTCAAACTGGCCGACATGGCGATGGAGCTGAAAGCGGCGGAACTCCTGACGCGGGAGGCGGCGTGGAAATATGACCAGGGTACGGTGAGTGAGGCCGACATGTCGATGGCCAAGCTGAAGGCGACCGAAGTGCTGGCGATGGTGGCCGACGAGGCGATCCAGATCCACGGCGGCATGGGCCTGATGGACGAATTGCCGCTTGAACGCATCTGGCGCGACAGCCGGGTAGAGCGGATCTGGGAAGGCACCTCGGAAATCCAGCGCCACATCATCAGCCGCGAGTTGCTGCGGGCGGTTGGGGGTTGATCCGTCGGACCGGGGGCGCTTCGCCCCCCGGACCCCCAGAGGATATTTGAAAACAGAAGAAGCAACGAAATGTTAACCTCGAATCGTCATCATGGGATCACGGTACAGGCGGGGACGCCGATGACCGTAACGGGAGAAGGCGCCTCGTTCGGCATGTCCGGGCGAGGCGTTTCTATGCCAATGCCTATCTTCTGTTCCCAAATATCCCGGGGTCCGGGGCAGAGCCCCGGGATTGATGCCGCAAAGGGAGGCCGGGCATGAGCCGCCTTGACCGTCTCCTCCGCCCCAAGACCATCGCCGTCCTTGGCGCGGGTTGGGCGCGCAATGTCATTGAGCAGTGCCAGAAGATGGGTTTCAAGGGTCAGGTCTGGCCTGTCCATCCGACCCGCTCTGAAATCGGGGGCCTCAAGGCCTATCCCAGCCTTGCCGACCTACCCTCGGCCCCGGACGCGACTTTCATCGGTGTCAACCGCTTTGCCACCATCGACGTCGTGGCCGAACTGAACGCCATGGGTGCGGGGGGCGCGATCTGTTTCGCTTCCGGCTGGACCGAGGCCGGGGAACCGGGCCTGCAAGACAAGCTTGTCGCCGCCGCAGCGGACATGCCGATCCTTGGCCCGAACTGCTATGGCGTGATCAACAACCTTGACGGCGCGCTACTGTGGCCCGACCAGCACGGCGGCATCCCCGTCGACAAGGGCGTGGCGCTGGTCAGCCAGTCCTCGAACATCGTCATCAACATGGGCATGCAGCAGCGCGGCCTGCCGGTCGCCTATGTCGCCTGTCTGGGTAATGCCGCCGTGGTGGGGCTGGCCGAACTGACCGGGGCGCTTCTGGACGATCCGCGCGTGACGGCGGTCGGGCTTTACATCGAAGGCATCGACGATGCCCCGGCCTTTGCCGCGCTGGCGGAAAAGGCCCGTGCGATGGGCAAGGGCGTGGTCGCGATCAAGTCGGGCAAGACGGAACTCTCGCGCACCGCTGCGGCCAGCCATACTGCCTCACTGGCCGGTGGGGGCGCGGCTTCCAGCGCGTTCCTGCGGCAGATCGGGGTGGCCGAGGTCAACACGCCCTCCGAACTGATCGAGACGCTGAAGATCTTCCACGTCCACGGGCCGCAGATCGGCACCCGCATCTGTTCGCTGTCCTGTTCGGGCGGCGAGGCGGGGCTGGTCGCCGACCTTGCAGCGCCGTATGGCATCGACTTCCCGCCAGTGCCGCAGCCCACACATGACCGGCTGTTTGCCGTGCTGGGCGAGATCCCGACGATCTCCAACCCCTTGGATTACCACACCTTCATTTGGGGTGACGGGCCCAAGACGACCGAGGTTTTCTCTGCCATGCTCGACGCATATGACGCCGGCATCTACATCATCGACTCGCCCCGCCCCGACCGGTGCGATCCCTCCGGCTATGACCCTGCCTTCGCCGCCATTACCGCCGCGCAGAAGGCGACCGGCAAGATTGCCTTCCCCGTCGCCTCGATGATGGAGAACTTTGGCGAGACCCGGGTTCAGGCGATGATGGAAGACGGCGTCTGCGCGCTTCTGGGCCTTGAAACCGCGCTGGCTGCGATCAAGGCGGCGCAGACCCCGGCAGGCGTTCCCGGCTGGCGGCCTGCTCCTGCCCTTCCCCCGCGTGAGACGCGGATGCTGACCGAGGCGGAAGGCAAGGCGCTTCTGGCCAAGGCAGGCGTTCCGGTGCCGGGGGCAGAGACAGGCGCGACGATTGCCGAAGTGGCGGCGAAGGTGCGCTTTAGCGCACCCTACGTGCTGAAAGGCCTTGGCTTTGCCCACAAGACCGAGGCCGGGGCCGTGCGGCTGGGGCTTTCTACCCTTGAGGGTCAGGCGGAAATGCCGGGCGCAACCGGCTATCTGGTCGAGGAGATGATCACCGGCGCGGTCGGGGAAATCCTCTTGGGCCTGCGCCGCGACCCCGTCTATGGCGCCACGCTGACGCTGGGCATGGGGGGCGTCACGGCGGAAGTTCTGGCCGACACGGTGACGCTGGTCCTGCCCGCGACCAAGGCACAGGTGTTGGAGGCCGCGAAACGCCTGCGGCTTTGGCCCCTGCTGGATGGCTATCGCGGGCGGCCCAAGGCCGACATGGCAGCACTGGCCGAAATCGCCGTCAAGCTGGGCGAGCTGATGCTGGCCGACGAGAGCCTTGAGGAAATCGAAATCAACCCCGTCCTCGTGCGCGAAAAAGGTGCCGTCGCGGTGGATGCATTGATCAGGAGAGTGTGATGCCGGGAATGGAAATGCGGACAGAAGGCCCGATCAAGACCCGCCGTGAAGGTGCCATTCTTGAGGTGACGCTGGACGCGCCCAAGGCCAATGCGATCAGCCTGAAGACCAGCCGGGTGATGGGGCTGGTGTTCCGCGACTTCCGCGATGATGACTCCCTGAGGGTCTGCATCATCCGCGCGGCGGGCGAGAAATTCTTTTGCCCCGGCTGGGACCTGAAGGCGGCTGCCGAGGGCGACGCGGTCGATGGCGACTATGGGGTGGGCGGCTTTGCGGGCCTGCAGGAACTACCGAACCTGAACAAGCCGGTCATCGCCGCCGTTCAGGGCATCTGCTGCGGTGGCGGGCTGGAGTTCGCGCTGTCCGCCGACCTGATCCTGTGTTCGACGAACGCGACCTTTGCCCTGCCCGAAATCCGGTCGGGTACGGTCGCGGACGCGGCCTCGATCAAGCTGCCGAAACGCATCCCCTATCACGTCGCGATGGACCTCCTCCTGACCGGCCGCTGGTTCGACGCCGAAGAGGCGCACCGCTGGGGCATCGTCAAGGAAATCTGCGCGCCCGAGGACCTTTTGGCCAAGACCTGGGAGCTGGCACGGCTGCTGGAATCCGGCCCCCCGCTGGTCTATGCCGCGATCAAGGAAGTCGTGCGCGAGGCCGAAAACATGCGCTTTCAGGACGCCCTCAACCGGATCACCAAACGGCAGATGCCGACGGTCGACCGGCTGTATTCCAGCGAGGATCAGCTGGAAGGCGCGAAGGCCTTTGCCGAAAAGCGTGACCCGGTCTGGAAGGGGCGGTAGGGTGGGCAATCCGCCCACGCGCGCCTGACGTGGGCAGATTGCCCACCCTGCAGGGAGTGTCCGATGCCCAACCACGACTACACCACCCGCATCCTCTGGACCGGCAACCGGGGCGAGGGGACGGCGCATTACAAGGCCTATGATCGGACCTGGGACATCGCGGTTCCGGGGAAGGAACCCGTCCACTGCTCGAACGACCCGCTTCTGGGCGGTGACCCATCGAAGATGAACCCCGAGGACCTGCTCCTCTCAGCCCTCTCCTCCTGCCACATGCTCTGGTATCTGCACTACGCCAGCGATGCGGGGATCGTCGTCACTGCCTATTCCGACGCGCCCCTTGGCGTGGGCGAAGTCGGACGCGGAGGGGCGGGGCGGTTCGTCAAGGCGACCTTGCGGCCACAGGTGACGGTGAAACCGGGCACCGATCTGGCCAAGGCCGAGGCGATCCATCACCGCATCCACGAGGTCTGCTTCATCGCCCGGTCGGTGAACTTTCCAGTCGACTACGCGCCGACTTTCCTGGTTGAAGCCTGACAGGCTGCCCGCCTGCGACTTCGTCACTCCTCGCCGGACGCCCGCGACGGGAAGACGAAGTCGAACGAAAGGCCGCTCTGGCTGCGACACAATCTGTCGCAAATCGGTTGGTCCGCTGCGACGCCTGTGATTAGGGTGACCCCGATCCCGGAGGGCGACATGGACGAAACCGATTACATCATCGTTGGCGCGGGCAGCGCCGGTTCCGTTCTGGCAGATCGGCTTTCGGCCAGTGGCAAGCACAAGGTCACGGTGCTGGAAGCGGGGGGAACCGACCGGCGCTTCTATGTCCAACTGCCTCTCGGTTATGGGAAATTGTTCTACGATCCGGCGGTCAACTGGATGTACCAGACCGAACCCGATCCGGGCCTGAACGGCAACCGCGACCACTGGCCGCGCGGCAAGATCCTGGGCGGGTCGTCAAGCATCAATGCGATGGTCTGGATCCGGGGCCAGCGGCAGGACTATGAAGACTGGGGCCGCGACAATCCGGGCTGGGGCTGGGACGACTGCCTGCAGGCCTACAAGGCGATGGAAGACACCGAAGCCGGGGCTGATGACTGGCGCGGAAAGGGCGGGCCCTTGTTCGTGTCGGCCAACAAGTCCGGCCTGCACCCCCTTGTCGGGAATTACCTTGCCGCTTGCAACGAGGCGGGGCTGGCAACGAACCCCGATTTCAACGGGGCCGTGCAAGAGGGCGCTGGCATTTATCAGATGACGATCAAGGGCGCCCGCCGCAATTCCGCCGCCCGTGCCTTTTTGCGGCCCGCGATGAAGCGAGAAAATCTGCGCGTTACAACAAGGGCTTTGGTGACGCGGGTCCTCATCGAAGATGGCCGCGCGGTCGGGGTGGAATATCGGCAGGGCGGGGTGACAAAGGTCTTGCGCGCCAGGGCCGAGGTGATCCTGTCGGGTGGCTCGATCAACTCTCCCCAGCTTCTGATGCTGTCGGGAATCGGGCCGGGGTCCGATCTGCATGGGCTCGGGATTCCGGTCCTGCAAAGCAACATGAATGTCGGCCAGAACCTCAGCGACCATCAGGGCATCAACTATACCTGGTCGATGAAGGTCCCGACCTACAATGACGAGCTGCGGCCCTGGTGGGGCAAGCTGCGCGCCGGGATGCAGTATTTCCTGGGCGGCGGCGGCCCGCTGGCCAAGTCGATCAACCATGCCGGCGGCTTCTTCCGCACAAGGCCGGGGTTGGATCGGCCCAATATGCAGCTGTATTTTCAGGCTTTTTCCACCCTTATTCCCCGCAACGGCGAACGACCGCTGCTCACTCCCGACCCCTGGTCGGGAATGTCCATCGGCCTGTCGAACTGCCGCCCGACCAGTCGTGGCAATATCCGGCTTCGGACCGCCAGCGCGGAGGACCATCCGGTCATCACCGCCAATGCCTTTTCAACCGACCATGACGTGCAGGAAATGCTTGAGGCGGTGAAATTCCTGCGTCACATCGCGGCCCAACCTGCCATGGCGCGGCTGATCAAGGAAGAACTGCGCCCGGGGCCGAAAATCCAGTCGGATGAAGCGCTTATCGACGACTTCCGGTCACGCTCGGGCACCGTTTACCACCCAAGCTGCACCTGCCGGATGGGCAAGGACGCCGCGACCTCGGTCGTCGATGCCCGGCTGCGGGTGCATGGCGTCGCGGGGTTGCGGGTGGTGGATGCCAGCGCCTTCCCGACGATCATCGCCGGGAATACCAACGCGCCCGCGATGATGCTGGGTTGGAAAGGGGCCGAGGCGATCCTCGCCGATGCACGCTAGGCGCGTTTCGCCTCGATCACTTCCCAGATGCGCTTGGCGGTATTGGTGCCGTCAAACCGCTCCAGCTCTTGAATGCCGGTGGGCGAGGTCACGTTGATCTCGGTCAGCCAGTCGCCGATCACATCGATCCCGACAAAGACCTGCCCCTTTTCCTTCAGGACCGGGCCGATGGTCCGGCAAATCTCCAGGTCGCGCTCGGTCAGGCCCACCTTTTCGGGCCGCCCGCCCGCGTGCATGTTCGACCGCGTCTCGCCCGCCTGCGGCACCCGGTTGATGGCACCGACCGGCTCGCCATCGACCAGGATCACCCGCTTGTCGCCCTTGGAGACGTCCGGCAGGAATTTCTGCACGATCAAGGGCTCGCGGTTGATGCCCATGAACAACTCGTGCAGCGAAGACAGGTTGCGGTCATTCGGGTCCAGCCGGAACACACCCGCCCCGCCGTTGCCATACAATGGCTTCAGGATGATATCGCCATGCCGCGCCTTGAATGCCCGGATCGTCGCCAGATCGCGGGCGATTGCTGTGGGCGGCGTCAGGGTCGGAAAGCGCAGCACCAACAGCTTTTCCGGGCAGTTTCGCACCCAGAACGGATCGTTCACCACCAGCGTCTTCGGGTGGATCATCTCCAACAGATGCGTCGTGGTGATATAACCCATGTCGAACGGCGGGTCCTGCCGCAGCCAGACGACGTCATAGGTGCCAAGGTCAACCTCGGTTTCCTCGCCATAGGTCACATGGTTGCCAAGCTCACGCCGGACCTCGATCGGCCAACCCCGCGCCAAGACCCGGCCTTCAACATAGGCCAATCGGTCGGGCGTATAGAAAAACAGCGAATGCCCGCGCTCCTGCGCCTCAAGCGCGATGCGAAAGGTCGAATCGCCGTTGATGTTGACGGATCCGATCGGGTCCATCTGCAGGGCAACTTTCAGGGCCATGATACGCTCCACCGGGGTTTCGGTAGAGTGATGACCGAAGCCGCAGGAAGATGCAATTCAGCCCGCGAAGGCGTTTTCGATCACGTCAATCCGGCCCATCCCATCGACCAGCGCCAGATCGATGCGGACATCGGTCAAAAGCCCCTTGGGTTCCCCGGCCAGAAATTCATCGACCGTCGCGAAAATCCGACCGATCTGGCCCTGCGACAGATGCGAAGCGGCAAGGTCATGGGTCCGGCTTTGCTTGACTTCGACAAAGATCACTTCATCACCTTGCCGACCGATCAGATCGATTTCGCCGGTGATCCCGCGCCAGTTCTGCGCGCAAATCGCAATTCCCCGGTCTTCATAGTGCCGCGCGACGGCGCCTTCGGCGGCATGGCCCGCATGGTAATTCTGCAGGCCCCGCGCAGATTTGCGGGTGCGAACTGCCGAAGGGGCGAAATCGAAGGGCATCGGACCTAATCCTTGGGTCGGGAAAGCGCGATCTGGTACGCAATTTTGCGCGACACGCCCAAAGTTTGCGACACAAAAGTTGCGGCATCCTTAACGCGCATCGTCTTCAGCGCCTGATCAAGCGCCGCCTCGATC
>CAUJIP010000072.1 GCA_963205235.1 Pseudomonadota bacterium
GCCATGACTCTTGGGAAAGAACGGCTCGAGCCGGGCCATCTGCGCGTCGTTCAGCCAGAAAAGGTTGCTCATTCTTCAGTCTCCTTGAGGAGGCTGAATCACGCCGCGAGCAGATGATCAATGGGTCCTGACCCTAGCAACCTAATCTGCAGCGATCAGAACCACCCCGCGAATCAACCGTAGGGATGCGTTGGACAATGATCGACCTTACGTTTCACGATATCGTGTGCTTCCGTAAGCCGAAATAAACTGAGGTTTATGCAATCCAATGTGGGGGTGAAACTGTTCACCTGATGCAGGAATACAGCAGTAGCTTGCCGACCCCCGGTCCGAAAAAGGAACTAAATGCCTGTCGAAACTCGCGTATTTCCTACAGCAGGAACGCGGTTGCTTGCAGGTTTGTGAAAAGGGCCCTTCCGATCACGCAGGATCCGAGAGTTGCCGAAACTCGATGGTCAATCCTCAAGCATGAGTGATCACATACAGCTTGCGAACATGTTCGATCACCCGCCATTCGCCCTTCCAGCCCAAGGGTAGGTTGATGGCGTCGCCGGGGCCGAGGGTGACCTTCGTCCCGTCGGCGTGGGTCATCTCGATCCGGCCCGAGATGAAATGGCAGAACTCGGCGCTTTTGCTGCGGTCGGCGGTAAAGCGACCCGGTGTGCATTCCCAAAGGCCGACTTCCACCTTGCCGCCGTCATGGCTGGCCAGCGCGACCGAGGCTTCCATCTGGTTGCCTTCGACGCTGGTCGGTTTCGGCTGCAGCGGGCCAAGATCCATTCCGGCCAGGCCGATGAATGAGGAAAGGTCGATCATCAGGTCATCTCCGCTGTGGCAGCCAACCGGCCAGGTTTTCATCAATGACGGCAGAAAGCGCCGCGATATGGGCGGCATCATCGTTCAGGCAGGGGATGTAGGAAAAGCTTTCGCCGCCTGCGTGAAGGAAGGCTTCCTGAATCTCGCCCTGAATTTCCTCAAGCGTTTCGATGCAGTCGGCGCTGAAGGCGGGGGCGATGACGGCGATGCGCTTCTTTCCCTGTCTGGCAAGTTCCGCGACATGTTCCACTGTGTAGGGCTTCAGCCATTCTTCGGGACCGAAGACCGACTGGAAGGTGGTGTCGATTCTGCCCTTTTCCCAACCCAGCCGTTCACGCAAGAGGCGCGAGGTCTTTTGACATTGGCAATGGTAGGGGTCGCCTGACATGAGGTACCGCTTGGGCATGCCGTGGTAGCTGGCGACCAGAACATCAGGCAAATGGTCAAGCTTGGCATAGGCGGTTTCGACCGACTTCGCCAAGGCGTCGATGTAGAGGGGGTGGTCGAAGTATTCGGCTACGGTGCGCACGGCAGGCTGGCGTTTTTCCTGCATCAGGGCGCGGAAGAACTGGTCGTTCGCGGTGGCTGATGTCGCCCCGGCATAGTGAGGGTAAAGCGGGAAGAACAGGATCTTGTTGCAGCCGGCCTGGACCATTGCGCGCACTTTTGACGCGGTGGAGGGATTGCCATAGCGCATGCAGAAATCGACCATGACGTCGGCCCCGTGCTGATCGGCCATGGTCTTGGCGATTGCGGCGGTCTGTGCCTTGGTGATCGAAAGCAGCGGGCTTTCGTTCTTTTCGTGGTCCCAGATCAGCTTGTAGTTCCGTCCAGACGAAAATGGTCGCTTTGACAGGATGATCAGTTGCAGAAGCGGTTGCCATTTCCAGCTTGGGTAATCGACCACACGTTTGTCGGAAAGAAACTCGGACAGATAGCGCCGCATCGGCCAGTAGTCATAGCCGTCCGGTGTGCCAAGGTTGGCAAGAAGGACTCCGACCTTGGGCTTTGGCAGCTTGGGATGGTCGGCGGGGGCGTGTTCTGGGCGGGTAAGGTCAGACATGGGTCCATTCCGGGAGGGGCTGTGCGGACATAGCGCCTTGTGCGGCCCGGTCAATCACTGTTGAGCGGCTGTTCGGGCACGCGCAGCGCGTCGGCAAGCCGCGCCTTGGCACTGCCGGGGCGCAGAGGTTGCTGCTGGCTTTCGTGCGGGGCCCAGCCAGTAAGGAAGACCATTTCAAAGGTTGCCGTGATTCGGCCTTCGGGTGCCGGGAAGTTCGCGCGATAGATCGCCTCGGCCTGAGACAGGATGGCGCGCCGGGTAAAGTGACGGGGGCGTGCGGCAAGGGCACTGGTTTCGCCCATCGCGCGCAGGTCGGCCATCAGGGCGGGAAGATTGGCGTAATGCACGGTCTGGGTCACGCTGTCAGCGACCGGCAAGGCAAAACCGGCGCGCTGCATCAGAGCACCAAGGTCGCGGATTTCGGCCATGGGCAGGACACGGGGCGACAGACCGCCAGTGACACGGCTTTCCGCCTCGGCCAACGAGGCGCGGAGTTCCTGCAAGGTCTGGCCGCCGAACAGGACGGCAAGGAAAAGCCCGTCAGGTTTCAACGCGCGGCGGCACTGGATCAGCTGGCCAAGCGGGTCGTTTGCCCAGTGCAGTGACAGCGCGTGGATCACAAGGTCATGCGTTCCTTGCGCAAGCGGCAGGACCTCGGTCGGGCAGGTTTGCACGGCATCGGGCTGAAGGCCGTGCCAGATCTTTGGAAAACCCGTGATCAGGGCGGGTGACGTAAACCTTCTGTTAACCTCAAGCAGTCTTTCATGAAGGACATCGACAGCAAGCCCGTGCAGGAACATCGCTGCCGCATGGCTGGGCAGGCCCGAGGCGCGGTGGCGGTGGCGGTCAAGGGCCGAAAGGTCGGTAAGGATCGGGGGCGTGGTCATCGCCGGAAGGATGGGGGGTCGGAAATGGGAATGCAAGCCGCGCTGCACCTTCTGTATCCGCCGCAATGCATCAGTTGTGGCGAGGCGGTCACGTCGGATTTTGGTCTTTGCGCCGAGTGTTGGCGGGCGACACCCTTCATCGCGGGCCTTGTCTGCGACCAATGTGGCACGCCTTTACCGGGGGCAGACCGGACCGAACGTGTGCTGTGCGACGACTGCCTGACGATTGCCCGACCTTGGGAAAGGGGGCGGTCGGCGCTGCTTTACGGGGATAACGCGCGAAATCTGGTGCTGGCGCTGAAACATGGCGACCGGATGGACCTTGCCCGACCTGCCGGCACCTGGATGGCAAAGGTAGTGCAACCGATCCTGACGCCGGGGATGCTGGTGGTGCCGGTGCCGCTGCATTGGTTACGACTGTTTCGGCGCAAGTACAATCAGGCGGCGCTGCTGTCCAAGGCGGTTGCGGGGCTGACGGGGCTTGCGCAGTGCCCAGATGCGCTGATCCGGCGGCGACCGACCGGCACGCAGGACGGCAAAACTCGCGACGGCCGCTTTGCCAATCTGATCGGTGCCTTTCATGTTCCGCCGCGCCGCGAGGCTGCGATCCGTGACCGCAATATTCTGCTGGTTGACGATGTGATGACTTCGGGCGCGACCTTTGCCGCGGCAACCGATGCACTGGTTGCCGCCGGGGCGCGATCGGTTTCGGTTCTGTCCTTGGCGCGCGTTGCGAAAGACCGGTGAAACCCTATAGTCATGGCGCAAAGCGAGGAGCGTCATGAAACCGGTCGAAATCTACACCACCCCTACCTGCGGCTATTGTCAGGCCGCCAAGCGGCTTTTGACCAAGAAGGGAGTTGCCTTCAAGGAAATCGACGTCAGCAAGGATCACAACCTGCGCCTTGCGATGACCAATCGTGCTGGCGGACGCCGGACTGTCCCGCAGATCTTTATCGGGGACAGCCATGTCGGCGGCTGCGATGACCTTTATGCATTGGATGAGGCGGGCAAGCTTGATCCGCTTTTGGCGGCGTGATGCGCGCGGGGCTGGTCCAGCTTTCGGTCAGCGATGATCCGGCAGCCAATCTGCCGGTGACGCTGGGTTTTGTGCGCGAGGCGGCTGCGAAGGGTGCAGAATTCATCCTGACGCCAGAGCTGACGAACGGTTTGTCCTCAAGCCGGATGCATCAGCGTGCGGCGTTTCACGGTGAAGCCGAGGATTTGACCCTGGCCGCCCTGCGAGCCGAGGCAAAGGCGCTGGGCGTCTGGCTTTTGATCGGCTCGCTGGGGCTGGTGACCACTGATGCCGATGGCCGGTTTGCCAACCGGTCGTTCCTGATCGGGCCGGATGGCAGCGTCGTTGCGCGCTATGACAAGATTCACATGTTCGATGTGAACGTTTCGGCGACCGAGGTTTACCGCGAGAGCGAAGGCTATCGGCCCGGCGACAAGGCCGTGCTTGCGGAAACACCGCTGGGCAAGATCGGGATGACGGTCTGCTATGATCTGCGGTTTCCGGCACTGTACCGCCGCTTGGCACAAGGTGGGGCGCAAATCCTGACGGTGCCCGCCGCGTTCAATCACATCACCGGGGCCGCGCATTGGGAGGTTCTGTTGCGCGCAAGGGCAATCGAGACCGGCTGTTTCGTCCTTGCCCCGGCGCAGACTGGCTTTCATCCGGAACAAGGCGGCAAAGGGCGTCGTACCCATGGGCATTCGCTGGCTGTGGCCCCATGGGGTGAAGTCATCGCGGATGGCGGGACCGAACCCGGCGTGACGATTGTTGAAATCGACCTAGCCCGGGTCAACGAGGCGCGGCATCGCGTGCCCTCGCTGCGCCACGACCGCGAGTTTGACGGGCCATGACCGCGGATCGCAACGACGATTTGGCGGTCGCGCTGTTCGGCGAATTGTTCATGGCCGATCAGTTGGCCCGGAACCGGATTTCGAAGATCCTGCCCAAGGGAATGGAGCTGTCGCATTTCTCGGTCCTGAACCACCTGGCGCGGCTTGGAGAGGAACGGACTCCGGCGCAACTGGCCAAAGCATTTCATGTGACGCGGGGGGCGATGACCAACACGCTTGCGCGGCTGGAGTGGGCCGGGCACATCCACATTCGGCCGGATTGGGAGGACGCCCGGCAGAAGTTCGTGGCGATAAGTCCTTCGGGCAGGGCGGCCCGTGATTCTGCCGTTGCGGCGGTCGTTCCACTGATCGCAGAAGTGGCGCAGGCTTTGGGCGTTGACCGTGTAAGGGCGGTGCTACCCGTCTTGCGTGAATTGCGCCTGAAACTGGAAGAAGACACAGCGTGACTGCGGCAACATCGCGTTGACCGGTGCAGAAACGCCATAGTCTCGGGCTTATGCACAGGCAACGGGCGGATACTACTTGCCCTTGAGCTGTTATCTTCGCATAGACTGTGGACACATTTTGGGTCTGTACATCATGCTGCCATCGTCTCGTTCCCTGCTTGCCCTCCTTGCGGTCTCAACGACCCTTGGTGCTGGCCTTTTGGCTGGCCCCGCTTTGGCCGACATGACCCGGTCGTTCAATCTGAACGGCGCGACTGGTCTGATCGACATGCCGTCAGGCGATGCCCAGAATGACGCGACCTTTTCCTTCAGCATGGCCAATATCGGCCCGATGACCAGGGCGACGTTCTCGTTCCAGTTTTCCGAACGGGTGTCTGCTTCGTTCCGGTTCAATACCTGGCGCGACTGGGACGCGGTGATCCCCGGTGGTGACAAGGAAACCGACCGCAGCATCGACCTGCGCTATCAGGTCCTGAAAGAAGGCGATTTCCTGCC
>CAUJIP010000073.1 GCA_963205235.1 Pseudomonadota bacterium
GACAGGCGCGGCTCGCTCCATCCCTTTTTGTCGGTTGACTGAACAATCGGCAGTTGTCCTGCCAAACTGTTGCGACCGTCGGATGCGGCGATCTGACATCGGCAGACTGACGCCGAGGCGAAATCCCTGGTTTGCCTGAAAGCCGGGCATCGCCTATCGGTGCCAAGGGTTGCTTGAGCGGTTTCCGCGCAAGATTTCCGGAAACTCGTTGCCATTTGCGACCATCGTGCCGCAAAGCGGGCATGAAATGAACGAAAATCGCGTCATAGTTGCGGACGCAATATGGGTTCGACCGCCGGTGTCGGACTGAAATACAGTCGCTGCTTCGCAAGCGATCAGCCGCCCGCCAGATGCGATGGGCGAAGGAGGGAAGACTGTGCAATCGTTGAATGCGTTTCTTGTCGCCCTGCGGATGATGGAATCCGGCGGCGACTATCAATCGGTGAACACGCTGAATTTTCTGGGGGCCTACCAGTTTGGCGAAGCGGCGCTGGTCGACCTTGGCTATGTCCGCCAGGACAGCGACCCCTATGACAACAATTATTCGGGGGGCTGGAAGGGCAAGAACGGCATCGATTCGGCCAAGGAGTTTCTGGCCAGCGAGTCGGCACAGGACAAGGCCGCTGAGGCCTGGGTCAAGTTGATGTGGCACTATATCGAGGCCGAGAACCTTGATCAGCACGCCTGGACCGAAGTTGGCGGTGTCGAACTGACGCCCAGCGGCATGCTGGCGGCTTCGCATCTCATGGGAACCTATTCCCTGCAGGCCTTCATCGACTCGGACGGCAAGATCGACACCCGCGACCCCTATGGCATGCCGGTTTCAACCTACATGATCCGCATGGCCAAGGTCGAAGTGCCCTTCGGCGTAAAGCCCGCTGACGCCGAGACTGGACCGGACGGGTACTGATCGGTTCATTCAGAGGATTTGCGCCGTCCCGCCTGCAGTCGGGTGCCGATCCGGTCGATCTTGTACCACCCGGTCGGATGCCCGGTCAGGGCGCGGAACATCCCGCGGATGGCGGTGATATACAGCAGTTGCCGATAGCCAAAGCGCAGAAGCGGGATCAAGAGCAGCGTCTTCCATTCAAAGCGGCGCTCGAACCAGAAGGCGGTCAGGGTGCGCAGGACCTCGATCCCGGTCATGATGAAATAGCTGGTGAACAGAAGGATCGGCAACGCCCCGCCGGGCAGGGCCTCGCGCAGGATGATCGAATAGATCGCGGCGCCCAGAACCGAAACAAGCAGGATGTCATCCAGCAGCGCCAGCAGCAACGACACCGGGCCGAACCAGACTGAATCGACGACGGAAAAGCCGACTGGTCGGCCCGAGGCCACCACGCCAAGGTGCTTCCAGCTGACCTGAAGCATGCCAAGCTGCCAGCGCAGCCTTTGCCGCAGAAAGGCGCGGGCGGTGACCGGGGCTTCGGTGATGGACCGGGCGCGTTCCTCGAACTTGACACGATAGCCCGCGCGATGGACAGCGACGGTCAGGTCGGCGTCCTCGGTGATCGTCTCGCCGGAGAAACCGCCACTTTCGCGCACGGCCTTGGTGCGCCAGGCCCCGACCGCGCCGGGGACGACCAGAATTCCGTCAAAGAATTCATGCGCCCGGCGCAGCACGTTCTGGGTCACCATGTATTCCTGATGCTGGAAATCGGTCAGGATGTTCACCCGGTTGCCCACCTCGACCAATCCGGCGACGGCACCAACCTTCTTGTCCCTGAAGGGCTGGACCAGCCAGCGGATCGTATCGGGCAAGAAGATCGAATCCGCATCGGCTACTACGAAGATCGGCGTGTCTATTTCCGACAGGGCCAAGTTCGCGGCATGCCATTTCCCGGCGTTTTCCTCGTGCAGCAGATGCAACCGGGGGTTTGTGGCGATCAGTTCGCGGATCACCTCTGCGGTGCGGTCGGTCGAGCCGTCATCGACGATGTAGACGTTGAAATCCGGGTAGTCCGACTGCAGGACCGAAGCGACACAGGCGGCGATGACCTTCTCCTCGTTGAAGGCTGGGATCACGACGGCGACGGGCGGCGTAAAGCCGGGGTCGATCGCGCCATTGGGCCTCCGGATCAGCGAGAGCGCGATGTAAAGCAGCGAGAAGGCCGCCGAAATCACCAGCATCACAAAGAACAGGACCATCACCCCGTTCAAAAGGAAGTTCGCCACGGTAAAGGCGATGCTGTCACCGATACGCTCGTCCGGCAGGCCGGTTGTGGTTGGGGGCGGCCCCTCTGTTCGGGTGGCAGCTGCGGGCGGCAGGAACTGGTATCCGTCTGTCAGAAGCCGTGTCAAAAGGTCCGGCAGGGCGGCAATCTGGTCATGTCCCGCATAGCGCAGGTCCAGGGCAATCACCTGGGTCTGGTCGAAATCGCCTTCACGCGCGATCCGGTCGGCAAAATCCTGCGTGTCGACCACCCCGAACGGGGCGTCGAAACTTGACCGAAGCGAGATCAGCCCAAGCTCCAGAAGCGCGATCTCGGCACGGAAGGCGTCATGGCTGAACTTTGGCGGCCCAGCGCCGGGGCGCAGCAGGATCAACCGCGCCGGGGTGCCGAAGTGCTGCACATGATAAAGCTGCACGAAATTCAGCTCCATCTGCGCGGTGATGCGGGATTCAGGTCGATCCGGCAGTGGCGGCAGTTGCCGCAGGCCAAGCAGATGCCCGGCAGCGACCAGCTTTTCCGCCGAACGACTGCGTTCCAGCAGCACCGGCAGATCGGCAAAGAAGGCGGCAGTGACCTGATGCTGGGCCAGTGTCGCGATCAGGAGATCGACATCCTCGTCCAACGGCAGGCCGTCAAAGGCCAGCACAAGGCCGCCCGTCTGTTCGACCCCGCGACGCTCGGCCTGATTTGGCAGGGGCAGGGTGGCATAGCCCTCGGCCTGAATGAACTTTCCCGCCGGGTCCAGTTTCACCCAGCGCTGGCCCATGACGGCGGGGGTAATTCCGCCAAGGGCCGGGCCGCCGGTTTCGGACAGGACCTGACCCGAAAGATCGACCGGCCCCGAAAGGCCCGAGTGATTGGGGCGACCCAGGGCATCGGGCTGCAAAAGCGACCAGACGGCAGGATCTTCATAGCCAAGCGGCCAGATTGCTATGCCTTGGTCGGGGGGCAGGGTGGCAAGCTGGTTGTGCATCGAAGCCGCGTCCAGAAGCCAGATGTCATTGGTCTGTCGGTCGGTACCGATGAAATGCAGCAGTGTGGCCCCGGAAGCGGGGTCAAACCAGGGCGCGAGCCCGGCGCGATGGGCGCGGGCCAGCGCCTCACCATAGCTGATCCGCAGGCTTCGGCCTTTCCCGCTTTGCCAGGCTTGACCAAAGCTGCCCAGGGCCACGACAAGCTTTTTCGCCGGGATCAGGTCGCGGATGTCGCTTAGGGCAGGGTCCGCCCAATCCGGCGGTGTCGGTGCCACCAGAGGCGAAGCCGTTTCGCGGAACGCCTTGACCACGGCAATGTCCAGCCGACTGACCAGAACCGCATCGCGCCAGAACCCGGCCTCGGGCCCCGCGATCAGGCAAAGCGTCGGAGGGGCGTGTCCGGGGCTTGTCGTCGCCCGCGCCAGCCGGGAGAAAGCCTCGCGCAGAACGGCGGGATCAAGGTCCGGATGCGCGCCAAGATCAAGGCAAAGCTCTGGTTGCGGTTGTTCCAGAAGCAGGGCCGCAAGCTGGCTGACCAGCTCGTCCAGCGCCGGACCGGGCGAAAGCAGAGCGGCCAACTCGTCCGTCCGGGTGGTCGTCGTGATCCGCGCTACCGGCAGGGCCGAACCGCCGGGCATGCCGATTTCGTTGGCAAGCTCTTGCAGCGCCAAGTTCCGTTTGGCCCAAAGTGGCACCACCGTTCCGTCCGGAGCGCCCAGCAGGAAGGCATCGGCAAGCACGCGGTCAAGCTGGTCGCAGCGGCTGCGCAATCCCGTCAATGCAGTGCTGTCAGCGGTGGGAAGATAGCCCAGCACCAGCCGCTTCCGCCCAGCACCCGCGAGGGGCGCGCGCTTGCAAGGCTCGGAGGCGTTTGATTGCAGGGTGACAAAGGCATCCTGCGGCCGCGCCGTGCTTTCGCTTGCCGGCGCAACCGCGGGCAGGGCCACATCGATCAGCAGGCGGCGGCCAAGGTCCCAAAGCCAAAGCACGGTGGCAATTGCCAGCACGGCAAGCAGCACGACGACCACCTTGCCACGAATGCCGCTGCGGTCTTCGAAGACGTGGTCTGGTTCCTGTTCGGGGATCTGGCTCACGCGGGGTGGTTCTTTCCGGGATCTGGCAGGCGGATGCAGGGTGTTGGGTGGGCTGCCGATGACAAGCTTAAGACTGCCCCGGACCGGGCGGCGACACGGGGTGCGCCAGGTTTCGCGTCAGCGCAGCGCATGGCCGATTGCCGTCAGGATGACGCCATTTGTGTTCAGGTCGGTATAGTTCGGCATGGCCCGCATCGTGCTGGTGAATACCCCCACCGAAAAGCCCAGGCCCTCGATCCGGGTCTTTTCGCGGATCACCTGCAAAAGCTGGCTGCACCAGGCATGCGACCGCAGGGCGGACCAAAGATAGGCGGACTTGGTGCTCAGAAGTTCGGCCTTCGCGCGAAACTCGGGCGTGTCATGTTCAGCCGCCCCGCCCAGACCGCGCACGACCCAAGCTGCCTCGCCCAAAGCGCCAAAGCGCAGACCCTGATAGGAAAACCACGGAGAGAAGTTCAGTGGCGCTTCGGACGCGCATTTCAGCTGCCCCGTCGTCTCGAACCAGTCAAGCTGCGCGTCAAACAGGACATCGGCGATCAGACCAGCAGACGGGTCCGGGCCAAGCTCGATCAGGTCCAGCAGGGCGGGTTCGACCCCGACCTGACCGATCCGGGCAACATCGTAAAGCTGGGCGATTTGCCGGTCGGTCTTGGTGCCCCCCTCCAGCCCGGCATAGGGAGAAAGCAGGCCATAGCCCCAAAGATCAAACCCGCGCCGGATATAGGGTGTGCAATGCGACAGTGTCGTGTCGGTCCAGCTGTCCTTCAGATGGCTGTGCGGGCGCCCCTCGGGCAGAGCCTGTGACAGATCCCAGACGGCGGGAACCATCTCGGCCGTGATGGAATCGACCAGCCCCGCAGTCACGACCGACCGCAGCGCGACAAGGAACCGGCCCACATCGCAAACGTCGAAACCCGGCGCGACTATGCTGCCGTCGTCGGTGCGAAACATGGCGGGCGGCAGGTGCAGGCCTTCGACATCGCCCAGCGGCAGGTTCTGCAGCAATAGAAGGACCCGGTCGCTGGCCTCGGACTTGTCGATGAAGGCCAGTTGATGGGCCACGCGAATGCCATGCAACTGGCTGGCCAGATCCCACATCGTCGCTTCGCGGTTGATGACCGTCGTTTGCCCGGTCTGCACCGTGCCCGCGCAAAGTCCGGTCTTGGCATCGGTGAACCGGTCGACATAGCGCCAGGCAAGCCTTGCGTCCCCGATCAGGCGGGCGCGTTCGTCCGTGTCGGGGGCCGGGGGCAGGAAGGGATCGGTCACCGCGCGCCGCCGCACCGACCAAAGCCGGGCAAGGACCGGCTCGGTTTCCACCAGGTGCCGCGCAAGCCCCGGAATGGTGTGAAAATAGGCGCGACCGGACAAGGCGGCCTCGACAAACCGGCGGATCAATTGCGCGCGGCGCACCGGTAGCAGCACATCTGCCGGGCGGATTGTGACCAGGTGATCTTCCAGCGGCGAGAGGTCCAGAACCGACTCGGGTCCGTCCGGAAGCTGGCGCAGGGCCAGGTGCAAAAGCCCATCGGGATCGACGCCCTGACGCGGCCAGACTGCCGCCGGTCCCACATGCACCGCGACCGACTGGCCCGACGGACCCACGCCGCCCCCGTTGTCGCGCAGACAATCGGGAAGCGGCAGGGGCACCGCACCGTCCCTTGCCGAAGGGGCGCAGAAGTGCACGGTTCCGGGCAACGCGCCAAAATGGTCCGCGCGCCCCGCCACCGTCAAGGGAACGCCCTGACTTGCCAATTCGCCAAGGAAGGCAAGCACGGCTGCATCCTCCTCCGGTCCCGTCCCCGGTTCGACCAGCAGCGCCACGTCAAGGGGAAGGCCCTCACCCGCGAAAAGCCGCAGCTGGGCGGGGCTGACCATGTGGATCCGGCCCGACGAAAAGGCCTGCCCCAGATGCGAGGCGATCCTTGCCGCATGCGCAGGCAGGGCCGACAGGCCCTCTGCCCCGATCCCGGCAAGCGACAGCGAAACAAGCAGATCCTCGCCCCGGTTCAAAGCCGCGAACAGGCGCTGCTCCAGATCAGGGGCGTCCATCCTGGTCCAAAGCCCGCCCTGCATGACCAACTCGCCCCGCCCTGCGACGCTCTGCAACAGGGGGCCAGTGCCCGCCCGCAAATGAGCCCGGAACCCCGCCCCGCGAAAGGCGGTGTGGTCGATGTTCGGATCCTCGCCCCGGTCGACCAGCGTGACCACCGGAAAGGACTGTTGCGCCGCCGGACCTGCGGCAAATGCCGCCAGGACCGCCTGCCGCAACTCACCCGCCCGACGCAGCTGGAAATAGCGCTCGGGCCGGGGCAACTTGCCGATCAGCAGCGCCAGATCGAACAGCCCCGGATCGCGCAAGGCCAGCCTCGCCAGACGGTCGCAAAGCGGTTGATCTGCCGCCGCCCCCGTCAGGGCAAGAAGATCGGCTACACAGGTTACCGGCAAGCCTGCCGACAGGAACGGCGCAATCACCGCTTCCAGCATCGCCGGATCAAGGCCGGGGCCAACCCCGTCGACCAGCAGCGTAACCTGCGTTGCATAGGCCTGCGCCGCCACAGGCAAAGCCAGCACCCCGACCGAAACAGCCGCCGCCCCACCCCGCAACACCGCACGGCGGGTCATGCCGACCCTGTCGCCCGGATGTCCATGCCCCAAAGCGGTGCGGATCGGGGTCATGGTGTGCCCCCGACCTCTGACAGTGCGTCGCGCACGGTTCTGACCTCTATGATCCCGCCCGCTTGCAGCAAGGCCGCGCAGCTGAAGATCGCCTCTGCCTTCGCGGCCGAGACTTCGTAATCCGACGGCTCGCCTTCGGTAATGCCGTGGAACAACAGCACCAGCCAGGTCCCGTCGCGGGCGCTTTCGACCATCTCGCCGCAAACTTCGGCCGAGGACATGCTTTCGATCACTTCCAGCCGCCCGACAAGGCGCGGGTCCAAGGCCGCACGCGGGTTACGCCCGCCGTGGCCCTTCCAGGAAAGATGCGCCTGATAGACCCCCATGATCCGGTCCAGCGTCGCATCGGTGAAATCGCCGAAGGGCGACGAGAACGACACCGGGGCCACACCCGTTTGCGCCAGAATGTCCGCCGCCGCGCCTTCGATCTCGTCCGCCAGGGCTGTCGGATCAAGGCCGGGCAGATGCATATGCGTCCGGCCATGCGCGCCGATTTCCCAGCCTGCGGCCTGAAAATCGCGGACCTCGTCCCAGGTCATCGTCCAGCCGCCGGGTGTCAGGCTTTCGGTTACAAGCTCGGTCGGCACGAACAGCGTTCCCGCCAGCCCATGCGCCTTGGCCAGACGAAGCCCAAAGTCGTATTGCGACCGCGAGGCATCGTCGAAAGTGATCGTGACCAGCCCCTTCGCGGTTTCGGCACAGACACCCGTCACCGCAAGGGCGAGGATCAGCGCGGCACGGCAGGCAACGGCGATCATGGGGTCACCCCGACCGTCAGGCTTTGCCGCAATTGCGTGCCCTCGGGCCCGGTGAACTCGACCAGGCGCCCATCCGGCTGCACCAGACCGATGTAGGGCTGGCGAAAGCCGATGGCCGGGGCTTTGGTCAGCGGGGTTCCCGTAAAAAGCGGGTCCAGCGCGGTGCCGTCGCAAAGCGCGCTGTCATGCACGACCAGGGCCAAGGCCGTGCCATCGGACAGCGCCTGAACCAGTGCAGCGTGGAACGGCTGAGGATCGGGTGGCATGCCGCTATCCAGGGCGGCGCAGCCGTCGAATGCCGCCAGAAGGGCCGGCGGTTGGCCTGGCAGAAGCGCGATCAGGTTCAGGCCCCGGCCAAGGGTCAGGGGATCACCAACGGCACCGCGCAGGCTGCTTTCGCCCGATTCATATCCGGACGAGGTTGCCTCGAACCGGGCGACGGGGCCGGGCTTCAGATCATCGGTGAAGATCTCGGCCGCCCCGGCCTGCAGCGCGGCGGCAAGCTCGGCCTCGGTGTTCAGCGTATGCACCCAGCTTAGCACCCCGGTGGCATCGCGGGCCTTCCGGGCAAGCCCCGCGTCAAGCCGTTCGGGCGGCATGGCCAGCCCCAGGACATCCATCCGGTCGAGGGCTTTCAGCACGGCGTCCGCGTCACCCTGATACTGATACATCGACCAGATCACATCCGGAAAGCCCATGTCGCGGACGGGCCGGTACTCTTCGGGCTGATAGACCTGCGGCACGAAGCGGGGTCGCAGATCGGGATAGGTCCTGCCGATCCAGTCATAGGCATCCAGCGCGCCTGACTTCAGGTCCAGCACGATCCGCACCTTCGTATGGTCGCGCATCCAGGCCGTCAGGGTCTCCAGCGTGCAGGGGGTGAAGCCTGCGCTTGTCGCCGCGCGGGACATGACATCGGCAAGCGGCAAGGGCCCGGCAGGGGCCACGCCGTCCAGCGCAAGGAAAGGGGCGTCCCAGTCGTGCAGGCAGACAAGCTGCCTGTCCGAGGTCCAGCTCAGGTCGATCTCGATCAGATCGAAACTGGCGGCATTGGCCTCCAGCGCCTCAAGCGAGTTGGTATAGGTCTGGTCCCCCAGGGCGCCGCCCGCATGGGCTATTCGCGGCAACCAGGCAAGCTGGCGCTGCGCGTCCCGGCGCAGGGGCCGCATGATGTTGGTCAGATCGACCCCAAGCGCGGACTGCCGTTCGCCAACGAATTCCTGTACTTCGCCGTTGCCCGCAATCAGCGCGACATAGGGCTCTTCATACCAAAGATCGCGCCATTTCGTCAGGCGCGTGCCCGCAAACAGCGGCTCTAGCCCCGGATCGACCTCATAGCAGACGACGCTGTTATGGGCGACGATGGCAAAGGCGCCATAGCCAAGGGCATGGGCGTCGATAGCCGCCTGAAAGTCGGTGACCAGCGGCACGTTGTCGGGTTGCCGTCCGCCATAGCCGCAGGTGTCGACATGGCCAAGCTTGACCGGGGTCGCGTCGGGGTTCAGGCCCAGCAGGGTCAGCCCCCGCATCAGGCTGACCTTCTCGCCGGTTTCAGGGTTCAGCACCCAGCTTTCGCCGTTCATGTAGCCAGCCGATCGGACGGCGATCGACCCGGTCAGCCCGTTCGGCGGGGTGTACGAGACGATGTCCGACGTGGCGAACTGGCGGCGGCGGGTCAGCTCGGCCAAGAGTGTGTCCTGAAAGGCCAAGCCCCCGATCTCGCGCTGAAAAGGCGCGGCAACCGCTTCGGCGGAAAGGGGGGCACCTTCAGACAGGGCAAGCTGGCGCAGGTCCGGGCTGGAAAGGCTGCCGACAAGCGCACAAAGCTCGGCCCCATCAGGGGCCGGGCCCGCGGCATAGATTTCGGTCTTCTGGCAGGCGTCCAGCCACAGAAACTTCTGGTCAAGGGGCAGGGTGGCGACGATCTCGGCAAGCGTCAGATCGCTGTTCAGGTCAAAGTCGATGCCTGTAACCTCAAGCCCGTCATTCAACCGCAAGAGAAGCGGGTATTTCAACCGGCGGGAATCCAGAATGACCTCGCCTGCCGCCTGATCCACCGCGATCCCGCCGGTGATCTTGGGAAAGGACCACATCGCCGCCAGATAGCCGCGTCCGGCTGCGATCCGGTCTTCCAGCCCCGGTTCTGCTGCGCGCAGACTTGCGGCATCGGCCAGAAGGTCGCGCCCGAAGCCAAGCGCCGGGGTCGGCGACCCGATCAGGCTTAGCAGTGTCGGTCCCAGATCCAGTGTCGTGCCGGGCTTGTCGACCAGGGCCGGGGGCAGGTCGGGGGCAAAGACCATCAGAAGATTGCGGCGTGGACCTGCGTTCAAAAGATCTTCGGCCAGGTTCGGCATGGCAAGGTGGTCCGAGGCGACGACCAGCACAGTATCCTTGAAGGCAGGGTCGCTCCGGACATGCCGGATGAACTCGGCTGCCAGTCGGTCGGCACAGTGGACGGCGTTCAGGAACTGGTTCGTGCCATCGCCATAGGGCTGATCGGCGCAACTTTGCGACGGAAAGCCAAAGGGGTGATGGGTGTCCAGCGTCAGCATCACCAGACCGAAGGGCGCGTCCCCCTTGGCCAGCGCGTCAAGACGCTGGATCGCCTGCGGATAAAGGCTGTCATCGAACAGACCCCATTCGTTGACATAGGCCGGGTCCGTCAGCCGGGGCTCAAGCTGAGTCCGCCCTTCGACCAGATCGAAATGATGGCTGTCGTAGAAGGTGCCCTTGCCCGCAAAGCCCAGATCCGCGCCGCCGACATAGGCAAGATCATAGCCCTCGGCGTCCAGAAGGTCGCCAAGACAGGTGGCCCCCGGCAGAAACCGGTCGAACCCCGCACCCGATCCGATCAGCGGCATGCCGCACTGGCTGGCCACCATTCCCGCAATGGTCCAGCCCGCCTCTTCCACCTCGGTCAGGTCGGTAAAGCTGACAGCCTCGCCTTCCAGCGCCCGAAGGTTCGGCATCAGCCCCGGAAAGCGGGTTTCGTCCAGATAGCTCCGCTCGATCGACTCAAGGTACAGCAGCACGAAATTTCGCCGTGGCCCGGCGAATGCCGCGCTTTCGACCGGCACAAATCCTGCGGGCACCGGCCCCAGACTTGCCCCGGACTGGCTCAGGCCGCTTTCCACCAGCCGCCGCAGGTCGCCCACTGCCGGATTGACCGCCAGCGCCCCGGCAAGCAGGGCAATTCCCCCGAGAAGCCGCAGCCAGGCATATCCGGCCAAAGGCGTGGCCCGGATCAGCCGATAGCTAAGAACTCCCGCCCCGACCGCCGCCAGCACCCCGACGCCCGCCGCTGCGCCAAGGCCGGAGAATGCCCCGATCCCCGCGCCATCCAGACCGGATTGCAGATGATAGACGACCGAGGCATCGATCCCCGATCCGGTCAACCGGTCGATCGCTGCATAGGCGACCAGAAGCGCGAACTCGGTCGTCACGCACAGGGCCGCAAGCATTGCCCCCGAACGCTTGACCAGCACCCGGGACCAAAGCCCGACCGCCAGCACGCCCAAGACCAGACTAGCCCACATTGCCAGCCCCGCTTGCGCTATTTTGCGCTTTCCCCGTCCTCATCCCCACAGGCCCACCCCGGCCCGAAAGTCCCGGTCCAAACGCCGGTATCTTGATCAAGACCTATGCCCTCCAAGGGGCCGGAACAAGCCTTTTGCCTGTGTCATCTTGGCGTATCCGGCACGACCTTCAGCGCGTCACGCGCCGTCATCAGCCGGATCACCCCCGCGTCCCGCAGGCTGTCAGCGCAGTCCAGCACCCCGTTGAACTGTTCGACCGAGTTTTCGTATTCATAGGTCGGCACATCAACCACCCGGTGCCAGATATAGACCAGCCAATAACCCTCACGCCCCGCCCGTTCCATCTCGGCGCAGATATCGGCCACCGATTTCGTATTCGCCACCTGCTCGCGGTAGATCTGATAGTGGTCGGTCTGGTCGAACCGGTTGATCCCTTCGTTGCCCCAACCCCGGAAATGCGCCCTGTAATAGTACCGCACCCGGTCCAGCACCCGGTCGTCATAGTCGCCGTTTGGCGAGGCAAAGGTGACAGGAAACTCTCCGGTTTCCAGGTAGGCCTGGGCGGCAGGGACGCCAAGCTCCATTTCCAGAACTTCGTCGCTGGCCTGGCTAAGGGGATAGGCATGAGTATAGCCATGCGCGCCGAACTCCCAGCCATCCGCCGAAAGGCTGCGCACATCGTCCCAGCTCAGATCGCCCGATGCCTCCATGATCGGCTGGGTCTGGCCAAAAAGGGTGCCCGGAATGTCGCGTTCAAAGAAGGCGGGCATGGTGTGGACGAAGAACTCTTTCGTCACGTTGTCGACGGTAAAGGTCACGATGCCCGGTTCGGTTTCGGCGGTGGCAGTCCCGGCCATCAAGGCAAGAACCAGCGCGGCCACCCCCGACCCGACCGGTCGTCTGCCCTGTTTCCCCGCGATCCCACCGGTCATCCCGTGTCTCCCCGATTACCTGATGCGCTTGCCCTCGGCATCGAAGTAAAGCTCGCGCTTGCGGTCAAAGTCCATGAAGACAGCTTCGCCCGGCAAGAATTCCTGATGCCCGAACAGCCGGACCGTCACCGGCCCAAGATGGTCTGTCCGCAGGATCAGGTTGGTTTCGCTGCCCAGCGTCTCGACATGGTCGACCCAGCCCTGTACCTCGCCTGCCGTTCGGCCAAGGCCGATGTGTTCGGGTCGCGCCCCGACGACATGCCCCGGACGGCCAAGCAAGGCCGACTTCAGGAAGTTCATCTTGGGCGACCCGATGAACCCCGCGACGAAGACATTCACCGGATCGTGGTAGACATCCATCGGCGGTCCGCTTTGTTCGATCCGGCCTTCGTTCATCACGACGATATGGTCGGCCAGCGTCATCGCCTCGACCTGATCATGCGTGACATAGATCGTCGTCGTGCCCAACCGGCGATGCAGGGCTGCCATCTCGATACGCATGTGGACGCGCAGCGCGGCATCAAGGTTCGACAGCGGCTCGTCAAACAAAAACAGCTTCGGCTTGCGCGAGATTGCCCGGCCAATCGCCACCCGCTGCCGTTCACCACCCGAAAGCTCTTGCGGCAACCGGTTCAGAAGCGGCGTCAGCCCCAGAATTCCGGCAACCCGCTCGACCTCTCTGCGCGCCTCGGTCCGCGACTGTCCGGCTTGCCGCAACCCGATGCCAAGATTGCCCGCGACCGACAGATGCGGGTAAAGCGCATAGCTTTGAAACACCATGGCAATATCGCGGGCCGAGGGGGGAACTCCAGTCAGATCCCGCCCGCCCAGCTGGACCGTCCCGCTGTCCGGGGCCAGCAATCCGGCGATGATTCGGAGCAGCACCGACTTGCCACAGCCCGAAGGCCCGACGAGCGCCCAGAACTCTCCAGCGCCGACTGCAAGATCAATCCCATGCAGGACTTCATGCCCGTCGAAAGCCTTGGACACTGCGGTAATGTTCAGACTGTCCATGGAACGGCTGCCCTACTTTTGTACTGCAGTTAAGGGGGGTCACATGCGCATTCAACATTCTTTCGACCTCAGCCGTGCGAAACTGCCCAGAAGGGCGAAGGGTCGCACCTGAAGCGGCAGGAAATCGGAGGGGAAATCGTTGGCCACATCGGCCGGAGAGTACAGACGGGTACCGGAATGGAACCGGTCATCACGCAATTGCAATCCCGTCGCTTCCCGCGTCCGGTCAAGAGCTTGGGCGAAGAAACGCATCATGCCCATGCATGCGGTTGACGCAGGTCAACGTCAATCGCCGCAGCCTGATCATAAACATGGTAATACAGGTGAATTTGGAGATCCGCAGATGGCGAAGATCAATCAGAACTCACCGGAAGATACTTCCCTCAATGATGCTGGACAGGAAATTGCCAAGGAACGGCAGGATTTCAGGGCCGTTCTCCCAGCGCTCGTTGGGTCCCTGCAGCGCTCCGGTTCAATTGGCGCCGAAGAGTTGACGGGTCGTGTGAAGGACATGGTCGACGCTCTGTGGCGGCACCTTCAGGCGAATGTGGGTACCCACCTTTCGGCTTGGCCGGTTGGCGCTCGTGCGACCGGCCAGCGGTCGGACGCGTCGGCCCGCTGAACAGGAGGCTCGGGCAAGAGATGACCCACAAACCTAGATCAAGGGCGGAAAAGCCCGATCCGGCACATCCGACCCGCAGGGACCAGCCCTTGCCCTGGACCGATCCGAAACCGGTCAACGACGATCCAAGGTCCTCGGAGCTGGTGGCTGCGATCCTGAACAGCCCGGAATATCGCGAGGCGGACCGGGACACCGACTTTCTGGGCAGCGACGCGGCTCGCGGTATCCGGCTGCAGTTGGACTTCCAGAAATGCGAGTCGTTGCTTCAGGCGCATGGCATCCGGCATTCCATCGTCGTCTTCGGCAGCACGCGGGTGGTCGAACCCCGGGCCGCAGCGCGCGAGGTAGAGGCGCTGGAGGCCGCTGGCGCAAGCGCCGCTGACAACCCCGCCTTGGAACAGCGCCTGCGCATCGCCCGCCGCGTTCAGGAGAAAAGCCGCTTTTATACGATCGCCCGCGATTTCGGACGCCTCGTCGGCCGCGCCGACGCCCTTCCTGAACGACCGCGACCGTTATGGCCGCCTGGGTGCCCGCATCCCGAAGGGCATCCTGCTGGTCGGCCCCCCGGCACGGGCAAGACGCTTCTGGCCCGCGCCATCGCGGGTGAGGCGAAAGTGCCCTTCTTCTCGATCTCGGGGTCGGAATTCGTCGAGATGTTCGTCGGCGTCGGCGCCGCGCGGGTCCGCGATCTGTTCGAACAGGCCCGCAAGGCCGCGCCCTGCATCATCTTCATCGACGAGCTGGACGCGCTCGGCCGCGCCCGCACGGGCATTTCCGGCTTTGGCGGCAATGACGAGAAAGAGCAGACGCTGAACCAACTGCTGGCCGAATTGGACGGATTCGACCCCGCCGTCGGCATCGTGCTGCTGGCCGCGACCAACCGGCCTGAAATCCTTGATCCCGCCCTTCTGCGGGCGGGCCGCTTCGACCGGCAGATCGTGGTGGACCGCCCCGACAAGAACGGGCGCGAACAGATCCTTCGCGTCCACATGCGCAAGATCAAGGCCGACCCCGACCTGCAACTGGACGAGATCGCGGGCCTGACCACGGGCTTTACCAAGGCAGATCTTGCCAACCTGGTGAACGAAGCGGCGATCGTCGCCACCCGCCGGGGGGCTGCCAGCGTTTCGGCGGCAGACTTCACCGCAGCCGTCGAACGCATCGTCGCGGGGGCCGAGCGCAAGACCCGGATCATGAACCCCGACGAACGCGCCCGTGTGGCGCATCACGAAATGGGCCACGCGCTTGCCGCCGCGTCCATTCCCGGGATGGACCCGGTGCAGAAGGTCACGATCATCCCGCGCTCGGTTGGGGCGCTTGGCTTCACCATGCAGCGCCCGACCGAGGATCGCTTCCTGATCACCCTTTCCGAACTGAAGGACCGGATGGTCGTCCTGCTGGCCGGTCGCGCCGCCGAGTCCATCGTCTTCGGCGAAGTCTCGACGGGTGCGTCCGACGATCTGGCCAAGGTGACGGACATCGCCCGGGAATGCGTGACGCGCTATGGAATGCCCGACCCCATCGGCAATGTCGTCCTGGAAGAGCGGCAGTTGCGCTTTCTGCGCGACAGCCCCCTGCAGGGCCAGTCACGGGATTACTCGGAAGCCACCTTGCGCGAGGTCGATCTTGCCGTGCGCGCCCTGGTGGCCGAGGCCTATGACCGCGCCAAGGCGATCCTGGCCGCGCGCAGGGCCGACCTCGACGCCGGCGCTGCGCTGCTTTTGCAACGCGAAAGCCTGACACCGGATGATTTCGCGCCTCTGCGCCGGACGGACCGGAACCCCCATGGCTGAGGTCCCGGAAGCCTGGTGGTCGCAACCCGCGCCCACGCTTCTGACGGCCCTCAACTCGGGGCCGGTCGGGCTTGATGCGGCCGAGGCGGCCCGGCGGCTTGCCAAGGTCGGGCCCGGCCTGACCGCCGCGCACGATGCGTTTCGCTGGCCGGGGCTGCTGATGCGGCAGTATGAAAGCCCGCTGGTTCTGATCCTGATCCTGGCGGCGCTCGTGTCCCTGATCGTCCGGGAATGGACCGAGGCCGCCATCATCCTGGCCATCGTGGCCAGCAGCACGCTGTTGAGCTTCACGCAGGAATACCGCGCCGCCCGCGCCGTGCAGGCCCTTCAGGCCCGGCTGGCCCTGACCGTGACCCTGTTGCGCGGCGGGGTGACAACGGTGGTCCCGGCCGAAACGGTGGTGCCGGGCGACATCGTCCTCCTGGCCGCAGGCAACCTGATCCCGGCCGATGGGGTGGTGATCGAAGCCCGGGATTTCCTGGTCAGCCAGGCCGCACTGACCGGCGAATCCTTCCCGGTGGAAAAGCGCCCGGACCCGTCCCCGGCGGGGGCGCCGCTGGCCGGGCGGACCAACGCGGTCTTCCTGGGCACCTCGGTCCGCAGCGGCACGGCGCGCATGCTGGTCGTCTGCACCGGACGCGCCACGGAATACGGGGCGATTGCCGAACGAATGGGCGGGCGCGACCCCGAGACCGATTTCGAACTCGGGTTGCGTCGGTTCGGAGCCTTGCTGATGCGGGTCATGATGGTGATCGTGACCCTGGTGCTGATCGCGAACCTGCTCTTGGACCGTCCGGTGATCGACAGCCTCCTGTTCGCCGTGGCCCTGGCCGTGGGCCTGACGCCGGAACTTCTACCCGCCATCGTCAGCGTCACGATGGCGGCTGGCGCGCGGCGGATGGCGAAGGAAGGCGTGCTGGTCCGCCGCTCGGCCGCGATCGAGAACCTCGGGACCGCCGATATCCTGTGTACCGACAAGACCGGCACGCTGACCAGCGGGCAGATGGCGCTGTCGGCAGCGACCGACCCGGCCGGAGAGCGGTCTGAGGATGTCTTCCGGCTGGCCCTGATCAACGCGCATTTCGAGACCGGGATCGAGAACCCGCTGGACCAGGCCATCCTCGCCGCCGCCACTTCGCGCGGGACGGCGCTGCCCGTCCAGCCGAAGGTGGACGAGATCCCCTATGACTTCCGCCGCAAGCGGTTGACCATCGTTGTCGACCTGCCCGAGGAACAGGAGCATCTGGTGGTGACGAAGGGCGCCTTCGACACGGTGCTGGCGTGTTGCGATACCGTCGATACGCCCGACGGGCCGGTCCCGGTGGACGATGCCAAGCGGGCGCGGCTTGCCGCTGTGGTGGCGGAAAAGGGGGCCGAAGGCGTGCGCGTGCTGGGCATGGCCACCCGTCGCCTGCCGCCGAAACCGCGCTATGACCTGGCCGACGAGGCGGGGATGACCTTCGCGGGGTTCCTGATGTTCATCGACCCGCTGAAACCGGGGATCGAACGGACCCTGGAGGCGCTGCAGGACCTGGGCATTTCGGTCAAGATCATCACCGGGGACAACCGGCATGTCGCCGAGCATGTCGCCCGCGCGGTGGGACTGACGCCCGTTGTCATCACCGGGGCCGAACTGGTGGCCACCCGGGACGAGGCGCTGTGGCATCTGGCAGAACAATGCAACGTTTTTGCCGAGGCCGACCCCCAGCAGAAGGAACGCATCGTGCGCGCCCTGCAGACGCGCGGCCATTCGGTGGCCTACCTAGGCGACGGCATCAACGACGCGCCCGCCCTGCGGCAGGCCGACGTGGGCATCTCGGTCGAGGATGCGGTGGACGTGGCCCGCGAAAGCGCGGACATCGTGCTTCTGGCACCGGACCTGGACATCCTGCGCCAGGGCATCGTCGATGGCCGCCGGACCTTTGCCAATACGCTGAAATACATCCAGATCACGACAAGCGCGAATTTCGGCAACATGATCAGCATGGCCGCGGGCACGCTGTTCCTGCCGTTTCTGCCGATGACCGCCGCGCAGATCCTCTTGAACAACTTCCTGTCCGACATCCCCTCGCTTGCCGTGGCCGGCGACCGGGTAGATCCGGAATCGGTCGCGCGGGCCCCGCGCTGGAACATCCCCGTGATCCGCAGTTACATGGTGGTCTTCGGCCTGATCAGCACCGCCTTCGATCTTCTGACCTTCATCATCCTTGTCCGCGTCTTCCAGGCCGACAGGATGGAATTCCAGTCCACCTGGTTCGTCGTCTCGCTTCTGACCGAGCTTGCCGTTGTCATGGTCCTGCGGACGCGCCGTTCCTTCTGGTCCAGTCGTCCCGGACCGGTGTTGCTTGCCGCTACACTGACGGTCGCAGTGCTTGGCGTCGCGCTGCCTTTTCTGCCGCTCGTTGCCGAGGCCTTCGGCCTTGCATCCCTGCAACCAAGGATGCTGGCGGCGGGTGGGGTCATTGTTGTCCTCTATCTGCTGACGACCGAGGCCATGAAGCGGGTGTTCTATCGTCCAAGGTCGTCTTGAACCTTGCCTCGCTGGCGCGCGGCCTTTTGGTGCGGTGCCAGGAGCGGCTGTTCTGGACGTTCGACCGTTCGGCGTCAGCTTTGGGCCGACCGTCACAGAAGGGGGTGGTCGGCGGCATGGCTGAAGGTCGGTCCTCTCTAAGAGCGACAAGGCACCCTTCTTTGGTCACGCCGACCAAGGAGACAGCATCGGTCGCGGTCCATGGTCGTGGCATCGGGCGATAAGCGGACAGTTGCGGATGCTGACCGGGTTTCGCCAGCGTACCAACCGGACTTGACCCGATCCGCACAAGGATTGGGTGCTGCGAGCCCGTCTTTGGGCCGAGCCAAGCCCATGGTTGAAGGCGTTCAGAGAACCTTTCCGCTGGCATCGAACCATTTCGCGCGCGTCCAGTCGATCTTCAGCCCAATACTGGATCGCGGGCGAATCTCGGTTTCGCCGGGAAGTCTGATCGTCAAGTCCGAGGGCAGCCCCGGCACACGCACATAGGCATAGGTTTCAGCGCCAAGGCGTTCGATCAGTTCGACCTCACCGACGAGATCCGCTGTGGAACTTGCCAGGACGGCCAGATGTTCGGGCCGCACGCCCAGTTCTGTCGCCGCCTCCTTGCCGGGCGGAACCGGGGTCGGTTCCGTGCCGGGAACCTCCAGCCGCCCGCCAGTCACGCGCACCGGCAGGAAGTTCATCGCCGGAGCGCCAATGAACCCGGCCACAAAGCGGTTCGCGGGATGCTCGTACAGGTCCATCGGGGTGCCGACCTGTTCGATCCGGCCGTCGTTGAAGACCACGATGCGGTCTGCCAGCGTCATCGCCTCCACCTGGTCGTGGGTGACATAGACCATCGTCGCCCCCAGGCGTTGGTGCAGGCGGGCGATCTCCAGCCGCATCTGGACGCGAAGCGCGGCATCCAGGTTGGAGAGCGGTTCGTCGAACAGGAAGACCTTGGGGTTGCGGATGATGGCGCGACCGATGGCGACGCGCTGGCGCTGGCCGCCCGACAACTCGCGCGGGTAGCGCGCTAGGAGCGGGGTCAGTTGCAGCGTCTCGGCGACCTCGGCGACGCGCTTCGTGATTGTGGCGCGATCCTCCTTCCGAAGTTGAAGGCCGAAGCCGATGTTGTCGGCGACCGTCATGTGCGGAAAGAGGGCATAGGATTGGAACACCATCGCGATGCTGCGGTCGGCGGGCCGGGTGCGCGTCACGTCGCGGCCGTCCAGAGCGATGACACCGGCGGTGGCGTCCTCTAACCCCGCAATCATCCGCAGCGTGGTGGACTTGCCGCAGCCCGAGGGGCCGACGAAGACGACGAACTCGCCATCGGCGATGTCGAGGTTGAGACCCTTGATCACCTGAACGGTGCCGAAGGATTTGCGAAGATCGGAAAGTTGAAGCTGTGCCATGGGTTATCCTTTGACCGCGCCCATGGTCATGCCTTTGATGAAGAAGCGCTGGAAGAAGAGAAAGACAAGAAGCGTGGGCAGGCTGGCGGCCAGCGACAGCGCGCCCTGCACGCCCCAGGCGACGGAATACTGGCCCTTGAGGTTGACGATGCCGATCATGATAGTCCGCTTGTCGTCGGACTGGGTGAAGATCAGCGGCCAGAGGAAGTCGTTCCAGATCCAGGTGAACTGAAGCGTGGCCAGCACTGCCAAAGCGGGCAGCGAAAGGGGCAGGACGACGCGGGTCAGCACCTGCCATTCGCTGGCACCCTCCATGATCGCGGCTTCGCGCAGCGCGTTCGGGACGGTGGCGAAGAAGTTGCGCATCATCAGGACGCAGATCGGGATGCCCAAAGCGGAGTGGACGATGATCACGGGCCAGAGCGTGTCGATCAGCCCCATGCCGTTGAAAAGACGGAAGAGCGGGACCAGGATCACCTGCGGCGGAAAGAACATGCCCGCGACGATCACCAGGAACAGGGCGTTCGAGCCCCGGAACGGCAGTTTGGCGAAGACATAGCCGGCAAGGGCACCCAGCGTGATCGAGACAGCGGTAGCGGGCACAGTGACCAGCAGCGTGTTCAGGAAATATTGGTGGACGGCAGGGCTGCCCAGGACCTCGGCGAAGTTGCCAAGGTAGAGGCTCGCGGGAAGCGACCAGAGCTCTCCCATCGAAATCTCGCGCGTGGTCTTGATCGAGGAGAGGAGCACCCCGACCGTGGGCAGAAGGAACAGCACCGCCAGCACGCAGAGTACGGTGAAGATCGTCGCGGACCAGGGGTTGAAGCGGGTGGCGGGCAAGGTGTCAGCCATAGATCCGGTCCACCTTGCGCAACTGGCGGAAGTAAAGCCCGATGATCGCCAGCGCGATCAGGAACAGCACCACCGAGATCGCCGAACCGTAGCCCATCAGGTATTTCTTGAAGCTTTCGTTATACATGTGCATGGCCAGCGTATCCGACGAATTGAACGGCCCGCCGCCGGTCATGATGTAAAGAATGTCGAACCCTTTCAGCGAGTTGATGACGGACAGAGCGATGACGACCACCGTCGACGGCGCCAGAAGCGGCAGCACCACCCGGCGGAAGCGTTGCCAGGGTGAGGCACCTTCGATCTCGCAGACCTCCAGAAGGTCGCCGGGAATAGCGGTCAGGCCCGCGAGGTAGATCACCATCGACAGGCCCGTCTGTTGCCAGGACCAGGCGACGATCACCGACCAAAGCGCGCTGTCCGGCTTGGCAAGCCAGGCATATTTGAACTTTTCTCCCGAGACCTGGGCGATGATCGTGTTCAGCAGGCCCCAGTCCGGCTGGTAGATCCAGGTCCAGATCTGGCCGACGATCACCGCAGACAGGCAGATCGGCAGGTAGAAGATGCTTTTGAACACCCGCGCGCCGGTCACGCGGGAATCCAGCAGCAGCGCCAGCATCAGGCCAAGCGCCGTGGGCAGCACGATGGCCGCGACCATCCAGATCGTCGTGTTGATCGCGGCCTGCAGGAACAGCCGGTCGGTGGCGATCTTGGCGAAGTTGTCGAAGCCGACGAAGCTGTAGTCCGGATCGAACCCGTTCCAGTTCGTGAAGCTGTAGTAGAACGAGCTGAACAGCGGCCAGACCACGAACAGCCCGAACACCGCCAGCGGCAGGGACAGAAGCGCTATGCGCCAGAAGCGGTTGTGCTGTTCCATCTGTCCTGCGTCCTGCGGTCAGCCCGGGCCGCCAAGATCAGGGCGGCCCGGAGCATGCGTCATTCCTTGAACGCGGCCTCGGCGTCCGTCGCCACCTGTGCCAGGATGGCCTCGGCTTGCGAAGGGTCGTCGATGAAGCGGGTGAACATTGACAAGCCCACTTCCGCCACCGGAGGCGGCGTCGCGAGGTCATAATTGAAGGCGAAGGCCTCAGCAGCGGCTACGGTCGCGGCGGCCTTCTGCATGACCGCGTTGTAGCTGGCCGGGTCCACGTTGACGTTGGCCGACAAGGCACCTTGGGCATTCGCCCAGGCCGCCTGAACGCCCGCGTCCGAGACCATGAAGGACAGGAACTGCTCGGCCCCGGCCACGTTCGCGGCATTGGCGGCGATCACCAACCCATCGACCGGGCCAACGGCTGCGTTCGGCACGCCGTCCGTGACCTTCGGGAACTCGAAGAAGTCGTAGTCCTGACCGGGAACCAGCCCGTTGCCGTTCCAGTAGCCGGTGATCCAGGTGCCCATCAGCGTCATCGCCGCCTCGCCGCGCGCCACCTTGTCCGAGGCATCGGTCCAGTCGTCTGCATTGGCGTTCTCGACGAAGTAGCCCTTGTCGAACAGGTCCTTCCACATCGCCAGCGCCGCCGCGACCTCGGCGTCGGAATACTTCGCCTCGCCCGACATCAGCTTGGCGCGGTAGTCCGGCCCGGCGGTGCGGAGCAGCAAGTAGTCGAACCAGAACTGCGCCGGCCAGCGGTTCTTGGACCCAAGCGTGATGGGGGCAATGCCCTTGCCTTTCAGCGTCTCGCAAAGTGCGAGGAACTCGTCCCAGGTCGCGGGTGGTGCGGTCATGCCCGCGTCGGCCAAGACCTTCACGTTGTAGAACATGCCGGCGTAGTGATAGTTGAACGGCACCAGATAACGCTTGCCGTTGTACAGCGTGGCGCTGTCGGCCACGGGCTTGGCGATCACCGCGTCAAGGCCGTTCGCGGCCCACATCTCGTCAATCGGATGCAGGGCGTTCGAATCGACGATGAACTGCACCCGCGCCCCGGCCCAATAGCTGAACACGTCGGGCAGGCTGTTGCCTGCAGCGCGGACCAGGATGTCGGTCTTGAAGTCCTCGTGCCCGACCGGGCTTTCCTTCATGGCGATTCCGGTCGCCTCGGTGAACTTCGCCACCTGCTCGTTGAAGGCCTTCAGGCCCAGTTCGCCGGTGAAATAGTGGCTGATCGTCACCTCGCCCGACTGCGCCCAGGCCATGCGGCCCATGCCCAGCATCGGGATCGCCAGCGACCCCATCAACACGCCGCGCCGACTGATCTCTGTCATCTCTTCCTCCCAAGAAGTTGTCATATGCGGCACTTTATTCCGCCGTCTGCTCCGTTGATTGCGAAGAATTGCCGCCATGTCAACAAAAAGTGTTGCATAGCACGCCAGAATGCGAGAAATAGCGGTAACGGGAATGCGAAGCAGAGGAAAGTTGCGCTATGTCAAACTATCAGTTTAGCATAGCGCAAATTCAGCCCCACCCGATCGGAGCCCGCCCCATGCGCCTGCTGCAATCCCTGTCCCGCGGCCTTGAGGCCCTGACCTACATGTCCGCCCAGCCCGGCCCCGTCCGGCTGACCGACGTGGCCGAGGCGCTGGGGGTCGACAAGTCGAACGCGGCGCATCTGCTCAAGACACTGGTGGCGATGGGCTATGCGGTCCAGGATGACAGCCGCCGCTATCGGCCCAGTGACAAGCTGGCGGCCCGCGCGCGGACTGAACACACCCTGGAAGAGATCGTCGCCGTCAAGGAAGCGTGGCGCGCCACGCTGGAGGCGCTGGTGGCCGAGACCGGCGAATGCGCCCACCTGGCGGTGCTGGTCGGCCCGCGGGTCTGGTATATCGACAAGGTCGACAGCCCCCTGCCGCTGAAGGTGGATCACCCGATCGGCGCGCTGTCGCCTTTGCATTGCACGGCTTTGGGCAAGGCCTTCCTGAGCTTCGGGGCGGCGCAATTGCCCGAGGAGCAACCGGCCTTCACGCCCCGCACGCTGACCACCCGACGGGCGCTGACCGAAGAGCTCGAACGGACGCGCGCCCGGGGCTATTCGATCGACGACGAGGAATTCGCCCCGGGCATCCGCTGTGTTGCCCGGCCGATCTATGACGCAGACGGGGCGATGATCGCCGCCATTGGCGTCTCGGGCCCCTCGGTCCGGGTCACCGACGCCCGCTTGCACGAACTTGGCCGCATCGTGGCCGCCGCCGGAGAGGGCGGCTTGCAGAAGGAACCACCCCAATGACCACCTCGCCGCTGCGTGTCGGACTGATCGGCACGGGCCGGATCTCGGACCTGCACGCCATCGAATATCTGCAGAACCCCGACGCGCGGATAGTCGCGCTCTGCGACCGCGACACGGCCCAGGCCCGGGCGAAGGCGGCGGCCTGGTGCATCCCCGAGGTGGCGATTGACGACGACATTGACGCCTTCCTCGCCCGTCCCGACCTTGACCTCGTGGAAATCCTCCTGCCGCACCACCTGCACCTGCCCGTGGCGCTCAAGGCCATGGCGGCGGGCAAGATCATAAGCCTGCAAAAGCCGATGTGCCTGAACCTGGACGAAGCCGACCAGCTGGTCGCGGCGGCAGAGGCGCATGACCGCCCGGTGAAGATCTTCGAGAACTTCATCTTCTACCCCCCGGTGATGAAGGCCCGCGCGCTGATCGACGCAGGCGCCATCGGCACGCCCTTGTCGATCCGCATTAAGTCGAACCCCGCCCGCAGCGCCACCGCCTGGGACGTGCCCGCCGCCGCCAACGCCTGGCGGCAGGAGAAGGGCCACGCTGGCGGCGGGCCGCTGGTCTTTGACGACGGCCACCACAAGTTCGCGCTAGCCTGGCATTTCATGGGCAACCCCGAAGAGGTCCACGCCTTCATCGGCGATTGCGAAGGGCCCGGCGGCATCCGTTTCGACGCGCAGTCCATGGTGTCGTTCCGTTTCCCCGGCAACCGGGTCGGCAACCTGGAGATCGTCTATTCGCCCGAAATGGAGCTGATGACCCAGCACTATGCCCAGGACGACCGGGTGGAAATCACCGGCACCGCAGGGGTGATCTTCATCAACGGCGGGCACGGGCGGCTGGGGGCGACGCCTCCGGTGACCCTCTATCGCGACGGGGCACTGACCACCTATGACGTGCCGAACGGCTGGGAACACAGCTTCATCCAGTCCACCCGCCACTACATCAACGCCCTGAAGACCGGGGGTGCCCCGGTCCTGACCGCCGCCGAGGGGCGGCAGGTCCTGCGTTTTGCCTTGGCCGCCGAACAGTCCGCCCGCGAAGGCCGGACGATCCGGCTGGACGGCTGACGGTGAGGCGGGACATGCAGGCTGCACCCAATCGCTTTGCCGACCTTGCCACCCCCGCCGACCGCGCGCGGTTTCTGGCACGGGCCGGCGGCTTGCAGGCCCTTCTGGCGGAGGAAGGCGGGGGAAGCCTCGTCACACTGCCCCTGGTCGAGGCGCTGGTCCTTGGCCTGATGCGGCAGGGCGTGACCAAGTATCTGGCGATCTTTGGCCACGGCTCCACCGCGCTGGCCGACGTGCTGCGGGTCTATGAGGCGGCGGGTTTGGTGCGCTGCTGGCAGTTCCGCAACGAGGTGGAAATGGCCCATGCCGCCACCGCGCTGTCCTGGGTCTACGGCGAGGTCCCGACGGTCGTCACCTCGATCGGGCCGGGTGCCTTGCAGGCGATGGCGGCCTCGCTGGCGGCAAGCTCGAACGGGGTCGGCGTCTATCACCTGTACGGCGACGAGACGACGCACGGCGAAGGCTACAACATGCAGCAAGTGCCGAAACCGGCACAGGGGGTCTTTTCCCAGATCACCTCGCTGATGGGGGCTGCCTATACGCTGCACAGCCCGGGCTCCTTACGCGATGGATTGCGGAAGGGTGCATCTTCCGTGTTCCATCCCTGGCGGCCCGGGCCCTTTTACCTGAACCTGCCGCTGAACACCCAGGAAGCGCCGGTCACGCTGCGGCTGGACGCCCTGCCAGAGCGTCCGTCATTCCCGACCCTTGCCCCCGCCGACGACAGCGCCTTGACCGAGGCGGCGCGGTTGATTGCCGGGGCCGGGCGGGTGGCGATCAAGGCGGGCGGCGGGTCACGCAATGCCGCTGATGCCGTCCGACGGCTGGCCGAAGCTTCGGGCGCGGCCGTGGTGCTGTCGCCCGGATCGGTTGGGGTCATGCCCGACGCCCATCCCCAGAACCTGCATGTCGGCGGCTCGAAGGGGTCGATCAGCGGCAATTGGGCGATGGAGGAGGCCGAGCTTCTGGTGGTCATCGGCAGCCGCGCGGTTTGTCAGGCGGATTGTTCCGGCATCGGCTGGCCGAAGGTGCGGCAGGTGGTGAACCTGAACGCCGACCCGGTGGACGTGCAGCATTACAACGCGACCCTGGCCCTGCCGGGAGACGCGGCGGTGGTGGCAGACCGGTTGGCCGCCATCCTGGAGGGCATGGAGACCACCCCCGCGAAGGCCCGCTGGCTCGCGGCAGCGGCGGCAAAGAAGGGGGAATGGCTGGCATTCCGGGCGGAGCGGGCTGCTGGTCCCACATTGGCCGACCCGTTCTGGCCGCGCCCGGTGATGACGCAGCCGCAGGCCATCGCTGCTGCCGATTCCTGGTGTCGCCAGGCAGGTGTGCTGAAATTCTTCGATGCCGGTGACGTACAGGCCAACGGCTTCCAGCTGGTGCAGGACGACGCGCCCTTCCAGACCTTCACCGAAAGCGGCGCCTCCTACATGGGCTTCGCCGTCTCGGCCTTGCTGTCGCAGGGGCTGGCGGAAAAGGGGCGCTACGGTGTGGCCTTCACCGGCGACGGGTCCTTCATGATGAACCCTCAGGTCCTGATCGACGCGGTGGCGCATGGTGTCCACGGCACGATCCTGCTGTTCGACAACCGCCGGATGGCTGCGATCTCCAGCTTGCAAGAGGCGCAATACGGCGTGAACTGGCGCACCCATGACGGGGTGGAGGTCGACTACCTCTCCCTCGCCCGCGCGGTGAAAGGTGTTCAGGCCTTCGACGGCGGCACTTCGCCCGGCGAACTGACCGCCGCCTTGACACAAGCGCAGGCGCATCGGGGCCTGAGCCTTGTGCATGTCCCGGTCTACTTCGGCCCGGTCCCGGCTGGCGGGATGGGGGCCTACGGGCAGTGGAACGTGGGCAACTGGTGTCAGGCCGTTCAGGCCCGCTACGCCGAAACCCTGATCTGACGGAGCGCGACATGTATTCTGCACAGGGGCTTTTCATTGCGGGCGGGTGGCGCGCCGCCTCGGACGGCGCGACGATGCCGGTGCACAGCCCGGTGACCGAGGCGGTGATCGGCACGATCCCCGTCGCGACCGAGGCGGATCAGGACGCAGCCCTTGCCGCCGCAACGCACAGCTTTCCGACCTGGGCTGCCACGCCCGCCTGGGACCGCGCCACGATCCTTCGGCGCGCGGCGGACCACTTGCGCGCCCGGGCCGATACGCTGGCCCGCGTGATGTCGACCGAAATCGGCAAGCCTCTGGCCGAGGCGCGGGCCGAGGTGATGGCATCGGCCGACCAGTTCGAATGGCAGGGCGAGGAAGCCAAGCGGATCTACGGCCAGACCATTCCGGGCCGGAACCCGCACGAACGCCTGTCGGTCAGCTATCAGCCCATCGGCCCCTGCCTGGCCCTGTCGGCCTGGAACTTCCCGATGCTCCTGCCCGCCCGCAAGATCGCCGCCGCGCTGGCCGCCGGATGCAGCGTCATCGCCCGCCCCGCCAGCGAGGCCCCGGGCAGCTGCTTTGCGCTGGCCGACGCGCTGGTGGCTGCGGGTCTGCCCGCAGGCGTCCTGTCGATCCTGACCGGCCCCGCCGTGCCGATGGTGGAACGGCTGATCCGCTCGCCAGTCATCCGCAAAGTCTCGCTGACCGGGTCGGTGCCGGTGGGCAAACAAGTGCTGCAGATCTCGGCGGATGACGTTAAGAAAGTGACGATGGAGCTGGGCGGCCACGCGCCGGTGATCGTGCATGCCGACACTGATCCTGTGGCTGCGGCGCGGAAGCTGGCCGGGACCAAGTTCCGCAACTGCGGGCAGGTCTGCATCTCGCCATCGCGCTTTTATGTCCACCGCTCGATCCTTCCGGCCTTCGAGGCGGCCTTTGCCGAAGTCGCCCAAGCCATCCGTCCCGGCGACGGGCTGGACCCGGCCACGACGATGGGCCCGATGATCCGCGCCCGCGCGGTCAACGCCGCGCTGGACCTGATCGCCGACGGCCGGGACAAGGGCGCGCGTCTCCTGGCCGGAGGCAGCCGTCCGGCCCACCTGAACCGGGGTCACTTCCTGGAACCCACCGTCCTGGCGGATGTCCCCGACACCGCCCGGATCATGCGCGAGGAACCCTTCGCCCCCGTCGCCCCCATCGCTGCGTGGGACGACTTCGACGACGTGATCGCCCGCGCCAACGCCACCGAGTTCGGCCTTGCTGCCTATGTCTTCACCGAAAACGCTGCCCTTGCCGCCCGCACCGCCGAGGCACTTGAGGCGGGGATGGTCGGCATCAACGAAACACTCCTGGCCACCGCCGAAGCCCCCTTCGGCGGCACCAAGCAATCCGGCTTCGGGCGCGAGGGGGGCAGCTTGGGGATCCTCGACTATCTGACTCCGAAATACACCCGCCACCGCCTGAGCCTTGCCTGAAAGGACCGGACCATGACCAAACCCAAGGGCCTTGAGAACGGGCTGACCAACTACGGCGACCGCGACTTCGCCCGCTACCTGCGCCGGTCCTTTGCCAAGTCGATGGGCTATACCGGGGCGGCGCTGGACAAGCCCATCGTCGGCATCTGCACCTCCGAGTCGGGCTTCAACAACTGCCACCGCCACTTCCCCGAGATGATCGAGGCCGTAAAGCGCGGCGTGCTGGCTGCGGGCGCCCTGCCGGTCACCTTCCCGGTCATCAGCCTTGGCGAGGTTTTCCTGTCGCCGACCTCGCTGGTCTACCGCAACCTGATGGCCATGGCCGTGGAAGAGATGATCCGCGCCCAGCCGATGGATGCGGTCGTGCTGATGGGCGGTTGCGACAAGACCGTGCCCGCGATGCTGATGGGCGCGATTTCAGCCGACAAGCCCGCCGCGATGGTGGTCGCCGGGCCGATGATGACCGGACGCCACCGGGGCGAACGCTTGGGCGCCTGCACCGACTGCCGCCGCTTCTGGGGCAACTTCCGCGCGAGCAAGGTCTCTGCGGACGAGATCGACCAGGTCGAGGGGCGGCTGGCCGTCACCGCGGGCACCTGTGCGGTGATGGGCACGGCCTCGACCATGGCGCTGATGGCCGAGACGATCGGGATGATGCTGCCGGGTTCCGCCGCCATTCCAGCGGTCCATGCCGACCGGCTGCGGAACTGCGAAGAGACGGGGGCGCTTGCCGCTCATATGGCGCTGACGGGCGGGCCTCGGCCGACCGAGGTCGTCACGCCGGCCGCGATCCGCAATGCTCAGCGCGTGCTGCTGGCGGTGTCGGGGTCGACCAATGCCGTGATCCACATGGCTGCCGTGGCCGGACGGATCGGGATGAAACTGGACCTCGACGCGTTCAACCGCCTGTCGGACGAGACGCCGGTGCTGGTCGACCTGAAACCGGTCGGCGCAGGCTATATGGAAGATTTCCACTATGCCGGAGGTCTGGAGGGCGTCCTGCGTGAAATCGCACCGCAACTGGAAACCGGCACCTGCTTGATCACTGGCCAGACCCTGGCCGACCGCCTCAGCCAGCCCCTGGCAGACCCCATCGACCGCGCCGTGATCCGCGAGGCCACCAGCCCGATTTCTCCAGTCGGCGGCCTGATCGCCCTGCGCGGCAGCCTTGCCCCTGACGGCGCCATCCTGAAACGGGCGGCGGCGACCGAGGCGCTGCTGGAGCACGAAGGCCGGGCGGTGGTATTCACCTCGCTTGAAGATCTTGCCAACCGGATCGACGATCCCGATCTGGACGTGACCGCAGACGACATCCTGGTCCTGCAGAACGCAGGCCCCAAAAGCCCCAGCGGCATGCCCGAGGCGGGCTATCTGCCGATCCCGAAGAAACTGGCTCAGGCCGGGGTGAAGGACATGGTCCGCATCTCGGACGCACGCATGTCGGGGACGGCCTTCGGCACCATCGTGCTGCATGTCTCGCCCGAGGCGGCCTTGGGCGGCCCGCTGTCGCTGGTGCGCGACGGGGACCGGATCCGGCTCTCGGCATCGGAAAAACGGATCGACCTTCTGCTCGACGCCGCGACATTGGCCCAACGCGCTGACGAGGCGACAGTGTCAAGCCCTGTGCCCGCGCGTGGCTACACAAGGCTTTATCATCAGCACGTCACCTCGGCGACGGACGGCTGTGACTTTGACTTTCTTGGATCGGCGCCCGGAATATCCGGCTGATAGTGCCACGTGGAGCGGCTCTGCTGCACAAATCAGCTGACTGCCGGGCTGCCCTTTGCCCAGGACAGATCTATCCTGCAGCGGACCCGCCACCACGACGATGATCGCCAAGGACGCGGGCGAGGCACGGCAGGGGATGAATGCCCGGCGGGCGCGACTCAAGCGCCAGCGAACAGCACAGGCACAGATCCGAAACCTGATACGGAGAGCCATACGATCAAATGGGTCGACACGCCAACCCATTGAGAAATCTGGAGGCGGGTACCGGAATCGAACCGGTCTTCACGGATTTGCAATCCGCTGCGTAACCTCTCCGCCAACCCGCCAGCCATGAGGTGGGCTTTGATTAGGCGATAAGCGGGGCGGGTGCAAGGGGCCGGATGGGCCTGTCAGTAGCCGGTCATTTCCAGATAGCCGCGCCCACTGTGGCTGCCGCTGATCGTGACCGGACCTTCCCAGTAGGGCACGGTCGTCGCCATCCAGGCATTGGGGTTCATCGCCTGCAACTCTACGTCCAGCCCGCGATCCGCCAGACGCAGCCGCCAACGGGTGGGAACCTTGCGTCCCGCCACATCCAACCGCTCCAGCGGCTCGGCAACCAAAGCGCCGGGGGGCAGGGCGGTGGCTGTCCCATCCGCCGCGATCCAGGTGCCCGAGACAAAGCCCGCACCCCCATCGCGCAGCACGAACCCCATCAGCTTTTCGCCCGTCTCAAACGACAGCGAGAACCAGTCCCAGCCGGTCTGATCCGGCGCAAGCGGCTGCGATGACCATTCATGGTCAAGCCAGGCGTTACCCGTCACCGCAACCGCGCCCTCTGGCAGGTCAAGCGTTCCGGTCACGCGGAAGAAGGGCTGCGAATAATAATGGCTCGCCTGACCTTTGGCCGATTTGACCGAATAGCCGCCTGTCCCCTGCAGAACCAGCGGCCCTTCGGCCACCAGCGCCAGATCATAGCCGAAATCGCCGCCGCGCGCCGTCAGGGACATAGCGTCCAGCGCATCCGCCCCCGGCAATCCCGCCACCTGCCAATCGTCGATCCAGGCGGCGAAGCCCGGGTCCAACACCACCCCTGCCTGCCCCGTTCCCCCGCGCGCCAGCGTTTCGGCCACGAAATGCTTGTCGCGCGTGGTCAGCGCGGCATGGCCCATCCATAATTCCGGCTTCTGCCAGGGCAAAGCCTCACCACCACCCGGCGCAGTCTCGGTGCGAAACAGCGTCCATTGCACGCCATATTCGGCCCCATCCGCCCCGGTCAGCGTTGCCGTCACATACCACCATTCGATGCGAAAGCCCGGATGCGCGCCGTGATCGGCGGGAAACTCCAACACCCGGTCAGGGTCGGGCAGGGCAAAGCCATCCGCCGTCGCCCCAAGCCCCGCAAACCCCTGCGCCATCGCACCGGGGGCCAGAAACAGCCACAAGAGGAAGGCCCTAACGTGCACTGGCGAACACTCGCAAAAGATCGGTCGGGCGGCGACGGTAAAGCTGCACCGCGGGCCATGCCGCCGCCAGCGCCCCGGTCGCCAAAGCCATCCCGAACAGCCAGACAAGATCCATCGGAAAGACCTGCATCGGCAGCCGCCAGCCGAAAGCCTCGACATTGACCACCGCCAGCAGCACCCAGGCCAGCATCAGCCCCAAGGGCAAGGCAAGCACTGCCGTCAGCAGCGCCAGCACGACCGACCGTGCGAATTCCAGCCCCGCCAGCCGACCTTGCGTCACCCCCAAAGCCCAGACCGGTGCCAGACCGGGAAGCCGCAAGCCTGACAGGGTCAGAAGGCTTGCCAACAGCGCCACTGCCGCCACCGCAAGCGTCAGCACATTCAGCGCCCCGGTCACCGCAAAGGTCCGTTCGAACACCTGCAGCGAAAAGGCCTTGATCGTGGCCTGATCGCTGATCGCTTCGGGCGGCAGATCAAAGGTCCGCGTCAGATCAGCCGACAACCCCGCCACCGCTTCGGGCGGCAGACGCAGGGCAAAGCGCAGCGCCTTCGCCTCGGGGAACCGCGCCTGAAACGCCGCAATGCCCAGGATCGCCTGCGGCTCGGGGTTGCCATAGTCGGAATAGATGCCGATCACCGGCACCTCACCCCCCGGCAAGGCCAAAGGATCGCCAAGGGCCAGCCCCGACCGCCGCGCCGCCTGTTCGTTCACCAGCACGCCCTTGCCTTGATGCAACAGATCCCAGACCCCCGGCACCTGTTCCAGCATCGGCCAATGGTCGCGATAGGTGGCGTGATCGACCACACCGTAAATCCGGCCCGGCTGGCCCAGAAGATCCCGCTCGACCAAGGTTACCGGCAGCACGGCATCAACCCTTGGTGCCAACCAGTCCTGCATCCGCGCCGCCTGATCCTGGCTTTCGGCGTTCAGGTAAAGTTCGGCCGCCATGCGTTGATCCAGCCAGCCGGTAAAGGTGGCGCGGAAACTGCCGACCATGGTCCCGACCCCGACATTCGCCGCCAAGGCCAGCAAAAGCGCCATCAGCGCCAGCCGCAGTCCCGGAAGTTCAGCCCGCGCATCGGCCCAGAACCATTGCGCCAGACCGGGCCGCGCCCGCCGCGCGATAGACCGCAAGGTCCGCGCCAATACCCAGGGCAAGACCAGCGCCGCGCCCAGCAAAAGCCCCGCCAGCACGGCAAACCCGGCGTAAAGCCCATGCCCGACCAAAAGCGTCCCGCCCGCCACAGCCAGCAGCGCCAGACCCGCCCCAGCCTGTACCCGGTCCATCCGCGCCCGCGCCTTGGCCCAGGCCTGCGGGCGGGCGGTCTCCAAAGGCGGCAAATGCCAAACCTGCCAAAGCCCGCCACCCGCCGCGACCCCGGTTCCGACCACCGCCATACCCATGCCCGCCAACACCCAACCGGGCCGCAGGCTCAGGCTTCCCGGCACCGACGCGCCGTAAAGCCCGTCCAGTGTCGCCGCCACGTCCGGCAACAGCGCCCCGGCCACCAGGTAACCCAGACCCACCCCCAGCGCCCCGGCGATCAGGGCAAGGACCAGCATTTCGACCATGACCAGCACCGCCAGCAGCCGGGACGAAAGCCCGATGGCCCGCAAGGTGCGAAACACCGGCCTGCGATGTTCAAAGGCAAGCCCCGCCGTGGCATGGACGATGAAGATGCCAACGACAAAGGCCAGAAAGCCAAAGGCGGTCAGGTTCAGATGGAAACTGTCGGTCAACCGCGACAGCCCCAACTCTGCCCCGCCACGTTTCAGAACCATACCCGCCGGAATCGGCCCCGGCAGGTCTGCCACACTGTCCATCAACAGGGCCGAGATTTGCTGGTCCACCCCCAAAAGCTGCGCCCCAAGGCCGATATCAACCAGAACCAAACCGGGGGGCAGGTCGGGCAGGGGCTTCAGCACCACCCCAGGAACCGCCACCCCAACTGACTGGGGCGAGGCATAGCCCAGCTTCCCCGCCAGAAAGTCAGCAAGATCCCCGGCACCAACCCCCGGCATACCCGCAGGCACCGCCGTTTGCGGCAGCGTCAGCGGATCAACCCCTAGCACCCGCAGCCCAAGGGTTCGGTCGCGCCCCTCGATCACCGGCGAAGCCGGCCAGCCCGCCCGACGCAAACGCGCGAAATCCTGCATGGTCAGCGGGGCGGTGCTTGCCTCCAGCCGGTTCACCCCCTCGCCGCCCAGCACGGTCGCCGCCTTGTCATAGGCCGCCCGCGCCTCGGCATTGATCGCCTGCACCCCGGTCCAAAGCGCGGTGGCCAGCGCCAGACCAAGGATCATCAGGATCAGTTGCAACGGATGCCGCCGCCAGTGTGACATCAGCGCGGAAAGCGCGGTCCAGGTCATCCGCTTACCCGCCCGGCGGAAAGATGCACCCGCCGGTCCAGCCGCCCGGCCAGCCGTTCCGAGTGGGTGACCATCAGAAGGCTTGCCCTCGTCTTCGCCACCAGCCCCAGCATCAGCGCCATCACCCGGTCGGCAGCCGCCTCGTCCAGATTGCCCGTCGGCTCATCCGCCAGGATCAGCCCCGGCCGCGCCGCCAGTGCCCGCCCGATGGCCACCCGCTGCTGCTGCCCGCCCGACAGCGCCTCGGGATAGCGTTGCAAAAGCCCCGCGATATCCAGCGCTTCGGCCAACTCCCGCGTCCAATCCGGATCATGCCGCCCGCACAGCCGCGCCTGAAAGGCAAGGTTCGCGCCAACGTCCAGCGAGGGGATCAGGTTGAACTGCTGAAACACCAGCCCGATCCGGTCACGACGCACCGCCGCCCGTCCGGCGTCCGACAGGCCTGACATCGCCACGCCATCCAGCCAGATTTCGCCCGCATCAAACCGGTCCAACCCGGCGACCAGATGCAGCAGCGTGCTTTTTCCGCTGCCCGATTCCCCCGTCAGCGCCAGACTTTCACCCTTGGCCAGCGCCAGACTGACCCCGCGCAGAACCTCGACCCGGCCCTCGGCTGTGGCATAGGCCTTGCCCAACGCCTCGATCTTTAGCACATCCATCCCGCCCATCGCCCCAAGCTGGCCCAATCCTGCCGGGGCCACAACCGAATTCGCCCTTTTCCGCCCAGTCCCCTCTGGCTATATGGGGTAAGTTGCTCTGGTCCTAAGGCAAGGGCCCATTATCCCCGATTATACGGGCTGATCTAAGGAAAGGATGCCCCATGGAAGGCTTCAGCGGAATGAACGACATCGGTGCCGTGGTCGAGGCTGACCGCGCCCATGTCTGGCACCACCTCTCGCAGCACAAGCAGTACGAAACCGTCGACCCCCGCGTCATCGTCGAAGGCAAGGGGATGCGCGTCTGGGATGCCAAGGGCAAGGAACACCTTGACGCGGTCTCGGGCGGGGTCTGGACCGTCAACGTCGGCTACGGCCGCGAATCCATCGCCAACGCCGTGCGCGACCAGCTGATCAAGCTGAACTACTTCGCCGGTTCCGCAGGCTCGATCCCCGGTGCGCTTTTCTCGAAAAAGCTGATCGAAAAGATGCCGGGCATGTCCCGCGTCTATTATTCGAACTCGGGGTCCGAGGCGAACGAGAAGGTCTACAAGATGGTGCGCCAGATCGCGCATCGTCACCACGGCGGGAAAAAGTGGAAGATCCTGTATCGTGAGCGTGACTATCACGGCACCACCATCGCCGCCCTTGCCTCTGCCGGTCAGGACCAGCGCGCCATGCAATATGGCCCGTTCCCGGATGGCTTCGTCCGCGTGCCGCATTGCCTTGAATACCGCGCCCAGTGGGACGTGGAAAACTACGGCCAGCGCGCCGCTGACGCCATCGAGGAAGTCATCCTCCGCGAAGGCCCCGATACCGTCGGCTGCCTGATCCTGGAACCCGTCACCGCTGGCGGCGGCGTCATCGTTCCGCCGCAGGGCTATTGGGAGCGGGTTCAGGAAATCTGCAAGAAGTACAACATCCTTCTCGCGATTGACGAGGTCGTCTGCGGCGTCGGCCGCACCGGCACCTGGTTCGGCTACCAGCACTACGGCATCCAGCCCGACTTTGTGACCATGGCCAAGGGCGTCGCCTCGGGCTATGCCGCGATTTCCTGCACCGTCACCACCGAAGCCGTGTTCAACATGTTCAAGGACACGCCGGATGACCCGATGAGCTATTTCCGCGACATCTCCACCTTCGGCGGCTGCACCAGCGGCCCGGCGGCGGCGCTGGAAAACATGCGCATCATCGAGGAAGAGGGTCTGCTCGCCAACACCCTTGCGATGGGCGACCGCTGCCTTTCGAACCTGAACGCGCTGATGGACAAGCACAAGGTCATCGGCAACGTCCGCGGCAAGGGCCTGTTCCTTGGGGCCGAACTGGTGTCGGACCGCGCGACCAAAGAGCCGATGGACGAAAAGAAAGTCGCCGCCGTCGTGGCCGACTGCATGGCGCAGGGCGTGATCATCGGGATGACCAACCGGTCGATCCCGGGGATGAACAACACGCTCTGCCTCTCGCCCGCCCTGATCGCCACCCCGGATGATATCGACGAGATCACCGGAGCGATTGATGGGGCTCTGACGAAGGTGTTCGGGTAAGGATTGCTCCCATCGGGGGCGAGAAGGGTGCCCACGCTGGGCACCCTTTTCTTTTTGAGAAGTTTCAATGGGTTGAGTTTGGGCGTTAAGGGTTTGGTAAGGGCTGGATCGAACCCAACCCAAGTTCACGCCAATATTAGTATGATAGAACAAATATCCCGAAGGGGCCGTGCGCGTGGAAGCTGCACAGCGACAGCACATCGCGACCGATCAAACCATCGATGCCCTGCGACCGCAGAGCTGTCTCCATAATCGGCATTGCGTCGATCACGAGGGGATTTGCGGCTGGGTTCCCGTTGGGGATTATCAATGAAACGTCATATTGGTGACAAACGTGCCCCGAACCGTTGGTGGACGGGGTCTGGATTGTTACCGACCCAGTTGGGATCAAACTGAGTGGGGCCACAAAGGCGGGATCGACGCATGTACCTGAGGCACCACTGTCTATAAGGAACGTTCCAGTTACAGGCACCGGAAGCGTTTTTCCCGCCTTCTGAAGCGCATCTCGATGCGGAACACTCAAGCCGATAACCACCTGAACAAGCGGTCCAGCTTGACCAAAGTTAAGGGCTATTGACGGCATTCAAAGACAAGGTCCCGTGTGAAGAACGCCACTTGCTCAACGTGTGCGATACGCTTCACAAGAAACTGACCTTCCGGCGCAATAGCATACCCTGCGCGCAACGCATCTGCATACGCGTCGAAAAAGCCATCGACTGAGTCACCGTGAATCAGGACGAACTTGCCCGCATGCCCAAGTAGCTGGGGCAAGCTATCGTTGTAGGTCTGCAACTCACGTTCTAACGGCATAGCGACGACTCCCTTTGGTTTCGGGCGAGATGGATGATCCGACAGTAGCACGTTTCTTCGTTCACAAATGACAAATAGAGCGCACGTTTTCGACGTAAACGCCCCTCTTCGCTGTTTCACACGTATGTGTAAGCATTTCAATGCGGCATTTTTGGGGAAGACTTCCTTTTGACGCAGATCGGAACGGCAAGTTGCTGATCGTCCAAGGCAAGTGCATGGATCCGATTCTCCCCCATGGTTAACACCCTCCCGCCCCCCTTCAGGCAAGACGAAAGGAAGACAAAAGCAAGACGAAAGGAAGAAACCCTTCCACCTCGAAAACCCACCGGTAAACCCGGCGTTCTCAAGGGCTTATGACGGAAAAGGGGGGCGTTGCGGCCCCCCTTTGCTTCAGCAGCTTAATCTTTCGGTAACCTGTCCAAACGGGGCCGAACCCGACCCACCGGCCTCAGGCCACGCCATACCGTTCGCGGGCGTCCTTGAAGCTGGTCAGCTTGCCTTCCACCGTGTCCCACAGGTTCAGCCGCACCGAGGCAAGGCTTTCGCGGATGGTCAGGCGCTGCGCCTCGGCCAGGGCGCGGTGGTCGCGGATCACTTCGGGCAGGCGGTAGAACGGGATGCGGGAATACAGGTGATGGACGTGGTGAATGCCGATATTACCGGAAAGCCAGCGCAGGGGTTGCGGCAGGATGTAATGCGAAGACCCCTCCAACGCGGCATCATGTAACTGCCAGTCTTCGCCCTTTGACCAGTGGGTTTGTTCAAACTGGTGCTGCACATAAAACAGCCAGACCCCGATGGTCGCCCCGACCACCAAGGTCGGCAGATAGATCAGCAGCACCGGCCAAATCCCGCCGAACCAAAGCAGAAGGCCCACGGTGAGGCCGATCATCGCATTGGTGCCCATCGCACTTGCCCAATAGCGCCAGCCGGATTTCATCAGCCCAAGCGGCACCCGATTTTGCAGCAAAAACAAATAGCTGGGGCCAAGCACGAACAGAACGACCGGGTGACGATACAGACGGTACATCAGCCGCCCGAACCAGCCACGGGCACGGTATTCGTCGATTGTCAGAGTCATGACATCGCCAATCCCGCGCTGATCAAGGTCACCGTGGTGGGCGTGATGGATCGAATGCGTGCGCCGCCAGACGGCATAGGGGGTCAGGGTCAAAACGCCCAGCGTGCGACCGATCCAGTCCTGCGCCGTGCGGTTCTGCAGGAACGCGCCATGGCCGCAATCATGCTGGATGATGAAGAGGCGGACCACGAAAGCCCCGTTCAGCGCGGCGATGCCAAGGGCTGCCCAGGGGCTGACCGACAGCGCCATCCAAGCCAGCACCCAAAGGGTGAGGAAGGGAACAAGGGTCGCGGCAAGCTCCCACAGGCTGCGGCGGGTCGAGGGTTCGCGGTAGCGCGCAAGAATCGAAAGCCAGTCGCGCGCGGCGGGTCGATTGGGGGGAAGGTCGGTCATCTTGGCCTTTGCAGCGCCACTGCGGGGCAGCGGTCTATGGTTGGCCTGACCCGACACCCCCGCCGGGCGACATCACAGGCCTTCCCGAAGTAGGCGGATGCGCCCACCAGATCAACCGGTTTGATGCGGCATGGGCAATTTGTCCCGCCAACAGGGTGGAACGCTTGACATCTTGCAGGCACCGGCGGCCAATCAAGGCCCGTCCCCGCCGCGACTGATCCCGAAGCCCCATGTCCATCCCCGTCGAAGCCTTCTACCTTTCGCCTGATGCTGCGGGCAGTCTGCAGCAGCAGATCCGCACGATGGTGACCCAAGGGATCCTGGCGGGGCGATTTCGGCCGGGTCAAAGGATGCCATCCTCACGTGGTTTGGCCGAGCATCTGGGGGTCAGCCGGATCACCGTGACGCTGGCCTATGCCGATCTGGTTTCGTCGGATTATCTGACCTCGCAGGGGCGGTCGGGGTATTTCGTGTCGGAAAATGCCCCCCTGGCGCAAGAGTTTCCCGAAGGTCCTCCGCGTGCCGAAGCGGTGGATTTCCGGGCTTTGACCGGGGGGAGGTTCTCTCGGGTGCCACGGGTGGCGCGGCCGGATGACTGGGACCGCTATCCCTATCCCTTCATCTATGGTCAGGCCGATCCGACCCTGTTTGACCACCAGAACTGGCGGCAATGTGCGCTGCGGGCCTTGGGCAAGCGCGATTTTGCAGCGCTGACCAGCGACTATTACGAACGCGACGATCCGCTGTTGATCGAGCAACTCTTGCGCACCATCCTGCCCCGTCGTGGGATCGCGGCGCGCGAGGATGAGGTGCTTTTGACGCTTGGCGCGCAGAATGCGCTGTGGATCGCTGCGACGCTGCTGCTGGGGCCGGGACGAACGGCGGTGGTCGAGAATCCTGGCTATCCGGCCTGGCGATCCGTGGTCGAGGCGGTCGGGGCCGAGGCGCGGCCCGTGGATGTGGATATGCTTGGTCTGCCGGTTGGTCGGCTTGGCGGGGCGGATGTCGTTTTCACGACGCCATCGCACCAGTGCCCGACCAATGCCACCATGCCGGTCGAGCGGCGCAATGCGCTTCTGCAAGCGGCGCGGCGCGAGGGGTTCGTGATCGTCGAGGATGATTACGAATTCGAGATGTCGTTTCTGAAACCGGTCGCCCCGGCGCTGAAAAGCCTGGATAGCGACGGGCGGGTGATCTATGCCGGGTCGTTCTCCAAGTCGGTCTTTCCGGGGCTGCGACTGGGCTATCTGGTTGGACCGCCTGGGTTTATTGCCGAGGCGCGCAGTTTGCGGGCGATGATGCTGAAACATCCGCCCGGCCATATCCAGCGGACCATGGCCTATTTCCTTGGCCTTGGGCATTACGACGCGCTGATCAACCGGATGAAGGGCGCCTTCCGTCGTCGTCGTCAGGTCATGGCCGAGGCGATTGCCGCCGAAGGGCTGGAGATCGCAGGGCAGGGCGGCTTTGGCGGGTCAAGCTTCTGGATGCGCGCGCCGGACGGCGTGGATACCGAGGAACTTGCCCTGCGCCTGCGGTCCGATGGGGTACTGATCGAACCCGGTCGGGCGTTCTTTGCGGGCGAAGGCCCCCGGAATTACTATCGGCTCGCCTATTCCTCGCTGGCGCCGCAGAAGATCGCAGAAGGGGTGGCGCGGATCGCCCGGGCGTTGCGCTAGCCTCTGCGGCGGCCTGAGGAGTTGGGCCAAGTGGAAGACCTGGTCGCTTCTGGCTATACCCGGCGGGTGGGTCTGGCCCTAAGGCCGGGTCTCGAGCTTCGCTAGGGTGCCGGGCAAGGGGCTTTCGCAGCCCGCATCGGATATGGAGAAACGCGATGAAGATGACCACCGAAGAAGCCTTTGTGAAAGTGTTGCAGATGCATGGCATCGAGCATGCATTCGGGATCATCGGGTCGGCCTTCATGCCGATTTCCGATATTTTCCCGAAGGCAGGCATTACGTTCTGGGACTGCGCGCATGAAGGCTCGGGCGGGATGATGGCCGACGGGTTCACCCGCGCCTCGGGCAAGATGTCGATGATGATCGCCCAGAACGGGCCGGGGATCACCAACTTCGTCACGGCAGTCAAGACGGCCTACTGGAACCACACGCCGCTGTTGCTGGTGACCCCACAGGCGGCGAACAAGACCATCGGTCAGGGCGGTTTCCAGGAAGTGGAACAGATGGCCCTTTTCAAGGACATGGTCTGCTATCAGGAAGAGGTGCGCGACCCGTCGCGGATGGCCGAAGTGCTGAACCGGGTGATCTGCCAGGCCCGTCGCCAGTCGGCCCCGGCGCAGATCAACGTGCCGCGCGATTATTTCACGCAAGTCATCGACATCAACATGCCCGCAATTGTCGAGTTCGAACGTCCCTCGGGCGGGGATGAGGCGTTGGCGCAGGCGGCGCAGCTGCTTTCCAGCGCGAAGTTCCCGGTGATCCTGAACGGCGCAGGCGTGGTGATTGGCGGGGCAATCCCGGCCTCGATGGCGCTGGCGGAGCGCCTATCGGCCCCGGTTTGCGTCGGCTATCAGCACAACGACGCCTTCCCCGGATCGCATCCTTTGTTCGCGGGGCCGTTGGGTTACAACGGGTCGAAAGCGGGGATGGAGCTGATCCAGATGGCCGATGTCGTCCTGTGCCTTGGCACCCGGTTGAACCCGTTCTCGACCCTGCCGGGCTATGGGCTGGATTACTGGCCGAAAGAGGCAAAGATCATTCAGGTCGACATCAACCCGAACCGGATTGGCCTGACCAAGCCGGTGGCGGTGGGCATCGTCGGGGATGCGAAGAAGGTGGCCGAGGGCATCCTTGCGCGCCTGTCGAAAATGGCGGGCGATGCTGGCCGGGCTGAACGCAAGGCGCTGATCGCGCAGAAGAAATCGGCTTGGGCGCAGCAGCTGTCTTCGATGGACCACGAACAGGACGATCCCGGCACCAGCTGGAACGAACGTGCCCGCGCTGACAAACCTGAGTGGATGAGCCCCCGGATGGCCTGGCGCGCGATTGCAGCGGCGCTGCCGAAAGAGGCGATCATTTCCTCGGACATCGGCAACAACTGCGCGATCGGCAACGCCTATCCGTCGTTCGAGGCAGGCCGGAAATATCTGGCGCCGGGCCTGTTCGGGCCTTGCGGCTATGGCCTGCCCTCGGTCGTGGGCGCCAAGATCGGCTGCCCGGACACGCCGGTCGTGGGCTTTTCGGGTGACGGGGCCTTTGGCATTGCCGTGACCGAACTGACGGCGATTGGCCGCGAGGAATGGCCGGCGATCACGCAGGTCGTCTTCCGCAACTATCAGTGGGGCGCGGAAAAGCGGAACTCCACCCTGTGGTATGACGACAACTTCGTCGGCACTGAACTTGATACGCAGGTCAGCTATGCCGGGATTGCCAAGGCTTGCGGGTTGCAAGGCGTTGTGGCGCGGACGATGGACGAGTTGACCGAAGCCCTGCGCAAGGCGATTGATGACCAGATGAACCATGGCAAGACCACGCTGATCGAGGCGATGATCAACCAGGAACTGGGAGAACCCTTCCGCCGCGACGCGATGAAAAAGCCGGTGGAGGTTGCGGGAATCTCCAAGTCCGACATGCGGCCACAAAAGGTATGATCCCTTTTGACCTTGGGCTGGGGGCGCTGGCTTGGCTGGCTGTCTCCTGTCTGGTCGCGGGTTTTGTCCGTGGTTATTCCGGCTTTGGTTTCTCGGCGCTGCTGATCGCGGCGTCGAGCTTGGTCACAAACCCGCTGAACTTTGTTGCGGTCGTGGTGATCCTTGAAACGGCGATGTCGTTGCATGCCGCCAAGGGCGCCGGGCCGGATATCGACTGGCGCCGTGTTGGCTGGCTGATGGCTGGGGCGGCGATTGGCCTGCCCTTGGGCCTGTGGGTTCTGACCGGGGTCAGCGAGGATACGGCGCGGGCGGTCATCTCCGGCTATGTGCTGGTCATGTGCGGGATCCTGCTGGCCGGTTGGCGGCTGAGCCGTGAGGTTTCGGGCCTGCCGAATGGCGTGGCAGGGGTGATCTCGGGTCTGGCCAACGCGCCGGGGATGGGGGGCTTGCCGATTGCCGCCTTTTTCGCCGCGCAGCCGATGCCTGCGGCAGTGTTTCGGGCGACGTTGATCGCCTATTTCCCGCTGCTCGACCTCTATTCTGCGCCGCTTTACTGGTATTCCGGGCTTGTCACCTGGGATACGCTTTGGGCCGGGCTGATCGCGCTGCCGGTGACTTTGCTGGGTAACTGGCTGGGCGGGCGGCATTTCTTTGACACCGATCCGCAGGACTTTCGCCGCTTTGCCATCGTGCTTTTGGGCGGGCTGGCGCTTCTGGGCCTTGGGAAGGCGCTGATCTGATGCTGCTGATTGTGAATGCTGGTTCATCATCATTGAAGCTGAAGATGTTTGACGGCGCGGATGAGGTTGCGCAGGCCTCGCTTTCCGAAATCGGGACGGACGGGCATCGAATTGCTTTGGAGCAGGGGTTGGCAAAGGCCGGGGTGCCGCTGTCGCGCTTGTCCGGTGCGGCGCATCGTGTGGTGCATGGCGGAGCTGACTTGACGGCGACCTGCCGGGTGACGCCCGAGGTGATCGCCCGGATCACGGCCTGCGTGCCGCTTGCGCCTTTGCACAATCCGGCAAATCTGGTGGGAATTCAGGCCTTTGCGGCACTGGCCCCGGACCTGCCGCAGTTCGCTTGTTTTGACACTGCCTTTCACGCTACGAACCCCGATGTGGCGACGACCTATGCCCTGCCGCAAGCTGCGCGCGACCTTGGGCTGCGCCGCTATGGCTTTCACGGAACAAGTTATGCTGCGCTGGTTCGCGTCCTGTCTGCGCGCGATCAGTTGCCCAAGCGGCTTTTGGCCTGTCATCTGGGCAACGGTGCCTCGCTTTGTGCAATTGTGAACGGACGTTCGGTTGCGACAACCATGGGCTATTCACCCTTGGATGGCCTGACAATGGGCACGCGGACGGGTGGGATTGACGGGAATGCAGTCCTCCGGCTGGCCGAGTTGCATGGGGTGCAGCGGGCCGGAGAAATCCTGAACCGGGAAAGCGGGCTGCTGGGTCTGGGCGGGTCGAACGACCTGCGGGCGCTGCACCTTGCCGGGACGCCAGAAGCCGCATTTGCGCTGCAGCATTTCACCTATTGGGCCGTCCGTCATGCCGGGTCGATGGTGGCAGCGATGGGGGGGCTGGATGCCGTGGTCTTTACCGGTGGCATCGGCGAGAACGATTCCGGTATCAGGAAGGAAATCCTGTCCGGCCTTGCCTTCTTGGGAGTTTCTTCCGACGCAGCCCGCAATGATCGGAACGAAAGCGTGCTGCATGATCCGACATCGCGTGTCGCGATATGGATTGTGCCCGCCGAAGAAGAACGCCAGATTGCCCTTGAGGCACAGGCCTTGCTGGCCGGGGAGGGCGTGTGAACCAACCGATTTTTCAGATGTCGCCCAAGGTCTCGGACGAGATCCGCCAGACCACCTGTTACATGTGCGCCTGCCGCTGCGGGATCAACGTACATCTAAAGGATGGCAAGGTGTCCTATATCGAGGGCAACCGGGATCACCCGATCAACAAGGGGGTCCTCTGCGCCAAAGGGGCCAGTGGGATCATGCAGGTCACCGCGCCCTCACGCCTGAAGGCTCCGCTGCGGCGGGTTGGGCCAAGGGGCTCGGGCGCGTTCGAGGAGATCAGTTGGGAAGAGGCTTTGTCGACGGCGGTGTCGTGGATGAAGCCGTTGCGAGAGACCGCGCCCGAGAAGCTGGCGTTTTTCACCGGGCGCGATCAGTCGCAGTCCCTGACCGGTTGGTGGGCGCAGAATTTCGGCACCCCGAACTATGCCGCGCATGGTGGGTTCTGTTCGGTGAACATGGCCGCCGGGGGCATCTACACCATCGGGGGCGCGTTCTGGGAATTCGGCCAGCCGGATTGGGAGCGCACCAAGCTGTTCGTCATGTTCGGCGTGGCCGAAGACCATGACAGCAACCCGATCAAGATCGGCATCGGCAAGCTCAAGGCACGCGGCGCGCGGATCATCAGCGTGAACCCGATCCGCACCGGTTATTCGGCGGTGGCGGATGACTGGATCGGGATTACCCCCGGAACGGACGGGCTGTTGATCCTGTCGCTGATCCATTGCCTGCTGGAGGCGGGGAAGGTTGACCTCGAATACCTCGCGCAATGGACCAACGCTTCGTTGCTGATCAACGAGGCTGAGGGGGCCGAGAAGGGCCTCTTCGTCCGCAACGCCGAAAGCCAGCCTTTCGTGATCGACAAGACGTCAGGCCACCCAGCGCCCTGGGATGGCAAGGGGGTTCAGCCTGACCTTGGCGCGGAATGGCAGGGGAACCGCACGGTTTTTCGCCATATGGTCGAGGAATATCTCAAGCCGGACTATGCACCCGAAGCGGTGGCCGGGCGCTGTGGGGTGACGGCGACCCGCATCCGGCAGCTTGCGGCGGAACTGGCCGAGGTCGCGTTCAATCAGGCAATCACGCTGGACCAGCCCTGGACGGATTTCCGGGGTAACGCGCATGCCAACATGCCGGGCCGTCCGGTCAGCTTCCACGCGATGCGGGGGATTTCGGCGCATTCCAACGGCTTCCAGACAGCCCGCGCGCTGCATCTTTTGCAGATCATCCTTGGGTCGCTGGAAACTCCCGGCGGATACCGGCTGAAGCCGCCTTACCCGAAGCCCATCGAAGCGCACCCGACGCCGCATTTCGTGACCACGCCCGGCAAGCCGTTGACGGGGCCGCATCTTGGCTATGTCCGCTCACCCGACGATCTGGCGCTGTTGGCGGATGGGTCGCCCGCGCGGATCGACAAGGCTTTCAGTTGGGAAAACCCGTTTTCGGCGCATGGCTTGATGCATATGCTGATCCCGAACGCGCATGCGGGCGACCCCTACCGGATCGACACCCTTTTCCTCTATATGGCGAACATGTCGTGGAATTCGTCGATGAATTCCGCCGCCGTTATGGAAATGCTGACCGACAAGGGCGTTGACGGGGAATATGTCATCCCCCGGATCATCTATTCCGACGCCTATGCGTCAGAGATGGTGGCTTATGCCGACCTGATCCTGCCCGACACCACCTATCTGGAACGACACGACTGCATTTCGCTGCTGGACCGCCCGATTTCGGAACCGGACGCGGCGGGGGATGCGATCCGCTGGCCGGTCATTGAACCCGACCGGGATGTGCGCTGTTTCCAGTCGGTGCTTCTGGACCTTGGCGCGCGGCTTGGCCTGCCGGGGATGGTGAATGAGGATGGGACGGCGAAGTTCAAGGACTATGCCGACTATATCGTGAACCACCAGCGCCGCCCCGGTGTGGGGCCGCTGATGGGTTTTCGCGGCGATGGCACGGGCGAAGGGCGGGGCGCGCCGAACCCGGACCAGATGGCCCGCTATATCGAAAACGGGGCCTTCTATCAGGCGCATGTGCCGGAAGAAGGCAGTTTCTACAAACCCTGGAACAAGGCCTATCAAGACTGGGCGGTGAAGATCGGGCTATATGAGACGCCGCAGCCGTACCTCTTCAACATCTGGTCCGAACCGATGCGCCGGTTCCAGCTTGCGGCCGAAGGCTTTGGCCCCCGCCAGCCGCCCGACCATCTGCGCGCGCGGTTGAAACAGGCGATGCATCCCCTGCCGATCTGGTATGCCCCCTTTGGTGATGAGGACGCGGCCTTTGGCTATACGGTCCATGCGCTGACGCAGCGACCGATGGATATGTATCACAGCTGGGGCAGCCAGAACGCATGGCTGCGGCAGATCAAGGGGCGGAACTCGCTGTATCTGCCGACGAAGATCTGGCAGGCGCAGGGGTTTGAAGACGGCGACTGGGCGCGGGTCTCCAGTCGGGCTGGAGTGATCGTGGTGCCGGTCGCGCATATGGCGGCGTTGAACGAAAACACCGTCTGGACCTGGAATGCGATCGGCAAGCGCAAGGGGACATGGGGTCTGGATGCCGAGGCGCCAGAGGCGACGACGGGATTTCTGCTGAACCATCTGATATCCGAATTGTTGCCGGACAAGGGCGTCAGGCTTTCGAACTCGGACCCGGTGACCGGGCAGGCGGCCTGGTTTGACCAGCGGGTGCGGGTGGAACGGGTTTCGGCGGAAGACCACCGCCGGGGCCTGTCGGAGCCGACCTTCGACAAGCTGCCCGATCCGCCGCGCGCGGGCGGGGGGAGGGGTGTGAAATGACCGCCTTGCCGCAAGCGACCGCAAAGAAACTGGGGCTGGTGATTGACCTTGACACCTGCGTCGGCTGTCAGGCCTGCGTCACCGCCTGCAAGGGCTGGAACGATCAAGGGCAGGGGCTTTCCGATCAGGACGCCTATGGCGCGAACCCGTCGGGTACCTTCCTGAACCGGGTGCATTCCTATCAGGTCGCGGTGCCGGACGCGCCCGCGCAGATCGTGACCTTTCCCCGGTCCTGCCTCCACTGCGAGAACGCGCCTTGCGTGACGGTTTGCCCCACGGGTGCCAGCTACAAGCGGGCCGAGGACGGGATCGTTCTGGTGAACCCCGATAGCTGCATCGGCTGTGGCCTTTGCGCCTGGGCCTGCCCCTATGGCGCGCGGGAGCTGGATGCCGATCAGGGGGTGATGAAGAAATGCACCCTTTGCGTCGACCGGATCGAGAATGAGCATTTGCCCGAGGAAGATCGCGAACCGGCCTGTGTGCGGACCTGCCCGACCAATGCCCGGCATTTCGGCGATTTCGCGGACCCCGAAAGCAAGGTCTCAAGGCTGGTGGCGGAACGCGGGGGCTATGACCTGATGCCGGACATGGGGACGAAGCCCACCAACAAATACCTGGCACCAAGGAAGAAGGGGCCGGGCGAGGCAAGCCCTCTTGCGCCGCTGTTGGACATCAAGGCCAAGGGGATTGCCGGGTGGCTGGACAAGATGCTGGGGAAGATCTGAGATGCATCCGGCACCGTCTGTCATTCTGTTTTCCACCCTCTCGGGGCTGGGTTTCGGCTTCTTGGCCTTCCTTGGCTGGGGGGCGCTGGCCCCGTCCGGCTGGGCGGCGTTCTTCCTGTGGGGGCTGGGCTATGGCCTTGCGGTCGCGGGGCTGATGGCCTCGACCTTCCACCTTGGCAACCCGAAGAATGCGCTGAAGGCCTTTACCCAGTGGCGCACAAGCTGGCTTTCGCGCGAAGCATGGGCCTCGGTCGCGACGTTAATGATCCTCGCACCAATGGCGCTTTCGGACTGGCTGGGGCTGGGTTTGCCCCGGATCATCGGGCAGGTGGGGGGAGCCTTGGCGCTGGTCACCGTGCTGACGACGGCGATGATCTATACGCAGATCAAGGCGGTGCCGCGCTGGCACCAGCCGCTGACACCGGTGATGTTCCTGTCTTTCGCGGTGGCAGGCGGCGCGTCCCTGTCGGGTCAGGTCTGGGCCCCCGTGGCGCTGCTGGTCGTGGGGGTCGTTCTGGTGGCCCTCTGGCGGGTCGGGGATCAGGCCTTTGCCAAGGCGGGCCAGACCCTGGGCACGGCAACCGGGCTTGACCGGCTGGGCACGCCCACGGTCTTTGAACCGGCCCATACCGCGCAGAACTACCTTCTGCGCGAGATGATCCATGTCGTCGGTCGCAAGCACGCGCAGAAGCTGCGGTTGATCGCCTTGGTGCTGGCAGCGGGTCTTCCGGCACTGATCCTGATCCTGCCGCTGGGTTGGCCCGGGATTGCGCTGGCCGGGGTGCTGCATCTGGCAGGGGCCCTGGCCGCCCGTTGGCTGTTCTTTGCCGAGGCCGAGCCTGTTGTCGGGCTGTTCTACGGCATGCGCGGCTGAAACGCGGTGCCTGATCTGGTAAAGATCATTACCGGACTGACCTTGGGGTCGCTGGGCGGAGCGCTGTTTTATTGGCTGTCCTTGCCGTTGCCCTGGATGTTGGGGGCCTTGTTCGTGACGATGGTCGCTTCGATCTCGGGCGCGGCGATCCGGGGGCCGATGCGCCTGCGACCGGCAATTGTGGCGGTGATCGGGGTTCTGCTTGGCTCGCGCTTTACGCCGGACGTGCTGGATCAGGTGGGGCAGACGCTGGTGACGCTGTCGATACTGGTGGTCTATCTGGCCGCTGTCGGCGCGGTGGTCGTGCCCTATTACCGGGTTGTCGGGCGGCAGGACTGGATCACGGCCTATTTCGCCGGCATGCCGGGCGGGCTGTCGGAAATGATCGAGCTGGGCGAGGCGAAAGGGGCGGATGTCCCGGCAATCGTGCTGGCGCATTCGTTGCGGATCGTGCTGACCATCGGCTTGATCCTGATCGTGTTCCGGGTGGTCCTTGCCCACGAGCTTGGCGGGCGGGGCGTTGCGGTTGCAAGGCAGGGAATTGGGGCCACGGATGCCATGCTTCTTGCAGGTTGCGCCGTTCTGGGGGCGCTTGCAGCCATGCGGTTGCGCTTGCCCGCGCCTACTTTCCTTGGCCCGCTGATCCTTTCGGCGGTGGTCCATCTGACCGGGCTGACCACCAGCCTGCCGCCTTCGGCATTGGTAATCGCCGCGCAGGTGGCGTTGGGAACCATCCTTGGCTGCCGGTTTCAGGGCATTCCGCTGGCAAGCCTTGCCCGAGCGGGCGTGCTTAGCCTTGGCGCAACGGTCCTGACACTGGTTCTGGCAACAGGGGCGGGGCTTGCAATGCAGGCGACGGTCGGGGTCGGGCTGGATCAGGCGCTTTTGGCGCTTGCTCCGGGAGGGTTGACGGAAATGGGGCTGATGGCGCTGGCAATCCATGCCGATGTCGCCTTTGTCGCCCTGCATCATATCGCGCGGATCCTGATCGTTATCGTCGGCGCGCCTGTGGTCCTGCGCTGGTTCGGGCGGGGGACCTAGGGGCTGCAGCTGTGTCCCGAATCTGCCGGGCTTGATTTTCAGCGGTGAGCGGCACAGACTTCCCTGACGACCCGGGGGGGGTGTGGAATGCGGAATGTCAGCCTTGCGAAGGCTTTTTCGCTGTTTGCGCAGACAAGGACCTTTGTGCCATGGCGGCTGGGACTGGCCCTTGCCGGAACAGTCGCGCTGGCGCTGTCGATCATGATCGGAACATCGGTCGAAAGCTACCTCTTCGGCCCCGAGGCAACAGTCGGGATCAAGGGGATGCCCGGCGTCCTGCTTGGGCTTCTGCTTTGGGTGGGCTTGATCGCGGCCTTGCGCGGGCAGGTTCTGGCCCGGATCCGGGTGCCGCATTTCGCCGCCATGGCGGCGGCGATGTCGGGTGGCATAGGTCAGATCGCGCTGCCCGAAGCGCGGGGCATGGTCGCGGCCCAGCTTGGGCGGGCAGGGGCCCTGGCAAAGCTTGACCGGTTGCTGCGCGCTGTCGTGCGCGGGATCGCCCGGCTGGTCGACGAAGGTGTGCCGACTGACGAAACGGGCATGACCGGCGCGCGTGCGTTCGGGATGCGGCTTTATCGGGGCATTGCCGCCGGGCCGCTGGCCGAGGTGATCCTTGGCCATGCCGCGCAGGACCGCAACGAAGACGGCTGGGATCTGGTGCATGACGGATCGGTGCTGCTGGCGCAGAACAACGCGCAGATCCTTGGAACGGCCGGGCGGCTGGTGTTGGCGGGGTGGCTTTTGTCGCTGCTTGTCTTCCTGGGTCTGCTGGAACCCCTGATCTGGGCGGCTCAGGCCCTTGTGGGGGCTGACGCGGGATGGGGCCTTGCCCTTGCCGTCGCGCTTGGTCTGTCCTGGGGCACCAAGGCCGCAGTGATCGACCCGGTGACCTTTGGCTGCCTTTTGCAGCTGTTCCGGTCCTCGACTGCGGATCAGATGCCGAATGCCGAATGGCGCGGGCTTATGGCCCATGCACTGCCCGCCTTTCGCAAGCTTGGCGAAGGGGCAGATTCGTGGGGCCCCAAGCGCGCAACGGTGGCGACGGGCGATGTGTGACGCGACCAGACCGACGCTTTGATGGCCCCGGCTTTGCAGTGCTTGTCAGCTTGTGCTGAAACCACGCGACAATTCGGCCTAAAGCGCGGCGAAGTGCGGATCGCCGGTTGCGACGCCCCCGGTTCTGTGGCAAGACCATGAAACAGGAAATCAGACCGATGAGTTCAGAATGAGCGAATTCGCCAGCCGCCGGGTGATGATGGTGGATACGCAGGTCCGCCCCTCGGATGTTACAAAGTTCCCGATCATCGATGCGATGCTGACGGTTCCGCGCGAACTTTACGTTCCCGTGGCCCGGCGCGAAGCAGCCTATGTCGGCGAGAACCTTGACATCGGCGGCGGTCGGGTCGTGCTTGAGGCGCGGACCTTGGCCAAGCTGTTGGACGCGCTGGATATTCAGCCCGATGAGCTGGTGCTGGATCTTGGTTCAGGCCTTGGCTATTCGGCGGCGGTTATAGCGCGGCTGGCAGGAACTGTGGTGGCCGTGGAAGAGGATGAAAGCCTTGCCGCCGAAGCCGGACGGCTTTTGTCGGAAGAAGGCGTGGACAATGCGATTGTCTTGACCCAGGCGCTGACGGCGGGGGCGGCCAAACACGCACCCTATGACGTGATCATCATTGAAGGCGGGGTCGAGATCCTGCCGGACGCGATCATGCAGTCGCTGCGCGATGGCGGGCGGATCGGCGCGATCTTCATGGATGGTGCTGTCGGGACGGCCAAGCTTGGCACCAAGCGTCAGGGCAAGATCAGCTGGCGGTCGGTCTTCAACGCTACGGCACCGGTGCTGAACGGATTTCGCAAGGTCGAGGGCTTTCGCCTTTGATTCTGCGGCTGGGGTGATCCCCGAAATGCTGACGACCCGCCAGACCGGACGGGCGATTAAAGGATAACAGGCGATGCGAAGCTGGGTTCGGGCTGGGATGGTTGCGATGGCCGGGGTGCTGGCTGCGCCGCAGGCGATGGCTGAAACGCTGGCCGATGCGATGATCTCGGCCTATCGAAATTCCTCGCTTCTGGATCAGAACCAGGCCGTGCTGCGCGCGGCGGATGAAGACGTTGCCACGGCCATGTCAACGCTGCGCCCGGTTCTTGCCTACAGCGCCACGGCAGGCTGGCAGCGGGCCGATATCGACACGCTGCTTGGACCCGATGTGGCCGAGGGTCTGGCCGCCTCGGTGGCGCTGAGTGCGGAACTGGTGCTTTACGATTTCGGCCGCAGCAAGCTTGGGATCGAGATTGCCAAGGAAAGCGTCAAGGCAACGCGCCAGTCGCTGATTCAGGTCGAACAGCAAGTGTTGCTTGCGGCAGTGACGGCCTATGTCGACGTGCGCTTTGCCCAGGAAGTGGTTGCCCTGCGGCAAAGCAACTTTCGGCTGATCACCCAGGAACTGCGCGCCGCCGAGGCCCGGTTCGAAGTGGGCGAAACGACCAAGACCGACGTGGCCTTTGCCCAGGCGCGGCTTGCCGGATCGCGGGCGGCCCTTGCTGCGGCAGAGGGCCAGCTTCTGGTCGCGCGTGAGGCTTACAAGGCCGCCACTGGCGACTATCCCGGCGATCTGGCACCGCTGCCCGCGCTTCCCGAGTTGCCCGCCGGATTGGACGCGGCGCAAGAGGTTGCCCGGTCAACCCATCCGCTGATTCATCAGGCGCAGCATCTGCTGGCAATCGCCGAATTGCAGGTCAGCCTTGCGGAAGCGGCAATGAAGCCGACGCTGGGGGCTTCGGCCACGGTCAGCGTTGCCGATGATGGCGATCAGACTCAGGCGCTTGGCCTGTCACTGAACCAGACGCTGTATGCGGGCGGGCGGCTGGCGTCGGCCTTACGCAAGGCGATTGCGGGCAAGGATGGGGCGCGGGCCGGGTTGCATCAGACGGCGGTCGGTATCAGCGAATCAGTCGGCGTGGCTTGGGCCAATCTGGCGGTCGCAACCGCCTCGATCGAGGCGTCTGATCAGCAGATCCGTGCCGCACAGACCGCCTTTGACGGCGTGCGCGAACAGGCTGATGCCGGGGCCAAGACGACACTTGATGTTCTGGACGCCGAGCAAGAGCTTCTGGATGCCCGCAATGCCCGGCTGGAGGCCGAAGCGCAGCGCTATGTCGGGGTCTATCGCGTGCTGGCACAGATGGGGCTTCTGACCGTCGAGCATCTGCAGCTTGGCATCGCGACCTATGATCCAGAAGCCTACTACGATGCGGTTGAAAAGGCTCCGGCCCATTCGGCACAGGGCAAGGCGCTGGACCGGATACTGGACAAGATCGCAAACTGACCAGCCGACCGCAGGGCAGGGCAATATATCCGTTGCCTGCCTTGGGTTTGGCGCGTTATTCTCGCTTGGTATTTTGCAGGATCGGGCGGGGCCAGAATGTCGGAACCACTTAGCACGAATGAGATCGAGGATGTGGTTTCCTCGGTTCGTCGTCTTGTCTCACCCGAAGCCCGGCCGCGCACCCTGTCGCGTGACCTGGGCATGGATCGCCTGATCCTGACCCCGTCGCTGCGCATCGTGGCCGAACAGCCTGGGTCGGGGCCGACTGTGGTCAAGCTTGAAACCGTGGCCAAGAAGTCGCGGGCGGGCGCACGCAAGGCAAAGGCCGCCAAGACGCCGGTGGCGGATGTCGGTGATTCGGCAGACACCGGCGCGGTCTGGAACCCGCCGGTGCCCAGCCTTGCCGAAATGGCGCTGCGGGCCGAAGAGGCCGAACTGATCATCGGCGACGATAAGGTGGCACCGGTGCCGCCAAAGACGGCAGACCGCAAGGCAAAGTCGGGAACCGGGTCGATCGGCAAGGCCACTGCGGATACCAAACCGAAGAAAGAGGGTGCTGTGGTCGCCAGTGCCAAGGCCGTGAAGAAGACCACGGCAAAGACAGGTGCGCCCGTCGCAGAAGCTGTCGTCGAAGAACCCGAAGCTTCGCCAGTTGCCGAAATCCCCGCGGTTCCAAAGGCGGTGCGGTCCAAGGCTGCCAAGGTCAAGCCGGACGAAACCAGGCCGACCAGTGCCAAGCCTGCTGCGACCACCACCGCGTCCCCGGCTTTGGTCGAGGCGAAGCTTGTGGACGCGAAGCCTACTCGAAAGCCGGTCGCTGCGAAGCTTGTCCCCGATCTGGCGGTTGCTGAGGCCGCCGCCGACCCGGCCCTGCCGGTTCTGGACCTGGTGGAACCTGTCGCCGTGCGGGCCGAGCCGGAGGTGGCGTTCCTTCCGGTGGACGTTCCAGCGATCGAACCTGCCGAAGGGACGTTGGCCGAAGCGGCGGCCAAGCCTGCGGAGGCAGATCCGCTGGCGGGCGAGGCTGGGTCTTTCCTGACCGATGGTGAGGGCAACCCGATCAGCATCCTTGATGAAGACGAGTTGATGCAAATCCTGCGCCGGGTGATCCGGGAAGAGCTGCAGGGTGTCTTGGGCGAAAAGATCACCCGCAATGTCCGCAAGCTGGTACGGGCCGAAATCGCCCGGGCCTTGACGGCGCAGACGCTGGACTGACCAAAACCGCAGGACGAAAAGAAAACGCGCCCGAATTCGGGCGCGTTGGCGTTTTGGTTGGAAGGCAGCGATCAGGCGGCTTCGGCCTGGTCGGATTCCAAAGCGTGACGACGTTCCGACTCTTCACGGCTTAGCGCGACCGAGGTGCGCACGCCCTTTGCGACAAAGTCCATCAGCCCCTTCACAACCCGTTCGTTCGGGTCGATGCCCGAGCAGGACAGCACTTCGCGACCGTCGCGCGAACGGGCCCAGCGGGCGATCTGATCAGGGCCGTTGCCGTATTTCTTGTCATCGGCGATGGCATCATCAAGCGCAGCCAGAACAACGGCGGCAAACAGTTTGCGCGCACGCTGGCCTTGTTCAAAGTTGAAGGCGGTGCTGTCGATGGAGTCCAGCATCGGGTGGTTCCTTGTTATTGCTCTTGCATGTCGTGGTGTCGTGTCTTGTAACGATTTGGTCACGATTCGGGGGCCCCGCTTTGGAATGGCTGCCATGCAAGTCGCGCATGGCTTGGGCGTGGACCACAGAATCTGGTTGCTTTCGCCGACCCGACCGCAGGAACATGGGGGCAGGGGGGAAAGCTTTCAAGTCTGTCGCCGCCAAGGAAAGGGTCGTTTGCGACCTTTGCTGTGTCGGAGCCGGACTTTGGAAACTTTGGATCAGGGTGGCGTTACCGTGGCGGGACCTGCGGACATCGTCCCGGACATCTGATCCAACCGCATCAGCGCCAGCGCGCGGCCCTGCGCCTGGGTGAAGATACGGCCCGCAACCTTGCCCTCGGCCAGAACCTCGGTCCCGACCGGCACCGGCCTGTCCAGCGCCAGCCGTACCAACCCGCGGCGCAGGTCGGTCTTGTGCTTCATGCGGGCGGTAACCTCTTGCCCGACATAGCAGCCTTTGCGGAAATCGACGCCATGCAGACGTTCAAACCCGGCCTCAAGAATATAGCTGTCGTCGGGGCGAAGCTCGATCCCGCTTTCAGGGATCAGATGGTCAACGCGGATCGCGTCCCAGTCGATGGACGGGGTCGCCCCGGGGGTTTCGGACCAAAGCCGATACCCCAGCGCCGGGTGGCGGGGATCGGGCATCGCGCCGACAGGTGCCGGACCCAACCCGCGCAGAACCTTCAGGCTTGATGGCATCATCCGGACATCGGCGCGCAGCCGGTAAAGTGTCAGGCGGCGCAAGGTGTCGGCAGCAAGCGGGGCGGCGATATCGATCAGAAGCTTGCCGTCCTGCAAGCGGACCACGAAGAAATCGGCCAGGTACTTGCCCTGCGGCGACAAAAGCGCACACCAGACAATGCCGGGACCAGCTTCCAGCGGGCGGAGGTCGTTGGACACGATGCCTTGCAGGAACCCAAGGGCATCCTTGCCCGAAAGGTCCCAGACAATGCGGTCAGCGGCGGTTTCGGCGTGGGTCATGGCGTCAATCCAGGCAGGATGGGACCTTGGGAAAAGGGTCAGTCGCGCAGTTGCGCCTGTTGCAGTTGGGCATAAAGCCCGCCTTGGGCAACAAGCTCGGCATGGGTGCCTTCCTCGATCAGGCGGCCATGGTCGAGGACGATGATCTTGTCGGCACCCTTCACCGTCGAAAGCCGGTGCGCGATGACCAGCGTTGTCCGGCCCTGATGCGCCCGCGAAAGCGCTTTGGAGACAGCGGCTTCGGTGCGGGTATCCAGGGCCGAGGTGGCTTCGTCAAGCAGCAGGATCGGGGCATCGGCCAACAGGGCGCGGGCAATGGCGATCCGCTGCCGCTGACCACCCGACAGGGCCGATCCGCGCGGTCCTGCAGGGGTATCAAGGCCCTTGGGCAGGGTGGCGGCAAAGCCGGTAACCTCGGCATCGGCAAGGGCTGCGGCAAGCCGGGCCTCGGGCACGTCATGGCGTCCCAGAATCAGGTTTTCGCGCAGGGTTTCGTCAAAGAGGGCGGCATCCTGCGACACCGAGGCCAGAAGCGCGCGCTGATCCTGCAAACTCATCTGTTGCACATCGATGCCTCCGAACAAGATACGACCCTCCTGCGGTTCGACAAGGGCGGCGATAAGCTGGAAGATCGTCGATTTCCCAGCACCTGAGGCACCTACAAGGGCGGTGACCTTCCCGGCTTCTGCGGTAAAGCTTAGCCCATCCAGAACCGGGCGGTCAGGATAGCCAAAACGAACGCCTTCAAAGCGGATCTCGGGCGAACCGGGGGCTGGCAGGGCAAGGCTGGTCACCGGGCGCGTGCCTGCGGGGCGGGTGTCAAAAAGGGCATAGATCCGGGCAAGGCTGGTTTCGGCGACCTGCCATTGCCCTGCCAGATCGGCCAGTCGCCGGATCGGCTGGAAGGTCAGGGCCATGGCTGTGAAGAACGACATGAATTCGCCCGTGGTCCGTTCGCCTGCGGCCACTTCGCTGCCGCCCAGCATCAGGACCGCAAAGAAGCCGATTCCGGTGATCACGTCGACAAGTGCGGGCATGGCGGCGCGACCGACAGCGGTCTTGACCTCGGCCCGCTTGATCGTGTCGACGATGCGCCGGAAGCGATCGGATTGATAGGCTTCCATGCGGTTCAGCTTGACGGCCTGGATGCCGTGGAAGATTTCGTCCAGCCGGGTTGCGCGCAGGCCGGCCTGTTCGCGGGTCAGTTCGGCCTTGCGGCTTAGATAGCGACGCAGGATCACGGCAGGAAGCAACAGAAGCGGTGCCCCGATCAGCGCCGACGCGGTCCAAAGCGGGTCGATCATCACGGCGACAATGAAGAGTCCGATCAGCGCCACCAGATCGCGGCCGACCCCGCCGATCACGACCAAGGCTGCGCCCTGTGCTGCATAACTGTCGCCCTGCACCCGTTCGATCAGCTTTCCGGGGGAATGGGTCTGATAGAACTCGGCATCCAGCGACAAGAGATGCCGGACCAGATCGGCCTGCATCGTCCCCGTCGCGGCCTGATTGACCCGCGCCAGAAGCCAGCGCCCGACGACCGAGGTGACCGCGCGGACGACAAACAGAGCAAGGATCGCCCCGCCCACCCAGATCAGCACCCCCGACCCACCTGGGGCAAAGACCTGATCGAAAAGCGGCTCAAGCATCCAGGACAAGAGCCCCAGGGTCGAGCCTTCGATCATCATGACCAGAAAGGCCAGAACCATCACACCCAGATGCGGGCGCAGATAATCCTGCCAGAACCGGCCAAAAAGCGCGCGTGAGCTTTGGGGACTGGGGGGCTGCAACGGGCCTGTGCCTTTTGTTCCGACCGTAGGGGTTTAACGGGAAAGCCCGCCCGCCTCAAGCGGGGGTGCATTGACGCTGACGCGCAGCGGGCCTAGCCATGGCAGAGCAGCGCAGGAGAGAAGCATGAGCCTTGCAAATGGTCGCCCGTATCTGGCCATTCCCGGACCTTCGGTCATCCCTGACCGGGTGTTGCAGGCGATGCACCAAGGCTCGCCCAACATCTATGAAGGGCCGCTTATTGCCATGGTCGAAACCCTGTGGCCCGACTTGCGCCGGGTGGCGGGGACGGTGGGCCATGTGGCGATGTATATCGGCAATGGTCATGCCGGGTGGGAAGCCGCCAACGCCAACATGTTTTCGCGCGGGGAAAAGGCCCTGGTGCTGGCAACCGGCCAGTTCGGCATTTCATGGGCGAATTCGGCCCGCGCCATGGGGATCGAGGTCGATGTGCTGGATTTCGGCAAGTCCACGCCCGCCGATTTCGCACAGGTCGAGGCAGTGTTGCGTGCGGACCGTGCGCACAAGATCAAGGCGGTTTTGACGACGCAGGTCGATACGGCCTCGTCCATCCGCACCGACATTGCCGGATTGCGTCGGGCGATCGATGCGGCGGGGCATCCGGCACTTCTGGCGGTGGACTGCATCGCCTCGCTTGGCTGTGACGAATTCCGGATGGATGACTGGGGCGTCGATGTGATGGTCGCGGCCTGCCAGAAGGGTCTGATGACCCCGCCTGGCCTGGCCTTTGTCTGGTTCTCCGAAGCCGCGCGGATGCGGTGCGGGCGCGGCGATCTGGCCTCGCCCTACTGGGCCTGGGGGCCACGGATCGATGCGCCGGATTTCTGGCAGTACTGGGATGGCACGGCACCGACCTCGCATCTCTTCGGCCTGCGGGCGGCGCTGGACATGATCCACGAGGAAGGCATGCCGCAGGTCTGGCACCGGCATCGGGTGCTGGCGGGGGCGGTCTGGGCCGCGTTCGACTGCTGGTCGGCGGGCAATCCGGCGATTGCGATGAATGTTGCCAACCCACTGGACCGCGCGCATTCGGTTACGGCGGCCCGCTTTGGGGCCCCGCATGCGACAAGGCTGCGCGAGTGGTGCGAAAAGAAGGCCGGGGTCACCCTGGGGATCGGGCTTGGCATGGCCGCCTCGACCGAACCGGCTTATCACGGCTTTCTGCGCGTCGGGCATATGGGCCACGTCAACGCCCACATGACTCTGGGCGCGCTTGCGGTGATGGAGGCCGGACTGGTCGCGCTGGATATCCCACATGGTCCGGGCGCGCTGGCGGCGGCGGCAAAGGTTGTCGCGGCGGGTGCGCTCTAACGCCCTCAGGCCTTGGCCCGGCGCTCCCGCACCGAAATATAGATCGCCGAGCCGATCAGGATCGTGACGCCAAGCACGGTCCAGCGGTCGGGCAGGTCGCCAAAGAACGCCCAGCCAAGAATGGTGGCCATGATGATCTCGGTAAAGGCCAAGGGCGCCAGAAGCGAGGCTTCGGCCTGCTCATAGGCCTTGGCGATCAGGAAATGGCCAAGGGTCGCGATCACGCCAAGGCTGGCCAGCATCGCCCATTGCACCGGGGTCGGGTCAAGCCACAGGAAGGGCAGCGCAAGTGTCATCAGCGCCGCCCCGATGGCCGAGGTCTGAAAGGTCAGCACCATGGCATCAGCCGCCCCTGCAATCGCGCGGGTCATCACGAAATAGGACCCCAGCGCCACGCCAGCCCCAAGGGCAAAAAGCGTGCCGGGGTTGATCTCGACAAAGCCCGGTCGAATGATGATCAGCGTGCCGACAAAGCCCACGGCAACGGCTGCCCACCGGCGCGGCCCGACCTTTTCGCGCAGCACAAGCGCGGACAGGATCACGATGGCCAGCGGATTGACGAAGAAGATTGCCAAGGCATCGGCGATGGGCAGATATTTCAAGGCGTTGAAGAACATGAACGTCGCGCCGAACAGAAGCAAGGCCCGCAACAGGTGATGCAGCGGTTGCGCCGGAAGAAAGGCCCGCGCGCCTTCGGACTTCAGCGCGAAGGGCAGTGTCATCAACCCGCCGAACAAGGCCCGCGCCCAGACGATGGTCAGGATCGGCATGCCTTGCTGGCCCAGAAATTTGGCAAAGACATCAATGCTGGGCAGGATCGCCATGGCCGCCAGCATGAAGCCGATACCAAGAAGCGGGTGTGGCGACGAAGTCGGGGGCATGGAGTTTCCTTGACTGACGTGCCACGCTAGGGGGCGGCGCGGCGTCTCGCCCGTCCGATAGCGACATGGTTTGCATCAGGGGAATGGCGATGTGGTACGTGACACGCAGGCTTGCGCCGGGGGTATACGCCACGCTGGAGCCTGCGGTGAATTCGATGTTCCGCGCGGCGATGGTCACGGTGATCGGGCGCGACCGCGATTTGCAGTTCGATTTCGGCTGCGGGGTGCTGCCGCTTCGGTCTGCGCTGCCCTTGTCGGGCAAACCCGTTCTGGCCGTCGCCAGCCATGCCCATGTTGACCATATCGGTGGCTTTCATAAGTTCGCCGAGCGTCTTGGCCATGCCAGCGAAGCTGCCGGTTTCGCGGGCCAGCCGGGGGTGGAGACCTTTGCCGAGGAATTCCGCACCTGGCCCAACGTCGCGGACCCTTTGCCTGCGCCCGGTTGGACAACTGCCGACTGGACGCTTCGCCCCGCGCCCCTGACCGGCACTTTGGCCGAGGGCGACAGCGTCGATCTTGGAGACCGTGTCTTCACTGTCCTGCATTTGCCCGGTCATTCCCCCGGCGGGATCGGGCTGCTTGACGAAAGGAACGGGCTCTTCCTGACTGGCGACGCCATCTATGACGACGAGATTCTGGATGACCTGTCCGGCGCTTCAGTCACTGACTATCTTGTGACGATGGACCGCCTGCGCCGGATAGATTGCCAATTGGCCATCGGCGGCCATGGGCCAGAGATGACCTGCGCCCGCATGGTCGAGATTGCCGAGGATTATCTGCGCCGCAGAGGTTAGGGGCGAGGCAGGGCCTTCGTGCCTGTGGTGTGCGGATGCGCCCCTTGCTGTGCGAAAACGGGCGCAAAGCGGGACTTTCCGAAGTCTGGTCATGTGCCTATGATTGGGATCTAGGGGCAATAAAAGCGCGGTGCTGCAAGTGCGGGGCAGGGGAAAGCGACCGGTCGTCGGGATCATCGGCAACAGCCATGTGATCAACGCCGATTTTCACGTTCATGCCGGAGCCAAGATCAATACCGAAGCGGTGGCCGAGGTTGCGGGCTGTCTGCCCTTGATCCTGCCGACCGACCCGCGCTTCGTCTCGGTCGACGAACTGCTGGACCTTTGTGACGGGTTCCTGTTGACGGGTGGCCGCCCGAACGTTCACCCCAATGAATATGGTGAGGATGAAACCCCCGCCCACGGCACGTTTGATCGCTGCCGCGATGCAATTACGCTGCCTTTGGTGCGCGCCTGCGTTGAACGCGGCCAACCTTTCCTTGGCATCTGCCGGGGATTTCAGGAAGTGAACGTCGCGATGGGGGGGACGCTTCACCCCGAAATCCGCGATTTGCCGGGGCGGATGAACCACCGCATGCCGCCGGATGGCACGCTGGAAGAGGTTTTCGCACTGCGCCATTCCGTAAGTTTCACCGACGGCGGGCCGTTCCACCGGCTTTTGGGTGCGCGTGAAGTGATGACGAACACCCTGCACGGTCAGGGCATCGCACGGGCCGCGCCGCGTGTTGTGGTGGATGGTCTGGCGCCCGATGGCACGCCCGAAGCGATCTATGTCAAGGACGCGCCGGGGTTCACGCTTTCGGTGCAATGGCATCCCGAGTGGAACGCGGCCTCCGACCCAGTGTCGCGCCCGCTGTTTCAGGCCTTTGGTCGGGCGGCGGCGGATTGGGCCGAGGCCCGTGCCGGGTATCAAAAGTCAGCCTGACTTGGATGTCTTTCGGGCCAGCGGGTGCTTGGTCAGGACCAGATCGCGCAAGTGGTCTTCCAGCACATGGGTATATATCTCGGTCGTGGCCAGATCGGCATGGCCAAGCAGGGTCTGGATCACCCGCAGATCGGCACCATGCGCCAGAAGATGCGTGGCAAAGGCATGGCGCAAGACATGCGGCGTGACCCGCGACGGGGAAATCCCGGCCAGCACGGCCACATCCTTGACCAGCGAGTGGAAATATTGCCGGGTCAGGTGGCCATCCTTGCCATCGCCCGGAAACAGGAACCGCGATGAGGCATGGCCAGCCTTGCGTCGGGCCTCGTCCTCGGCATCGCGGTGTTGAAGCCAGTCGGCAACCGCCGCTCGGGCCGGAGTTGACAGCGGCACCAGCCGTTCCTTGTCGCCCTTGCCCCGGACCAGCACCATCCTTGGATCGCCGCGCACTGCCGACACCGGCAAACTGACAAGTTCGCTGACCCGAAAACCCGTGGCGTACAGCAGCTCGAAAAGGGCCGTATCGCGCAGCTGGTCCACCGGATTGCGGCCTCGCTGCCTTGCAGCCTCGATCAGGCGTGTCACTTCGGCTTCCGTCAGGGTCTTGGGCAGGCTTTGCGCGCGCCCTGGTCCGGTCAGCCGCTGGGCCGGGTTGTCCTGCCGCCAGCCCTCTTCGAAGGCAAAGCGGTAAAGTTGACGGATCGACGACAACCTGCGCGCACGGGTGGCACGGGACAGGCCCTGCGCATCGCAGTGAACCAGATAATCCTCGACCGCCTGCCGGTCAGCCCCGGCCAGATCCTTGCCCCGGCGAGCCAGCCAGTCGGCGAAATCCAGAAGGTCGCGTCCATAGGCAAGCTGCGTATTGCGCGATGTTCCATGTTCGGCGGCGGTCGCATCAAGGAAAGTCGCGATCCAGCGCCCGGCCTCGCTGTCCGGCTTTGCCGCCGACATGGGCCTAGCCCCGCCGTTCCAGAAGCATCAATTCCAGCGCGGTACGCTGCGCCATTTCGTCCAGACCGACCAACCGCAACAGTGACAGGCCTTCGGTCACGCCTTGCAAGTCGCCCTCGACCCCGCGACCGATGTTGTCGATGGCGACAAGAATCGCTTCGCCCTTGCGCCCGCCGTCCAGCAGCGCCTGAGCCTCGGCCGACGCTGTGGGCGCGGAAAATGCGGCGGCAACGGCCCGGCCAAGGCTGTTCGGGGCGACGCTGCCCGCAAGGTCGCCCTTGGCAAGACCGGCAAGGAATGTCGCCGTGACATCACCGTGCAGATCATGCTTGGCGACCTCGGTGCGGTAGGGCGACAAAAGCCCGACATCCACCGCGATCCGGGCGGCATCGCCTTGCAACGGCAGGTCAATCAGGGCCTTGCCGAACAGCATGGCAAAAGGCACCTCAAGCTCGGCCTCCTGCATTCGGGCCCAGGCGGCGGGCAGGGTCTGGCTTATCCGGTCAAGATCCCCCGATTGCATCGCCGCGTCAAAATCCTGAAACGCTTCGACCCGGTCCCAGACCCCGCCCGAGGCGGCAGGCTGGCGTTCGGTATAAAGCCCAAGGATCACGTTCGGCGGAATGGTTCCCGCGCGCGTCAACCGCTCGGCCGCCTCGACCTGGGCTTTCCAGCCGGCACGCGGGCCGATTTCGGCATAGGAAAAGGCGATGGGCAGGCCTTCGGTCGACAAAGGCTCGCCAATGGCTTCGTAGATCTTCCAGTCCAGCGGAGTGACTGGGCTGGGTGGGGCGGGCGGCGGCTCGCCCTCTGACAGGGCTGGATCAAGGAAGCGACCCAGCAATTCCGCCTGATCCGCGTCAAGGTCGCCAAGCGCCTCGGCATTGTGCAGGGTCAGGGCCGCGGTGTCCCAGTCGCCGGAGCGCGCCAGACAGAAGATCCGCGCCGGAATCGTCGGGGCCAGATCGGGCGTCTTGGCCATGGTATCGCAGGCACGATCCTCGGCCCCGGTCAAAAGTGCCACGTCAAAGGCGCGGCGGAACATGTCGGGCGCATTGGCGCCGGCAGCCTCGATCAGGGCGGCGGCCTGCTCCAGCGCCCCCAGCGCCAGAAGCTTGTCGATGCGGACCTGCAAGAGCGCCCCGCTTGCATCGGCGTCAAAGGGCGGGTCCGCCTCGGCCAGAAGGATGGTCAGGAACAGCTGGCGCAGAGCCGGAAGTTCGCCCGCGCGCGACAGGGTCAGCTTTTCGGCAATGTCCTTGGTCAGCCCCATGCCCCACAGATCGTGCGGCAAGCCCGAGATCGACGGCGGGATCAGCCCCGCAGAATCGGGCGAGGGGGCGTCAAGCGCCGTGGTCAGCACCGGTTCGGGCAAGGCGTCGCCGGGGCCGGTGACCGGGGGCTCGTCGATGGCAACGGTAAGGCCGCCGCTGTCTTCGGCTGCGGGCACTGCAACTGATTGTGACAACCAGTCGATGGCCGAAAGCGGACCCTGGCCTTCCTGCCCAAGTGCAGGCCCTGTCGCGATGATCAGGGCCGAAACCCAGGCCGTGCTAGTCTGCATTCAGCACCACTGATTTTGTCACGTCAGTCTGGGTGGGCGAAAGATCCCCAACATAGGCATAGATCGATATTCCGATGAATCCAACAAGTATCAGAAAAATCAGTGCCTTGATGATCCGGCCCATGGGCGCGCCCTTCCTCGTGGTCTTGGCCGCCGGTAGGATCCGGACAGCGATTGTTGCCGCGCCTTCCGGCATAATGCTTTGGGCTGCGGGTTTATGTCAGAATCTGTATAGCATTCCGCAAGACGACACGCCATTGAAGGGGGACGAATTCCACTGACATGCGCGGTGATCGGGGCAGGGACGGACAGGGCGGATGACACGGCTGGCCAAGACAGTTGTCATGGTGGGAATGATGGGTGCGGGCAAGACTGCCGTCGGCACCGCCGTTGCCCGTCTGCTTGGGGTCGAGTTTCGCGATTCCGACGAAGAAATCGTGCTGGCGGCGAACCGATCCATCGCGGAAATCTTCGAACGCGACGGCGAACCGTTTTTCCGGGCCCGCGAGACCGAAGTCATCGCCCGCCTTTTGCGCGGCACGCCTTGCGTATTGTCGACCGGTGGCGGGGCCTTCCTGTCGGAAAAGAACCGCCAGTTGATCCATGATGTCGGCGTTTCGGTCTGGCTGCGGGCCGACCTTGACCTTCTGTGGCAGCGCGTGCGGCACAAGACGACGCGACCGCTGCTGCGCACGCCTGATCCGCGCGAAACCCTGCGGGCCCTTTACGAGGCGCGTCTGCCCTTTTATTCGCAGGCGGATCTGGTGGTTGATAGCCATCATGATCTGAGCGTAGAGGCGATGGCGGGTCGGGTTGTAGAGGCCCTGACGGGCCGTCCCGATGTCCTGGAGGCTTGAGACTGTGAACCAAGTAAGGGTGGAACTGGGCGCGCGGTCCTATGACGTGCAGATCGGCGCGGGTCTGGTTGCCGGTGCGGGCAAGGCCCTTGCCCCGATGCTGCGGCGCAAACGGGTTGCCATTGTTACCGATGAAACCGTTGCCGCCTTGCATCTTCCCGCCCTTACCGAGGCGATGAAGGCCGAAGGGATTGCGGTAAGCGCACTTGCCCTGCCACCGGGTGAAGGTACCAAAAGCTGGGCTGAACTGCAGCGCGTGACCGAGTGGCTGTTGGAAGAAAAGGTTGAACGGCGCGATCTGGTGCTTGCCCTTGGCGGCGGCGTGATTGGCGATCTGGTTGGCTTCTCGGCGGCGATCCTGCGGCGCGGGGTGCGCTTCGTGCAGCTTCCGACGACATTGCTGGCACAGGTGGACAGTTCGGTCGGCGGCAAGACCGGGATCAACAGCCCGGCAGGCAAGAACCTTGTCGGCGCATTCCACCAGCCCAGTCTGGTGCTTGCCGATATCGGTGTGCTGGAAACGCTGCCGGATCGTGACCTTCTGTCCGGCTATGGCGAAGTGGTGAAATACGGGCTGCTTGGTGATGCCGGTTTCTTCGACTGGCTTGAGGTCAACGGCCCCGCCTTGCGCACCGGCGATCAGACCGCGCGGCTGCATGCCGTGACCCGCTCGGTTCAGATGAAAGCCGGGATCGTCGCCCGCGATGAAACCGAAGAAGGCGAACGCGCGCTATTGAACCTGGGTCACACCTTCTGCCACGCGCTAGAAAAGGCCACCGGCTATTCCGACCGGCTTTTGCACGGCGAAGGTGTCGCCATTGGCTGCGCCTTGGCGTTCGAGCTGTCATCGCGGCTTGGCCTTTGCGCGCAGGAGGCCCCAAGCCGGGTGCGTGCCCACCTTCACGCGATGGGGATGAAGGTCGATCTGGCCGATATTCCAGGCGATCTGCCGGGGGCGGATGCCCTGATAGCGCTGATGGCTCAGGACAAGAAGGTGATCGACGGCCGCTTGCGGTTCATCCTGACGCGCGCGATTGGCGAGGCTTTCGTCGCCGATGACGTTCCCGGCGATGTGGTCCGAAAGCTTTTGACCGACGCACTTTCCTTGCGGAAGTGATGCGCCCTCTGCCGGTTGTGGTGGGTGATGGTTACCTGCCATCGAATTGTTTTCGTTATTTACGAAGTCGCAACACTTCGGCACTGTGCCCCAAGGGGCGATGCACCTGACCCGCATGCCCCGATGACCGGCGGTCGATGAAAGGGCTTGGCCAATGACGCGTGACACCCCGTTCTCTGCAACCATTGCATCGCCCTATTGGCTTGAAGACGCGCCCCTGCGTCCGTTGGGGGCGGCGGCCTTGCCAAAGTCGGCGGATCTGGTGGTTGTGGGATCGGGCTATACCGGCCTTTCGGCGGCAATCGAGGCTGCGCGCGGAGGCATGTCGGTTCTGGTGCTGGAACGTGGGCCGATCGGGGCAGGCTGTTCCACCCGAAATGGCGGGCAGGTTGGCCCAAGCATCAAGCCCGAACTTGGCAAACTGACCGCCTTGCATGGCGAGGGTCTGGCCAAACGCATTCGCGACGAAGGCTATGCAGCCCTTGCCAATGTGCAGGACATGATCGCAAAGAACGGGATCGACTGCGACTGGCAGCAAACCGGGCGCTATCTCGCGGCACATAGCCCCAAGCAATTCGAAGGGCTGGAACGTCTTGCCGAAGCCCGCCGTCGCGCGGGCGAACCTGATCTGCATATTGTCCCGCAGTCGGACCAATTGCGGGAACTGGGGTCAGACCGCTATTTCGGCGGGGCGGTGTCGCTGAATACCGGGGCAGTGCAGCCCGCCAAGCTGCATGCCGGGCTTCTGCGCGTCGCCGAATCCCTTGGCGTATCCGTTCATGGCGGGTCCGAGGTGACCGGCATCCAACGCGACGGGGCGGGGTTCACGGTCGCGGTCGGCAGCACGACCCTCGCCGCGCGGCAGGTGCTGATCGCCACCAACGGCTATACCGGCCCGATGTCGCCGTGGATGCAGCGCCGGGTGATCCCGATTGGCAGCTATATGCTGGCGACCGACCCCTTGCCGCCCGAGGTTGCCGCCAAGCTGATCCCCAACGGCAGGATGGTGGTCGATACCCGCAAGGTGGTGATCTATTTCCGGATGTCGCCGGATGGCAGACGGATGATCTTTGGCGGTCGCGCGGCGCTGATGGAAACCGATCCGACGCGCACCTTGCCGCGGCTTTACCAGATGATGCTGGATGTCTTTCCGCAGCTCTCGGGAACCGGGGTCAGCCACGCCTGGAACGGGTTTGTCGCCTATACCTTCGACCATCTGCCCCACATTGGCGTGCAGGACGGGCTGCACTATGCCATGGGTTATTGCGGATCCGGGGTTTCGCTGTCGCTGTTTTACGGCATGCGGGCGGGGCAAAAGATCCTTGGCCGGGCCGAGGGGGCGACAGCCCTGGACGGCCTGCAATTCCAGACCCGGCCCCTGTATTATGGCACGCCCTGGTTCCTGACCCCCTCCATTGCCTGGTACCGGTTCGCCGACCGGTTCCTGACCTGAACGGGTGGCACAGCCATGACCAAGTCCGGTCTTGCTTCACCCAACTTGCCGCCTTCTGCCAACCCGATGGCCGCGACAACCTCGCACCAGATCGGCCCGATGCTGCGCCAGCGTCGCAAGGAGTTGAACCTGACCCTTGCGCAAGTCGCCGAAAGGGTCGGCATCGCCCAAGGTTTCCTTAGCGAGATTGAACGGGATCAAGCCTCGCCTTCCGTGGCCACGCTGATCCGTCTTTGTGACACGCTTGGCATCTCGGTCGGCTCGCTTTTCGCAAGCAGCCAGCCCTTGCTGGTGCGGGCGGGCGCGCGGGAACAGATGCGCTATGGTGGTCAGGCGATCACATACGAGCTTCTGACCTCGCGCACCGCGCATCAGATGGCGTCAATCATGAGCCAGCTTCAACCCGGCGGTATGTCCGGCCCGGAACAGCATACGCTGAATGCGGAAGAGGAATTCGTTCTGGTCCTGCAGGGCGAGATGGTCATGGAGATCGGTGCGCAGGAATATCACCTGTTCGAAGGCGACGCGCTCACCTTTGATCCGCGCCAGAAGCACCGCTATCTGAACCCAAGCAAGACGGCCCTGTGCCGGACCCTTTGCGTGATCACACCCCAGCCGCGATAAGGCCACCCGATAAGGCTTGACAGGATCGGGAAGCAGCCAAATAGTCTTTATAAGCGAACTAAATTCTCCTAAGATGAAAAATCAGCCAATGCGCGATGTTGTCGTGATCGGGGCCGGGCTTGCAGGTGCTGCGGCGGCGCTGCGGCTTTCCGATGCGGGCCGAACCGTTACGTTGATCGAGGCGCGGGCGCGCCTTGGCGGGCGGACCTATTCCCGGCCGATGGGGGACACCCCTGATCTGGTGGAGTTCGGTGGCAGCTGGATCTGCGACTGGCATGACCGGATGAAATCCCACGCCGCACGCTTTGGCATGGCGCTTCGCCCGACACTGCCGGTTGCCGAACGGCGCTGGCATGATGGTCAGGAGCTGCGAACAGATAGCCCCGTCGCCCCGGAAAAGCTGGCTGCCCATCTGGCAGGGCTGAAGGCCGTGCAAGAGGATTCGCTGGCGATGCTTGGCGGCTCGGGTCGTTGGCAGACCGGCAACCCATGGGCCGCGATGTCCTTTGCCGACTACATGGTGGCCAAGGGTCTGCCCGAAACAGTGCAACGCGAATTCATCGCCTGGTGGACGATCAGCGGGTCGGGTGACATCACCAAGGTCAACGTGCTTGATGCGCTTCATTCGGCCTCGAAATGCGGTGGCACGATGGAGGCGACGTTTGAGGAGCTGTCCCATACCATCGACGGCGGCGTCGGCACCTTGGCGGAACGGATGATCATGGGCAGCGGGGCCGAGGTGATCCTTGGCGACGCGGTGGTCGAGGTGACCGACAAGGGCGACCATGTGGTTCTGCGCCTCTCCAGCGGGCAGGCGGTTCTGGCGGGGCGGGTGGTGCTGGCCGTGCCGGTGAACGCGGTCGACACGATCCGGTTTGACCCAACCCTTCGCCCGGCACAGGCGCGGCTGGCGCGGGAAAAGCATCAGGGCCGGGCGATCAAGATGCTGTTGCAGGTCAAAGGCGTGCGCCCCGGCGTGCTGGTGACGGGTCAGGCCGAAGGTCTGCGCCTGATGTTCGCCGAACGCAACTTAGCGGACGGGTCGACCCTGATCATCGGGTTCGGGCTTTACGACGAGGTGCCAGACACTTCATTCGCCGCCATGCAGCGCGCGGTGGCGCAGTTCTTCCCAGAGGCAACCCTTCTGGCGCATGACTGGCACGACTGGATTCGTGACCCCTGGTCATCGGGCACCTGGGTTTCGCACGGCATCGGGCAAGGCCCGGTGTTCGCAGGCCCCGAATGGGCCGCCAAGGGCCGCCTGCATTTCGCCACCAGTGATATCGCCAGCAGCGAATCCGGCTGGTTCGAAGGTGCGATCATCGCGGGCGAAGCCGTGGCCGAAACGATTCTCGGCATCAATCATCTTTGACAAAGGGGTATTCCATGGCAGGTCCGGGCACGAACATTGTCGACGTCGCGATCATCGGTGCCGGTTTTGCGGGCCTCTCGGCGGCACATGCGCTGCGCGACGGTGGTGCCAGCATTCAGGTGCTTGAGGCGCAAGAACAGGCAGGTGGTCGGGTCAAGACCATCCAGCATGCCGATGGCCGCGCCTATGAAAAGGGCGGGCAGTTCTACTGCACTACGATGACCAACGTCTGCGGTCTGGTCGAAAAGTACGGCCTGACCCGCCGCGATGTGCGAAAGCTGCCGGGCATCGTCGCCATGCTGGGCGGCAAGCGCAAGCTTCTGGAAACCGATTTTCTGGAACACCACTTCTTCGAAGCCCTCTTTGCCGCCGAACCGGACCTGCCCGGCAGCCTGCTTGATTGGGTGCTGACACTTGGTCTTGATGACGACGGCGTCGCGATGATCAAGTCGGGCTGCGAGGAAGTGATTGGCCGACCGATCGAAGAGCTTTCCTACCGCTCGGTCCGCGACCTGCTGATCAAGTTCGACGGCTTTGATAACACAATGGAATTTGCCTGCGTCGAAGGGCTGGGCACGCTTGCCGGGCTGATGGCCAAAGACCTTGGTGCCGCCTTCTGCGCGAATGCGCCGGTCACAGCACTGGACCGCAAGAACGGGCTTTTCCATCTGACGACGCCTTCGGGAACAGTAACCGCCCGAAAGGTCATCTATGCCGCAGGCCCCGCCGTGCTGCGCCAGATCGACTGGAAAGCGCCGCAGGACCAGTGGCTGAAATCCCACCCTGACCATTTCGTCGCCGGTCATATGATCAAGATCGTCCTGCGCTATGACAGCGCCTTCTGGCTGGGCAGCGACTATGGCTGGCTTGGGCAGACCGACAATCCCTCGGGCTTGTCGGTGATGGATTGTTCCGATCCGAAGGGTGGGCTTGATGCGCTGGCCGTCTTTTGTGGCGGCACGGCGGCCAGGGCGATGGCGGGCCTGTCCGAGGATCAGGTTCTGGCCAAGGTCTTGGACATCATCGAACCGATGCTTGGCCCCAAGGTGCGCACTCCGGCGACCGTCGTACAGACCAACTGGACCGATCATCCGTGGGTCGGCGGCGGCTATGACACGTGGGCCAGACCGTGGGAGACCGAAGACCCGTGGGCGCCGATGCAGCGCGCGCATGACGGGCTGCATTTCACCTGCGCCGAATTGGCGCCCGCATTCCCCGGCTTCATCGAAGGTGCGACCCGCGCGGGCCAAGAGGTCGCCGCGCGGGTGTTGCACAAGATTTGATGCGCGGCCACCTGAACCGGCCTCGACCAGCCTGATACGCCGCTTGCGGGCCAAGCGTATCGGACACCGATATCCATGGCCTGTATCGGCTATTCCATGGTGTTTATTGCAAGATGTGGAAAGGTTGGCTGGGGCGCTAGGATTCGATGACCGATGTAGGCCGCCAAAGGGTCTATGCGGGGATCGTTGGCGGGTGGGGCAACGGATGGGGCAGTAAGGCTTCTATCGGCCCGTGCAAACTACTTTGCGTAAGTTTCCTCTTCGATGGTCCGCAGATCGCGAGGTCCTTCGAGATGCCAACGATTGCCGCGCCGAACGAGATCGCCACTCAAGGTCACGGAAAGTTTGTCATTGTTTGCTGCGCTTGCTACGGCATAATCTTGGGGGCCAAGCGTTGTGACGATCGAGACTGGCTTTCCATCCAGGAACGTCTTGAGAGTAACCTTGCCTTCAGCTTGGTCAGGGCCTCGGTCCAAACTGATCACGAACGCACTAATGAACTCGTCTGGACGTGGCTCGATTTCACGCAGATACCGAGCTGCCTCGCGAAAGATTTCTCCTTCTTCTTGAGA
>CAUJIP010000074.1:0-10000 GCA_963205235.1 Pseudomonadota bacterium
GGCTTGCCATGACTCTTGGGAAAGAACGGCTCGAGCCGGGCCATCTGCGCGTCGTTCAGCCAGAAAAGGTTGCTCATTCTTCAGTCTCCTTGAGGAGGCTGAATCACGCCGCGAGCAGATGATCAATGGGTCCTGACCCTACATCATCAACTCTCGACTTGTCATTGTGGACCTATCGTTTGGAAACCCGAATGTGTTCTACGAATTGGCTATCCGCCACATGATGCGCAAGCCCATCGTTCAGATCATGCGCTCTCGTGACCGTATCCCGTTTGATATCAATCAAAGCCGAACCATCAAGATAGACGATGACGATATCTATAGCTTCGTTCCGAAACTGCCGGTGTATGTTGCAACAGTATCTGCCCAAATTCGGCAGGCACTGGATAACTCAGACGCGGTTGACAATCCGATTTCGATATACTTCCCAAAGCTGAGGGCTGTCGTAGACTAACCCCCCCTCACCTCACCAACGGCCCCGCCCAGTCCTCCCCCACTTTCCCACCTTCCTCCGCAAGCTTCCGCTGCAGCGCCTCCTGCATCTTCGCCCGCCCAGCCTCCACCACCCCCGGCCCCGCGTCCGTCCAGTCCTCCCCCATCTCCCGGTCAATATCCCCGAACGCCGGTTTCGGGCCGTCGTGCAGCATCTCCCGCTCCCGGTGATGCGCCACCGTTTCGGCCCCCCGGATCACCCCGGCCAACCGGGCATGCATATAGCTGCGCAGGACGTCGTTGATGCGGCCGCCATGCCCCGGCCCCATCGACTTGAAGAACTTCAGCACATCCGCCTCAAGGCACAGGTTGACCTTCACCTTCGCCGCGCGGGGGGTGGTCTTGGCGATCTCGTGCCACTCCTCGGGGATGCGGCCGGTCAGTTCGATGGTGTTGTGCAGGTCCCATTCCAGGCGGCGCATCACATCCATCATATAGGTCATCTGGGCGCGCTGGCGGGGGGTCTGTTTGGCAAGATCGGGCATCGGGGCCTCCATTTCGCGGCCAGTCTTGCGGGCGCGGGTTAAGGCTTGGCAAAGCTTGCGGGCGGCAAGACGGAAGGAAGACGAAAGCAAGACGGTTTCTTGCCCCCCGGATCGGGCATTTCCGGCCCCCGCTGTTGCCGAAATGCACCGATTTTCGGAGGCCAGAAAAAACAGTCGCCAAGTACTTTAGCTATCGCCTATAGTGCCCGGAAATCATGCCTAAAACTGGTTACTGCCGAAATGATCGAACCGGACCTGCGCAAGATAATCCTGTCCAAGCCCGAACGGCTTCTGGACGACCGCGACGTCATGCAGGCGCTGGTCGCCGCCAACGAACGCGCCATGGGCTCCAACGTGGTCGACCTGCGGGCCATCGCCATGCAACGCCTTGAAAATACGTTGAATCGTCTGGAGGATACGCATAGGTCCGTCATCGCTGCGGCCTATGAAAACCTGGCGGGAACCAACCAGATTCACCGCGCGATCCTGCTCCTTCTGGAAGCGAACAGTTTCGAATGTTTCATGACCGCCCTGTCTGGTGAGGTCTCAAAGGTCCTGCGCATCAACCAGGTGCGACTCATGCTGGAAACCGTGCAGGAAGACGGCGCCTCCGACCCCGTCCTGCGCCGCTTTGGCGAGGTGCTGCAAGTCGGCCCGCGGGGGTTTGTGACCAGCTACATGACCAACGGAAAAGCGGTGGCCCTGAAACCCATAGTCCTCCGCCGCACCACCTCCCTCGCCGCCACGGTTTATGGAAGCCAAGCCGAGGATATCCGGTCGGAAGCGCTGATGAAGCTGGATTTCGGCGACGGGCGTTTGCCTGCGATGCTGGCTTTCGGGTCGGAAGATCCCAACATGTTCAAGGCGTTGCAGGGCACTGACCTGCTGTCCTTCTTCGCGGGGGTCTTCGAACGCATGATGCGCCGGTGGTTGGCGTAGCCGATCCGTTTCTGGCGCCTGCCCTTGGCGGGGCGCTGACGGAATGGCTGTCACAGCTTGCCGCGATCAAGGGGGCCGCGGGTCATACGGTGGACGCCTACCGTCGCGACGTCGCGCGCTATTTGCGCTTTATCACCGATCACCGGGGCGGGGCCGAGGGGCTTGCCGCCATTGCCGCAACCTCGCAATCGGACCTGCGGGCCTGGATGGCGCAGGAACGCGCAAGGGGTCTTTCCGCCCGCTCCTTGGCTCGCGCCCTGTCGGCGGTCAAGGGCTTTACCGCTTGGGCTGCCGACCGCACGGGCCGTGATGCGACGACGGTCCTGTCGGCCCGAGGTCCGAAGTTTCGCCGCAAACTGCCGCGCCCCCTAAGCGAAGACAGCGCCGCAGCTGTCTTGTCCGACATTGGCGAGGATGCCAGCGAAGACTGGATCGCCGCACGCGATACCGCCATTGCGACGCTGCTGTACGGGCTTGGTCTGCGGATATCCGAGGCCTTATCCCTGACTGGGGCCGATCATCCCCTGCCCGCCACGCTGCGCATCACCGGCAAGGGCGGCAAGACCCGGTTGGTGCCGGTGATTCCCGCCGCGGGCGAGGCTATCGCGGCCTATGTCGCACTTTGCCCCCACGATCTGCGCCCCGACGCAGCCTTGTTCCGGGGTGCGCGGGGTGGACCGGTGAACCCCCGGCTGATCCAGGGCGCGATGGAACGGGCGCGGCTGCGGCTGGGCCTGCCTGCCAGCGCCACGCCACACGCGCTGCGCCACAGCTTTGCGACCCATCTTCTGTCGGCAGGCGGCGATCTTCGCGCGATTCAAGAGCTTCTGGGCCATGCCTCGCTGTCAACCACCCAGGCCTACACGGCGGTCGATGCCGCCCGATTGATGGAAGTCTACGAAAAAGCCCACCCGCGCGCCTGACTTGACAGGCCCTTTCTGTTGCACCCCGCCGCGTAATCGGCCATCAAATACTGATGAACATGCGCCTCAAAGCCCTCTCCGTCCACCTGCTCACCGCTTCGGGTGCGGTGCTGTCGATGTTTGCCATACTCGCCGCCGTCGAGGGTGAGTGGAGCCTGATGTTCCTTTGGCTTGTCGTGGCGCTGATCGTTGATGGGGTCGATGGTCCACTGGCCCGGAAGTTTGACGTCGAGAAGAACTGGCCCACCTATGACGGGGTCCTGATGGACCTGATCGTCGACTATCTGACCTATGTCTTCATTCCCGCCTTCGCGCTGTTCAAGTCGGGGCTTTTGCCCGGCTGGACCGGGTGGCTGGCGATCATCGTGATCTGCTATGGTTCGGTCGTCTATTTCGCCGATACACGGATGAAGACGACGGACAAAAGCTTTGCGGGCTTTCCGGCCTGCTGGAACATGGTGGTGCTGGTCCTGTTCGCGACCAAGCCGGGCGACATGGTGATCCTTCTGGTGGTGATCCTGTTGTCGGTGACCATGTTCACCAACCTGAAATTCATCCATCCAACCCGTACCAAGCGCTGGTATGAACTGTCATTGGGCGTCTGCATCGCCTGGATCGGGCTTGCGGGCTGGGCCGCCTGGTGGGATTTCCAGGAAGGCCCGATTGCCGAATGGCTGTTGATCCTGACCTCGCTTTACCTGGTGCTGGCCGGGATCGTGCAGCAGATGGTGCCCGAAGGCATCCGCCGGGTCAGGTGAACCGCCAAATTCCTTAAGCAAGGAATTTGGGCGCGTCAAAGCCGCGTCAGGATCACCCCGGCGACGATCACCACCGAGGCAATCGCCTTTTCGCCGGTCATCTTCTCGCCAAAGATCAGCCAGCCGATCAGCACGGCAAACAGGATCGACGTTTCGCGCAGCGCCGCCACCACGGCAATCGGGGCGAAGGACATCGCCCAGATCGAAACGCCATAGGCCCCGAAGCTGGCTGCCGAGGCCACAGCCCCCATCCGCCAGGCGTGGAAACTGCGCGGGATCACGTCCCAGCCGCGCAGGGCAATCATTCCCAGCGTAAAGAACGTCCCGTCCGCGACGAAGACCCAGGCCACATAGGCCACCGGCGCGCCTGAAATCCGCGAGCCCATCCCGTCGATCAGCGTATAGGTCGCCGTCGCACAGGCCGAGCCAAGCGCAAAGGGCAGCAGACGGCGATCCTCGCCACTGGCAAAGACCCCCCGCGCCATCAGCAGGATCCCGGCGGCAAGGACGGCAATCGCCAGATATTCCTGGCCCGAAACTGCATCGGCCAGAAAGACCGCGCCGACCAGTGCGACCACCATCGGCGCCGCCCCGCGCGCAATCGGATAGACGCGGGACAGATCGCCCCGGTCATAGGCATAGGTCAGGAAGAACTTGTAGGCGAAATGCGTGCAGCCCGCCGCCAGCACCCACGGCACCGCCGCGCGGTCAATCGCATCGGTGAACAGCACCACCATCAGGCCAATCGGCACTTCGACAATCGACAGGATCACCATCCCGCCGACCTTTGACGTGCCCAGCTTGATCAGCGCATTCCATAGCGCATGCAGAAAGGCCGATCCAAGGACCGCCAGAAAAATGCCAAGGCTCACATCGCACCCGTCATGAAACTGTCACACGCAGGCGTAAGGCCCTGCGCGGGCGCGCACAAGCGACCTCTTGGGTCCAGCGGTAACGAACATGTATTGCCAGAAAACCTAAGGCGGCCCTGCCTGCGCACTATCGCGTTGCGGCAAGGACCGCCCCGGCTCAGCCGTGGATCAGGCAGCCGTCTTGCCTTTGTCCGTAAAGGCCAGCAATGCCCCGATGCCCAGAAGGATCGCGCAGATCAGCGACAAGACACCGGGCCCGAAGACAAAAAGCATGCCAAGGGCCGACACCCCCATCAGGGCCCCGCCAAGCTTGCCCTGCTGAAAGGCAAGACCGGCCCCGACAAGCCCGACAATCGGCAACCCGATCGACATCACGCCGTAATACTGCATCGTGGCGGCACCCTCGTCATAGCCAACGCCCGAGGCAAGCGAGCCAAGCATCCCCGAAGCCGAATGGCCGATTGCCCCGATCAAAAGCGCGATCACCCCGCCGATGATCCCCATGATTCCGCCAGCCTTCATTCAGTCCTCCCATATCAAAAGATCAGGATGCCAGAATTTCCAGCAGCCAACCTCTTGTCAATATGGGATTTTGCCTTGGCCGTATCGCGGCTGGGGAATACCGCGCCTAAAGCAACAGCGCCCCCTCGTGCCGCAGAAGGGCTGCCTTCGTCTCGACCCCGCCCGGCGCCGAGAACCCGCCGAACCAGTTGGTGCCAGTGACCCGGTGGCAGGGGATCAGGATCGGCAGCGGGTTCGCGCCGCAGGCCTGACCCACGGCCTGCGCCGGTGCGCCGGCCTGTTTCGCGATCTGGCCATAGGTCCGCGTCTCGCCAAAGGGGATATCGGCCATCGCATGGCGGACGGCGGCATTCAGCCCCTCGCCCCAGTCGAAGGGCAAATCGAACCGGGTAAGGCGGCGGTCGAACCAGGCCTGCAACTGGCGGCAAGCTTCTTGCAGAAGGGGCGTCGCGGGCGCGGGGCCTGCCCGCCATTCAAGCCCGATCAGACGATCCCCGGCTTGCACCACGGTCAGCGGCCCGAAAGGCCCGGTCACCCCTGCCCGGATCAGGTCCGCGCCCATCATTTCCGCCGGGCGCCTTCTGTCCGCGCCTCGCTTTGGCGCAATGGCAGGAAGGCCTCGCGCAGGGTCGCGGCCAGCCCCTCGATGGCCGGCGATGACCCGCGCGGGTTCCGGCGCAGCACGACACGGGCCGAGTCGACGATGGGAAACCCGTCCTCGGCCGTCAATTCCCGACAGCCCTCCGGGATCGTGCTGCGCGACAGCGGCGCAATCGCCATCCCGTTGGTCACTGCCGAGCGCATGCCCCCCGCAAGGTCGCAAGACCAGGCCGCGCGCCAGTCGATCGCATGTCGGTCAAGCCCCGCTTCGGCATAGTCCCGGCTCCATTGGCTGCGGAAATAGACCGCGACCGGCACCGGTTTGCGCAGGTGCTGGGCATGGGTGGCATGGGTCACCCAGACGGTCGGGTCGATGCACAGAACCTCGCCTTCCTCGACATAGGCCCAGTCGTAGATGACGGCGAGGTCCAGCCCATCCGCCGCCATCTCTTTCAGAAGCGAGGTCGAATGATCCACGCGGATCGAGACTTGCACCCCCTCATGCCGCTCATCAAACGCGGCCAGCGCACGCGGCAGAACCCGGCCCGAGTATTCGTCGGGGATGCCCACCCGCACCGGCCCCTCCAGCGGCTTTTCCCGCAAGGCCAGCGCCGCCTCGTCCAACAGCGCCACCACCCGGCGGGCATAGGGCACCAGCTGTTCGCCCCGTGGCGTCAGGACCACCCCCCGCGCCTGCCGGTCGAACAGGGGTTGGCCAAGGCTTTCCTCCAGCCGCCTGATCTGCAGGCTGACCGCCGATTGCGTGCGCAAAAGCCGTCCGGCCGCCGCCGTCAGCGACCCAAGGTCCGCCACGGCCAGAAAGCTGCGCATCAGGTCACTGTCCAGCGGGACGGACACTTCGATCACCCATGAATTTCCCTCATGCCTACCATGAAAGCTATTCGTTTGTGAAATGTCAATCGGACCCCTATCTTCCCCTTGTAACAAAGGAGTCCGATCATGTTCGCCCAAATCATCGCCCGTCTGCAGCTGCGCCGTTCGACCGCGTTCCTGCTGGAACGCAGCGATGATCACCTGTTGGCGGATATCGGCCTGTCCCGCGCAGATCTCGAGGCGATGCATCACGGCATCGCCCCGGCTGAGGCTATCGCCAAGGCCGCGCGTTTCCATTCCCTGCCAGCGCCCCGCAGTCTCCGTGCGGCGGCTATGGTCTGACTCTTCGCCGGGGGTGTGACCCACCCTCGGCGAATTTTTTCCTTATATCAGCCCAGCGCGTCGTTGCAGCGCTGACAGGTGCCGGGGTGCTTGTGCGTTCCCACATCCGGCAGGATCTTCCAGCAGCGTTCACACTTTTCGCCCTTGGCGGGTTCGAAGACGACCGCAACCTCTGGCACATCTGCCAGGGCAAAGGCCCCTTCCGGCACCGGCTTGGTCGACAGCCAGACGCATGAGGTGATGCACAGTTCCTCGAAGGTCACCGTCTCCAGCAGCGCCATCATCTGCGGCGTCACGAACACCTCGGGCGCGGCTTCCAAGCTGGAGCCGATCACCTTTGCCGTCCGCTGCACTTCCAGCGCCCCGGTCACCACCCGGCGCACGTCGCGCAGGGTTTCCCATTTCGCCGCCAGCGCGTCATCGCGCCAGGCCTTTGGCGTTTCGGGGAAATCGACCAGATGGACCGATGACTCTTCACCGGGGAAGCGTTCCAGCCAGACTTCCTCCATCGTGAAGACCAGAACCGGGGCAAGCCAGGTGGTCAGGCGGTGGAACAGGATATCCATCACCGTCCGGCAGGACCGGCGGGTCAGGCTGTCCTTCGGGTCGCAGTACAGGCTGTCCTTGCGGATGTCGAAATAGACCGCCGACAGGTCAGAGGTGCAGAAGGTGAACAGCTTCTGGAACACGCCCTGGAAGTCATACTTGGCGTAACCCTCGCGGACCTCGGCATCCAGTTCGGCAAGCCGATGCAGGACCCAGCGTTCCAGTTCCGGCATGTCTGCGTGATCGACCCGCTCGGCGTCCGTAAAGCCTTTCAGCGCGCCCAGCATATAGCGCATGGTGTTGCGCAACCGGCGATAGCTGTCAGCGACGCCTTTCAGGATTTCCTTCCCGATCCGCAGGTCGATGGTGTAATCCGACTGCGCCACCCAAAGCCGCAGGATATCCGCGCCGTATTCCTTGATCACCTCTTCCGGGGCGACCGTGTTGCCAAGCGATTTGGACATCTTCATGCCCTTCTCGTCCAGCGTGAAGCCGTGGGTCAGCACCCCGCGATAGGGCGCGCGTCCCTTGGTGCCACAGGCCTGCAACATCGACGAATGGAACCAGCCGCGATGCTGGTCGGTGCCTTCAAGGTACAGGTCGGCGAGACCGTCCTTGGACCCATCCTCACGGTCACGCAGCACGAAGGCGTGGGTGGAGCCTGAGTCGAACCACACATCCAGCACGTCATCGACTTTGACATAATCGGACGGATTGACGATGCCTTCCAGCACGCGTTCCTTGAATCCTTGCACAAACCAGACATCCGCGCTTTCCGCCTCGAAGGCGGCGATGATGCGGGCGTTGACTTCGGCGTTCTTCAACAGGAAGTCCGGGTCGGTCGGCAAGGCGCCCTTCTTGACGAAGCAGGTCAAGGGCACACCCCAGGCGCGCTGGCGTGACAGCACCCAGTCGGGCCGCGCTTCGATCATCGAATGCAGCCGGTTCCGCCCCGTCGCCGGGGTCCATTCGACCAGCTGGTTGATCGAATTCAGCGCGCGGCTGCGGATCGTGTCGCCATAGGTCGACATGCCGTCTTCAAGCGTCTTGTCTATGGCCACAAACCACTGCGGCGTGTTGCGGAAGATGACCGGGGCCTTCGACCGCCAGCTATGCGGATAGCTGTGTTTCAGCTTGCCCTTGGCAAACAGCGCCCCGGAGTAGGCCAGCTGCTTGATGACCGACACGTTGGCCGGGCCTTCCTTGCCATCCGGCGTGATGATGTGCTGCCCGCCGAACAAGGGCAGATTGGCCCGATAGGACCCGTCCGCCTCGACGTTATAGGTCATCGGCAGCTTGAACTTGACGCCCATCTGATAGTCATCATCGCCGTGCGACGGCGCCGTATGCACAAACCCCGTCCCCGCGTCGTCGGTGACGTGATCGCCGGGGAGCATGGGGACGTCGTAGTCCCACTCGCCGTTGCCGCCTTCGACGCCACGGAAGGGGTGGGCGAGAACCATCGCCTTCAGATCATCCGATGAGACATCGCACAGCTTCCGGATCATGTCAGGGCCAAGCAGTTTGCCCTGCGCCAGAACCCCGTCCGCCAAGGCATTGGCCAGAAGCACGCGGTGACCGATGGTCATCGTGCTGTCCTCGGGTCGCCCGATGATTTCGTAAAGGCCGTAAGTGATTTCCGGCCCGAACGACACCGCCCGGTTCTGCGGGATCGTCCAGGGGGTCGTCGTCCAGATCACCACATCGGTCGGCGTCTTGGTGAACAGGGCATCGCCATCGATCACCCGGAACCGCACCCAAACCTGATGCGAGGTATGGTCGTGATACTCCACCTCCGCCTCGGCCAGCGCGGTCTTTTCCACCGGCGACCACATCACGGGCTTTGACCCCTGATAGAGCGAGCCGTTCATCAGGAAGGTCATGAACTCCCCGGCGATGACCGCTTCCGCGTGGTAGTCCATCGTGAGGTAAGGCTTGTCCCACTTACCGGTGATGCCCAGCCGCTTGAACTCCTCACGCTGGACGTCAATCCAGCCAGCCGCAAAGGCGCGGCATTCGCGGCGGAAGTCCACCACGTCGACGTCGTCCTTGTTCAGACCCTTGGCGCGGTACTGCTCCTCGATCTTCCATTCGATCGGCAGCCCGTGGCAGTCCCAGCCCGGCACGTAACGGGCATCGCGGCCCATCATCTGCTGCGAACGAACCACCATGTCCTTCAACACCTTGTTCAGCGCGTGCCCGATGTGAAGGTGGCCGTTGGCATAGGGGGGGCCATCGTGCAGCACAAAGGGCGCGCGCCCCGCGGTCGACCGCAGCCGGTCATAGACCCCGATCCGCGCCCAGCGGGCCAGCCAGTCGGGTTCACGCTGCGGCAGGCCCGCGCGCATCGGGAAATCGGTTTCGGGCAGAAAGACGGTATCGCGATAGTCGGGAGTGTCAGCGCACATCGGAAATCAGACCTTCAAGATCAGGGGCAGGTCGGCCCGGGCAACCGGGCCAGCGGCAAGACGTCAAACCCGGCCAGGCCTCAGCCCGCCGGGCAGGTAATTCGCGAAGGAACCGGCCGCCACATCTGCATGACCGGCCTTATAGACAAAGCCCCTTCAAGGGTCCAGCCCGACCAAATGCCTTTCACATTTGCCCAAATATCCTCGGGGGGGAATGCCGAAGGCATTGGGGGGCGAAGCGCCCCCATCGCCCGAGGAGGAGGGCGAAGCCCCGACGAC
>CAUJIP010000074.1:15000-18222 GCA_963205235.1 Pseudomonadota bacterium
GGATCAAGCGCTGTCAGCGCAGGATCGGCACGCCTTGCGTGACACCCTGAGCCGCCTCGACGAAAGCCGCGATCCGGGTGGCATCCTTCACCCCCGGCGCGGATTCGACACCGCTTGCGACATCAACCTGCCGCGCGCCGGTCAGTTGTACCGCGCGGGCCACATTGTCAGGCGTCAACCCACCTGCCAGCATCCAGGGTTTCAGCCATTTCCGCCCGACCAGCAGACGCCAGTCAAACGTCAACCCGTTCCCGCCGGGAAGGACCGCATCCTTCGGCGGCTTGGCGTCGATCAGGATCTGGTCAGCGACGAGAGAATAATCGAGGAGCGCCGCAAGGTCCGCCTCATCCGCCACGCCAATCGCCTTCATCACGGGCAAGCCATAGCGCGCCTTGACCTCGGCCACGCGGGCGGGCGTTTCATGGCCATGAAGCTGCACCATGTCCAAGGGCACGCCATCGACGATGGCATCCAGCGTCGCGTCATCGGCATCGACCACCAGCGCCACTTTGCACAGCCCCTCGGGCGCGGCCAAAGCCAGCGTTCGCGCGGCGTCAACCGTCACGGATCGCGGCGATTTCGGAAAGAAGTTGAACCCGGCATAAGCCGCCCCCGCCTTCGCCACCGCCTCGACATCGGCAAGCGACTTCAGCCCGCAAATCTTGACCCGGACACCCTGCATCACCGCTTGTCCAAGAGCGCCAGAATCTCGTCCTTCGGGCCCGACTTCGCCGCGCGCAGCGTGGACAATTCCTGCTCCAGTCTGGCCACTTCGCGCGACTTGGCGCTGGCGGAACTGCGGTGCTTGGTCTCGCGCAGCCATTCCCAGACAAAGCCGATCAGGACGCCAAGAATGATGCCTCCGAAGATCACCACGAACAGCGGCACATTGACCGACCATGAAAGCCCGGTCAGCGCCGCCAGATCCTCGGGCAAAAGATGCACGGGCACCGCGCCCCGGTTGGCCAGGGCCAGCGTCAGAAGCGCAAGGCCGATAAGGCCAAGGATCAGAAGTCGGATAATGCGGATCATGGCTGGCAGTTCCCCAAACTTACGCCACTATCCGCCCGTTGCCCGAAAGCTGCAAGCCGGGGCTTACTGCCCGTTCAGCCGGTCGCGCAAAAGCTTGCCGGTCTTGAAGAACGGCACCTTCTTGTCATCGACCTTCACCGCCTCGCCGGTGCGCGGGTTGCGCCCCACGCGCCCGTCACGCGCCTTGACCGAAAACGCCCCAAAGCCGCGCAGTTCGACCCGGTCGCCTTTGACCAGGGCCTCGATGATTTCCTCGAAGACAGTATTCACGATCCGCTCAACATGACGCTGAGTGAGATGCGGGTTCTCATCCGCGATCTTCTGGATCAGTTCGGAACGGATCATTCCAAGTCCCCCCTGTGGTTCGGTCCGCCCACCCGGTTCTGGGCAGGGGGCCGCCACGCTGTTGTTCTGACACGACTATAACGGCAGGATTTGCCCCATGACAAACGAAAACGGGGACTTGGCCCAAAGGAAAAGGCCCCGCTTCACGCGGGGCCTTCCAGTTCAATCACCTTGAGCGAAGCTAAGGCTTAGCTGCGGTCTTTCAGAGCCGCGCCAAGGATGTCGCCCAGCGAGGCGCCCGAATCGGACGAGCCATACTGTTCGACTGCTTCCTTCTCTTCCGCGATCTCGCGCGCCTTGATCGACAGACCCAGCTTGCGGGTCTTCGGGTCGATGTTGGTCACGCGCACATCCAGATGGTCACCGATCTGGAACCGCTCGGGACGCTGGTCGGCACGGTCACGCGACAGGTCCGAACGACGGATGAACGACTTCTGGCCGTTGTAGTCGACCTCGATGCCGCCTTCCTCGATCGCCGTCACGGTGACGGTGATGATCGCGCCGCGCTTCACGCCGTCAACCGCATCGGTGAAGGTGTCGTCGCCCAGAGCCTTGATTGACAGCGAGATACGCTCTTTCTCGACATCCACTTCGGTGACAGCGGCCTGAACCGTGTCGCCTTTGCGGTAGTTCTGAATGGCTTCTTCGCCGCGCTGATCCCAGGACAGGTCCGAAAGGTGGACCATGCCGTCGATGTCGTTGTCGAGGCCGACGAACAGACCGAATTCGGTGATGTTCTTGACTTCGCCTTCGATCGCCGACCCGACCGGGTGGTTTTCAGCAAAGACTTCCCACGGGTTGCGCTGGGTTTGCTTCAGGCCAAGGGAAACGCGACGCTTGGCGCTGTCGATTTCCAGAACCATGACGTCGACTTCCTGGCTGGTCGAAACGATCTTGCCGGGGTGGACGTTCTTCTTGGTCCAGGACATTTCCGAGACGTGCACCAGGCCCTCGACCCCGGCTTCCAGCTCCACGAAGGCGCCGTAGTCGGTGATGTTGGTAACGCGGCCTTTGTGGACCGTGCCGATGGCATACATCTTTTCAACGGCATCCCACGGATCGGATTGCAGTTGCTTCATGCCCAGCGAAATACGGTGGGTTTCCTTGTTGATCTTGATGACCTGGACCTTGATGGTCTCGCCGATCGTCAGGATTTCCGACGGATGGTTGACGCGACGCCATGCCATGTCGGTGACATGGAGCAGGCCGTCAACACCGCCCAGATCAACGAACGCACCGTATTCGGTGATGTTCTTGACCACGCCGTCGACCACTTGACCTTCGGTCAGGTTGCCGATGACTTCGGCGCGCTGTTCGGCGCGGCTTTCTTCCAGGATCGCACGGCGCGAAACAACGATGTTGCCGCGACGACGGTCCATCTTCAGGATCTGGAACGGCTGCTTCATGCCCATCAGCGGGCCGGCATCGCGGACCGGACGAACGTCCACTTGCGAGCCCGGCAGGAACGCCACAGCGCCCCCCAGGTCGACCGTGAAGCCGCCCTTGACGCGCCCGAAGATCGCGCCGTCGACGCGGATTTCGGCGGCATAGGCTTTTTCCAGACGGTCCCAGGCTTCCTCGCGGCGGGCCTTTTCACGGCTGATCTGGGCTTCCCCGCGGGCATTTTCCACGCGGTCCAGATAAACCTCGACAGTGTCGCCCACGTTGATGTTGGGCTGCTCACCGGGGTTTGCGAATTCTTTCAGGTCGATGCGGCCTTCCATCTTGTAGCCGACATCGATGATGGCCTGGCCCGCTTCGATCGCGATGACCTTGCCTTTGACAACGGTTCCCTCTTCGGGCGTGTCAATCTCGAAGCTTTCCTTCAGCAGGGCTTCGAAGTCT
>CAUJIP010000075.1 GCA_963205235.1 Pseudomonadota bacterium
TGATGCAGGGTTTCTGGGCACCGCGCCGGATTGTCATGGCGGCGATTGCGGCCGGGATAGTGGTCTGGTGCGTCCTGGCGCTGAACTGGACCTGGCTGGCCGACCCGAAATATCAGGGGCTGATCCTGCAGGGGATATGGACCACGATCTGGCTTCTGGTGGTGACGATGGTCCTTGGGATGCTGCTGGCGATCCCGCTGGGACTGGCGCAGGCGGCGGGGCCATGGTGGCTGGCGATGCCCGCGGCGGGGTTCTGCGGGTTGATCCGGGGCACGCCTCTCCTCTTGCAGCTATGGCTTCTGTATTACGGGCTGGGGTCGTTGTTCCAAAGTTATCCGTGGATACGGGAAACATGGTATTGGCCGATCCTGCGGCAAGACTGGCCCTATGCCGTTCTTGCGCTGTCCTTGTCCGTCGCGGGTTATGAGGGCGAGGTGATGCGGGGGGCCTTCAAGGGCGTGCCGCATGGCCAGCTGGAGGCGGCGAAGGCGATGGGGATGCCGCGGTTCACCATCTTCCGCCGGATATGGCTGCCGCAAGCGCTGCGCCGGGTGCTGCCGACGCTGGGGGGCGAGACAGTCTTGCAGATGAAGGCGACACCGCTGGTCGCGACGATCACCGTCATTGATATCTATGCGGCGTCGTCGCGCATCCGGCAGGATACGTTTGTCGTCTACGAGCCGCTCTTGTTGCTGGCGGTGGTCTACATGGCGATTGCCGGGGTGATCGTGCTCATGTTCCGCTGGCTGGAAAACCGGGTGCCGCAGAAGACGGCGTGAAGGCTACTTCAGGCCTTCGGGCGTGAAGTGGTTCGGAAAGCACAGGGCGGCTGCTGTGCGGACGGTCGTCATTGCTTCGGCAGGGGAATAGGGCGTGACCATGGTCATCATGTCCAGCCAGGTGCCTTCGGTGGTGACGCGAATGATCCGCGCGGCATGGACCGGATTGCGGTCATAGCCCCCTTCGTTGGACAGGCGGGCACAGATGCCTTCAAGCGTTGCGTTATAGGCATCGTCCTTGTCGCCGCAGGCTTCCTGATACAGGGGACGTGACTGCGCCTCGCCCCAGAAACTGCACCAGGCGGCAAGGCGGGCTGGCGCGCAAATCGCGGGGGCGAAATCGGCCTCGATCATCGCGTTAAGCTGTTCGGCGGGGTCTGGGCCGGCATTGGCCAGGGCCCCTTGCCAGTTCTGGCGGTACTCCTCGGCCAGATAGGCCAGGGTTTCGCCCAGAAGCTTTTCCTTGGTCTCGAAGTGAAACAGCACCAGGCCATGCGACAGGCCTGCGGTACGGGCAACCTCGGTCAGGGTGGTGCGAGAATAGCCACGCGCGGCAAGGGTGCTGATCGTGGCTTCGATCAACTGCGTGCGACGTTGTTCGCGGCTCATGGTCCGCGGCGGCTTGCCCTGATCGATCTGACGGGATTCGGTCACGCTATTCCCTCGCTCTGATGTCCGTTTAAGGGGAAAGCGCGAAATCGCAAAGGAAAAGTTCTGATTGACAAAGCAGTCAGTCAAAGGGCAGCCTTAGGGAATGAAACATCCCGTGGAGCCTTCATGCCGCCGCTGCCGACCCGCAATCTGACCAAGTCCAACGCCCAGTTCCAGCGCGCGGTGAAGCGGCTGCCGTTGGGCGTGTCTTCGACCTTTCGCTATTGGGGCGATGACCGGACGATCTATGTCGACCATGGCAAGGGTGGGCGGACATGGGACATCGACGGGAACAATTATGTCGATTACCGGCTGGGCTATGGTCCGGCGATCCTGGGCTATGCCGATGACCGGGTGGACGCGGCGGCGCGCAGGGGGATGGAGGTCGGCGGGGTGTTCGCCCTGTCGACGGAACGCGAGCTGATCGTGGCGAACCGGATTTCCAAAATGGTCCCGGCGGCGGAACTTGTGCGCTTTTCCAACTCGGGCACCGAGGCGGTGATGGCCGCGCTGCGGCTGGCGCGGGCCTATACCGGGCGCGAGCAGTATCTGTTGGTCGAGGGCGGCTATCACGGGCTGTTCGACGCCGCGATGTGGATGTCGAATATGGAGGAATGGGATCTGGGGTCGAACACCGACCCGGAGCTGGTCCCCTATGGCAAGGGCATTCCGCCGACGGTCAAGCAGTTGGCGCATATCACCCCGATGAACGATTTCCAGCGGCTGGAGGACATGTTCAAGCGCCATGGCGACAAGCTGGCGGCGATGCTGATCGAGCCGATCCAGGGCAATTGCTGCTCGATCATGGCGCAGCCGGAATATGTCCGGTTGGCACGGGAGCTTTGCACGAAATACGGCGTGATGCTGATCATCGACGAGGTGAAGTCGGGCTTCCGAGTTGGCAAGTCGGGGATCCAAGGGATCATGGGGGTGGTGCCGGACATCACGACCTTCGCCAAGGCGGTGGCGAATGGCTATCCGATTTCTGTGGTCGCGGGGCGCGAAGAGGTGATGCGGACCTTCCGCTATGGCGGGGCGTCGCATGGCGGCACCTATACCGCGCATTCGGTTTCGCTGGCGGCGGCAGAGGAGACGCTGCGCATTCTGGACGAAACCCCGGCCTTGGAGACGATTGCGAATTATGGCGAAAGCCTGAAGGCGGGAATTTCCAAGATTCTGGACGCGCGCAAAATCGTGCATTCCTACACCGGGCATCCGTCGATGTTCGGGTTGTTCTTCGCGGAAACGCCGCCCGACAATTACCGGGCGTGGAAGACCAGCGACTACAGTTTCTATGACGCGATGGCGCATTATCTGCATGATCTGATGATCATCGTCGAACCCGACAGCCGCGAGCCGTGGTTCATGTGTGAGGCGCATGGGTTGGACCCGTCCTGCCTGACCGACACGCTGAAGGCGGTGGAAACTGCGGTCGATCTGGTGCTGGAGCTTGGTGTTGGCGAATGACGCATGATGCGCTGATCATCGGGGCGGGGCATAACGGGCTGGTGGCGGCCTGCTATCTGGCGCGGGCGGGGTTGAAGGTGCTGGTCGTCGAAAAGAACGACTGGATCGGGGGCGCGGCGGTTTCGCGCGAATTGTTCCCCGGTTTCACCTATTCGAACTGTTCCTACGTCAGCAGCCTGTTCCGGCCCGAGATCATGCGCGATCTGGAACTGCCGAAGCATGGCTTGCAGATCCTGCCCTATGAAGGTGGGGCGATGTTCACCGAGGATGGTGGCTATCTGGGCATGTTCCGCGACCACGAGGCGAACCGGCGCGAGATCGCGCGGCATTCGCGGAGGGATGCGGAAGCCTATGACCGCTACAGCCGCGACATTTTGCGGAACTGTCGGCTGATCCGCCCGATGCTGATGCGCCGTCCGCCGGACCTTGCCAGCTTTGCCCCGCGAGACCTGATGGAACTGGCGTGGCTGGGCAAGCAGATCACCGGCCAGTCCGAGGCGCAGATCTATGACATGCTGCGGTTCTGGACGATGTCGATTGCCGACTTTCTGGACGAGTATTTCGAAAGCCCGGTGGTCAAGGCCTATCAGGCGGTGGGGTCGATCATCGGCACGGCGCTGGGGCCGATGTCGCCGGGGACGGCCTATGTATTGCTCCACCACGCGATGGGGGATGTGGATGGGAACGTCGGCTCCTGGGGCTATTCGCGCGGCGGCATGGGCGGGATCACCAAGGCGCTGACCGCGTCCTTGCGGGCGGCGGGGGGGGAGATCGTCACCGGCTCGGGCGTGTCGCGGATACTGGTGCAGAACGGGCGCGCGGTTGGGGTGGCGCTGGAGAACGGGAATGAGCACCGGGCGAAACGGGTCATTTCCAACATGGACGTGCGGCGGACCTTTTTGAAACATGTCGAGGAAAAGGAGTTGCCGGGGGAGTTTGTGCATCGAGTGCAGCGGTTCAAGACGCGGGGGTCGTCGGGCAAGCTGAACATTGCCTTGGACGGGTTGCCGAAGTTCACTGCGTTGCCGGAGGGCGCGCCGAACATCAAGGGCGACATGCATTTCACCGATACGATCGAGAAGATGGAACTGGCCTATGACGACTGGAAAGCCGGTCATTACAGCCGCGATCCGTTCCAGGACATGATGATCCCGACGCTGATCGACCCGACGATGACCCCGCCGGGGAAGCATTTCATGAGTTGCTTTGTCCAGTATGCCCCGCCAAAGATCGAGGGGCGCGACTGGACGGATGCCGACCGCGACGGGTTCCGCGATGCCTGCCTGAACCAGATCGAGCGTTACGCGCCCGGCTTCAAGTCGCTGGTCCTGCATTGCGAAGTGCGGACGCCAAGGGAACTGGAGGCCGAGGTTGGGCTGACCGAAGGGAACATCTTCCAGGGCGAACTGACCTTCGACCAGATGTTCTTCAACCGACCCGTTCCCGGCTATGCCAACTATCGCAGTCCGATCAAGGACCTGTGGTTGTGTGGATCGTCCACCCACCCCGGCGGCGGGGTGATGGGTGCCCCCGGCCGGAACGCGGCGGCGGAAGTGCTGCGCGACATGAAGATGCCTGCGAAAGACATGAGTGACGCCTATGCCATCGTTTGACACCATCGTCATCGGCGCGGGGCCGAACGGGTTGGCGGCGGCCTATCGGCTGGCCTCGAAAGGCGCTTCGGTGCTGGTGCTTGAGGCTGCGGCGCAGGCAGGCGGCGGTGCGGGGCTGGCGCATCTGTCCTATAACCTGGACCCGAGGGTCGAGAAGGCAATGGGTCTGGCGGCGCATGGGTTGGACTGGGTGGCGCGCGACCTTGCGACCACTGTCCTGTCGCCGGATGGGCGGCATCTGCGGCTGCGGGGCGCCGGGGTTGAGGGTGATTTGCCTGACGCGGACCGCAAGGCCTGGGCGGCCCTGCGCGGGCGGCTGTTGCGGTTTGCCGCCGTGCTGGGGCCGTTGAACCAGATGGCCCCGCCGCGCATTGCCAAGGGCGTGGGCAACCCCTTGTGGCAGTTGGCGAAGATCGGGCTGAAGGCGCGGATGATGGGCGCGAAGGATTTCCGCGAGTTGGGGCGGATCCTTTTGACCAATGTCTTCGACCTGCTGGATGATGAGCTGTCAGACCCAAGGTTGAAAGGCGCGTTGGCGTTTGACGCGGTCATGGGCGGCTGGGCGGGCCCCCGCTCCCCGAACTCGGTCCTGCCGTGGCTCGTGCGGCTGTCGGGGCAGGTGGCGGGTGTGCAGGGTGCGCTGGGCCTGCCCAAGGGGGGCATGGCGGCCTTGGGTGCGGCGATGGTGCGGGCGGTTGAGGCCAAGGGGGTCACCGTCCGCTGCAATGCGCGGGTCGCGCGGATTCTGGTCGAGGGTGAGCGGGTAACCGGTGTGGCGCTGGAGGGTGGCGAGGAAGTGCGGGCGGCGCGTGTGGTGGCGTCGGTTGCGCCGAAGACCACCCTTTTGTCGCTGGTCGGGGCGCGGCATCTGGATGCGGGGCTGGTCACCCGTGCGCGGCACCAGAAGGCACGGGGTGGGGCGGCGAAGCTGCATTTGACTCTGAAGGGCCTGCCGGATTTCCGGGGCGCAGACCCGAAAGACCGGCTGGTCATCGCCGGGTCCGACCATGACGTGGAACGCGCCTTCAACCCGGTGAAGTATGGCCGGGTGCCGGATCGCCCCGCGCTGGAGATCGTGATCCCCACGGCGCATGAACCCGGCGCGGATGGCAAGCACCGTCTGTCCATCGTGGCGCAGTTTGCCCCCCATGCCCCTGCCGACAGGGAGGGCGCCCGCAAGGCGATGCTGGCGGCCTGTCTGGCGCAGCTTGAGGCGCAGGCTCCGGGGATCGGCGCGATGATCGAAAGCGCCGAGATATGGATGCCCTATGACATCGAGGACCGGTTTGGCCTGCCGGGCGGGCAGTGGCATGCGGGGGAGCTGAGCGTCGAGCAGATGCTGTTCCTGCGGCCCTTGCCGGGGATCGCGCAATACAGGGGGCCGGTGGCGGGGCTTTGGCTGGCATCCGCCGGGTGTCATCCGGGGGGCGGGGTGTCGGGATCGGCGGGCTGGAATGCCGCTTTGGCGATGGAGGGGGCGAAATGACCCTGCAGGCAAGCGATCTGCGGCATTACGAAACGCCGCTCTTGAAGACCCCGTTTCATGCGCGGACCGAGGCGGCCTGCAAGACCTGGTCCTGGGGCAACTGGGGCGGCTATGCGACGGTCCTGACCTATGAAGACCTGTCGATGGAGCATTCGGCGATCAGGAACTCGGCCACGGTCTATGACCTGTGCCCGATGATCAAATACCGGATCGAAGGCCCGGACGCTACGGCGTTCCTGGACCGGCTGACCATCCGCAACGTGGCGAAACTGTCGGTGGGCGGCGTGCAATATACCGCCTGGGCCAATGACGCGGGCCATATGCTGGATGACGGGACGTTGTTCCGGCTGGGGCCCGACCGCTATCGCCTGTGCTGTCAGGAGCGGCATCTGAACTGGCTTCTCGACAGCGCATTTGGCTTTGACGTGACGATCCATGAAGAGACCGAAGAGATTGCCGCGCTGTCCTTGCAGGGGCCAACTTCTGGGGAAATCCTGCGGCTGGCGGGGTTTGCCATTGACGGGCTGAAACCCTTCCGGATGGCCGAATTCCCGTTGGCTAGCGGGCGGCTGATGATCTCGCGCACCGGGTTCACCGGGGATCTCGGCTATGAGCTGTGGACGACGCCCGATCAGGCGCTGGCGCTGTGGGACCTGTTGTTTCAGGCAGGAAAGCTGCACGGGATCAGGCCCATCGGGTCTGAGGCGCTTAACATGGCGCGGATGGAGGCGGGGCTGATCATCACCGGGTATGACTTTACCCCGGCGGATGTCTGCGTGCGCGAAGACCGGCTGCGCAGCCCGCTGGAAATGGGTCTGGGCTGGATGGTGGACTGGCAGAAGGGCCATTTCACCGGCAAGGCGGCGCTGGTGGCGCAGCGCGACAAGGGCATGAAGTGGAGCTTTGTGGGCCTTGAGATTGGTGGCAACATCTCGGCGGAAGGGGCGATCCTGTATCATGCGAAAAAGCATGAGGTGGGCGTGATCACCGGGGCGATCTGGTCGCCGGTGTTGAAGAAGAACATCGCACTTGCGCAGGTGCTGACGAAATATGCCGGTGGAGCGAACCTCTGGGCGGAAATCTATGCGCTGCGCGAGTTGCATTATGAGAAGATGATGATGCGGGCGCAGGTGGTGGAGCGGCCCTTCTTTGTCCACGACCGCCGCCGCGCCACGCCGCCGGGGAAATACTGATGCGCAAGTTCTGATCGGGAGGTACTGATGGGAAGCCAAGATCGTCATCCGCTTTCGCCGCGTCTGGACCATTGTCCCGAAGGCCTGCCGCGCGCGGCCTATCTGGATGCGGGCTGGTATGACCGGGAAATGGCGACGATCTTTGCACGGCAATGGGTGATGGTCGGACGGGCTTCCGACTTTGTGGCCGGGAAGATGCGGCGGGTGACGGTGGGCGAAGCGTCGGTCATCGTCTTGCGCGATGGCGAGGGCAAGCTGGCGGCATGGCACAATTCCTGCCCGCATCGCGGGTCAGAGCTGTGCCGGGATGAGGAAGAAGCGGTCGGCAAGCTGATCCGCTGTCCCTATCACGCCTTTGCCTTTGCCGCCGATGACGGGCGGCTGGTGTCGACCGCGCATGCCGTCCCGACGGATGATTTTGACCGCAAGGCGCATGGACTACGCCCTGTCGCGCTCCGGGTCTGGAACGGGTTTCTGTTCCTGAACCTGTCGGCAGATCCGGGGGAAATCTGGTCGGATGTCGGGCTGCAGACGCTGGACAACTGGCCGATGGACTCGCTGGTCATGGGCCATCACTGGGAGCACGAGGTCGCCTGCAACTGGAAGGCCTTCTGGGAAAATTACTCGGAATGCCTGCATTGCCCCGGTGTTCACCCGGAATTGTGCGAGTTGGTGCCGATCTACCGCAAGGGGATCATGGGGCCGACCGAGGCGCTGGGCTGGGTGCCGGACGATGTGCCCCTTCAGTCCAACCTGCGCGAAGGCGCGGTGACCTGGACGATGGATGGCCAGCCCTGCGGACCGATCTTCAAGGGCCTGAACGAAGACGAGCTGCGGGTCGGTTACAGCTTTGCGACGCTTTGGCCCTCGGTCTATGTGGTGGCGCATCTGGATTACGTCCGCGCGGTTCGGATCGTGCCCTTGGGGCCGGAACGGACGCGGCTGGTAGCGGAATGGTATTTCACCCCCGAAACCCTGGCCCAGCCCGGCTTTGACGCTGGCGCGGTCGCCGCCTTTGCCAAGCTTGTGATCGAGCAGGACGGGGCGGCGTCCGAGATGAACCAGCGCGGCATGCGGTCCCCGGCGTTCAAGGCCGCGCGGCTGATGCCCGAAGAATACGAGATCCACCGCTTTCACCAATGGGTGCTGGCTGAAATGAAGGCTCAGACATGACCAGGCTGCCTTTCGAGACGATCACCCCGCCGAACACTTGGGACCGCAAGGGCCTTCCGGGCTGGAGCTACCATTCAAAGGCGCTGTTCGATCTGGAACGTGAAAAGGTCTTTCTGACCCATTGGCAGGTTGTCGGTCATCAAAGCGATATTCCCAATACGGGCGATTGGCTTGCGTTCGACCTCTTGGGCGAAAGGGCCGTGGTCATGCGCGGCAAGGATGGGGTGGCGCGGGCGTTCCACAACCTGTGCCGTCACCGGGGCGCGCGCGTGGTCGATGGCCGGAACGGAAGCTGCAAGGGGTCGATCGTCTGTCCGTTCCATGGCTGGGTCTACAATCTGGACGGCACCTTGCGGGGGGCAGCACAGCCACAGTCCTTTGGCGAGATGAAGCGCGAGGATTTCGGTCTGAAGCCCATCGAGTTGCAGGAATTCCACGGCTTTCTGTTCTTGCGGTTTGCCCCCGGTCCTCAGCCCGATATTGCCACCCTGATGGCGCCGTTCGATGCCGATTTCACAAGTTATCGCCTGCGGGAGGTCTTGCCGGTCAAGACGCCTGGCTGGTCAACGGACCTGCCGGTAAACTGGAAATCTGTGCGGGATGTGGACAACGAGGGCTACCACGTGCCGCTTGCCCATCCGGGCCTGCAGGACCTGTATGGTCGCACCTACCGCGATCATTATCTGGACAATGGTTTGTCGATGTCGATCGGCTGGTATGCCGATGTGCCGGGCAAAGGGTGGTCTGTCAGACATTACGGCAAGATTTCCCCCGAAAGGCCGGACCTTGCACCGCATCTGCAAAAGGCATGGACCTACTATGGTCTTTTCCCCAACTTCGTCTTTTCGATGACCCCGGAAAGTGTGCAGTTCTACCACGACCTGCCCGCGACCGAAGGCATGACCCGTCTGACCGGCCGGTCCTATCGGTTGCCGAACGAGACACGTGCCCAACGCATGGCGCGCTATCTGGCTTACCGGATCGACCGGGCTACCTCGGTCGAAGATCAGCAGCTGTCGATCTGGTCGAACGAGTCGATGAAATCCTCGGCGTTTGAGGGGTTTCACCTGTCGGACCTGGAATACGGCGTGCGCCGTCACCACGACAACCTGCGTCGTTTGTTGCCGGTCCTGACCTTGGACAAGGCCCCGCCCGAGGATCAAATCCGACACTGCAATGAAGAATTGTCTTGTCAGACAGTCGGACGGGAATAGTCTGACTGGATAATCAATCGCAAAAACCTGGGGGAGAAAGCCATGATACTGAATCGCCGACAGGCCCTTATCGGGGCTTCAGCAACGCTTGCCATGCCATGGGTTCGGCCTTCCTGGGCGCAAGGCGGGTCGGTCAACGTCTACAACTGGTCCGACTATATCGGCGAGACCACGCTGGAGGATTTCGCGTCCGAAACCGGGATCGAGGTCGTCTATGACCTTTATGCCAGCGCCGAGGAAATGCAGGCGAAGCTTCTGGCCGGATCCACCGGCTATGACGTGGTGCTGCATTCCGGGCAGGGGTTGCCGCGGTCGGTCAAGGCGGGTGTCCTGCAGAAGATCGACAAGAGCAAGTTGACCGGGCTGGGCAATCTTGACCCCAAGCTGATGAAGATCGTCGAAGGCTATGATCCGGGCAACGAATATTCGGTGCCCTACATGTGGGGGTCGGTCGGGATCACCTATAACCTGGACATGGTCAAGGAACGGCTGCCGAACGCCAATCTGAACTCGATGGAAACGCTGCTGAACCCCGAGAATGCGGCCGCCCTGGCGGATTGCGGCATCTCGCTTCTGGACAGCCCGAACGACATCGGCTTCATGATCCTAAGCTATCTGGGCGTCGATCCGAACAAGGCGGGTCCGGCGGAATGGGCGATGATGGTCGAGGCCGTCAAACCGATCCGCGAATACATCTCGACCTTCGACAATGCGAACTATCTGACGACGCTGCCCAATCAGGAACTGTGCGTCGCGAACACCTGGTCGGGTGACTATGGGGTGGCCAAGGCGCGGGCGGCAGAGGCTGGGATCGAGCTGAACCTTGGCTATTTCATCCCGGAAACCGGCGCCCCGGCCTGGTTCGACCTTTGGGCCATTCCGGTCGATGCCGCGAATGTCGACAACGCGCACAAGTTCCTGGATTACATGCTGCGCCCCGAAGTGATCGCGGCCTGCACCAACTTTACCGGCTATGCCAGCCTGAACACGGCGGCCATGCCCTTCGTCGATCCGGCCATCGCGGCGGACCCGGCGGTCTATCCGGATGCGGCGGCAATGGCGCGGCTTTGCACGCCGATCCCGCAAACGGCCGAGCAGGAGTCGGACCTGAACCGGGCCTGGACCGAAATCAAGACGGGCGGCTGAATTGGAAGAACCTTTCCTGCGGATCGAAGGCGTCTCGAAAAGCTTCGGGGTGTTTCAGGCGGTCAAGGACGTTTCCCTGACCGTCGGAAAGGGCGAGATTTTCGCCCTTCTGGGCGGATCGGGATGCGGCAAGACCACGCTGTTGCGCATGCTTGCCGGGTTCGAGGAACCTACAGCAGGGAAGATCTTCCTTGATGGTCGCGACATGTCGGGCGTTCCCCCTTGGGAGCGCCCGGTTCACATGATGTTCCAGTCCTATGCGATCTTCCCGCATATGACGGTCGAGGCGAACGTCGGCTATGGGCTGAAGCATGAGAAGGCGATGAGCAAGGCAGATCGCGCCGCTCGGGTGGCCGAGATGCTTGATCTTGTGCAGCTGACCCCCTTTGCCAAACGCAAACCGCACCAGATTTCGGGCGGTCAGCGCCAGCGGGTGGCACTGGCCCGGGCGCTGGCGCGGCAGCCAAAGCTGCTGCTTTTGGATGAACCCCTAGCCGCGCTGGACAAGAAGCTGCGCGAACATACCCAGTTCGAGCTGATGTCGATTCAGGAACGGACCGGCGTCACCTTCATCGTCGTGACCCATGACCAGGAAGAGGCGATGACTTTGGCCGACCGGATCGCGGTCATGGACAAGGGCGAGGTGAAGCAGATCGGCAGCCCGACCGAGATCTACGAATTTCCCAACAGCAGATTTGTCGCGGGCTTCATCGGGTCGGTGAACAGTTTCGAAGCCACTGTCATCGGGCGCGAAAGGCCGCATCTGCGCCTGTCGGTGCCGGGTCTGGGGGGCGAGGTTCTGGCCCGCGATGTGCCAGCCGCAGTCGAGGGGCAGAAGGTCACTCTGGCGGTCCGTCCCGAGAAGATCCTGCTTGGCAAGGAACGCTCGGCCAGCGCCAACAGTTTTCAGGGCCATGTGAAGGACCTGGCTTATTTCGGCAAGGACAGCCTGTACCGGGTCGCCCTTCCGGACGCACTGGTGCAGGCCCATGCGGTGAACGCACGGCGCGGCGACGAAGGGGCACGGGTGGCCGACTGGAACGACGACGTCTGGCTAAGCTTTGAGCCCGCGTCCGCCATCGTACTGGTGGGCTGATCATGTCAACGGAAGGATTTTCGCGCTGGTTTGACCGCAAGGGCTGGGTGGGACTGGTCATTGGCTTGCCCTATGTCTGGCTGGTGGTGTTGTTCCTGTTGCCGTTCCTGATCGTCCTGGCGATGAGCGTGGCGACCAACACCCCCACCGCACCGCCGTTTTCCTTTGGCGGCGAGCATCCTTGGATCAACCTTGGTGCCTATGAACGCATCGCGACCGATGGACTTTACGTTCGGGCGTTCCTGACCTCGATCTTCAATGCCTTTGTCTCGGCGATGCTGTGCCTGTTGATCGGCTATCCGATGGCACTGGGCCTGACGCGCGTGTCGAAAAGCTGGCGCAACATCCTGTTGATGCTGGTGATTCTGCCGTTCTGGACCTCGTTCCTGCTGCGGGTCTATGCTTGGATGGGGTTGATGGGGAAGAATTCCTGGTTCAACGGGCTGCTGACCGATGCCTGGAACTTCCTTGTGCCGATCGACTGGGCAGTGAAGTCGATTCCGATGATGAACTCGAACTTCGCGGTCGTGCTGGTCATGGTCTATACCTACCTGCCGTTCATGATCCTGCCGCTGTACGCCAGCCTTGAACGGCTGGACCCGAACCTGGACGAAGCGGCGATGGATCTTGGCAGCCGTCCCGCGCAGGTGTTCCGCGATGTGACCCTGCCGCAATCCCTTCCGGGGATCATTGCCGGCGGCATGCTGGTCTTCATTCCTGCGGCGGGGGAACTGGTGATCCCGACGCTGGTCGGCAATGCCTCGCAGCCGATGATCGGGCGGCTGATTTCGGATGAGTTCAGCCAGGCCCGGGATTGGCCGATGGCGGCGGCGATTGCGGTGGCGCTTCTGGTGCTGATGGTGGTGCCGACGATGATCTACAGCCACTATCAAGCCAAGGCGGAGGGGTCGAAATGAAGCGCCGTTCGACCTTTCTGATGATCGTTCTGGGGTTCGGCTTTGCCTTCTTCTACATCCCGATCCTGTCGATGATCGTCTACAGCTTCAACGCCTCGCGCCTTGCGACGGTCTGGGGCGGGTTTTCCACCAAGTGGTATGTCTCGCTGTTGTCGAATGACAAGGTGATCGATGCGCTGTTTCTGTCGCTGAAGATCGCGGTGATTTCGGCCACGGTGGCGACGATCCTGGGGACGATGGCGGGGATTGCGCTGGCGCGGTTCACCAAGTTTCGGGGCAGGGTGCTGTTCAGCGGGCTTGTCACTGCGCCCTTGATCATGCCCGAGGTGATCACCGGGATTTCCAGCCTGATCTTCTTCATCCTGATGGCCGACTGGGTCGGCTGGCCCGGAGCGCGGGGGTTCTCGACGATCACCTTGGCGCATATCACCTTTTCGATGGTCTTCGTCACGACCATCGTGCAGGCGCGGATGATCCAGTCCGACCGCGCGATCGAAGAGGCGGCGATGGACCTTGGCAGCCGCCCCTGGCAGGTGATGTTCGACATCACGCTTCCGGTCATCTCGCCGGCGATCATGTCGGGCTGGCTTCTGGCCTTCACAATTTCGCTGGATGATGTGGTGATCACCTCGTTCACCACCGGGCCGGGATCGACGACGCTGCCCTTGCTGATCTGGTCCAAGGTCAAGCTGGGGGTCACGCCGGACATCAACGCGCTTGCGACCTTGATGGTGTTGACGGTCGGGGCAGGGGTTGTGGCTGCGGGCATCATCATGACCCGCGCCGAGCGGCGACGGCTTGCAGACGAACGCATGGCGTTCCGCAACAATGACTGACACGCTGTCGCTTTTGCACACGGCTCCCGGTGTGCCGGGGTCGGGCCGGGTCCGCTATGGCGCGGCGATGGCGCTGTACGCGCAAGGTCGGATCACAGCCGAAGTGCTGGAAGTCTATCGCGTGGCGTCTGCGCATGACGGGCGCGATCCACTGGCGATCCTGCGCGAAGGAGGGTTTTCGTTGCCACCCATGACCGATGCCCAAACCCCGGTGGCAGCGCTCTATGCGGCTGCGCGGGATTATCTTCTGGCGCTGGATCATCCCGGCGCCGCCGAGGTCCGGGCCGGGCTTCCCGTCGATCCCGGCCCGGAACGGCGCATGCAGAACCGACCGAATGCAGCGGTCGAAAGCTGGCTTGCGAAGGCACTGGGGGCTTTGGCGCAGTCCCGGCCCGTCCTTGCGGCGGCTATCGAAGCGGCGGCCGGGCGGCTGGATTGGGTGACCTATGACGCCTATCCTCTGCCCGAGATTGGCGAGAAGTTTGCGACAGGGCACGCTTTCGCCTCGCTTCTGGGGGACGATGCCCCCTTTGCCGGCAAGGATTTTGACATGGGGATCTTCCTTGTCGCCCCGGATACGCTTTACCGGGATCACCAGCACGCCGCGCCCGAGCTTTATGCGCCGTTGACTGGCCCGCATGGCTGGCGGTTCGGGCCGGGGCGCCCCTTGCAGATCAAGCCGGCGCATGAGCCGGTCTGGAACCCGCCGCAGCAGCCGCATCTGACCAAGACCGGCAAAGTTCCGTTCCTGTCGCTGTTTGTCTGGACCCGGGATGTCCATGACCTTGCCGTCGTGATCCCGGCGCAAGACTGGCCCGCTTTGGAGGCACAAGAGATTGGCTGACACCGTTGTCTTCAACGCCCGCATTCGCACGATGGACCCGACCCGCCCCAGGGCAGACTGGGTTCTGATCCGCGATGGCAGCATCGCCGCCCTGGGCGCGGGCGCCCCGCCCGAGGCGGACGACCGGATTGATGCGGGCGGGCGTCTGGTCCTGCCCGGCTTTCAGGACGCGCATATCCATCTTCTGTCCGGTGGGATCGACCTTGCGACGGCTGCCTATCTTTACGATGTGGGGTCCGAGGCCGAGCTGATCGCCACCTTGCGCGCTCATGCGGCCGCCAAGTCGGGCATGGCCATGGTCCTTGGGTCTGGTTGGCAGGCGGGGGTGTTTGGTGACCACAACCTGACAGCAAAGGTTCTGGATCAGGCGGTCAGCGACCGTCCGGTGCTGATCTATGACAGCTCGTTCCACAATGCCTGCCTGAACACCGTCGCGATGCAGATGGCGGGGGTTCAGGATATGGCCGATCCCCCCAACGGCCATATCGTCCGCGATGCGCAGGGTCGCGCGACGGGGATGCTGCATGAAGAGGTGATCCCGGTTGTTGCCGACCGCTTGCCGCAGTTGACAGAAGACGACTGGGACGAGGGGCTGCGTGCAGGGCAGGCCCATGCCAACCGGCACGGGATTACCGGGGTGCTTGATGCGCGGGTGAACGCGCTGGAGGCGCGGGTCTATGGGCGTGCGGCGGCGGCAGGGCAGTTGACCCTGCGCGTGGCCGGGACCGCACTTGTGACCGAAGCGGACACGCCAGAGACGGCGGTGGCGCGGTTGTCTGCGTTTCGTGCGGCGCATCCCGGCCCGGATTTCCACGTTCATTCGGCCAAGTTCTTCATGGACGGGGTCTATGAAAACCGCACGGCGGCGAATTTGCACCCCTATGCCGATGCCATGGGGGGCAACGCGCCCTGCATGTTTGGCGCGGATGAGACCAAGGCACTGATGATCGCGTTTGATGCGGCCCGGTTTTCGATCCACGTCCATGTGATCGGCGACGCAGCGGCGCGGCGAGCAATCGAGGGGTTGGAGGCCGCGCGCGCAGCGAATGGTCCCTGGCCCTCGCAACACCAGCTGGCGCATCTGCAACTGGTCGATCCCGCCGATTTTCAACGGCTAAGGGGGCTGGCGACAGCCAACATCCAGCCGCTCTGGGCCCGGTTCGAGCCGCCCTATTCCGACCCGTCGCTGGCGATGATCGGCGAGGGGCGTTGGCCCGATGTCTATGCCTTCCGCAAGATGCTGGATGCCGGGGCCGATTGGTGTCTGTCATCGGATTGGGCAGTGTCGACGCTGAATCCGTTCGAAATCATCGAGACGGCCATGACCCGGCAGAAGCGCCAGGATGATGATCCGCTTGATCCCTTCTTTGCCGATCAGGCGCTGTCGGTCGAGGAATGCGTGCAAGGCTATACGGTGAATGCCGCCCGCGCCTGTTGGCGGGATCATTTCACCGGCATGCTGCGCCCCGGGTTTTCCGGGGACCTGATAATCCTGGATCAGGACATCTTTGCCGTCCCTGCGGAGGAGATTTCCAAGACAAGGGTGCTGCTGACCCTTTTCAAGGGGCAGCCGGTCTGGCGCGATCCGGAATTCGCATGAAAAAGCCCCCCGCGCCACAAGGCACGGGGGGCTTTGTCCAAGGTCCGGGGATTACTGGCTCATCGCGTTGAATTCTGCCAGGCCGGTGGCAAGGATGTCATACCATTCGCCGGATTCGCGCATTTCCGTGATGCCGGCGTTCAGCATGTCCAGATATTCGCGGCCACGCGGGTTCTTCTTCGACGTCAGGAAGTGATAGCTGATGAACGTCGCAAGGGCCGGGTTGACGACGATCTGATCGGTCGCGCCAAGTTCGGCAAAGTTCCTGGTCGCCGTTTCAGCCTCGATGGAATAGAGGTCAACCTCGCCCTTCAACAGCATCTCGGCGCAGTCGAGCGGCGACTTCGGGTGGAAATAGGTGACCACCGGCTCGACCAGACCTTCGACTTCAAGGTCGCCAATCGGCCAGGCTTCGGGGCGGCAGATCTTGGCACCGGCATAGTCCGAAAACTCGCGTGCTTCGGCATATTTGCTGTCGACCAGGGTGTTGAAGGCATAGGCGGTTTCATAGATCGGCAGCGAGAAGTCGAATTCCGTGCACATCCGGACCGAGAATTCACCCAAGGCATCAAGCCGGGTGCAGTCGGGCGATTCCCAGGCGATCGACACGTCGAAGGCGCTTGAGGGCAGAAGGATGTCGATGTGGGACATCCAGTCGTCGACATAGGAAATCTTGTAGTCACGGTTGTTGCCGCCGCGCTGCATCGCCGTTGTGGCCATGCGAACGAAGATCCCGCCACCGGTCAGCGATTCATCGGTGAAGGGCATCCAGTCGTTCGATGTGACGAATTTCAGGGGCGGGGCGTATTCCTTGTTCGCCGGGGCATTCGCCGCGGCTTTCGCGGTTTCGGCTTCGATGACGGCACTCAGCTCTTGGTCGGGGCTAAGACGGCCATCTTCGCAGGGCAGAACCAGTTGCAGGCCGACGGGCAGGCTGTTCGGGTTCGCGGCCAGCGCGTTGCGGTTGGCGTTGAAGATCATCTGATAGTCATAGGATCCATAAGCCGCCTGGGCGATGGACCCAAGCGAGTCACCTTCCTTGACGGTATAGGTCGTGCAGGCCTCTTGCGCAGCAGCAGCAAGCGGAAACGCAACCAGCGCCATCGCAAGTACTGGCAGGCGACGCGAGAATTTGGTCTTGGACATGGTCCTCATTCCTCCGGAGGCTCGTTTGATCGTTCGGGAGTCGGGTCAATCAAGGCATCCCGACTTTCGATTTTCGGGACCGGGCTGTTTGGTAACGCGCTTTCGGCTACCGGACGGCGTTCGAATAAAAGTGTCGTAAGCCTGAAAAGTCGGGGGGCTTTCTGGGGGACGGGGCCGAACCTGATCAAGGCTCCGGTCCCGTCCATAGTGATCTGCGTCAAGCCGTCACTGGCCGATCTTGTTGTACTCGGCAAGGCCCGTGGCGACGATGTCATACCATTCGCCGCTTTCGCGCATTTCGGTAAGTCCACGGTTGATCATCGCAAGGTAGACGCGACCGCGTGGGTTGCTCTTGGCCACGATGAAGTGGAATGTCGGGAACTGCACCAGATAGGGGTTCACGGCAATCTTGTCGGTCACGCCCAGGTTTTCGAACAGCACAGCTGCGGTTTCGACACCATCAGCGTAGACATCGGCTTCGCCATCAACCAGGGCCTGGGCGCAGTCCTCCAATGTCGGACGGTACACCATGGTGATGAACGGATCGACCAGGCCTTCCATCTCCAGCATTTCCATTTCCCAATCCTTCGGACGGCAGATGCGTGCGCCTGCCAGGTCAGCGAAATTGGGCACGTTGGCATATTTGCTGTCGGCCATCGTGATGTAAGAGAACGCCATCTCGTAAACCGGCAGCGACTTGTCGAAATTGGTGCAGCGATAGCGCGAGTATTCGCCAAGCAATTCCATGTTCGAGCAATCCGGCGGCATCTGCCAGGCCGAAGAGATGTCCATCGCACCCGAGGGAAGCAGGACTTCAAGGTGCGAACCCCAGTCATCGACCCATTCAAGCGTCATTTCACGGTCGTTGCCCGCGCGCTGCAGTGCGGCTGCCGCAAGAGCGTTCATGATGCCGCCGCCGGTCAGCGACGAATCGGCAAAGGGCGGCCAGCCGTTCGCGGTCACGAACTTGATTGGCGGTTCATAGAGCGTGTTCTTTTTCTTCTTCGCCGTCGCCTTTTCGGCTTCGGCCGTCGTCACGGAAGTCAGTTCCGTTTCCGCTGTCAGGCGGCCATCGTCGCAAGGCAGAATCAGTTGCAGACCTGCCGGAAGCTCGTTCGGGTTCGCGGCCAGCGCATCGCGGTTGGCGTTGAAGATCATCTGGTAGTTGAAGGTTCCATAGGCGGCTTCGGCGATCGAGCCGAGCGTATCCCCAGCCTGAACG
>CAUJIP010000076.1 GCA_963205235.1 Pseudomonadota bacterium
GGTGATCATCGGTGGCGCGATCATGGGATCGTCGACCGCCTGGTGGCTGACCCAGATGGGCTTTGCAGGCCGGGTTCTGGTGGTCGAGCGTGATCCCTCTTACGCGCAGGCGGCGACGACGCTCAGCTTCTCGTGCATCCGTCAGCAGTTCTCGACCGAGCTCAACATCCGCATTTCGCAGTTCGGGGCGGATTTCGTTCATTCCCTGCGGCAGCGCATGGGCGGCGATGACCGGGTGCCAGAGCTGAAGATCCAGAATTTCGGCTATCTTTACATGGCCGACTCGCCCGAATTTGCCGACGTCCTGCGCGCCAACCACAAGGTGCAGGCGGCAGCGGGCGCGGGGACGCGGCTTCTGACGGCGGATGAGATCAAGGCAGAATACCCGTTCTACATGGTGGATGACCTGCTGCTGGGCAGCCTGAACACCAAGGACGAGGGCTATTTCGATGGCTCGACCGTGTTCGACTGGTTCCGCCGCAAGGCCATCGAGGCCGGGGTGGAATATGTACAGAACGAGGTGGTCGGGATGGACATGGCCGCCGGTAAGGTCGCGGCGGTGACTCTCGCCTCGGGCCACAAGGTCGCCTGCGGCACCGTCGTCAACTCCTCGGGAACACGCGGGGCCAAGATGGCCGCAATGGCCGGGATCGCCCTGCCCATCGAAGCGCGCAAACGGTTCAACTGGGTGATCAAGGCGGAAGAGCAGCTAAGCCGCCCCCTGCCCCTTACCATCGACCCCTCGGGCGTCTTTGTGCGCGAAGTCGGCGGCGGCACCTATATGGCAGGCGGCCATGCAGATCATGACCCCGAAGTCGCCTTTGACGACTTCACGATGGACCCTGACCTCTGGATGGACAAGATCTGGCCCGGCATCGCCACCCGCATCCCGGCTTTTGAACGGGTCAAGGTCATCAGCGAATGGGCGGGGCAGTATGATTACAACACGCTGGACCAGAACGCCGTCACCGGCCCGCATCCGGACGTCACGAACTTCCTGTTCCTGAACGGCTTTTCCGGTCACGGGCTGCAGCAATCCCCCGCGATGGGGCGGGCGACGGCAGAATGGATCGTCCACGGGTCCTATCAGACGCTGGACTTTTCGCCCTTCCATTACGAACGGATCGCAGCGCGCAAGGCGCTGGTCGAGGGGGCCATCATCTGACCCCCTTCGCCAGGTCGGTCACATATCGTCGCCCGACATGTCGTGATCCATCCCGGACATCCCGTCTCCGCCCGGAGGATCGACCATGAACTCGATATCCACCCGACCGGCCTTTTCAAAGATCAACACGCCCTTCACCATCTGGCCTTCGACCAGCGACTCTTTCAGGCCCATGAACATGATGTGATAGCCGCCATGTTCCAGATTGACCGTTTCGCCGGGCGGGATGTCGATGAAATCGACATGCTGCATCGTGCCAACACCGTTTTCGTCGACCTTGGATTCATGGGTTTCGACCTTGGCGGCGATGTCACTTTCAACCCCGATCAGGCGGTCTGCCTCGGTGCCATTGTTGACGATGGCCATGAACCCGCCCGCCGCCATGGCGTTTTCGGCGGGTTGCGGGATGCTAGCGTGGATGATCTGCAGATCGCCCACCGTAACCTCGTGCGCAAGGACAGGCGCAGCAAGACAAAGGGCAGCTGCAAGGTTCAGCAGTCGTTTCATTCGGTCGCTCCTTTCAAGGACGGAAATTCGAAAAAGCCCTTCCCGGCACCCTGCCGGAAAGGGCCAGTGTGGCCCGCCCCCGGGATGAGGGCAGGCCATTGGCCCAAGCGGGACGTGGGACGCCTCCCACCGCATGGACCAAGGGAAACATCAGCTCAGCACCCGTTTCAGGGGTGACAACAGCGACAGGACCAAGACGTCCAATGCGGCAACCGCAAGCAGCGTCAGCCCAAGCAAGGGAAATGCCAGTGCCAGCGCCAAGGTGATCAGGATCGCGCCCTTGGCAAAGGGCACCTCAGCCGGGCGGGGCGGGGCGGCCAGTCGCATGGCTTTGGCCGGGCGGCGTTTCATCCACATCACGACGCCCGAGACGCTTAGGAAGGCGATCCCCAGAAGGTAAAGACTGTTGAGCACAAAGTTCCACAGCCCAAGCTGCCCTTCGTGAAGCGCGATCCCGACGGCCATTGCCTTGCCAGCCAGACCGTAATCGGCATAGCGCACATCTGCCAGAACCTTGCCGGTGAACTGGTCGACATGCACCGTCCTGTCTTCGGTCGGATCGGTGCTGTCATAGCTCATCGAATCCTGGCTCAACGTGTAGACGCCGGCCTCATCGCCCGGAAACGCAAGTTGGAACCGGCCCTCAAATCCAATCATCCGCGCCAGAACGACCAACGAATCCAGGTTGATCATGGTTCCGGCAGGCAGCACGTCCTGCCCCGCGAACGACCCCGATTCCGGCATCTTCGTCTGTTCCAGAACCCACGGCACACCCTTGGTCGCGTCATGGTTCATCGCGGCATGGGTGGCATCCGACAGGGGCACGTTGTCCCATCTCTCCGCAGGAAAGGTCGACCATGCCTGCACGAACTTGCCGCCCCAGATCCCGGCCCAGGCCAGACCCGAGACAAGGAAGAACACCAGAAGCACCGAGAACCAGACCCCAATCGTCACATGCAGCGATTTCCACCAGGCCCGGCCCGTGGCAGCAAGGTTCGGCCAAAGCGCCGCCACAAACCCGGTTCCACGCGGCCACCACATGTAAAGCCCGGTCACGACCAGCAAAAGCCCAAGCCCGGCTGCAATCTCGATCAGCCGATCCCCCAGATCGCCCATCAGCAGCGATCCGTGGATATCGGTCAGAAAGTCGTTCCAGGTATTCCCCTCATCCGTCTGGCGCAGCGAGGCCCCGGTATAGGGATCAACCGCCACGACGACGGGTGTTTCCGGGCCAGTCACCGTGATCAGCGCGGGTGTCGACGCCGACAGCGGTGCGATGTATTTCGAAACGCCACTTCCGCCTTCGACCGCAGCAATCGCGGCGGCGGCCTGCGCACTTGGCAACATGACTTCAGTCTGAGGCTCGACGGCAAGCCGGTCACCGTATTCGGGCAGGTAAGTGGTGAAAAGCATGATGAAAAAGCCTGTCACGGCCAACATCAGCACGAAGGGGATGACATAGAGGCCAGCATAGAAATGCCAGCGCCAGACGGCAAAATACAGCCGGTTCGGGGTTTGGGTGTCTGTTGACATGGGTTCGCCTTTGGATCGCGTGAAGGGACGCAGGTCTCGGACCAGCGGACGGCACGGAAAGGCGGCGTAAGGTGGGGAAGCCCGGTCAGGGCAAGATCATCACGCCGCCATCAGGCGACGGGCGGGCCTTGTGGGCTGTTGGACGGATCAAGGACACGCGAAACCAGCCGGCTTTCGCGCGGGGCGGTGATCGTGGCCAGGAAGACAAGGTCAAGGTCCTGCAGATCGCCCAATGTGGCAGGCAGGTCCGCCGTTCCGGCAATCTGGCAGGCCAGGCAAGTCTCGTCGGCATGGGTCTGGCCGGGGGCCGTGTCGCCGCAAAGATCGGCGGCGGTCAGGCCGTTCGCCAAGGCGATTTCCAGCGCCTGACTGTCCGGCGTGGGCATGCGATGTGCAAAACCGGTCGCGACCAGCGCCACGGTCACAAGGACCAAAAGCGCCATACGCCGCAGGGAACTGATCGGTTTGGACCACATGGCCCCCGAATAGCCCGGCACCTGCCACATCGTCAACAGGTCAGGAAGACGCAGCCATGCCTTGCTTGCACCCGGCCTGCAAAAACGGAAGACTGCATCCGACCCCAACCCTGAAAGGCCCAGCATGACCGCTCTTGTTCCCGTTTTCGATGGCCACAACGACATCGTTCTGAAAATCGCGGCGGCTGGCGACAAACGTGACCGGCTGTGGCTGCATGGCGAAGGGGCCGGGCATCTGGACCTGCCGCGCATGCTGGCATCGGGCTTTGCCGGCGGGTTCTTTGCGGTCTACATCTCCTCACGGGACTTCGAGGATCTGGATGCGATGGACCAAGGGATGGACACACCGCCCTATGATTTCCCGCTGCCTGCCTTGATCGACCACACCGCCGCCCAGCCGGTCGCGGTGGAAATGCTGGGGCATCTTCTGTGGATGGAACGCGCCTCGGAAGGGCGGTTCCGCTGGTGCCGGACGGCGGGCGAAATCCGCGCGGCGATGGCGGCTGGGGTGGTGGCCGGGGTGATCCACTTTGAGGGGGCCGAGGCGATCGGTCCCGACCTTGACGCGCTCCACCTCTTCCAAACGATGGGGCTGCGGTCGCTGGGGCCGGTCTGGAGCCGCCCGACGATCTTTGGTCACGGGGTCCCGTTCCGCTTTCCCTCGACCGGGGATACCGGGCCGGGGTTGACCGACCTTGGGAAGGCGCTGGTCAGGGAATGCAACGCGCTGCGGATCATGCTGGACCTGTCCCACCTGAACGAGGCGGGGTTCTGGGACGTGGCGAAACTGTCGGATGCCCCGCTGGTCGCCACCCATTCCAACGCCCATTCGGTCTGTCAAAGCAGCCGGAACCTGTCGGACCGGCAGTTGCGGGCGATTGGGGAAACCGGGGGGATGGCGGGGCTGAACTTCGCGACCTGCTTCCTGCGACCGGATGGGAAGGACAGCACCGACATGACGCTGGACCCGGTGAAGGCCCATATCGACCACATGTTGAAAATCGCGGGCGAGGATCATGTGGGGATCGGGTCGGACTATGACGGGGCTTCGACGCCCGGCCCGATTGGTGGGGCCGAGGGGTTGCCGGTGCTGATCGGGGCGATGCGGGAAATGGGGCTGGGGGAGGCCTTGATCGCCAAGATTGCCCATGGGAACTGGCTGCGGTTGTTGGAGCGGACCTGGGGGGCGTGAGGGGGGGGCGTGAGGGGGGGTGAGAATCTGTCCAGCGTGGACAGTTTCTGATAAGCCTTTACTTTCAATGTTTTGCCATTTTTCATTAGGGAAATCTTAAGAATCGCCCCATCGGCTGTCACCCGTTCCGCAGCCGATTTTTTCGAAGAAATCGGACCGGAAATTTCGAAGTTTCCGGTGCGGAGTTTTCGAAAACTCCGCGCCCTTTGCCGCCGGATCAGGCGGTGGTCGGGGGCTTGAGCAAGGCCTCGCGCAGGGCTTCGGCTAGGTCGCGATAGCGTTCCGCGAGGGGGTTCCGTCTGCGCCAGACAAGGCCGATTGTTCGGCCCGGCGCGGGGTCGGGCAGGCGTGACAGGGCGACGGGGGCGGAGAGCGTCTCGATCCTTGCGGCCATTTCCGGGATCAGCGTTACCCCGATCCCTGCCCCGACCATCTGCACCAGCGTTGAAAGGGTCGAGCCTTCCATGATCTCGCCCGACGGATTTGGCGGCAGCTTGCAGGCGGCAATCGCCTGATCGCGGAAGCAGTGTCCTTCTTCCAGCAGCAGGAGGGGGGCTGCGGGCAGATCGTGCAGCGCGGGGACGGGCAGATGCGCCTTGCTGTGCGGGCGAACCAGCAGGAACGCCTCATCAAACAGGGGGGCTTCGGCCAAGGTGGGTTCCGATACGGGCAGCGCCACGAGGGCCGCGTCAAGCCGCCCATCCTGCAAGTCGCGCAGAAGCTTTGGCGTGATCGCCTCACGCGGGCGCAGGGACAGGGACGGATAGCGCGCGGTGAGGGCCTGCATCACCTGCGGCAGCAGATAGGGCGCGACGGTCGGGATCACCCCCAGCCGCAAGGTGCCCGAGAGGGGGCCAGAGGCCACATCCGCCAGCGCGCCCAGTTCATCGACCGCGGCAAGAATCTCGGTCGTGCGACGGGCGAAATCCTCACCCAAGGCGGTCAGCCGGACCTGACGCGCGCCGCGTTCGACAAGAGGGGCACCGAGAAGCGCTTCCAGCTCCTTGACCTGCAGGGACAGCGCCGGTTGGGAGATCGACGACGCCTCGGCTGCGCGGCCAAAGTGGCGGTGCCGAGCAAGCGCGTCGAAATAGCGCAGGTGTTTCATCGTCAGGGCATTCATTTGCTCTGCTTATCGGCATCATCAGAAAATGCAAATTCCGATTATCGAAAACCCATGCTAGGACGGTGTATCGCCGTGCCGGACATCTGGTCGCAGTTCCCCCAGTGCGGGATCATGCCCAGATAGGTGCATGGCCCGATACCATCTGATGAGGAGAGCAAGATGAACGACAAGGCAGGGGCGAAATGCCCGGTGATGCATGGCGCGATCACCACGACCGAGGCTTCGGTGACCGATTGGTGGCCGAAGACGTTGAACCTCGACATCCTGCATCAGCATGACACCAAGGTTAACCCGCTGACCGGGTTCAACTACCGCGAGGAAGTGAAGAAGCTGGACTTCGTCGCGCTGAAGCGCGACCTGGTCGCGCTGATGACCGACAGCCAGGACTGGTGGCCTGCCGATTGGGGCCACTATGGCGGGTTGATGATCCGCATGTCGTGGCACGCCGCAGGCACCTACCGGATGGCCGATGGCCGGGGCGGCGCTGGCACCGGGAACCACCGCTTTGCACCGCTGAACTCTTGGCCCGACAACGCGAACCTGGACAAGGCGCGGCGACTGCTGTGGCCGATCAAGAAGAAGTACGGCAACCGCCTGTCCTGGGCCGACCTGATGGTTCTGGCCGGGACGATTGCCTATGAATCCATGGGGCTGAAGACATTCGGCTTTGGGTTTGGCCGTGAGGACATCTGGCATCCCGAAAAGGACACCTGGTGGGGGAACGAGCGGGAATGGCTGACCGACAAGCGTTACGGCAATGCCGATAACCGCAAGTCGCTGGAAAACCCGCTGTCTGCCGTGGTCATGGGCCTGATCTATGTGAACCCGCAAGGCGTGAACGGACAGCCCGACCCGCTGAAGACCGCGCATGACGTGCGCGAGACCTTTGCCCGGATGGCGATGGATGACGAGGAAACCGTCGCCCTGACCGCAGGCGGCCACACGGTCGGCAAGGCGCATGGCAACAACAATGCCGCGCTGATCGGGCCGGAACCGGAAGCGGCGGGGATCGAGGAACAGGGTCTGGGCTGGAACGTGCATGCCACCCGTTCGGTCGGGCGGGATGCGATCACCTCGGGTCTTGAAGGGGCTTGGACTGCGAACCCGACCAAGTGGGACGGCGGCTTTTTTGACCTGCTGTTGAAGTATGACTGGGAGCTGGTGAAGTCCCCGGCGGGCGCCTGGCAGTGGCAGCCGATCAACATCGACCCGGCGGACATGCCTGCCGATGTCGAGGACCCCTCGGTTCGCCGGATGCCGATGATGACGGACGCCGACATGGCGATGAAGATGGACCCGGCTTACCGGGCGATCAGCGAACGGTTTGCCAAGGATCAGGCGGCGTTCTCGGACGCTTTCGCGCGGGCATGGTTCAAGCTGACGCACCGCGACATGGGGCCGAGAGGGCGCTATCTGGGGCCGTGGGTGCCGCAGGAAAACCTGATCTGGCAGGACCCGGTTCCCGCTGGGTCGACCGGTTGGGACGTGGCGGCGGTCAAGGCGAAGATCGCGGCATCCGGCCTGTCGGTTTCGGACATGGTAACGACCGCCTGGGATTCGGCCCGGACCTTCCGCGGCTCGGACAACCGGGGTGGCGCGAATGGTGCCCGCATCCGTCTGGCCCCGCAGAAGGACTGGGAGGGCAACGAACCCGCCCGTCTGGCCCGCGTGCTGGCGGTGCTGGAGCCGATTGCCAAGGCGGCGGGGGCCTCGCTGGCCGATGTGATCGTGCTGGCGGGCAACGTCGGTGTCGAGGCGGCGGCCAAGGCCGCGGGCGTTGACGTGACGGTGCCGTTCCATGCCGGACGCGGTGACGCGACGGACGCCCAGACCGACGCGGACAGCTTCAGCGTGCTGGAGCCGGTGGCGGACGGGTTCCGCAACTGGCTGAAGCAGGACTATGCGGTCACGGCGGAAGAGTTGCTTCTGGACCGGGCGCAGCTGATGGGGCTGACGGCACCCGAAATGACCTGCCTGATCGGCGGTATGCGGGTGATCGGCACCAACCATGGCGGCACGAAGCATGGTGTCTTTACCGACCGCGTGGGCGCCCTGACCAACGACTTCTTCACCGGGCTGACCGACATGTCCTACAAATGGGTGCCGAAGGGTGAGAACCTTTACGACATCGCCCATCGTCACACCGGCGCGGTGAAGTGGACGGCGACGCGGGCGGATCTGGTGTTCGGGTCGAACTCGATCCTGCGGGCCTATGCCGAGGTTTACGCGCAGGACGACAACCGCGAGAAGTTCGTCTGCGACTTCGTCAGCGCCTGGGTCAAGGTGATGGAAGCCGACCGGTTCGACCTGCGGGCCTGATCGTCCATCAGGCAAAGACAACGGCCCGGGTTCAGCCCGGGCCGTTTGTCTTTGGTCACAGCCACTGCAATTCAGCCAGAAGCGGAAGGTGGTCCGAGGCATGCGTGCCGCGCATCGCGGGCAGAGGCAGGGGCAGAACCTGCATCTCATGCGAATGGGCGATCCGGTCCAACGGCAGGAAGGGCCGACGCGACGGGAAGGTTGCGCCCGTTGGCACCAGACAGAAGGGCTTGGCGATCCGACCAAGGCCGACGCGGCGCGAGCGTTCGTTGAAATCTCCCAGGATCACGGTCGGGCGCGAGGGAAGCCGCTGCAACGCTTCGCGGATCGCCGACAGTTGCGACCGGCGCGACAGGCGCAGAAGACCCAGATGCACGGCAACGATGCGCAGGCTGGCCGGCCCATCAAGGTCGACGATCACCGCGCCGCGCGGTTCCAGCCCTGGCAAATCCAGCCGTTCCAGCCCGCAGATACCAAAATCGGGTCGCGCGAGGATCGCGTTGCCGTGCCAGCCCAGGCTGACGGCATTGCGCCCGATGGGCAGGGGAAAAAGCCCGGTTCGATCAAGGATTTCGTCGCGTGGCAGGGCCGAGAGGCGTTGCCCCATCCGGAAGTCGGCCTCTTGCAGGGCAACGATATCCGCCTTCAGCGCGGCGATCCCGTCCAGCACCCGCCCGGCATCCCGCCGCAAGTCGGTGCCAAGACCCGCCCGGATATTCCAGGACGCAAGGCGCAGGCTGGGCTTTGAATCAGACATCATTCCCCACATATAGGTGATATAAAACGGAATGCATGAGCAGCAATTGCCCTTGAAGTCCACAATCCTGCTGGCTGCGATCCGGACGTTTCTGGGTCTGGAAGCTTTGGTCGGGGCGGTGCGCGGCATCGGACCGGTGGTCTTTGTCACGCTTGCGGCCCTTGTCCTGACCTTTCTTCCCGGTCATCTGGCAAACCGGGTCGGGCTGCGCCTGCCGCCAAGCTTTCTGGCCGCGATTGCGCTGTTCGTCATGGCGTCCCTGTATCTGGGTGAGGTCTATGATTTCTACAATCGGCTTTGGTGGTGGGATCTTGCGCTGCACATGGGATCGGCCATCGGATTTGGCGTGCTGGGGTTTCTGCTGATCTTCATGCTGTTCGAAGGCGACCGCTATGCCGCGCCCCCCTGGGCAATCGGCGCCCTGTCCTTCTGCCTTGCGATCACCGTGGGCACTTTGTGGGAAATCTTCGAATTCGGCATGGACTCGCTGTTCGGCTTTACAATGATGAAATCCGGCCTGCCCGACACGATGGGAGACTTGATCGTCAATGCCATCGGTGCGGCTTTGGCGGCAGGGGCGGCGGTCTTTTACCTGTCAGACGTCGCACGGGGACGCCTGCGCGCCCCGTTCAACAGCTTTATCGACAGCAACCGCAAACGGTTTCGCAAGCTAGTTCGTCGGAAAAAACCCTGATCCAGCGGCGAAGGCGCGAAGATCAGTCTTCAGCGCCATAGAAGGCGACGCCGGATTCGACCGCGATCATGTCCCTGGGGGCGAAGATCACGAACAGCACACCGACATAGACCACAAGGAACAAGGCAATCGCCGAATAGGTCCTGATCGGCGTGGAACGCGATGGCAGAACAACAGGCATCTCGGGCACTCCTTCGTTGGCAGCGACTCGGGTCCGATGCCTGCACCATACACCGAAGCCGTCCCCCTTCGCTTCCGCAGTTTCCGGCATCGGCGGAATATCTTCCCGCCAACCAGTGATTTCGGCGGAAACTTGCCACCCGAAAGGCGGTTTCTGCGCCAGCACAGGAAATTTGTTGCGCTGCGGCAATCGCCACCCGACCTGCGGAAATGAAAAGGGCGGCCCGGAAATCTGGGCCGCCCTGACAAGTACTGCTGGCTCGGTCAGTAGCAGACGTACCAGTATTCGCAGTAGCCGTAGTAATCGCACCAGTATTCCCAGTAGCAGACACCGCGGGTGACCGTTTCAGCCTCATCCCGCAATTCGTCTGCCCGCGCCACGATCAGGGCATCATCGGGCGCCATGGCGACGGCTTCATCAAGGATCGCGCCAAGGTCCATCGGCTTGCCTGCCGTTTCGATCGAGGTGCCATTGGACGCGGTGATCATCATCTGCACGCCGGAAACCATGGCCAGCGCATCCTGATTGGCGCGGCCATAGGTGATCAGCGCGTTGGCAATGGTCAGCGTGCTTTTCGCTTCGGCGGTTTCAACGGGGTTCGGCGCGGCGGCATCTTCGGCAAAGGCGGGGGCGAAACCGGACAGGCCGGTCGCAAGAACAACAGCAGCAAGCAAACGTTTCATCTCGGTCTCCATTCCAAGGTTCAAACCAGCATGACCCAAGGTCGCAAG
>CAUJIP010000077.1 GCA_963205235.1 Pseudomonadota bacterium
ACTGACCGGCGTCATGCTGTTGATGGTTGGCAACGGCATTCAGGGCACGCTTCTGGGCATCCGCGGCAATGTCGAGGGGTTCACGACCTATCAGCTGTCCTATGTGATGGCGGCCTATTTCCTTGGCTTCCTGTTCGGGTCATGGGCCGCACCCCGGATGATCCGGCGCGTGGGGCATGTGCGGGTGTTTGCGGCGCTTGGGTCCTTCGTCTCTGCCATTCTGGTGATCTATCCGGTCTATCCTGACTGGGTGGTCTGGACAGTGCTGCGCGTCTTTGCGGGCTTTTGTTTTTCCGGCATCTACATCACGGCGGAAAGCTGGATCAACAACACCGCCACGAACGAGACGCGGGGGCAGGCGCTGTCGGCCTATATGATCGTGCAAATGCTGGGGATCATCGCCTCTCAGGTGCTGTTGAACCTGCCGGACCCGTCGGGTTTCGCGCTGTTCATCCTGCCATCGGTGCTGGTGTCGCTGGCCTTCATGCCGGTCCTGCTTGCACCGACCCCGGCGCCCGAGTTCGGTCAGACCCGGCGTCTGTCCTTTCGTCGGTTGTTCGCGCTTTCGCCTTTGGGCTGCGTGGGCATGCTGCTGACGGGCGGCATCTTTTCGGCCATGTTCGGCATGGCATCGGTCTGGGGCGCGCAGGTTGGTCTGACGCTGGGCCAGATATCGGTCTTTGTCGGCGCGCTTTATGTTGGCGGGTTGGTGCTGCAGTATCCGATCGGCTGGGCCTCGGACCGGTTTGACCGGCGCAAGCTGATCATGGGGCTTTCGGGTGCGGCTGCCTTGGTGATGATCGCCGCCGCCTTTGCCCCTTTGCCCTTTGCCGGGTTGATTGTCGTGGCGGTGCTTCTGGGCGGGATCACGAACCCGGTCTATGCCCTGCTGATTGCCCATACGAACGATTTCATGTCGCGCGAGCATATGGCGGGGGCCTCGGCCGGGTTGATCTTTCTGAACGGGTTCGGGGCGATCTTCGGGCCCACCTCAACCGGCTGGATGATGGAAGAGCTTGGCCCATCCGGGTTTTTCCTGTTCATCGGGGTGCTTTACATCCTGCTTGCGGCCTATGCCGTCTATCGGATGACACGTCGGTCGGCACCTTCGGTTTCCGGGGCCTTCCGGGGTGTTACGCTTGGAGCGTCCCCGCTGGCCGTCGATGCGGTGTTTGAGCAGAATCCGGATCAGAAGCCCTGACGATCAACGGTTGCGAAGGAGGCATTTCCCTGCAACGCTTGTGCCAGCAAGGAGGTGCCGATGTCTGATCCGGTCGAGGTTCTGGAATTTTGGCTGGGCGAGATTGGCCCCGAAGGCTGGTATGCGGGTGGCGACGAAATCGATGCCCTTTGCCGCGAGCGGTTCGGTGATCTTTGGCAAGCGGCCCATGACGGCGGGCTTGAGCATTGGGTCGAAGGCACGGTTGGGACGCTGGCCTATCTGATCCTGACCGACCAGATTCCGCGCAACATCCACCGGGGCAGTGCCTTGGCCTTTGCCACCGACCCCTTGGCACGCGCAGCGGCGCGCAAGGCGGTTGAGAATGGCTGGGACATGAACGCGCCGGAACCGGAACGGCAGTTCTTCTATATGCCCTTTGAACATTCCGAAGATCCGTCGGACCAGATCCAGGCGGTCAAGCTTTTGACCGAGCGGCTGTCGTCCGACCCGACGATGGCCCTGCATGCCCGCGCGCATCAGGAGATCATCCGCAAATACGGTCGCTTCCCGACCCGGAATGCGGCTTTGGGGCGGGAAAGCAGTGCCGAAGAGCAAGCCTATCTGGATCAGGGCGGCTATATGGCGGTCGTGAATGTGCTGCGCGAAAGCCATGCGCCGGATGCATAGGGCTACGGCAACGGCTGCGTTGCTTGGTTTGGGGAAGTAGTTTAATGGCAAACTACTTTTTCTGTGGGAGGGAAGAATGGCGGATCAAAGCTTCGACGTGATCGTGATCGGTGCCGGGCCGGGGGGCTATGTGGCCGCCATCCGGGCAAGCCAGTTGGGCCTGAAGGTCGCCATTATCGAACGCGAACATCTTGGTGGCATCTGCCTGAACTGGGGCTGCATTCCCACCAAGGCGCTGCTGCGGTCGGCCGAGGTTTTCCACCTGATGCATCGCGCCAAGGATTTCGGTCTGGCCGCCACCGGGATTTCGTTTGACCTGCCCGCCGTCGTCGCCCGCTCTCGGGGCGTGGCCAAGCAGTTGTCGGGTGGCATCGGCCATCTGATGAAGAAGAACAAGGTTACGGTCTTCATGGGCGCGGCCACGCTGCCCGCGAAAGGCCAGGTTTCGGTCAAGACCGAAAAGGGAACCGAGACGTTGACGGCAAAGTCGATCATCGTCGCCACCGGAGCGCGTGCGCGCGAACTGCCGGGGCTGGAGGCGGACGGTGATCTTGTCTGGTCCTACAAGCACGCGCTGGTCGCAACCCGGATGCCGAAGAAGCTTCTTGTCATCGGATCGGGGGCGATCGGGATCGAATTTGCCAGCTTCTTCAATACTCTGGGCGCCGATACCACCGTTGTTGAAGTGATGGACCGCATCCTGCCGGTGGAAGATGCCGAGATTTCAACTTTCGCGAAGAAGAGCTTCGTCAAGCAGGGGATGAAGATCCTGGAAAAGGCCGGGGTCAAGAAACTGGACCGCAAACCGGGTGTTGGCGTCACTGCCCATATCGAACAGGACGGCAAGGTCACGACGCAAGAGTTTGACACGGTGATCAGCGCCGTTGGCATCGTCGGCAACGTCGAAAATCTTGGACTTGAGGCGCTTGGCGTCAAGATCGACCGGACCCACGTCGTCACGGATGAATTCTGCCGGACGGGCGTCGACGGCCTTTACGCAATCGGCGACATCGCCGGGGCACCCTGGCTTGCGCACAAGGCCAGCCACGAGGGCGTGATGGTGGCCGAGCTGATCGCGGGCGGGCATCCGCATCCGATCAAGCCGAATTCCATCGCCGGGTGCACCTATTGTCACCCGCAAGTGGCCAGCGTTGGCCTGACCGAACAGAAGGCCAAGGACGCAGGTTTCACGGTCAAGGTCGGTCGCTTCCCGTTCATCGGCAACGGCAAGGCGATTGCCTTGGGTGAGGCCGAGGGCATGGTGAAGACCGTCTTCGACGCCAAGACGGGCGAGCTTTTGGGTGCGCATATGGTCGGCGCGGAAGTCACCGAACTGATCCAGGGCTACGTCATCGGCCGCACGCTGGAGACGACGGAAGAGGACCTGATGAACACCGTCTTCCCGCATCCGACCCTGTCGGAGATGATGCATGAAGCCGTGCTTGATGCTTACGGGCGGGCCTTGCATATCTAACGCGGTCAGGGCCACGCGGGCACTGGAACAAGCCGGGCCAAGGGGGTAGTCAGGCGCATGCGAACGCTTCCCCCCATGGTTCTTGTCGTCCTGCTTTGGTGCGCGGGGCTTGGGGCTGCGGCCCAGTTTGGCAAGATATCCATTCTTTACCAAGACTTGCGGCAAATCTACGGCGGTCAGGGTGACGTGGCGCTTGGTCTTGTCGTTTCCATCGTCGGCATGGTCGGGCTGATCTTCGGCACGACTGCCGGTCTGTTGGTCGCAAGGGTGGGTCCACGCCGGGCGATTGTGGCGGCACTTGCGGCGGGGGCGGGGATGTCGGCCTTGCAGGCGCTGCAGCCCGCCTATCCGTTGATGCTGGCCTCGCGCATCATCGAAGGGGCCAGCCATCTGGCCATCGTTGTCGTCGGCCCCACGATGATCGCGGCTCTTGCCCCCGAGGCGAAGAGGCCGCTTGCCATGACGCTTTGGTCCAGCTTCTTTGGCGTGACCTATACGGCCCTGGCGCTGATCGGCCCGATTGCGACGCCGACCGGGCTGTTCCTTGGCCATGCCGGTTACATGGCGTTGCTTGCGGCTGTGTTGGCCCTGACCCTGCCGCCTGACCCGAAACAGACCCCCGACCGGTTGGGCAACCTGCTGCGCCAGCATGCCGAGATCTATGCCTCACCCCGTCTGGCCGCGCCTGCAATGGGATTTTGCTGCTATACCTTCCTGTATGTCGCGGTTCTGACCTTGCTTCCGCCCGAGACGCCGATGACGCATCGCGCGATGATCGCGGCCGGGATGCCGCTTGTGTCGATTGCGGTGTCGCTTAGCCTTGGCGTCCAGCTGTTGCGCCTCATGTCGGCGGTGCGGATCGTGCAGTTGGGCTATGCTGCTGCGATGCCCGGCTTCCTGATCCTTTGGGCATTCTGGGGCAACGGGGCAGGGATGGTCGCCGGGGGGTTCCTGCTTTCTGCCGCGCTTGGCATCGTGCAGGGCGCCAGTTTTGCCTCTATCCCCGAGTTGAATGCCAGCCCGGAAGACCGCGCCCGTGCCGCTGGGGCCGTGGCGCAGCTTGGCAACCTTGGGACGACGACCGGAACCCCTGTGCTGGCCGCACTTCTGGCAAGTGCCGGGCCGGCGGGGCTTGTCACGCTTGCACTTGGACTCTGCGCACTGGGAATGACGCTGCACGCCCTGCAGAAAGCGCGACGGAACCGCCAGGATGGGGTTTAGGCGGCAACGACCTTGCCGCCGCCCGCCACCCAGTCCCGCAAGCCGCCAAGATTGCTGACCGGCCCGTATCCCAGACGTTCCAGCAGGTTGGCAGCCTGTGCCGATCTGGCCCCCGACAGACAGTAGACGGCGACCGGCAGGCCCTGCGGCAACTCGCACCCTGGTTTATTCGGGTCGGCCTTCAGTGGCAGCATCGACAGCGGCACCAGCCGCGCCCCTTCGGCAATGCCGGACGCCTTGGCCTCGGCCACTTCGCGCACGTCGATCAGAAGAAGCTGGCCCGCAGCAACCTGACGGGACAGCTCGGCGATATCCGGACGCGGCGCAGCCTGACCGGGACGAAGAAAGGAAAACATCGGGCACCTCTGGATGGAGTAATAGATATATAGCTTGCTAGATTTAAAGATGAAAGGCCGGAATGCAAGCCCACTGGGTGCAGACCGGGTCTTTCCATGCCATTGTTCCCGGTCCGTTCACATTTTCCGGTTGGAAACAACGCTGATCCGTCCTATGTCTTCCCGGTCAATCGGGGTTAACCATGGCTGAACAGAAGTTCATCGAAGTCCGGGGCGCGCGTGAGCACAACCTCAAAGGGGTTGATGTCAGCATACCCCGCGACCAACTGGTGGTTATCACCGGGCTTTCCGGTTCTGGCAAATCCAGTCTGGCTTTTGACACGATCTACGCCGAAGGGCAGCGACGCTATGTGGAATCGCTAAGCGCCTATGCCCGGCAGTTTCTGGACATGATGGGCAAGCCGGATGTGGACCACATCTCGGGCCTCTCGCCCGCGATTTCCATCGAACAGAAGACCACGTCGAAGAACCCTCGGTCCACCGTCGGCACCGTGACCGAGATCTACGACTATCTGCGCCTCCTGTTCGCCCGTGTCGGCACCCCGTTCAGCCCCGCCACCGGCCTGCCGATCACCGCGATGCAGGTGCAGGACATGGTTGATGCGGTCATGGCGATGGTGGAAGGCACCCGCGCCTATCTGCTGGCCCCGATCATCCGGGACCGGAAGGGCGAATACAAGAAGGAATTTCTGGAACTTAGGAAGCAGGGCTTCCAGCGGGTGAAGGTCAACGGCGCGTTTTACGAACTGGAGGAACCACCGGTTCTGGACAAGAAATTCCGCCACAACATCGACGTGGTGGTGGACCGGATCGTCGTCCGCGAGGGGATCGAGACGCGGCTTGCCGACAGCTTCCGCACCGCGCTGAACCTGGCCGACGGGATCGCGGTCATCGAGATAGCAGACACGGCGGAAGGGGCTGACCCGATCCGCGTGACCTATTCCGAGAAATTCGCCTGTCCGGTCAGCGGCTTCACCATCGCCGAGATCGAACCGCGTCTGTTCAGCTTCAACGCGCCCTTCGGCGCCTGCCCGGTCTGCGACGGGCTGGGGATGGAACTTTTCTTCGACGAACGCCTTGTCGTTCCCGACCAGAACCTGACGCTCTTGCAAGGTGCCATCGCGCCCTGGGCCAAGTCAAAATCGCCCTATCTGACCCAGACGATGGAGGCGCTGTCCAAGCACTACGGCTTCAACCTGAAAGCCAAGTGGAAGGACCTGCCCGAGAATGTGAAGGCCTTGTTCCTGCAAGGATCAAAGGGCGAAGAGATCGAGTTCCGCTATGACGAGGGCGGCCGGGTCTATCAGGTCAAACGCGTTTATGAGGGGATCATCCCCAACATGGAACGCCGTTATCGCGAGACGGACAGCGCTTGGAGCCGCGAGGAGATGGAGCGCTATCAGGCCAACCGCGCCTGCGGGGCCTGCGGCGGCTATCGACTGAAGGCCGAGGCGCTGGCGGTCAAGATCGCGGGCCTGCACATCGGGCAGGTCGTGCAGATGTCGATCACCGAGGCCTTCGCCTGGGTTGAAGGCGTGGCCGCGACGCTGACCAAACAGAAGAACGAGATTGCGCGCGTCATCCTGAAGGAAATCCGCGAACGTCTTGGATTCCTTGTGAATGTCGGCCTGAACTACCTGACGATGAGCCGCGCGGCGGGCACACTTTCGGGCGGGGAATCGCAAAGGATCAGGCTCGCCTCCCAGATCGGCAGCGGACTGACGGGCGTCCTTTATGTGTTGGACGAACCCAGCATCGGGTTGCACCAGCGCGACAACGACCGCTTGCTGACCACGCTGAAGAACCTCCGCGATGCGGGGAACACGGTGCTGGTGGTGGAACATGACGAGGACGCTATCCGCGAGGCGGATTATGTCTTTGACATGGGGCCGGGGGCAGGGGTGCATGGTGGCCGGGTGGTCAGCCATGGCACGCCGACCGAGGTTGCCGCCGATCCTGTCAGCCTGACGGGACAGTATCTTTCCGGCGCGCGATCAATTCCGGTGCCGAAGATTCGACGCAAGGGCAGTGGGAAGACCCTGACCGTGGTCGGCGCAACCGGGAACAACCTAAAAAACGTCACCGCCGAATTCCCGCTGGGCAAGTTTGTCTGCGTGACCGGCGTGTCGGGCGGCGGCAAGTCGTCCTTGACCATCGAGACGCTGTTCAAGACGGCGGCCACCCGCTTGAACGGCGCGCATGAAACGCCTGCGCCTTGCGAGACGATCAAGGGCTTCGAACATCTGGACAAGGTCATCGACATCGACCAGCGCGCCATCGGTCGGACCCCGCGGTCGAACCCGGCAACCTATACCGGCGCCTTCACCCCGATCCGCGACTGGTTTGCCGGCCTGCCGGAATCCAAGGCGCGCGGCTATGGGCCGGGACGGTTTAGCTTCAACGTCAAGGGCGGGCGCTGCGAGGCCTGTCAGGGCGATGGCGTCCTCAAGATCGAGATGAACTTCCTGCCCGATGTCTATGTGACCTGCGAGACCTGCAAGGGCCACCGCTACAATCGTGAGACTCTGGAAATCAAGTTCAAGAACAAGAGCATCGCCGATGTTCTTGACATGACATGCGAGGACGCGCGCGAGTTCTTCCAGGCGGTCCCCTCGATCCGCGAGAAGATGGAGGCGCTGTGCGAGGTGGGCCTTGGCTATATCAAGGTGGGCCAGCAGGCGACGACCCTGTCAGGTGGCGAGGCGCAGCGGGTAAAGCTGTCAAAGGAACTTAGCCGCCGCGCCACCGGGCGGACGCTTTATATTCTGGACGAACCCACCACTGGCCTGCACTTTGAAGACGTGCGCAAGTTGCTGGAAGTGCTGCATTCCCTTGTGGATCAGGGGAATACGGTCGTGGTGATCGAGCATAACCTTGACGTGGTGAAAACTGCCGATTGGGTCATCGACATCGGCCCCGAAGGCGGTGACGGCGGCGGAGAGATCGTCGCGACCGGAACCCCCGAGGATGTGGTGAAGGTCGAGGGAAGCCACACCGGGCACTATCTCAAGGACCTGTTGAACCCGCGCCGGGTCGCGGCGGAATAGCTTGCCATCGAACGGGCCGATCCCTTGGGTGCGACAGAATTGCGTCGTCAGGCGACCGGCACGTTCAACCGTTCTTCGATTTGACTAGCTGGAAAAATTTGAAGTTTCTTCAAAATTTCAAAACAAGTCCTATCTGAACAGGCTGCATTGTCGACTGCCCTCAACGCGCCCATCCTGCGCGCACGCCCAACCAAAAACGCTTAACAAATGGGCAAAGCGCCAAGAGCACTCTCATCGAAGAGGAAGGGACAGAATGCAGCTGACGAATCCATCACCCTCGTTGCACAACGAGGATCTCGCCCCGGCGGCAGAACGCAAATGGGGGGCGTTCTCGATCTTCAACGTCTGGACCTCGGACGTTCACAGCCTTTACGGATATTTCCTTGCCGCCAGCCTATTCTTGCTGTGCGGCAACTTCATCAACTTCGTGCTGGCCATCGGGGTCGGCTCGATCATCATCTACGCCCTGATGCAGATGGTCGGGCTGGCGGGCGTGCGGACCGGGGTGCCCTATCCGGTCCTGGCGCGGGCGTCGTTCGGAACCTTCGGGGCCAACGTCCCGGCGATCGTGCGGGCGATTGTCGCCTGCTTCTGGTATGGCGCGCAAACCTCGGCGGCCTCTGGGGCCATCGTCGCGCTTCTGATCCGTTCGCCCGGGATGCTGGAGTTCCACACCAACAGCCACATGCTGGGCCATTCGACGCTTGAGGTGATCTGCTATGTCGTCGTCTGGGCGCTGCAGCTTTTGATCATCCAGCGCGGGATGGAGACGGTCCGCAAGTTCCAGGACTGGGCCGGTCCTGCGGTCTGGATCATGATGCTGCTTCTGGCGGTCTATCTGGTGGTGAAATCCGGCACCTTCTCGTTCGGGTCGGAAATTCCGGCGGATGTGCTGGCACAAGCGACCGCTGGCGTCGGCATCTCGGCGGCACCCGGCAGTTTTGCCGCGCTGGCGGCTGTTGCGGCGACCTGGGTCACCTACTTTGCCGCGCTTTACCTGAACTTCTGCGACTTCTCGCGCTATTCGACCGAACCGGCGTTGCGGAAGGGCAACCTTTGGGGCCTGCCGGTCAACCTTCTGGCCTTCTGCCTTGTGGCCGGTGTGACCACGACGGCGGCCTTCACCGTCTATGGCGAAGTGCTGCTGCACCCCGACCAGATCAGCGCCAAGTTCGACAGCTGGTTCTTGGCGGCCCTTGCAGCGCTGACCTTTGCGGTGGCAACGCTTGGCATCAACGTCGTGGCGAACTTCGTCTCGCCCGCCTTTGACTTTGCCAACGTCTTCCCCTCGAAGATCAACTTCAAGCGCGGCGGTTATATCGCGGCCGGTATCGCGCTGGTTCTGTACCCTTGGGCGCCCTGGAACACGGGGGCTGCGGCTTTCGTGAACTTCATCGGGTCGACCATGGGGCCGATCTTCGGGATCATGATGGTCGACTATTACCTGATCCGCAAAGGCAAGGTGGACGTGAACGCGCTTTATCAGGAAAACGGCGAGTTTTCGTTCGGCGGGTCGGGCTGGCACGTCAAGGCCTTCGTGGCACTTGCGGTGGGCATGGTGTTCTCGTCGATCCTGCCGACCTTCACGTCGGTCCTGCCAGCATGGTGGGGAACCTATGGCTGGTTCGTCGGCGTGGGCATCGGCGGGGCTGTCTATTTCGTCCTGCGGATGGGCGACCGAAACTGATTGAAACTGAAATAGAACGCGGCGGGGCGGGACACTTTCCCGCCCCGTTGCTTTCAGGCCTTCTTCACCGGGCAGGTCGACAGACCTAGCAGTGTATAAAGTGGGCAAGTGCTGAAGATAGCAGTGGCCAGCGGAATGATCCCGATCAGCTTGGCATAGTGCCAAGGGCCTTGCCCCTTGTCGAAAAAGAACCAGACCAAAAGGGCTGCGCCAAGAATAAACCGGATGATCCGGTCCTTGGTGCCGACATTGGTGTTGAACATGAAACGTCCTCCGTTTGAGCGCGGCAGAGTCCGTGCCGTGGGCGGAAATTGCGCACAGGATCGATGCGAATGACTTGATCTGGCGCAAGCGCCGACAAAAATGGCCGCCCGAAGGCGGCCATTCAGTCACATTGCTGTTATCAGTCCAGCGCCTTGAAGTTCAGCGCGGCCCCGTCCTTGATGCCACTGAACCAGCGCGCAGTGACGGTCTTGGTCTTGGTGTAGAACTTGAACGCATCTGGGCCATACTGGTTCAGATCGCCAAAGGCTGACTTCTTCCAGCCACCGAAGCTGAAATAGGACAGCGGCACCGGGATCGGGAAGTTGATCCCCACCATGCCGACATTGACCCGCGAAGCAAAGTCGCGCGCCGTGTCGCCATCGGCGGTATAGATCGCGGTGCCGTTGCCGTATTCGTTGTCCATCACCAGCTTCAGCGCCTCGTCATAAGACCCGGCGCGGACGGTCGACAGGACTGGGCCAAAGATTTCCTGCTTATAGATCTCCATGTCCGGGGTGACGTTGTCGAACAGCGACGGCCCGACGAAGAAGCCATTTTCATAGCCTTGGATCTTCAGGTTGCGGCCGTCGATCACCAGTTTCGCGCCCTGCTCCACGCCCGAGCCGATCAGACCCTTGACCCGATCCAGCGAGGCTTTGGTGATCAGCGGCCCGAAGTCGACGTCATTGCCAGCCGTATAGGGGCCGACCTTCAGCTTTTCGATCTTGGGGATCAGCCGTTCGATCAGCGCATCAGCGGTCTTCTGACCGACCGGCACCGCGACCGAGATTGCCATGCAGCGTTCGCCCGCAGCGCCATAGCCGGCCCCGACCAGCGCGTCGGCGGCCTTGTCAAGGTCGGCGTCCGGCATGATGATCATGTGGTTCTTGGCACCGCCAAAGCACTGCGCCCGCTTGCCGTTGCTGGCTGCACGACCATAGATGTATTGTGCAATCGGGGTGGAACCGACAAAGCCCACGCCCTGAATGACCGGATGGTCCAGGATGCCGTCGACAACCGTCTTGTCGCCGTTCACCACCTGCAGCACGCCATCGGGCAGGCCCGCCTCTTGCAGCAATTGCGCAAGGTAAAGCGAGGTCGAAGGCACTCGCTCGGACGGTTTCAGGATCATCGCGTTGCCCGAAGACAGGGCAGGGCCGATTTTCCACAGCGGGATCATGGCGGGGAAGTTGAAGGGCGTGATGCCCGCGACCACGCCCAAGGGCTGGCGCATGGCGAACAGATCGATGCCGGGGCCGGCGCTGTCCATCGCTTCGCCCTTCAGCATCGCAGGCGCGCCCATGCAGACCTCGATGACTTCCAGACCGCGCTGGACGTCACCCTTGGCGTCGGGGATGGTCTTGCCGTGTTCACGGGCGACCATTTCTGCCAGCTTGTCCATGTCGCGGTTGATAAGCGCGCCAAAGGCCATCATCACGCGCGCCCGGCGCTGCGGGTTGGTGGCGGCCCAGGCGACCTGAGCCTTGGCGGCCTCCTGGATCGCGTGATCCAGTTCGCCCAGCGTCGCCAGTGCGACCCGCGCCTGCTGTTCGCCGGTGGCGGGGTTCATGACCTCGGCAAAGCGGCCCGACGTGCCCGCGACCAGCTTGCCATTGATCCAGTGACCGATCTCTTGCATGGAATCCTCCTAATTTGCTGCGCCGCTCATACCATTGCGGAAATGCCAGACAAAGCCGCAAGTTGCCAAAAGCGTTTTGCACCTTTGCATGACTGAGGTATGGTGGGCGCTGTTGCCCACCCTACATGAGGTCGCGATGGATTGGGATGACCTGCGCGTCTTTCTGGCGGTGGCGCGGACGGAAAGCCTGTCGGCGGCAGGCAAGCGGTTGAAGATCGACCCCGCGACGGTTGGTCGGCGGGTGGCGCGTCTGGAAGCCGCGACCCAGACCCGGCTTTTCGTGAAATCACAGCAAGGCTATGGACTGACAGAGGAAGGCGCGCGGTTGATCCCGCATGCGGAGGAGGCGGAACGCGCCACCGCCAGCGCAGTGGAAAGCCTGTCGGGCCCAAGCGGGCTGACCGGGCTGATCCGGCTGGGCGCACCGGACGGCTGTGCGAACTATCTTCTGCCGCAGGTCCTGACCCGGATCTGTCAGGCCAATCCGGGGCTTGAGGTGCAACTTGTGGCGCTTCCCCGCGTGTTCAACCTGTCCAAGCGCGAGGCTGACATGGCCATCGGCGTCTCGCGGCCCGAGACGGGGCGGCTGACGGTGCAAAAGCTGACTGACTATCGCCTGCATCTGGCGGCAAGCCGGGACTATCTGGCGCGCCATCCGGTCGGGGGGACGGAAGACCTGATCCACCACGCCTTTGTCGGCTATATCCCGGACCTGATCTTTGACAAGGAACTGGACTATCTTACCGAAATCGGCGCGCCGCCGGTGACCTATTCGTCAAACTCTGTGTCGGTGCAGCTGAATTTTCTGCGGCAGGGGGCCGGGCTTGGCGTCGTGCATGACTTTGCTTTGCCCGCAGCACCTGACCTTGTCCGGGTCCTGCCCGACCGGATCAGCCTGCAACGCGCCTTCTGGCTGATGCGACACGCAGATGATGGACGTGTCGAACGCCTCAGCCGCTTTGCCGAGGCGCTGATCCGGGAATCGCGGGCAGAAATGGCGCGGCTTGAACTGGTCGCCGCGCGCGGGGTCAGAAGCTGAACGTCATCAGCGTGTCCAGCCGTGGCATCCAGTGGCCTTGGTCAAAGACCGGCGGCCCATCGGTTGCGGGAACATGCTCGGCCCATTGCGCCGTATAGATCGTGCCGCCAGTCACCATGATCAGCACGACCATCGCTTCGGACTGACCGTTGCCGTTGACCTGATCGCAAGCCAGCCATCCGGCAATCACCACCTCGGCCCCGGTGATCGCGGGCGAGCCCAAGTCGACGGCATTCATCCCATTCGGGCAGGCAGCCGAATAGCCCTGTGCCATGTTTTGCGCCATTGCGGCAGCGGCTTCGTCCGGCGTCATGCCGTCCGTCGCGCCAGCAAGCCCGGTGAGCGTAATAAGTTGGGTCCAGGTCTCGAGCGTCTCGCCGGGAATCAGGAACTCTTCCAGCGCGGAGCCGTCAGCCAGATCGCTGAACCCCGGTTCCGGGGAAAAAGGGGCCGGGATGTCGATGCTGGTCGGACGGTCCAGCAACTGACCGCTCCACACTTCGGCAAGGGTCGGAGTGGCGAGGGCAATGACGCAAAGCGCCAGGGCCAGATGGCGGTGAAGTCTCATGCAATTGGTCCCTTGCGAATCGTTATGCTCGCTTGACAGAATCTGTCGCAAGTCCAAGGCTTGCAAGGACAGTCATGGTTCCGTTGGAGGATTGCTATGCTTGTCAGCCAGATCCTGAAGTCCAAAGCCGATTTTGCCGTGGTCACCATCGCGTCCGGGGCCACGATAGCCGAGGCCGCTGCCCTGTTGTCCGAACGCCGGATCGGAGCGCTGATTGTCTCGAAGGACGGAAAGTCCGCCGAGGGGATTTTGTCCGAACGCGACATCGTGCGGGAAATCGGAAAACGCGGGCCTGCGGTTCTGGGGGAAAAGGTCGCGGCCCTGATGACCAAGAAGCTGATTTCCTGTGCCAGGGGCGACAAGACGGATGCCGTCCTGCAGATGATGACCGATGGCCGCTTTCGCCATATGCCGGTGATCGAAGCGGGCGAATTGGTGGGCCTGATTTCGATCGGCGATGTGGTGAAGGCCAGGCTGATGGAACTTTCGGCGGAAAAAGACGCGCTGGAAGGGATGATCAAGGGCTTCTAGCACCGCTCTTCCGTCGTGACTGGCGTCATCGCTGCGGACAGGGTCCAGCGAAAAGCGCCCGCAGGGGAGCGATGAGCGGCTGCTTTCCCCTTGCGGAAGGGCGCGCAATATTGTTGCGTGCCGACATCAGGGCAGGAGGTACCCCATGCGCATCGGACTTTATCCGGGAACCTTCGACCCGATCACGCTGGGTCATATCGACATCATCCAGCGCGCCATGGCCTTGGTTGACCGTCTGGTCATCGGCGTGGCGATCAACCGCGACAAGGGCCCGCTGTTCAATCTTGAGGAACGTGTCGCCATGGTCGAGGCGGAATGTGCCCCGATCATCGCCAAGACCGGCGGAGAGATCGTCGTTCATCCGTTCGAGAACCTGCTGATCGACTGCGCCCGGGATGTCGGGGCAGGGATCATCATCCGGGGCCTGCGCGCGGTGGCGGATTTCGAATATGAATTTCAGATGGTTGGCATGAACCGGGCCCTGGACGCCAGCATCGAGACGGTCTTCATGATGGCCGACGCGCGGCGGCAGGCGATTGCGTCGAAACTGGTCAAGGAAATCGCGCGGCTTGGCGGGGATGTATCAAAATTCGTCACCCCTCCGGTGGTCGAGGCTCTGGCTGCGAAATACCGCTGACCGGGCCAGTCGCCGGTTATCCTCCCGATCACGATCATGACCTGAAATTCCTGCTGCGGACGGCCCGCCACGGCTGGCATTCGTGCCTCCGGCGTGACGGCGAACATCGTGCGGTTGGCGGCATCCTGCGCGGCCCGTCGCTCCCCGAAGCATGAAGGATCATCCTGGAAGGCTTCGGGCGCCATGTCGGCAAAAACCAAAAGGGGGCCGCAAGGGCCCCCGGATCGTCGCGGTCTTGGCTAGCCTTCAGGCGGCTTTGCCGTAGACGGCTTCGCGGGCAATCCGCTCGGCGTCGGCGGGGAAAACACCAATGTCCAGCGCGATATCGGCGGGCAGATTGGCAATCTCGTCACGCGTGGTCCGATAGCGCGCATAGTTCACGGCGGCGGTTTTCAGCATGTCGAACACGGTCAGCATCTCAGTCGTCCTTTCGCTGCAGGGGCCATCCCCTTGCACAACGCCTATGTAAGCGATGGCCAGAATGGAACAACACCCAATGCTGCGGTGCGGCTATGCACAAAATGCATGGCTTTGAAATGCGAAAGAGCGCCACTTGGGCGCTCTTTCCCTTATAATGTCAATGGGTTCAGATCAATTTGCCCATCGCCACAGCCGTATCAGCCATGCGGTTCGAGAAGCCCCATTCATTGTCATACCAGCTCAGGATCGACACGAAGGTCCCGTCCATCACCTTGGTCTGGTCCATGTGGAAGACCGAAGAATGTGGGTCGTGGTTGAAATCGGACGACACCAGCTTTTCGTTGGTATAGCCAAGGATGCCCTTCAGCGGTCCATCGGCTGCGGCCTTGATCGCGGCGTTCACCTCGTCAACCGAGGTCGCGCGCTTGGCGATGAACTTGAGGTCAACGACCGACACGTTCGGCGTCGGAACCCGCATCGCGAACCCATCCAGCTTGCCCTTCAGTTCCGGCAGGACCAGGCCCACGGCCTTCGCCGCCCCGGTCGAGGTCGGGATCATCGACAGCGCTGCCGCGCGGGCGCGGTACAGGTCCTTGTGCATCGTGTCCAAGGTCGGCTGGTCGCCGGTATAGGAATGGATCGTGGTCATCATGCCCTTTTCGAACCCGATGGCGTTGTTCAGGACATAGGCCACGGGCGACAGGCAGTTGGTGGTGCAAGAGGCATTCGAGACGACGATGTCATCCTTGGTCAGCGTCTTGTGGTTCACACCATAAACGATGGTCTTGTCAGCCCCTTCGCCGGGGGCCGAAATCAGCACCCGCTTCGAGCCGTTCTCCAAATGCGGCAGGCACTTTTCCTTGGAGGTGAAGATACCCGTGCATTCCAGCACGATATCGACATCCGACCACGGCAGATCGGCGGGGTTCTTCAGCGCAGTGACCAGCATGTGCCCACGGCCGACATCGATCCAGTCCGCGCCGGTGGTGACAGTCGCCGGAAACTTCCCATGCACCGAATCATAGCGCAAGAGATGCGCATTGGTCTCGACCGGGCCAAGGTCGTTGATCGCGACAACCTCGATATCCGTCCGTCCCGATTCGACGATGGCACGCAGAATGTTGCGCCCGATCCGTCCAAACCCGTTGATGGCAACCTTGACCGCCATGACTCACCTCCTGGGAAGATTTTGGCCCGATAGCGCTAACAATTACATATCGGCGGGAAATGCAACGTCAGTTTGACAGCCTCAGCGCCAGAAAACCACCCATTCGATCAGATCAAGGAATTTCTGCGCCAGAAAGAACAGCGCTGCCCCATCGTTCAAGGCAAGATCAGCCGCAATCGCCGCGGCAATCACCACGGCAAGCCAGACTGCGATACGGTCGGTCACTTCGCCCCCCAGGGGGCATTGGCCCCGTTACTGCGCAAGCCGTCCCATATGCCCGGCCACATCGGCCATCCGGCAGGAAAAGCCCCATTCATTGTCGTACCAGGCCAACACCCGGACCGACCGGCCCGCCACCTTGGTCTGGTCGGGGGCGAAGATACAGGATTGCGGCGTATGGTTGAAGTCAATCGAGACCTTGGGTTCTGGGTCATAGGCCATGACCATGCCCATGTATCCTGCGCAGGCTTCCCGCACGATTTCGTTAACTTCCGCCGCGGTCACCGACTTCTGCGCGATGAATGTCAGGTCAACTGCGCTGACGTTCGGCGTCGGCACGCGGATCGACGACCCTTCCAGCTTGCCCGCCAGTTCTGGCAGCACTTCGCCAATCGCCTTGCCCGCCCCGGTCGATGTCGGGATCATCGCCATTGCCGCTGCGCGGGCGCGGTACAGGTCCTTGTGGCGGCGGTCCAGCGTCGGCTGATCGCCGGTATAGGAATGGATCGTGGTCATGATGCCCGACTCAATCCCCACCGTGTCATTCAGAACCTTGGCCAAGGGGGCAAGACAGTTCGTCGTGCAGGATGCGTTCGAAACCACCAGATGTTCTGGCAGAAGGCTGCGATGGTTCACGCCGTAAACGACAGTCAGATCGGCGCGTTTGGCCGGGGCCGACACCAGCACGCGCTTGGCGCCACGGGTCAGGTGAACGGCTGCCTTTTCACGCTCGTTGAACTTGCCGGTGCATTCCAGCACCACGTCAACGCCCTGCCAGTCGAGTTCCTCCAGGTTGTAGGTCGACATCATCCGGATCGGCCCGCGTCCCAGGTCCATTCCCGCATCGGTCACCTTGACCACACCGGGGAACCGTCCGTGAACGCTGTCATAGCGCATCAGATGCGCGTTGGTCTCGACCGGGCCCGTCGCATTGATCGCCACGACCTGAACGTCGTTGCGGTTTGATTCCGCGATATGCGCCAACGTGCAGCGCCCGATCCGGCCAAAGCCGTTGATGCCAACAGTGATGGTCATGCGTGCCCCCATATTTCTTGACACGGGGATAGCCGCCTTTTCGTCCAGCGCAAGACAAAAACCGACACGAATTCAAGTTGTTAGCGCAATCTTTGCCTGTTTGCGCTAACCTTGCCTTCGGCTTTGCCATATCCGGCCCGGCGCATTACATGAACCTAAGATCAGAACGGGGCAGGGCATGAGCGGGTTACTCGCACTTCTGGATGACGTGGCGGCGATTGCCAAGGTCGCGGCTGCGTCGGTGGATGACATCGCAGCGGCGGCGGCCAAGGCCGGGGCCAAGGCGGCGGGTGTGGTCATCGATGACGCGGCGGTCACGCCGAAATATGTCCACGGCTTTCAGGCCGACCGGGAACTGCCGATCATCTGGCGCATTGCGCGCGGGTCCTTGCGCAACAAGCTGGTCGTGCTTTTGCCGGGCCTGCTTTTGCTCAAATCCTTCGCACCCATGGCAATCACCCCTCTGTTGATGCTGGGCGGCGCCTATCTTTGCTTTGAAGGGGCAGAAAAGCTGGTCCACATGTTTGCCCCCCATGCGGACGACGCGATCGAGGAGGATTTTGACCCCAGGGACCCGGCGCATCTGGAAGAGGAAAAGGTCGCCGGCGCGATCAAGACCGATTTCATTCTGTCGGCCGAGATCATGACCATCGCCCTTGCCACCATCGAAAGCCCCAGTTTCTGGCTGCAGGCGGCGACGCTTGCCGTGGTCGGGACCTTCATCACCATTGCCGTCTATGGCGCCGTCGCGCTGATC
>CAUJIP010000078.1 GCA_963205235.1 Pseudomonadota bacterium
CGGTCCGGGCCAAGGCGGATGCCCTGGCCCGGCGCTTTGGCATCAGCGCGACGAGTCGTCGGCGAAGATGTCTTTCTTGTGGGTTCCGTTCGGCACGAACAGCGCACCGATCACCACCGTCATCAGGGCGACGACGATCGCATACCACAGGCCCGCATAGATGTTGCCGGTCTGCGCCGAGATCGCGAAGGCGGTCGCGGGCAGCAGGCCACCGAACCAGCCGTTGCCGATGTGGTAGGGCAGCGACAGGCCGGAGTAGCGGATCCGGGTCGGGAACAGTTCGACCAGCATCGCGGCGATCGGGCCATAGACCATGGTCACCAGGATGATGAGGTAGGTCAGGATCGCGACGATCAGCAGCTTCTGGCCGGTGAAGATGTCGACCAAGTTCTCGGCTTTGGCGATAGAGGTGTTCTCCACCCCCGCCACCGGATAGCCCGCCGCTTTCAGCGCGTCGTTCAGGCCGGTTTCGAAGGCTTTCTTCGCCGCTGCCAGCTCGTCGCCGGTCAGCTTGACAGCGTCATAGGAGGCAACCACCGTCTCGCCAACCTTGACCGAGGCGACAGTCCCCGCCGGGGCGTCTTCGGTGGCCGAGTTGGCCGAAGCCTTCGACAGCGCCGCCTTGGCGATATCGCAGGAGTTGGTGAACTTGGCAGTCCCGACCGGGTTGAACTGGAACGAGCAGTCAGCCGGATCGGCAACAACGGTGATCACGGTTTCCTGCGCCGCGGCCAGCATCGGGTTGGCCGTGGTGGTCAGCATCTTGAACACCGGGAAGTAGGTCACGGCAGCGATCAGGCAGCCGGCCAGGATGATCGGCTTGCGGCCGATCTTGTCCGAAAGTGCCCCGAAGAACAGGAAGCCCCAGGTGCCGATGATCAGCGACCAGGCGACGAACACGTTCGCCGAGAAGCTGTCGACCTTGACGATGTTCTGCATGAAGAACAGCGCGTAGAACTGGCCCGAGTACCAAACCACAGCCTGACCGGCGGTCAGACCCAGCAGCGCGATCAAGGCGATCTTGCCGTTCTTCCAGGTTCCGAAGGCTTCACGCAGCGGCGCTTTCGATGCCGCACCCTCTTCCTTCATCTTCTTGAAGGCCGGGGATTCGTTCATCTGCAGACGGATGTAAAGCGAGACCGCCAGAAGGATGATCGATCCCAGGAACGGGATGCGCCAGCCCCAGGCGTTGAAGGCCTTCTGCATCACTGCCGAACCATCTGCGGCGACTGTGGCCACGCCAGCGGCGTCCAGCACCGGCTGGTCAGGATACGAGCCGTTCACATAGCCCTGCACCGAGATGATGACGATCAGCGACAGAAGAAGACCAAGCGTCGCGGTGGTCTGGATGAACGATGTATAGAACCCGCGGCGGCCAGCAGGAGCGTGTTCGGCCACATAGACCGCAGCCCCGCCGTATTCGCCGCCAAGCGCCAGACCCTGCAACATGCGCAGTGCGATCAGGATGATCGGTGCGGCGATGCCCCAGGAATAGTAGTTGGGCAACATGCCCACGATAAAGGTCGACAGACCCATGATCATGATGGTCATGAGGAAGGTGTACTTGCGGCCGATGAGGTCGCCCATCATCCCGAACACCAGCGCGCCGAACGGGCGCACGATGAAGCCTGCAGCGAAAGCAAGCAGCGCAAACACGTTGCGCGTGGCTTCCGGGAACGGCGTGAAGAACTGTGCGCCGATGATCGCCGCCAGCGAACCGTAAAGATAGAAGTCATACCATTCGAAGATGGTGCCGGCAGAGGAAGCAAGGATAACCTTCTTCTCTTCCCGGGTCATCGGACGCGAGCGTACGCCGGCGTCTGCTGCATTAGCCATTTAGGCCTCCCTCATGTTATCCGGTGCGAAACACCGGCCCCTCTTCCGATCGCAGCCGCCTTTCGGGCAAACCTTCTCCGGTCCCGGAAAACCGGGTTCCGCCGAAAGGCCTTGCAACGATCTCTCCCTCCCCGTGACCACTGGCCACGAGGCCCTTTCCTTACGCCGCCACCCCTTGGACAATCGCGCCCAAAGCCTGCCGGATATCCGCGATGGGACCCATCGCATCCAGCCGCTCCAACACGCCCTTGTCGTCGTAATAGGTGATCAGCGGTGCCGTCTGGTCGTGATAGGCGGTAAGCCTTTCGCGCACCGTTTCGGCGTTGTCGTCGGCGCGGCGTTTCATCGCCGTGCCGCCGCATTTGTCGCAAACCCCGGCCTTGGCCGGTTGCTTGAATTCGTCATGATAGCCTTCGCCGCAGCCGGCGCAGGTGTAGCGGCCCGACACCCGGGCCACCATCGCCTCGTCGTCGACCTCAAGGCTGATCGCGGCGGTGATCTTTTGCCCCGCATCCGCCAGAAGCTCGTCCAGCGCTTCGGCCTGAACTGCCGTGCGCGGAAAGCCGTCCAGGATCACGCCCTTGGCCACATCGGGCTGCACCATCCGGTCTTTCAGGATCGCCAGCACGATGTCATCGCTGACCAGCTGGCCCGCCTCCATCACCGCCTTGGCCTGCTTCCCGGCATCCGTCCCCGCAGCCACTGCCGCGCGCAGCAGGTCGCCGGTCGAAAGCTGGACCAGACCGAAGTCTTCTTCCAGCATCCGGGCCTGCGTGCCTTTGCCTGCACCGGGCGGACCAAGAAGGATCAGGACCGGACCCATGGATCAGCCTCGGTTCATGCGGTTGGCGATCAGGTCATCGACCACCGACGGATCGGCCAGCGTCGAGGTATCGCCCAAGGACCCGAAATCATTCTCGGCGATCTTGCGCAGGATACGGCGCATGATCTTGCCTGAGCGGGTCTTCGGCAGGCCGGGGGCCCACTGGATCAGGTCGGGCTTGGCAATCGGGCCGATTTCGGTGCGGACCCAGGCTTCCAGCTTCTTGCGCAGGTCCTCGGTCGGCTCGACCCCCTTCATCAGGGTGACATAGGCATAGATGCCCTGCCCCTTGATGTCATGCGGGTAGCCCACGACCGCCGCCTCGGCCACCGCCTCATGCGCCACCAGCGCGGATTCGACTTCGGCCGTCCCCATCCGGTGGCCGGACACGTTGATCACGTCATCGACGCGGCCCGTGATCCAGTAATAGCCATCGGCATCGCGACGGCAGCCGTCACCGGTGAAGTAGTAACCCTTGTACTGGCTGAAATAGGCCTCTTCGAACCGCTGATGATCGCCCCACAGCGTCCGCATCTGCCCCGGCCAGCTGTCGGCGAAGCAAAGGACGCCTTCGGTTTCCGTGGCGTCCTGCACCGTGCCCGAAGCCGGGTCCAGCACCACCGGCTTGACGCCAAAGAACGGCACTGTGGCCGACCCCGGCTTGGTCGGGACAGCACCCGGCAGCGGCGTCAGCATGTGACCGCCGGTTTCGGTCTGCCAGAACGTGTCGACGATCGGCAGTTTGCCCTTGCCGACATGGGTGTTGTACCAGGCCCAGGCTTCCGGGTTGATCGGCTCGCCGACCGAACCCAGCACCTTCAGGGACGACAGGTCGTGCTTTTCAACCCACTCGGTCCCCAGACCCATCAGGCTGCGGATCGCCGTCGGCGCGGTGTAGAACTGGCTGACCTTGTGCTTGGCGCAAACCTCCCAGAAGCGGCCCGCATCCGGGAAGGTCGGCACGCCTTCGAACATCAGCGTGGTGGCACCATTGGCCAAGGGGCCATAGACGATATAGCTGTGGCCCGTGACCCAACCCACGTCAGCGGTGCACCAGAAGACATCGCCGTCATGGTAGTCAAAGGTCATCTGCTGCGTCATCGAGGCATAGACGAGGTAGCCGCCGGTCGTATGCACCACGCCCTTCGGTTTCCCGGTCGAGCCTGAGGTGTACAGGATGAACATCGGGTCTTCGGCGCCGACTTCGACATAGGGGCAATAGGGCTTGGCCGCCGCCATTTCCGCGTTCAGGTCAAAGTCGCGGCCTTGGGTCCACGAGGTCTGGTCGCCCGTGCGCTTGGCCACCAGAACCTTGACCTTGTCGGAACAGTGCAGCAGCGCCTTGTCGGTGTTGTCCTTCAGTCCCGTCTTCTTGCCGGCGCGCGGGGCCCAGTCGGCGGTGACGACCAGCTTGGCGTCACAGTCGTTGATCCGGTTGGCCAAGGCGTCGGGCGAGAAGCCGCCGAAGACGATGGAATGAATGGCCCCGATCCGGGTGCAGGCCAGCATCGCATAGGCCGCCTCGGGGATCATCGGCATGTACAGCACGACTCGGTCGCCCTTGCCGACGCCATGCGCCTTCAGCACGTTGGCCAGACGGCAGGTCTGCTCCAGCAGTTCGCGATAGGAGATGTGCTTGGCCGGGGTCTTCGGATCGTCAGCTTCCCAGATGATCGCCGTCTGGTCGGCGCGGGTCAGCATGTGGCGGTCGATGCAGTTGGCGCTGACGTTCAGGTGACCGTCCTCGAACCACTTGATCGACACTTCGCCGGCCTTGAAAGACGTGTTCTTGACGCGCGTGTAAGGTTTGATCCAGTCGATCCGCAGCCCTTCGGCACCCCAGAACCCTTCGGGGTCCTTGATCGAGGCCGCATAGCGCGCCGCGTAACCGGCGGCATCGACATGGGCCTTTGCCGCAAAATCGGCAGACGGCGGATAAACGGATTTGGCGGCGTCAGTCATCAGGGCTCTCCTCCAGTCAGGGTCCGGCCGGACCCTTGTGACGCATGATTTCTACTGCCATGACGCCACTTCCCCAAGGGCAGATTAACACTAAGTAAATATTTTCGTAACCCCATATTTTTCATCAATAATTCTGTAAATTTATTGACGCGCATCCAGTGAATTTTGCAAATTCCTGAAAAGTCCTCGCGGTAAGTGCTTGGAATTGAACCCGGCAGCGGTAACGGGCGCGTGACCTGGCGCAGAGCGGCCACCAGACCTGCTTCCATCGGCCCTTTCTGCGGGTCCGGCGGGGCGTCCTGCGATTCGGCTGGGGTCAGGGCTCGACCGGACCGGCACGCTCAAGCACAAGATGCGGTACGGAAATGGCCAGAAGCACCATGGCCAACGGCAGCGAAAACATGAAGCCCAGCGCCTTGTAGCCCAGCGCCCCGACAATGCCACCGCACAGGAATGAGACCACCTGCGACACCAGAATCCCAAGCTTTCTGCGGTCAGCACCCGCCCGGCGCGACCGATGGAACAGCGCATAGAATGCCCGGCCAAGCTCGATCCCGATGTCGGTCACCATGCCTGTTGCATGGGTCGTGCGGATGCGCGCGCCGGAAAGCTTGGTGATCGTGGCGTTCTGCATCCCCATGATGAAACACAGGCAGGCAATGGAAAACAGCCGGCCCAACTCAGAACTGAAAATCCAGCCGAAGGAAAAGCAGAACAGAAATCCCCCCTGGACGGCAATCGGCAGGGAATATTGGTGGTGGCTGCGATGGTCGCGCGCCCAGTTGATCAACACCGCACTGAACCCCGCCCCCGCCGTAAAAGCCGAGATGGCCAGGACCGACACCATCACCAACCAGAAATTGCCAATCGCCAGATTGTCGGCCAGCGCGGCCAGATAGCCCGTCATGTGCGACGTATACTGCTGCACAGCAAAGAACCCGCCCGCATTCGCCGCCCCGGCCACCCCGGCCAGGATCACGGCAAGGGCATGGTCGTCGCTTTCGCCGCGCTCGGCATGGACCAGCGACTTGCGCACCCGGCGTTTGCCGTGACTGTCCGGGGTTGGCTGAGGGGCGGGATCGGTCATCGGTTCAAATTCGGGTCTGCGGGAATGGCGCAATCATTGCCGCCTGTCCACAAAAGCCTAAGCACCGCCATGTCCATATGCAAGGCGGGGCCGACGGACTTGGACAAACGGTCACGCCCCTGCCTGCGCAGGATGCAGCAGGGGCCTTTCGGACAAGGGACGCAAAGCTTGTGGTCCATCAGGCCCTGCCGCCGCTGGACATAGGCCAGCTTGGGGTCTTACCCTTGCCACATGTCCAAACGCCCCGATCCCGTTCAGCCCGCCGACGCCGACGCCCGCGCGCTGGCGAAAAGGCTTCTGTCCCTTGGTCATGCCGCCCTGGCCTGGACCGACCCCGACACCGGCACCCCCGGCATCAGCCGCATCGCCTTTGCCCGCGACCCCGAGGCGGGGCTTCTGACCCTTGTCTCGGGCCTTGCCCCGCATTTCCGCGCCCTTCGGAACCACCCCGACTGCGCGCTGATGCTGGGGGATGTCGGCGACAAGGGCGATCCTCTGACCCATCCCCGGATGATGATCCGCGCGCGGGCAAGCTTTGTCGCCCCGGACGACCCTGCCCGCCCCGCGCTCCGTTCCCGCTGGCTGGACCGGAACCCGAAGGCGCAAGTCTATATCGACCTGCCCGACTTTGCCTTTGTACGCCTGACACCGACCTCGGCGCTGCTGAACGGTGGCTTCGCCCGCGCCTTCCGCCTTGCCCCGGAAGACATGTAAAAAGGGCGGCCCCGCAGGACCGCCCTTCACCCCGTCCGGCGGTCAGCCCGGAATGTCCATCCGCATGCTGACAATAGCCGAGCCCTTGACTGCCTCGCCCCACTTCAACTGCACCTCGTTGCCCCCGACGCCCGTCCCGACGAGGGCATGCGGAAACACATAGCGCGTGGCATTCGCCGCCGTCGTGATCGCCCCTTGCGCCGAAACCGATTCCATCATGCGGATGCGGCCGCCGAAGGGGATATAATCTCCCGCGCTGACGTTCCAGGTATCGGCAGCCGTGTTCTGCGTATGGGTCACGACCACCGGGTTCATGATCTGCTGGTTGACCTGGTTGAAGGCGTTGCCCTCGACCCGCACGTTGCGTGACCGGGTAAAGTCCAGCGTCGCAAAGGTGGTATCCAGCATCTCGACCCGGTCGACATTGGTGTTGAACACCCTAAAGCTGTTGCCGGTCAGCGAAAAGCCGTTCAGGAAATGCCCCGGCCCATAGGGTTTGACCACCACCCAGCGGAAGGCCGATGACGTGTCGATGGCGATGAAGATATTGCCGACGATGTTCAGCCCGCCGAACGAAAGCTCGTTCTCGAATTCGGGTGTCGCATCGTGTTCGTTGTTCCACTCGATGAAGCAGTTGTCGATGTAGTTCGCCGAAACGATTGTCGAGATATTGGTCTGCGTGAAGATCAACCCCGCGCGCCGCACCCCCGCGACAACCTCGTCGCCCTGGAAGAAGTGGTTGGCATGGATCAGATGCCCCGTGCCGTTGACCACTGCGAAATGCGCAAAACGCACGACCCGGTTGTCGCGGATCTTGGTGTCATTGGCCTGAATGTTCATCGCAATCGTGGTGCGATCCACCGCAGGCAGCGACGTCTCGTTCGACAGGAATTGGCACATGTCGACGACCAACCCCTGACAACCCGTCCCGCTTGACGTCAAGGCCCGGGCCTGCGGCTGGTTGAACGTGCAGGAAATGACCCGGGTGTTGCTTCCCGAATTTGGGAGCATCACCCCCGAACACAGGCCAAGGCAGTTGAATTCGACATCCTCGATCTCGAACTTGGACAGCCCGTCGAAGCCATTGAAATCAAGCATGTAGCGGAAACGTCGGAAGGTATAGCTTCGGGTGCCCGCCGCGCCATACAGCGACTGTGTCAGCTCGACCGTGCCCGCGCCGACGTTCTTCGACTTGACATAGACCTCGCGCCCGCCACCCGTGCCGATCACCAGCGAGCCGACCTCGATATTCGCGACATTGGCCACACCGGTCAGGAATTTGGGATTGTTGACCGCATAGGTCGCGACCGAAAGGGTGTCGGTGGTTGCCCAGCCCGGCCCCGCAACGGCATTCATCGACCCGTTCCGGATCACCCGGCGATTGGCAAAGCTGGAAAGTCCGGCGACCGCGGCCACGTCGATCGGCGCATCCATATCCACGCGGCGACCCGACAGGTCCAGCGTCACATGGTCGGTGAAATAGAACAGCGCCTGCAAGGCACGGCGGAACCCTTCGATCTCGGATCCGAAGGCCTGCTCATAGGTGTTCAGATCATAGTTCCGCACCAGCGTCAGCTTGCGGTTCGCGGGCATCGACAGCGTGCCTTCAAATCGGATGCGGTTGTTGATCGACACGTCGCTCGTCAGCCGGAAAACGCCAGCGGGAACCAGCACCTCGCGCCCGTTGGCATCCGCATCCGCCGCCAGAAAGGCCGGAGCATCGTTCGCCACCCCGTTGCCCAGCGCGCCATAGTCGCGCACATCGACCCAGTCCATCAGCTTGCGGATGAAGACGTTGGTCACGTCCTCGACCACAATGTCGTCAATCCGCACGACACCGCCATTCGGCCCGGTCAGGTCCAGCCCGATATGGCCATAGACCGCCGTCGTGCCCCAGGCCATGTCGACCCCGGTCCGCGTGGCGGGCGAGATGATCGCCTGCACCGTCACCACCTCGCCATAGGTGGTCAGCGTCACCGACGGCCCGACCTGCACGACCCCCGCTACATTGGCGTCGGCAATATCGCCCGCCCAGGCCGCGATCCGCACGCTCGGCAGGTTGCCCGACACCGCCTTCACCCGCGCCGTCACCTGCAGATAGAGGCCCGGCTGGATCGGCGTCTGCGCAAAGCTGCGCAGTTTCTGCGTGGCCTCGGTCTTCTGCAGTTCCAGACACCCGGCGAAGTCCTGGTCATTCGACACCAGCGCCGCATTCGGCTGGCCGAGATACGACCCGGACCCGACTGTTCCGTTCTCGCGCGACCACAGGTTCAAGCCTGCCGAGAATGGCGGCGGCATCAGGACCAGCCCGTCGGTGATAGCCTTGTTCATCTTCGATTCCCCTCGCTTCGCGCCTGACCAGCGGCAGAAACGGGCCGGGACATCGTCCCAGGACCCGCGTCGCCATGGGGCAACGGGGTAGCAAGGATGGCTTAACCCTCTCTCAGGGCACCGCGCGCCCGAAGGCCGGGCGAAGCAACAGGCTCAGACGCCGATTTCAGGCGCGGGCATCAACTGGACCGCGTTGATCAGCCAGCCGTCCGGCGTCTCGATCATCATGTAATCGACATACCAGCCCGCCCCGGCCTGATCGGTGATCCTGACCCTTTGCCACAGGTTCCCCGCTATTTCGCGCAGGTCCTGCATTTCGACCTCGGCAGGACGGTAGACCATCGGATAGCCGTCCCGGACCATCTTGCCAAAGTTCTCCGGCGTGCCGAACAGGCCCTTGATCGTCGGACTGGCAAAGGAAAACGCCCGCTCCATGTCATCGGCCAGAAAGGCGTCGATCTGGCTTTCGATGGTGGCCGTGATCGGCCCCTCCTGCGCCCCGGCAGGCAGGGACAGGCTGGCGGCAAGGATCAAGGCCTGAACAATTCTGCGCATCGGCACCCCCTTCGCTTCGGATGCCGCCGAGTCCGGCGCGGCACAGAAAATAGCTAGATTGCCTCCCCTTCAGGTCAAGCCTTTCATCTTTGCCGAAATATCCTCGCCGAAGGCGCGCTGGCCCAAAGCAAGGAACACCGGGGGTCAGGCAGGCGGACGATACAATGTTCCCGAGAAGGCCGCCGACACCGCGCCAGACCGCTTGACCTTCCGCCTCGCGCCCAGTCCAGGCCGCCGCTTAGGCGACCAGCTCCCCCTTTAGCGCCCGTTCGATCAAAGCCACCGTCTCGGCCACGCCATAAAGTGCGATGAACCCGCCAAAGCGCGGCCCATCGGACGCCCCCAGCAGCACCTCGTACAGCGCCTTGAACCATTCACGCAGCGGCTCGAACCCGTGATCCTTGCCCACGGCAAAAACCATCGACTGCAAGGCCTCGTCGTCCAGTCCCCCGTCCCAGGCCTTCAACCGTGCGACAATATCCTCCATCGCCGCCCGCTCCATGTGGTTCGGCAGTCGGAACACGCGCGTCGGCGCGATCTTGTCGGCGAAATAGCGCACCGCAAAGCCCGCCGCCGCGTCCAGATCCGGGTTCGCTTCGGGCGACGCCTCCGGCGCATAGCGCTGGATGAACTTCCACAGCCCGGCCGCATCCTTCGCCGCCGCCACCGAGGCCAGGTTCAACAGCATGCCAAAGCTGACCACCATCTTCGACACCGGCGGCTTGCCGTTGTGGATGTGCCAGACCGGGTTGTTCACTTGCTGGTCAATCGGCTGATCCGGGAAGGCCCGCAATTGCTGGTGATATTCATCCACCGCCCGCGGGATCACATCGAAATGCATCCGCTTCGCCGTCTTCGGCTTCTGATACATGAAATAGCTGAGCGATTCCGTCGCCGCATAGGTCAGCCATTCATCAATGGTCAGCCCGTTGCCCTTCGACTTGGAAATCTTCTGCCCCTGATCGTCCAGGAACAGCTCGTACGTCATGTGGTTCGGCTTCTTGCCACCCAGAACCTCACAGATCCCGTCGTAGATCGGAGTATTGGTGGAATGGTCCTTCCCGTACATCTCGAAGTCCACATCCAGCGCCGCCCAGCGCGCGCCGAAGTCCGGCTTCCACTGCAACTTCACATTCCCGCCCGTGACCGGCAGCGTCCACTCCCGCCCCGCCTCGTCGTCAAAGGTGATCGTGCCATCCTTGGCATTCACCTCTTTCATCGGCACATACAAGACCCGCCCCGTTTCCGGGTGGATCGGCAGGAAGCAGGAATAGGTCTGCTGCCGCTCCTCACGCAACGACGCCAGCATGATCGCCATGATCGCATCATACCGCTCCGCACACAGCCGCAAGGTCGCGTCAAACTTCCCGGACTTGTAGAACTCCGTCGCCGAGATGAACTCATACTCGAACCCGAACGTGTCCAGGAACCGCCGCAGCATCGCGTTGTTGTGCCCGCCGAAACTGTCGTACTCGCCATACGGGTCCGGGACGCTCGTCAACGGCATCTGCATGTACTGACGCAACATCTCTTGCTGCGGCACGTTCTCCGGCACCTTCCGCATCCCGTCCACATCGTCGGAAAAACAGATCAGCCGCGTCGGAATGTCCGAAATGATCTCGAACGCCCGCCGGATCATCGTCGTCCGCGCCACTTCGCCGAACGTCCCGATATGCGGCAATCCCGACGGCCCATACCCCGTCTCGAACAGCACATAGCCCTTGGCCGGGTCCTTCCCGCCATAGCGTTTCAGAACCGCGCGAGCCTCTTCAAAGGGCCAGGCCTTCGAATTCATCGCCGCATCGCGCAGGGAAGCCATCTGCATCACTCCTGAAACGCCAGGGACCCTTTGCCCCAAGCCTGCCGTCCTCTATTGCCCCCCCGGCCCCCCGTCAATATTCTGATCCCAACCCGACAGGAGCATACAATGTCCGAATCCTCTCCCATGTCCCCGCAGGACGCGCTTGTCGCGGTCATGGTCGCCTCTTCCGCCTCGGATGAGAACATGCGCACCGCCGAGCTTGTGGCCATCACCCGCATGGTCAACCACATGCCGATCTTCGCCGCCTACGACCCCGACCGCATCCAGCGCGTCAGCCGCACCGTCTTTGACCTGTTCGAAGAGGAAGACGGGCTGGACGCCCTCTTCGGCCTGATCCGCGAGGCTTTGCCTGAGCGCCTGTACGAGACCGCCTATGCCCTTGCCTGCGACGTCGTCACCGCCGACGGTCGCCATTCCCAGGTCGAGCTTCGCATGCTGGAGGAGGTCCGCGAAGAACTGAAGATCGACCGCCTGCACGCCGCCGCGATTGAGTGGGGCGCGAGGGTGCGGCATATGGTGGTGTGAGGGGGTACTTCTTAGTTCAATAATTGGAGAAACTTTTATGAGAGAACTTGAAACTTTCTTTAAGAACAATGCGTGGTCCAAAATAGACGTTTCCGACACGAGCAAGATTGATGGATCATCATCGTCCATACTGACGCCATGGGGTGACGATAGCCTACAAATCCTAATTCCTGCGGATCCCCATGATTCGGCTCCACTTATTGATTCACTCAACAAGGTAATTCTACCGAAACGACTTTCAGCCCTATTTGAATTGGAGGCTAGACGTCTGGAAGTCATATGGACCGCACTGAAGATTCCGCCTAGTCTAGAAGAAATATCTAAACGAGAATTCACCTTCTGTTTTCATGGGAAGGAGCACAAATGCTACTTTTCCGAATCCAGTTCGCACCTACTCAATATCGCTCGTCGAGCCGTGCCAATAGGGCAGAGCAATACCAACTTTCGTAACTTAAACTCATTTAGCCGCTACGCACTGGAACTTGATGGCGCAACACGAGATCGGCTCTTTGGAAAGCCGAAGTCGTTCTATATTGAGAACTTGGATTTTGACGAGGAAAGAGTGGTCACTCTTAGCGAGAATCTCAATTTTTACATGTCATACTATGACTACTCGGCGCCCCGCATCCTCGTTCATGATGACACTGAAGTAGTCTCGTCAAGTTCTCGCCTCCGGTATAGGACCGGAAAGTTTCCAAATTACATAGACGCAACCCCTATCGATGAAAACCTTCTAAGCTTCTGGGCAGAGTCTTTCTCAGGAAACGAAATATTACAGTTCATGCTTCACTTTAGAATAATGGAGTATGCATCTTCATCTTATGCCGCCGAGAATCTCCGAAGAAGAGTTCTACGCTCTGTTTCTAGGCCAGACATTCGAGACAATCCAGGGCGCGTTGCGGATGAGATTGTAGAATTCTTGAATGCATCTGACGCCAAAGTTCAAGACGACCACTCACGCTTCATTAATACCATTAGGGAAAATGTAACACCTGAGGTCCTATGGTCCGAAATTGAGAAGGAGAGACACGCTTTCTCAGAGCGCAGACAGTGCGATGGCGGCTTTTGCCTTGAACCGTTGATTGATAAATCCTCGACAATCGAGCAATTCAGACCAAAGGGTGTGGAGAATTTTTCTCGCCAGATACGCGAAATCAGAAACGTTCTTTCTCACGGAAAGGACTTCCCGAGGGACGGCGTGTTTCGACCGACGAGAAGGAACCTGCGTCTCCTTCGCCCGTGGGTGAGTCTCATGGCCCTCGCATCCGGTGAAGTCGTTCTCGGAAGAGTTTCCCGTTGACTTGCGAAACTGACTATTAATCCTTAGATTGCAGTCTAAGGCACCAAAGCTGGGAGTTAGAAGATGAGTGGCGGCGGCTAACTTATTGAAATGATTGCAGAAGCGGCCGGTTGCCGCTTCTGTCACTTCATGGATTTCCACCGAATCACACCTCTCTACGGTGAGATGCGCTTTCGTATTAACGGCATTTGGCATCTCGACTTGAGCCTGCACTTCTTGGAGTGCTTCGCCAGTAGCAACCTTTTGCCCAAGCTTCAGGCCCGCGATATTTCGTCCTTCGGATGATCTGTCGGCGTATGACTTGAAGAACCAAACGTAGGCTCATCTTCCCCCCTCCCCCCGATTCGCCCCGCATGGTTAACGCCTCCTCCCCCTCGCCGGGGGCAAGACGAAAGGAAGACAAAAGGAAGACAAAAGGAAGACGTTTGTCTTCCCCCCCTTTTGGCTGATTAAGCCTGCGTTCTCATGGGCTTGCCTTGCGGCCCGCTGCTCTTGCGGCCCCCGCAGCAAATTCCCTTGACACAAAGCCCCCTTCTCCGAAATGTTTACTCACGGGTTAAGCAATTTCGAGCGGAGGCGTGGATGCTGCAGGAACGGATCGAGGGCAAATGGCTGGCCGCCTTCCGGCGCGTCTTTGCCCTGAACGGCATCGGAAACGGCACGCGCGTGGCGATCCTGTCGGAAACCCAGTCCCGCCAAGTCCTTGTTCATCTTAGCGAATTGACCGCCCATGACCTGGGGGCCGAGTTCTGCATGATCCAGATGCCCACCCCCCGCCAGACCGCCCCCGTGCCCGTGAAATCCACCGGAACCTCATGGGCGATTCAGGGCAACCGGGCGGTAGTCGAGGCGTTGAAGCTGTGTGAGGTCATCGTCGATTGCACCGTCGAAGGCATCATCCACGCCCCCGAATGGCCCGAGATCGAAGACGCCGGCCGCACCCGTTTGTTGGTCATCACCAACGAACACCCTGAAATCCTTGAAAGAACTGAACCCAACGCAGAATTGAACGCCAAGGTCCAACTCGGCATCCAGATGCTCCGCGAAGCCAAAGCGATGCACGTGACCTCCGCCGCCGGAACCGACCTCCACATCAACCTCGAAAACGCCCCCTGCGGCGGCACCGCCGGTTTCGGCACCACCCCCGGAGCGGTTGCCCATTGGCCCGGCGGCCTCTGCCTCGCCTTCCCCGGCAAAGGTGCGGTGAACGGGCGGATCGTCATGGACGTCGGCGACATGAACCTGACGTTCAAGACCTATCTGACCAGCCGGATCGACTTCACCGTAACCGATGATTTTGTCACTGAAATCAAGGGCGAAGGCATCGATGCCCTGCACCTGCGGGAATACATGGAGGCTTGGGAGGACCGTAACGCCTATGGTCTTTCACACGTCGGCTGGGGGGTGAACCCCGGCGCGAAGTGGGTTAGCGCCGCCATGTATGACAAGCGCGACATGCAAGCAGTGGAGTTCCGGGCGATTGCCGGGTCTTTCCTGTGGTCGACGGGTGCCAACCAATATGCCGGGCGCTATACGCTGGGCCATTTCGACCTGCCGATGCGCAACTGCACCATCGCTCTTGATGGCCAAGTAGTTGTCAAGAAAGGCGTTTTGCAAGGCGACCTTGCGTCCTGATCCCCAAACCTCCGAGGCGAAGATGAGCGATATTTCCGACTATTACGACCTAAGCCGCATCCGCCCCGAAGTGCAGGCGGCGCTGCGCAAGATCAACGAGATGGGACCCCGGTTTGCAGAACGGGCGAAGGCGGTGGATGACGACGCCAGTTTCCCCACGGACAACTACCGCGATCTGGCCGAGGCGGGATTTCTGGGCCTGTCGATCCCCAAGGAATTCGGCGGCTGGGGCTTTGATCTGGGCGAATATGCCATGGTCGGGGCCGAAATCGGCAAGTACTGCGGCGCGACCGCGCTGACCTTCAACATGCACAACGGGTCGATGGCCTGGTCGCGGTTCATGTATGAGATGCCGAACCTGACGCCCGAGGAAAAGGCCGAATTCGCCCCCCTGCGTGAACGGCAGTTCCGCCGGGCGATTGCCGAAAAGGCGATCTATTCCCAGCCGATTTCCGAAGGCGGGCAGAACTGGACGTCAAAGCCGAACCAGACCCAGGCCCGCGCGGTCGAGGGTGGCTGGAAGATCAACGGTTTCAAGAAGTTCGCGTCTCTGGCGGGCTATTGCGATTACTATACCATCGTCTGCACCGAGGTCTTTGAGGGGATCGAGCCCCGGCACGAAGACACGATGCTGTTCGTCGTCCACAAGGATACCCCCGGCCTGACGGTCAAGGGCGATTGGGACCCGCTGGGCATGCGCGGCACCAACAGCCGCGACCTGATCCTGAAGGATGTCATGGTGACCCGCGACGACCTTCTGATGCCGCGTGGGATCTTTGGCAAGACCCTTCCGCATTGGCCGCACATGATGGCGACCCTTTCGCCGACTTATATGGGCGTGGCGCAGGGGGCCTTTGACTTCATGGTGGATTACCTGAAGGGCAAGATCCCCGGCCAGCCGCCAATCGATCGGCGGATGTATGCGACCAAGCGGATCACCGTCGGGCGGATGTATGCCCGTCTGGCCAACATGCGCGCGCTGTGGTGGCAGGCGTTCTGCGAGGGCAAGGGCTTTCCGACCAAGGGCGAAGTCATGCGGATGTATGCCGCGCAGTACAACATCATGGAAGGTGTGCAAGAGATTGCCGCGCTGGCCATTCGCACCTGTGGCGGGCAGTCGATGCTGAAGTCCCTGCCCTTGGAGCGGATGTATCGCGACAGTCGCTGCGGGGCGCTGATGTTGCCCTATACCTCGGAAATCATGGAGGATTATCTGGGGGTGCTGGCCTTGTACGAGATGGACGAGATCGACAGCGCCCCCGGCGATGAAGGGGGTGCCAGAAATTCGCTTTGGCGCGGCGAAAGCGGCCAATTGCGGATGCTGCGCTGATGGCAAAGGACCGGGTGCAGGTCACCGGGCGGATTGCGGCAGAACCGAACGCTGTCTGGGCGGTACTGGATGATTTCGCCGCCGCCTGGCATCCGTGGGTTGCGACAATCCGCGCCGAACGGGATGCACGGGGGGCCTTGGTCCGGGCCTTTACCGTTGGTGGCGAGGCGGGGCTTTACCGCGAGCAGTTGACCTATCTTTCCGGTTCAGATCGGGTGCTGGCCTATACCCATCTTGAGGGCATCGAAGGCTGCGACCGCTATGATGCCCGGATCACAGTGACCGAGGCCGAAGGTGGGGATACCCTTGTCACCTGGTCGGCCGAGGTCGAAGCCAGCGGCGCGCGGTTGCAGGCAATCTGCGACGGCACGCGGGCGGTGTTCGAGGCGGGGCTGGCGGCCCTGCCGGGTGTCTTGGGCCGTGTCCCCAAGGCCGATGGTCCAATGCCTGCGCCGGTACCGCTGGCCCCTCTGGTGTTTGACGATCTGCCAAGGCTGGCCTTGACGGTAACGCCCGATCTTGGCGACGGGCGGCTGTGCCTGTTCCTGCACGGGATCGGCGGCGGGCGGGTAAACTGGCATTCGCAACTGCAAGCCGTCGGTGGCGTCATCCGCGCGGCGGCGCTGGACCTGCGGGGTTATGGCAACAGCAGCCTTGGGCCGAAGCAGTCCAAGGTCGATGACTATTGCGCCGATATCCTTCGGGTCATGGAGAAGCTTGGCGCGAAACGACTGGTGCTTGTGGGGCTGTCCTATGGGTCCTGGATCGCCACCTCATTCGCGATGCGGCATCCAGAGCTTCTGGACGGGCTGGTCCTGTCGGGCGGTTGCACCGGCATGTCCGAGGCCGGGCCGGATGAGCGTGAGGCGTTCAGAGTCAGCCGCGAGGTGCCGCTGAACGCAGGCCAGGTGCCCGCCGATTTTGCCCCTGCCGTGGTCAAGGTGCTGGCGGGGCCGGGGGCAAGTGATGACGTCAAGCGGGCGTTGCTGGGCAGCATGGCGGCAATCCCCGCAGCGACCTATCGCGATGCGCTGGTCTGTTTTACCAACCCGCTGGAAAGGTTCGATTTTTCACGCCTGACGATGCCCGTCCTGATGATGACCGGCGAATTTGACCGTTTGGCCCCGCCTGCCGAAATTCGGGGGGTAGCTAGCCGGATCTGGGACGCCGCCCCGCGCCCCGTCGTGCGGTTCGAAGTGATCCCCGATGCAGGTCATGTCTGCAATGTCGAGGCCCCCGGGGCCTATAGCCGGCACCTTCTTGATTTCATCCGCGACCTGCCATGACCGAACTTCCTCGCCGCCAGTTGAACCGCATCGCCCGCGAACGCGCCTTTCTTGACGCGGCGCTGCAGCTGTTCGCGGCACAGGGCTATTCTGGCACGACGATGGATCAGGTGGCCGAGGCGGCGGGCCTGACCAAGCCGACGCTGTACCAGTATTTCCCGTCGAAAGAGGCGCTGTTCGCCCGCATGATGCTGGAAAAGCGCGATACGATGCTGGCGGGTTTTGCCACGCCCGAGGGCGGCGGAATGGTCGAACAGTTGCACGCCTTTGCCTGGCGCTATGCCGACACGGTGATGCAGCCGATGATGCTGTCGCTGGCCCGGTTGATCCTGGCCGAGGTGCAGCGGTTCCCCGAAATCGGGCGCGCCTATCAGGCGGCGGGGCCGGATCAGCTTTTGGCGGCACTGATCGCGTTTCTGGAAGGCCAGCGCGCTGCAGGTCGTCTGCAGTTTCAGGATGCCGAACTGGCGGCCGAGGACCTTTGGGGCCTGATCCTGTCTGCCCCGCGCACGCAGGCGCTGTATCGTCCCGATCTGCACCAAAGCCGCGAGGCTCTGGCGCGCTATGTCACGAACGGCCTGCAGGTCTTTCTGCGCGCCTATTCCACCGATCCGAAGGCCGATCTTGACCGGCTTCACACCCTTAAGACCCCCGCAGCCGCAGAGGTGATTCATGACGCTTGACGACTATCTTGCCGAACCCGCCAACCGCTTTGCCACTGTGGCGATGGCCGATACCAACGGGCTTTTGCGCGGGCAGATGGTTTCGACCAGCAGCCTGCGGGGGATCGTGAAGAACGGCATGGGCATGGCCCCGGCGCAGCTGGCGCTGGACCCGACCGATGTCTTGCTGACGATCCCCGGCGTCAACGATGACTCGGGGGATTTTCATGACGACCCGCTGGCGGTTGACCCGACCAGCGTCCGCCGTCTGCCTTGGTCAAAGCCGGGACATGACCTCTTAGTCCTTTCGAACTTTACCGGCGCTTCAGCCGAGCTTTGCCCGCGGTCAATCCTGAAATCGGTGCTGGCGCGGGCGGGTGCGGCGGGGTTCGTGCCGAAATACGGGATGGAACTGGAATACACCCTGTTCGACGAAACTCCGGAAAGCGCGCGCGCCAAGGGGTATCGCAACCTGAAACCCGCTGCGACCCATGCCAGCCATGACCTGGTGATCTATCAGGCGGTCCAGACCGAGTGGTACGAGGCGATCAGCGCCATGTGCGACCCCTTGGGCATCAACCTGGCCAAGATGCACGAGGAAATCGGCGCGGGTTTCATGGAGGCTTGCATCGCGGCGGGCGAAGGGCTGGAGCCTGCAGACCAGTTGATGCTGCTGAAGAACTTCATCCGCGCGCTGGCCCTGCGGCAGGGGCGGTCGGTGACTTTCATGCCGCGCTGGAATGAACAGGCGGACAGCCAGTCGATCCACCTTCACATCAGCCTGAAGGACAAGGCGGGCAAGCCCCTGTTCCATGATCCGTCGCAGAAGAACGGTGTCAGCCAGACCTTCCGGCATTTCCTGGGGGGTCTGCAGAAATATTTGGCCGAAATGACGCTGATCTTCCTGCCCACGGTCAATTCCTACCGCCGCTTTGCCCCCGGAACCTTTGCGCCGCCCGGCCTGACCTGGGGCTATGAAAACCGCACCACCGCGCTGCGGATCGTGGGCCATGACGCGGGCAGCCTGCGGGTGGAAAACCGCCTGCCTGGGGCTGATACCAACCCGTACCTGACCGCTGCCGCCACAATTGCCGCAGGCGTCGCCGGCATCATCGAAAAGGCCGAGCCTGATCCCGAGACCATCGGATCGGGCTACGCTCAGGAAGCCCCGCGCGACTTTGCCCGATCGATGCCCGATGCGATCGACCGGCTGCGCGGATCGGCCTTTGCCAAGGATTGGCTGGGTGCGCGCTTTGTCGAAGGGTTCAGTGCAACCCGCTCTGGCCAATACGATGAATTCCGGCGCAAGGTTCCCGATGTGGAACTGGAACGATTCTTCGACCTGGGGTAAGCAATGACTGACCTTCGCAGCCGTTTTCTGGAAGGCATGAGCCGGGCGGCAACTTTTGTCGGCGTGGCCACGACAGATGGCCCGTCGGGGCGGTTCGGGGTGACGATATCCTCGCTGACCTCGGTTTCCGCCGACGGCGACCACCCGTCGCTTTTGGCATGCATCCATCACCGCAGCCCGGCAGCAGCGGCGATCCTTGGCAACCGAGCCTTTTGCGCGAACCTTTTGCACCAGGGGCAAGAGGGCGTGGCGAACCTGTTTGCAGGACGCGACGGCAAGGACCAGGCGGCCCGGTTTGACGAGGCGAAATGGACCGCCGGGACAATCGGTCAGCCACGGATTGACGGTGCGACAGCGCAGTTTGAATGCAAGCTTGCCACGGCGTTGTTGTGGGAGACGCATTACATCATCGTCGGGGATGTGGTGGGCGTCGATCTGTCAGATGATACGGCAGCGCTGCTTTACGGTCAGCGCGCCTATCGCAAGGCCGTGGGGTTGGGCGACAGCTAAAGCCTGTCTGGTTCTGATTGAACCAGGCGGATCGGACAAACGCGGTCGAGCGAAAGCGAGAGGCAGCGATTTCCGATTCAGATCGAGCCAGACAGGCTCTAGTCCTTGGCGCGCGGCAGGGCCTGCAGCGCCTCAAGCATATCCAACAGGCTTTCCAGCCGTTCCAGACCGAAATCGCGCTCGATCCGGGCAAAGATGCTTGCGCTTTGCGCCGAATGGGTGCGGATCAGCGCCTCGCCCGCGGGGGTAATCGCGGCAATCGTCTTGCGGCGGTCATCATCGGGCGTCGTGCGGGTGATCAGGCCGTCCTCCTCCATCGCCCTGGCAATCCTGGTCAGGCTTGGCAGCAGAAGGCAGGCCTCGGACGCAAGCTGGGTCAGTTCGGACGGACCCCGTTCCTGAAGCACGCGCAGGACGCGCCATTTCTGTTCGTTGACCCCGGAAGAGGCCAGCATGTCGCGGATGGGGCCCATCACGCTTTCCCGCGCCCGAAGAAGGGCGATGGGCAGCGAGCGTTTGGTGCGACGCAGGGGAAGATCATTTGCCATACCCTGACTATCCCCCTGTTTTGATTTCTCCTCAAGCCCGCTGCGACAGCTTGACACGGGGGCATTCGGGGGCTAGCTTTTACTTAACAAAGCAAGTAAACTGATCCCATGCCCCATATCCAGATCGACTATTCGCCCAATCTTGAAGCCCGCCTGGACATCGCGGGCCTGTGTGTCGTGCTGCGGGATGCGGCGGTTGCGACCGGGGTCCTGCCGCTGGCTGGCATCCGGGTGCGGGCAATCCGGGTCGATCATGTGGTGATCGCCGACGGCAACCCTGACCATGCCTTCCTTGACATCGCGGTCCGGCTGCGTGGCGGGCGCAGCGCCGAGGCCAAGGCGAAGGCGACCGAGATCATCTTTGCCGCGGCGCAGGCTTATTGTGCCGGGGTGATGGCGACATCCTCTTTCATGCTGTCGATGGAAATGCGGGACATCGACCCAAGCCTTTCGCCCAAGGCCAGTTCCATCCGCAAATACCTGCCCGGAGGTGGCGAATGAGCGATCTTGCAACCCAACTGGCGAAACTTGACGGTCATCTGGCGCGGTTCCGCGACAAGGGCATCCTGAACCTGATCGACGGTCAGGACGTGCCGGGCGCGGGCGGGGTGTTCGAAACGAATTCGCCGGTCGACGAAAGCCTGATCGCGCCGGTGGCGCGCGGCACGGCGGCGGATATCGACCGGGCGGCCAAGGCGGCCAAGGCGGCGTTTCCGGCCTGGGCGGCGATGCCGGGCGACCAGCGCAAGGCGATCCTGCACCGCATCGCCGATCTGATCGAGGCGCGGGCCGAGGAAATCGCGCTGTGCGAATGCTGGGACACCGGGCAGGCCTGGCGCTTCATGTCCAAGGCGGCGCTGCGCGGGGCCGAGAATTTCCGGTTTTTCGCCGATCTGGCCCCAAGCGCGCGCGACGGGCAAAGCCTGCCGACCAGGGATCACTTGAACGTCACCACGCGGAAACCGATTGGTCCGGTGGGGGTGATCACGCCCTGGAACACACCGTTCATGCTATCGACCTGGAAGATCGCGCCCGCGCTGGCTGCTGGCTGCACGGTCGTTCACAAACCGGCCGAGTTTTCGCCGTTGTCTGCGCGACTGCTGGCGGAAATCTGCCATGAGGCCGGTCTGCCGCCGGGTGTCCTGAACCTGGTCAACGGGTTGGGGGAGGAGGCTGGCAAGGCGCTGACCGAACACCCGGACATCAAGGCGATCGCCTTTGTGGGAGAAAGCCGGACCGGCAGCATGATCATGCGGCAGGGGGCCGAGACACTGAAGCGGGTTCACTTTGAACTGGGCGGCAAGAACCCGGTCGTGGTCTTTGACGATGCCGATCTGGAACGCGCGCTGGATGCGGTGATCTTCATGATCTACTCGCTGAACGGTGAACGCTGCACGTCCTCTAGCCGGTTGCTGGTACAGGACACGATTGCCGAGAAGTTCCACGCGATGCTGGTTAGCCGGGTGAACAACATCAAGGTCGGCCATCCGCTGGACCCGGCGACCGAGATCGGGCCCTTGATCCACAAGACCCATTTCGACAAGGTCACCTCCTATGTCGAGATCGGCCATCAGGACGGCGCGAGCCTTGCCGCAGGCGGCAACCGGGTGGGCGACAAGGGCTGGTTCATCCGCCCGACACTGTTCACGAATGCACGTTCGGATATGCGGATCGCACAGGAGGAAGTGTTCGGCCCGTTCCTGACCTCGCTGACCTTCAAGGACGAATCCGAAGCCTTGGCGATTGCCAACAGCACCGCCTATGGTCTGACCGGGTACATCTGGACCAACGACTTGACCCGCGCGATGCGGTTCTCTGACGCGCTGGAGGCCGGGATGATCTGGGTGAACTCGGAAAACGTCCGCCACCTGCCCACACCCTTTGGTGGCGTCAAGGCCAGTGGTATCGGCCGCGATGGCGGCGACTGGTCGTTCGAATTCTACATGGAACAGAAGAACACGGCCTTCGCCCTTGGCCAGCACAAGATCCAGCGGCTGGGGGCCTGACCGCCAACTGCAACCGAAGACCATCGGACCGACAGGGAGGATATGATGGGAGAACTGGTTCTGGCTGCAAAATGCACCCATGTGCCGACGATGCTCATGTCAGAGCAGGAGGGGCCGGTGAAGGGCAAGCGGCAGGCGGCCATTGACGGCCATATGGAGATCGGTCGCCGCGCAAAAGAGTTGGGCGTCGACACGGTGATCATCTGCGACACGCATTGGGTGATCAACGCGGGCTTCCACATCAACGCGAATGACACGTTCAAGGGGCTGTTCACCTCGAACGAATTCCCGCAGTTCATACAGGACATGCCCTACGACTATCAGGGCAACCCGGCCCTGGGCGACGCCATCGCAAAGGCCGCGACCGAGATGGGTGTGCATACCCTGTCGCACCACCTGGACAGCCTTGAGATGGAATACGGCACGTTGGTCCCGATGCGGTTCATGAGCCGCGCACACCAGATGAAGGTCGTCTCCATCGCGGCCTGGTGCACGGTTCACAGCCACGAGGAAAGCCGGGTGATCGGGCAGGCGATCCGCAAGGCGGTCGAGGCATCCGACAGCCGGGTGCTGTTGGTCGCGTCGGGGTCACTGTCGCACAAGATCTGGCCGAACAAGGATTACGCGGCGAACAACGGGACCTTTACCATCAGCTCGGAATTCAACCGCCAGATAGACCTGCATGTGCTGGACATGTGGCAGCGCGGCGATCACGCGACCTTCCTCAAGATGCTGCCGGACTATGCCCAGTTCTGCTGCGGCGAAGGGTCCATGCATGACACGGCGATGCTGTATGGTGCGCTTGGCTGGGACAAGTATACCGCCAAGTGCGAGGTCGTGACCCCCTATTTCCCGTCGTCCGGCACCGGCCAGACCAACGTCATCTTCCCGGTCTGAGGAGGACCCATGCCCGTTCCCGCCCCGAACCTCTACCCGCCCTTCAACACAATCCGCCTGAGCCATGTCGAATTCGGCGTGACCGACCTTGCGCGCAGCCGCGCCTTCTACGTCGACACGCTGGGACTGCAGGTCACGCATGAGGATGCGACGACCCTGACCCTGCGCGCGCTGGAAGAACGCGGGCATCACTGCATCATCCTGAAAAAAGCCGACAAGGCCGAAGCGCGCTATCTGGGCTTCAAGGTCTGGGACGAGGACAATCTTGACCGCGCCGCCGCCTACTTTGCGGCCAAGGGTCTGCCGGTCGACTGGGTCGAAACCCCGCACATCACCCGCGCCTTCCGCACCCGCGACCCGCAGGGCATTCCGCTGGAGTTCTATGCCCGGATGGACCGCCTGCCGCCGATCCATCAGCAATACAAGCTGTACCACGGGGTCAAGCCGCTGCGGATCGACCATTTCAACTGCTTCTCTCCTGACGTTGACGCCTCGGTCGCGTTCTGGAACGAGATCGGCTTCCGGGTGACGGAATATACCGAGGATGCGGAAACCGGGCGCCTTTGGGCTGCCTGGACGCACAGGAAGGGCGGCGTGCATGACATCGCCTTCACCAACGGCACCGGGCCGCGCCTGCACCACACCGCGTTCTGGGTGCCGACGCCCTTGAACATCATCGACCTTCTGGACCTGATGTCGACGACCGGCTGGCTGGCGAACATCGAGCGTGGACCGGGGCGGCACGGGATCTCGAACGCCTTCTTCCTGTATATCCGCGACCCGGACGGCCACCGGATCGAGATCTACTGTTCCGACTATCAGACCGTGGACCCCGACCTTGAGCCGATCAAGTGGGACCTGAAGGATCCCCAACGCCAGACGCTGTGGGGCGCCCCTGCCCCTCGCAGCTGGTTCGAGGAGGGAAGCCTGTTCACCGGCACCCCCACCGTGCCAAGCAGCCTTAAAGCCACGCCGATCATCGCGCCATAAGGGGGCCGGAATGGACTGGACGAGCTTTGCCCGCTGGGGTGCCCGCATCGCCGACTGGGGCGCCACCTATCACCGGGGCCTGCGCGACCGCCCGGTTCGCGCGCCCTTGGTGCCGGGGGCAACGCTTCGCGCCCTGCCCGCCGCGCCGCCCGAAAGCGGCGAGGCGATGGAGCAGATCTTTGCGGACTTCGAGACGCTGATCCTGCCTGGCATGACCCATTGGCAGCATCCCCGCTTCTTCGCCTATTTCCCAGCCAATGCCACACCGCCCTCGATGCTGGCCGAGTTCCTGTCCTCGACCATCGCGGCACAGTGCATGCTGTGGCAGACCTCGCCCGCCGCGACCGAGCTGGAGACGGCGATGATGTCCTGGCTGGCGCAGGCCGTTGGCCTGACCGGGGTTGAGGGAGTGATCCAGGACAGCGCCTCCTCCGCCACGCTGGCCGCCGTGCTGGTGATGCGGGAACGCGCGCTGGATTGGGCGGGCAATCAGGCGGGCCTGAGCGGCCAGCCGCGCCTGCGGGTCTATTGTTCGGACGAGGTGCATACCTCGGTCGACCGGGCGATCTGGGTCGCGGGGATCGGGGCCGACAACCTGATCCGCATTCCGACCACGGGTCCGACACGCGGCATGGACTCAGAGGCGCTGGACGCCGCGATCCGGGACGACCTTGCGGCAGGCCATCGCCCCGCCGGGGTCATCGCCTGCATCGGCGGCACCGGGACCGGGGCCTGTGACGACCTGACCAAGGTCCTGGCAGTCGCCAAGGCGCATGGGCTTTATTCCCACGTCGATGCGGCCTGGGCCGGGGCGGCGATGATCTGCCCCGAGTTCCGCCCGCTCTGGGACGGGATCGAGCTGGCCGACAGTCTGGTCTTCAACCCGCACAAATGGCTGGGCGTGCAGTTCGACTGCGCCGCGCAATTCCTGCGCGACCCGTCCGATCTGGTGCGGACGCTGGCGATCCGGCCCGAATACCTGAAGACCCACGGCACCGACGGGATCATCAACTATTCCGAATGGTCGATCCCCCTTGGCCGCCGGTTCCGGGCGCTGAAACTGTGGTTCGTGCTGCGGACCTATGGGCTGGAAGGGCTGCGGCACCGCCTGCGCAATCATGTGCGCTGGTCGGTCGCGCTGGCGGACCGGTTGCGCGCCCATCCCCGGTTCCAGATCGTGACCGAGCCGGTCCTGTCGCTGTTCACATTCCGGCTAGCCGGGGCGGATGATGCGGCGCAGCAGGCCTTTGTCAACCGGATCAACGATGACGGGCGGATCTATGTGACCCAGACCCGCGTCGGCGGTGCGACGGTGGTCCGGTTTCAGGTCGGGCAGTTCGACGTGACCGAGGCGGATCTGGACATGGCCTATGAAACCTTGGTCAGTCTGGCGGGGGATGCATGATGCTGGTCACCTTTACCGCAGACGGCCAGCAGCACTGGGGCGTGACCGCGCCGGGCGGGGTTCTGGCCCTGTCGGCGGAGTTTCCGCAGTGGCGGACCCTGCGCGACGTGATCGCGGCAGGGGCGATTGCGCAGGTGTCTGCGGCTGGCGCGGGCCGCGCGCCAAGCCATTCCGAAGGATCGTTCACATATGATCCGCCGATCCCCAACCCGGAAAAGATCATCTGTGTCGGCGTGAACTTTCCCGACAGGAATGCCGAATACAAGGACGGGCAGGACGCGCCGCCGAACATGTCGCTGTTCATCCGGTTCCCGCGCAGTTTCACCGGGCACGGGGCGCCGCTGGTCCGCCCGCCGGAAAGCCCGCAACTGGATTATGAGGGAGAGGTGGCGGTGGTCATCGGCAAGGGTGGCCGTCGCATCCCGGAGGCGGAGGCCCTGTCCCATGTCGCGGCGCTGACCCTTTGCAACGAGGGCACGATCCGCGACTGGGTGCGGCATGCCAAGTTCAACGTGACGCAGGGCAAGAACTGGGATGCATCGGGGTCGATGGGGCCGGGGCTGGTGCCGTTTACCGACGCCGCCCAGATCACCGACATTCGGTTGACAACACGGGTGAATGGCGAGGTCCGGCAGGAGGATCGCACGGGGCGGATGCTGTTTCCGGTCGCACGGCAGATCGCCTATATCTCGACCTTCACGACGCTGGTTCCGGGTGACATCATCGTCACCGGCACGCCGACCGGTGCGGGCGCGCGGTTCGACCCGCCGATCTGGCTGAAACCCGGCGATGTGATCGAGGTCGAGGCTGAGGGGATCGGCACTCTGCGCAACGGGGTGACGGACGAATGACGCCAGAGGATCACCGCGCCGCCGCCCTTGCGCTTTTGCAGGCCGAAGCGACGCGCGCACAGATCGGACTTCTGTCGCTGGCCTATCCGGGGATGACGCTGGATGACGCCTATGCCGTGCAAGCTGCGCTGATCACGGCGAAGCTGGCGCAGGGGCGCAGGGGGATCGGCTGGAAGATCGGCCTGACCTCGCGCGCGATGCAGGAGCAATTGAAGATCGACACGCCGGATTCCGGGGTGCTGCTGGATGACATGCTGTTCGAGAGTGGCGCGACGGTTCCGAAAAATCATTTCATCCAGCCAAGGGTCGAGGCCGAGATTGCCTTTCTGATGGCCCGCGACCTGTCGGGCGCCGATGTGACGCGCGAGGCGGTGATTGACGCGACGGCCCATGTCGCCCCGGCGCTGGAGATCCTGGACACCCGCATTCGGCGGGCCGATCCGGCCACGGGCCGGGCGCGGATCATCACCGACACGGTCAGCGACAATGCAGCCAATGCCGGGATCGTGCTGGGACCTCAGCGCCATGCCGTTGGGGCGCATGACCTGCGCTGGGTGGGTGCTGTGGTCAAGCGCGATGGCGTGGTCGAGGAGACCGGCCTTGGCGCAGGCGTGTTGGACGATCCGGTGACCGGGATCGTCTGGCTGGTCCGGCGGCTGGCGGTCTATGGACAGGGGCTGAAGGCGGGAGATATCGTGTTGTCCGGCAGCTTTGTCCGCGCCATCGAAGCTCCGCCCGGCAGTGGGTTCGAGGCTGATTTCGGGGCGTTCGGGCTGGTGCGGATTGACTTCGCCTAGCTCGCCTTCAACACGCCGCGGTCGATCTGGTCCTGTTCGATGCTTTCGAACAGCGCGCGGAAGTTGCCCTCACCGAAGCCGTCATCGCCCTTCCTTTGGATGAATTCAAAGAAGATCGGGCCGATCACGGTTTTCGAGAAGATCTGCAGCAGGATCCGCGTCTCTCCCCCGTCAACCACGCCCTCTCCGTCAATCAGGATGCCGTGTTTCGCCAGCCGGTCGAGCGGTTCGTCATGGCCGACGACGCGGGCCTTGGACGCCGCGTAATAGGCCATCGGCGGTTTCGGCATGAACTTCAGGCCCCGGTCGGCAATCGCATCGGTCGCGGCATAGATGTCGTCGCAGCCGACGGCGATGTGCTGGATGCCCTCGCCCTTGTAGCGTTTCAGGTATTCGACGATCTGCCCCGTCTCGCCCCGGTCTTCGTTCACCGGAATGCGGATACGGCCGCAGGGGCTGGTCAGCGCGCGGGAATGGAGGCCGGTGAACTTGCCCTCGATGTCGAAGAACCGGATCTGGCGGAAGTTGAACAGGCGGGCGTAGAAGTCGAACCAGGTGTCCATGTTGCCCTTGTGGACGTTGTGGGTCAGGTGGTCCAAGTAGTGGAAGCCCACGCCCTGCGGTTTGGCTGTGCCCAGCCAGTCGAAATCGGCATAGGGGTGGCGGCCTTCGCCATACTGGTCGACGAAATAGATCAACGACCCGCCGATGCCCACGATGGCGGGCAGGTCCAGCTCCTTGCCGGGGCCTTCGTAGGGGGTCGCGCCAAGGCTGACGGCATGGGCAAAGGCATGGGCGGCATCGACGACGCGCCAGCCCATCGAGGGGGCGCAGGGGCCGTGTTCTTCCACAAAGCGGCGGGCATGGCTGCCGGGGTCGTCGTTCAGGATGTAGGTGACGTCGCCCTGCTGCCACAGCTCGATGGCCTTGGTCTTGTGGCGGGCGGTCAGAGCGTAGCCCATGCGAGCGAAGAGGTCGCGGAGTTCCTGCGGCTGTGGGTGGGCGAATTCGACGAATTCGAACCCGTCGGTGCCAGCCGGGTTGTCGGTGCTGATCGCGGCTTTCGGGGCGGAATGCGGGAAGGGACCCATGGGAGACCTCTGACTGAAGGGCGGTTTTCCCAAGTGTTGCACAAGTAAAGCATTGGTCCCGCGCATTCTGGCGCTTGAAATCCGGGCATCATGCGTCAAGTATGCAAATATGGACCCTGCCGCGCGAGGTTTCCGCATGCTTGACGCAACCGATTCCCGATTGCTTGCGCTGGTGCAGGCGCGGGGCGACATCACGGCGCAGGAATTGGGCGAGGCGCTGAACCTGTCCCCCAGTCAGGCCGCGCGACGACGCCAGCGGCTGGAGGCGGAGGGCGTGATCGCCGGATACCGTGCGAGGCTTGATCCCGCCCGCCTGGGGCTGACGGTGCAGGCCTTCGTGCAGGTGCAGATGGCCGCGCATAACCCCGAGACGGCGAAAGGGTTCCTCTCGCTGATCCGCACCCTGCCCGAAGTGGCCGGCTGCTGGACCCTGACGGGCGAGGCGGATTACATGCTGCGGGTCTGGTGCGTGGACTTGAAGGACCTGAACCGGCTGATCCAGGACCGGCTGTTGCCGCATCCGGCGGTGGCTCGGGTGCAAAGCCAGATCGTGATGGACCAGCCCAAGGCCGATGCGGGGCTGCCGGTCTGACGGGTCACCAGTCTGTGGTCGGCAGCGTCACCCCCGCGCCGGTGGCGACATCGACCGAACCGTCGGGATGCATTCGGAAGCGTGTCGCAATGCCTGCAGCCTGACACAGGGCAAGCCCGCCCACGCAGTCCCAAAGGCCCCCGACGCGAGGTTCGACGTATCCGGCAAGGCGGCCAGCGGCGACCAGCATCAGCGAGAGGGCGCAGGAGCCGATCAGGCGCGGGGCAAGACCAGCGGCATCGATTGCGGCTTCGGTGGCGTGGCGGTCGGAAACCGGCCAGCGGGGGTTGCGGCCGATGCCCATCACAGGCGGGGCTTCGGGGCGGGAGCCTTCGGTCAGGCCGGTGATCTGCAGACCATGGGACGGGCCGCCCACGGCCATCAGGCCCATGACCGGGGCGATGATGCCGCCAAAGACGGGCTGGCCTTGATCCATCAGGCCAAGCGAGATGGTCCAGAACGGCAGGCCGGACAGGAAGTTCGAGGTTCCGTCGATGGGGTCGACCGCCCAGAGTCGGCCCTCGGGCGTGCCGCCATATTCTTCGCCCAGCACGTCGCAATCGGGGAAAGCCTTCCCCAGCAGGCGGCGAAGGGTCACTTCCACTTCCCTGTCGGCGTCCGTGACGAAGTCGCCGGGGGCCTTCGTTTCAACGTTGCGCTGGTGAAGCCTGTTGAAGAAGGCGAGGGCCTGCGCGCCGGTTTCGTCAAGGATATTGCTCAGGGTGTCGAGCATGCGGGACCTTCCAACTGGCACGGCGGCGTCCGGATCGGCTGGGCACCTCCTCGTGCGCCTTCGGCTTCTCGTCGGGAGTGCCGTGCGCGAGGAGCGACGAAGTCGACGACGAGCGGCCCGTCAGGCTGCGGGCACCCTTACCACGATTCCGTCAAGCTCGGCGCGCATCTTGATCTGGCACGACAGGCGCGAGGTTTCCTCACGCGGGGCTTCGGCGACATCGAGCATGTCTTCCTCGAACCCCTCGGCCACGCCCGCCCTGGCAGACCATGCCGGGTCGACCACGACATGGCAGGTCGCGCAAGACAGCGAGCCGCCGCATTCGCCGACGATGCCGGTGACGCCCTTGGCCACCGCCGCCGCCATCAGGCTGGTGCCTTCGGCCACGTCATGGGTGACAGCGCTGCCGTCCTGCAGAATCCAGGTTGCCTTCATCATCGCCTCTCAGATGTACCAGATGTAATAGTCGCGCAGCGCATCGCCTTCGAGACCGGCGGTCTTTTCAACCTCGATCCGTTTCATGAAGACCTGATGTTCCACCAGTTCGCGGCCCACAGCGGCGGCAAGCACAGTATCCGCCTCAAGATCATCCATCGCTTCGGCCAAGGATGCTGCGACCCCTTCGCCCGCATCGGTGCGTTCAAAGCAATCACCCGCCTCGGGGTCCGGCAGGGCATAGCCGTTTTCCACCCCCAGAAGCGCCGCCTGCAACAATGCTGCAAGCGCGGTGTAGGGGTTGCAGCTGGCATCCGCCATCCGGTGTTCCAGGCGCGTCTTCGGCCCGCCCTCTTCGGACACGCGCACGGTCACGCCGCGATGGTCGCCGCCCCAGTTGCACCAGTAGCCTGACATCGAGGCCGGTTGCAGGCGCAGGTAGCTGCCCACGGTGGGGGCAAGCAGACCGGCAAGGCCCTTGTGATGCTTCAACCAGCCCGCGACGCAGCCTTTGGCCAGATCGGTCATATGGGAAGGGCCACCCTTCGGGCCGTTTGCCAGCACGTTCTTGCCCGCCTTGTCGGCGAAAGAGATGTTGAAATGCACGCCCGAGCCGCCCTTGTTCAGGAAGGGCTTCGGCAGGAAGGTCAGCAGGATGCCGTGCTCCAGCGCCACTTCGCGGGCCATCTGTCGGAACAGGACCACGTCATCGACGGCCTTCACCACCTCGTCATAGGCAAGGGTAAATTCGAACTGCGGCGTGTCGTATTCCGAGGTGATCAGCTCCAGCCGGAAACCGGCCTCTTCGGCGCGGTCCCAGATCGCATCGGTAAAGCCGGTCGGGTCGGTAAAGGGGCCGGTGCCATAGACATAGCCGCCGGGGGTGTTCATCGGTTTCAGGCTGCCATCCTCGGCGATTTCAAAGGCATAGGCCTCAAGCTCGATCCCGACTTTCGGGGTAAGGCCCTTGGCCTCCCACGCGGCCTTGGCGCGTTTCAGGGCGGATCGCGGGCACATCGGGATCAGTGCGCCGTCGCTGTCGTAAAGGTCGCCGGTGACGACCCTGGTATCGGGCTCCCACCCCTCGCGGATTTCGCTTTCGACCCAGCGCAGTTCCATGTCGGGAATGCCCTCACGGCATTTGGTATGGGGGGCGTCAAGGATCAGGTCCTTGTCCCAATGCACGGAAAACAGGGGCCGCGCCATCCGCGTGCCGTCGTTCTTCATCTTCGAGGCGGGCAGGTATTTGCCCCGCATCAGGCTGAGGTGGTCGCAGAACATCGCGCGCAGGCGGTCGGCCATGGTGGTTTCCCCGTTGTTCGTTTCTTGATTATTGCAGCGTCACGCGGACCGGCAGGTTTTTCAACCCGGCCACGAAGTTCGACCGCAGGAATTTCTGGTCCCCCGCCGGTTCGATGGATTTGATCCGCTTGGCCAGTTCCTGGAACAGGACGCGGACCTCAAGCCGGGCCAGCCACATGCCAAGGCAGAGGTGAGGCCCGCCTTGACCGAAGGCGAGGTGCTTGTTGGGGTTCCGCGCAAGGTTCACGCGGAAGGGGTCTTCGAACACCGTCTCATCCCGGTTGGCGCTGGCGAACCAATAGAGGACCTTCTGGCCCTTCTTGATCTGACGCCCGTGGAGGTCGAAATCCTGCGTGGCAGTGCGGCGGAAATAGCTGGTGGGGCTGGCCCAACGGATGATCTCGTCCGCCATGGTGTCATCGACCGCGCCCGACTGGATGAGGGGCAGGAGTTCCGGCTGATGCGCCAGCGCCTGCAAGCCTGCGGCGATGGAATAGCGGGTGGTGTCGTTGCCCGCCGCGACGACAAGGCAGAAGAAGTTGCGGAATTCCACCTCCGGCATGACCGATCCGTCATGTCCGGGTTGCAGGATCATGTGCAGGACACCCGAAGTATCCCCCGCCGCCTCTTTCCGCTTCATCAGGTCTTTCGCATAGACGAACAGCTCCGCCCCGGCGGGCGAGTTGAAGGGCATCATGCGGAATTCGTCGGTCGTCAGCTTGTCCAGCACATGCGGCGTGAAGTCAGGGTCGGTGTTGGCGATCAGCGCATCGCCCTTTTCCACCAGCCAGGGCAGGTCCTCATCCGGCAGGCCGACGATCCGGCCCAGCATCCGCATCGGCAGTTCGCGGGCGATTTCCTTGGTGGCGTCGAAGGTGCCCTTTTCCAGCGCCGTATCCAGAATTCCGGTGCAAAGGTCACGGATCGCGGTTTCAAACCCCGCCACCACGTTCTTCGAAAACGCCTTCGCCACCTTGACCCGCGTCGTCATGTGTTCGGGCGCATCCGTCTCCTGAAAGGTGCGGCGGGCGAGGTATTCTTCGTAGCTTTGATCCTCCATCCGGATCCCGCGGGCCGAGGACAGCAGGTCGGGACGGCCGTTCATCGTGTGGATGTCTTCGTGCCGGGTCAGCGACCAGAAGCTTTCGCCCTGCGCATATTCCGTCCAGTGCACCGGGTCTTCGCGGCGGAGGCGCGCGAAGGTGTTGTGCGGGGCGCCTTGGGTAAAGGTGTCATGGCTGGTCAGATCGGCGTGGCCGTCATCGGTGGGGGTCCAGACCGTCATCGCATTCTCCTTGCCCGAGCGGATTTTCTGTATAATTATGGATTTGCTAAACATGTAAAGGAAAATCTCATGCATATCGCGGTGCTGGTGACGAACACCGACCAAAGCGCCTTTGCGGCGCGTCATCCCCGCGATGCCGAGAAGTTCACGGTGCTGTTGAAAGGCGCCCGCCCCGGCTGGCAGGTCACGACATTCGAGGTGACCGAGAATGACTTTCCGGCCAATCTGGAGGGGTTCGACGGGCTGTTGATCGGGGGTAGCCCGGCCTCGGTCAACGACGAAACCCATTGGATCGACAGGCTTTCCGACCTGATCCGCCGCGCTTATGCGGACGGCGTTCCGATGATGGGCGTCTGCTTTGGCCATCAGGCTATTGCGCAGGCCTTGGGTGGCGAGGTCGGGCCCAATCCGGGGCCCTTTGTGCTGGGCACCAGCGAGACGCGGTTCACCGCAGCTGCACCATGGATGTCGGGCGATGCGGACAGGATCACCCTTGCCGCCGCGCATGGCGAACAGGTGACGGCACTTCCCCCAGGGGCCGAGTCCCTTGGCGAATCGGCGGGGTGCAAGGTGGCGGCCTATCGGATCGAAACCAGCGTCTTTGCGACCCAGCATCACCCCGAGATGACACCCGGTTTCCTGGCTGCACTGGTCGAGGAATTCGCGCCGGAATTCACCCCCGATGTAGGCGACCGCGCCCGCGCTTCGCTGGCGCAGGTGCCGGAAGGCCCGCGCTTTGCCGAATGGATCGCCCGGTTCTTTGAACAAGCCTGAGGGCGTATGGCTCAGGATGAAGAGCCGAAAACGCGATGTCTTTCGAAAGATGGGCGAGGCCGGAGTTTTCGAAAACTCCGGCACGGAGCCTTCAAAGGCACCGGTCCGATTTCTTCGAAGAAATCGGCGACCTGACGCGGGGTAAGGCTGACTCCATCTGCCTCAGGACAGCGCGGCCAGCAGGTCCATGGCGGTGACCTGATCGAACTGGACATGGCGCTGCATGCGCCCCTCGGCACCGGTCGAGTCCCGGTCAAGGATCAAGCGCGAGATGTCGCGGTGTTCGGTCGCCGACGCCGTAATCGCCCCCTGAAAGCGATAGCGCGCGCGGTAATAGGCCAGAAGTTTCCGCGCGTTGGTCTTCAGGGCATCGACCAGAACCGCATTGCCCGAAGCATGGGCGACGCAGGCGTGAAAGCGTAGATTGTGCTGGTAATAACCGTCGGGATCGGCATCGGGGCTGGTCGCTGCATGGGCCTCACAGGCCCTTACTGCGGCTTCCAGCTCCTCCGCCCCTTGCCGTGACAGGCGGCGGGCAGCAAGGCCTGCGGCCTGACCTTCCAGCTTGGCATGCACCTCAAGGATCGCCAGAAACTCCTCCAGCGTCGGGCGGAAGATCGTCGCGCCCTTGCGGGGCAGGCGGCGGACCAGACCCAGCGCTTCCAGATACAGCACCGCCTCCCGCAGGGGGGTGCGCGAGACGCCGAAGGTCTCGGCCAGTTCCGCCTCGTCCAGCGTGTCGCCGGGGTTCAACTGGCCCAGGTCGATCCGGCTCAGGATATGCTGCACAAGGCTTGGTGCGGTTTCGGACATCATTCCCCCTGCCGGTTTGGCGGGCAGCATGCCACGCGCGCCCGGCTTCGTCACCCGTCAGAGCGTGATCCGCAGACCATCCTGCCCGACATAGAGCGCGCCCTGCCAATGCGGCGCCACAGCCCGGTGCCAGTCGGCAGGCCCGAAGGCCGGGTCGTCGGATGGGATCAGGTGATGCAAGGCCAGCGCCTTGACCCCGGCCTCGGTCGCCGTCTGCGCCGCATCCGCGGCCATGGTGTGCGACCGCAGCCAGTGGTGCATCAGCCGGTCGTCGCCATTGCCGATCCGCTTCAACAGGGCCTCCAGCCCCTCGGCCAGCATCGCCTCATGCACCAAGAGGTCGGCCCCCTTGGCGAAGTCGGCCAGCGCGGGGTTGAAGGCGGTGTCGCCCGAGAAGACGACGCGCTTGCCGTTCGCGGCGAAGGAGAGGGACAGGCTTTCGACCAGCGGCGGATGGATCGACTGCATCGCCTGCACGGTCAGGCCACCCGTCTGCACGGTCTCACCCGCGCGCAGCGTCGTGAAGCTGACCAGTTCGCGCAGGTCGGGACGGCCTTCATCCTCGATCCGCGTGTCGATGTCTTCCACCATCGAGGCGATGAAGCCCTGCCAATAGCGCGGCAAGCCCGAGGGGCCGAAGACGCGGACCGGGGTTTTCAGCCCTGCGGTCCAGGCAGTGTGCAGCAAGGGGCCAAGTTCAAGGTAGTGGTCGGAATGCAGGTGCGTGATGAAGATCAGCGACAGGTCTTTCAGCGCCAGCCCCTGATCCACAAGCCCCCGCGTGACGCCAAGGCCGCAGTCGATGACGGCCATCTGACCGCCCAAGGACAGGACGGAGGAGGTCGGCATGGGCGATCCCTTGCGGATCGCGGGGCCGCCCTTGGTGCCCAGAAGGGCGACGAAATCCCCGCTCAAATGGCACCCGCCAGACCGTAAGCCGTGGCCATGTCACCCAAGCGCCGGTTTTCCAATGCCACGAACTCCTCTGGCGGCTGTTGCAGCAGGATGACGTCAAGGAAAGGGTCAACCACCTCGGTCGCCTCTCCCGACAGGGTTTCCATGATCGCATGACCGCAGAAGGGAACATAGGCTTCGGAATAGCCGCCCTCATGCACCATGACGAGCTTGCCGCCGCAAAGGTCATCTGCCGCCTGCATCAGGCGCTGGGTCATCGCGCGGTAGGTGCCGGAATGCGCCATCATCCGGGCCAAGGGGTCGAAGGGGTTGGCGTCCAGGCCCGAGGCCACCACGATCAGCTCGGGCTGGAAGCGGTGCAGGGCAGGCAGGACGATCCGGTCCATCGCGGCAAGATAGCTGTCGTGTCCGCCACCGGGCAGCAGGGGAATGTTGATGTTCGCGCCCGTCCCCTTGCCCTCACCGCGTTCGGCCACCCTCCCCAGATGCGTCGGGTAGCAGGCATTCTGGTGCAGCGAGATCGTCAGCACATCGGGCCGGTCCCAATAGATCGCCTGCGTGCCGTTGCCGTGATGCACGTCCCAGTCGATGACCGCGACCTTGGCCAAACCGTGGCGGGCCTTCATCTCCTCGATCGCGACGGGGATATTGGCCAGAAGGCAAAAGCCCATCGACATATGCGGCAGGCAGTGATGCCCGGGGGGCCGCGACAGGGAATAGGCGTTCTGCCAAGCGCCGGTCAGCACTTTGTCCATCGCGTGAATGGCAAGGCCGGTCGAGATCGTGGCGATGTCGAACCCGCCATGGCTGAAGGGCGATTCCTCGCCCAGATTGCCGCCCGATCCGCGTGAGAGGCGGCGGAAATCGGAGAGGTAAGTCTCGGGATGGATGCGGCGCAGGGCTTCATCCGTCGCGGGCGGGGCGCTTTCAAGAGCAAGCTTTCGCGACAGGCCCGAGGCGTCCATCAGGTTCTTGAACCGCCGTTTGGTTTCCGGGCTTTCGGCATGGCCACCGCCCGCCGCGGGCTGCACCCAGCCGCCCGGAGGCAGAAACAAGACCGCCTCACCCGTCGAGTGCCAAAGCGTGCGTTCGTCAAAGCAGAAGCCGGTGGTCATGCTGCCGCGAGCCCCGCATCCAGCGCCGAGAGGATGGTCTGCACATCGGCGCTGGTGATGACTAGGGGCGGCGACAGGATGATGTTCGGGCCGGACACCCGGACCATCGCGCCCTCACGGTAGGCGGTTTCCTGAACACGGGCGGTCACCGCCTTGTCAGCGGGTTTCTTCGCCTTGCGGTCCGCGACCAGCTCCATCGCGATCATCAGCCCATGCCCGCCGCGGACATCGCCGATCAGCGAGTGCTTTTCCATCAGCGCCCGCACGCCCGCGAACAGTTCAGCCCCCCGCGCGGCGGCGTTTTCGTTGACCTTCAGCCGCTTGGTTTCGGCAAGGCAGGCCAGCGCAGCCGCTGCACCGACCGGGTGACCGGAATAGGTGTAGCCATGGCCAATGGCGGCCTTGCCCGAGGTGTCGCTCTCAAACACTTGCGCCACGCCTTCGGCGATCATCACCGCGCCGAAGGGGAAGTAGGAATTGGTGATGGCCTTGGCAGTGCAGGCGAAGTCGGGCTTCACGCCCCAAAGGCGACTGCCGGTCCAGGCCCCGGTGCGGCCAAAGGCGGTGATCACTTCATCGGCGATGAGGAGGATACCGTTCTTCCGGCAGATCGCCTCGACCCCCGGCATGAAGGACGGATGCGGCGGGATGACGCCACCTGCGCCCAGCACGGGTTCCATGATGAAGGCGGCGATGGTGGCCGCACCCTGAAAGGCGATTTCATCCTCCAATGCGGCAAGGCACAGCTTGGCCAGCTTTTCGGGATCGGTTTCGTTGAAGGGGTTGCGATAGGTATAGGGCGCGGGGATGTGGTGGCAGCCCGGAAGCAAGGGTTCATAGGCCGTGCGGAAGTTCGCATTGCCGTTCACCGAGGCGCCGCCGAAATGGGTGCCGTGATAGCCCTTCTTCAGGGACAGGAACTTGATCCGCCCCGGCTCGCCCTTGATCTTGTGATACTGCCGCGACAGGCGCAGCGCGGTTTCGACCGAGTCCGAGCCACCGCTGGTGAAGAAGGACCGCGTCAGCCCGTCAGGCTCGAAGAAGGCCCGCAGTTCCTCGGCCAGTTCGATCACCTTGTCGTTCGAGGTGCCGCGGAAGGTGGAATAATAGGGCAGCGCGTCCAGTTGGGCGGCGATGGCATCCTTTACCGGCTGGCAGGAATAGCCAAGATTTACGTTCCACAGCCCCCCCACGGCATCCACGACATTGTGCCCGTCAATGTCGGTGATCCGCACGCCTGCAGCCCCAGTCACGATCACCGGCGGCTGCGCCAGACTGTCGGCGGGCGCGGTCATCGGGTGCCAGATCGACCTTGCATTGTTGGCCTTCAGGAAATTCGCGTCTTTCATCGGTTTGGTCCTTTCGTCACGCCAGTGCGCGCCATTTGTCATCTATCGCGGGGGGCAGGGTGCCACCCCAAAGCTCGGTCAATTCTCGGCCCGCGCGGGTCAGGGCGGCCAGCGTCACGCGGGTCTGGTCAGGTGTCACGCGGCTGCGCGGGCTGGCCACGGCCAGGCCGCCCGAACAGGCGCCCGCACTGTCGAACAGGGGCACCGCAAAGGAATGCACTTCGGCCTCATAGCCCCCGGCGCTTTCGGCATAGCCAAGGGCTGCGATGTCGCGCAGGCGTTGGGCAAGCTTGGCGGGATCGGTTTCCGTATTCGCGGTGCGCGACAGCAGCGGTTTCTGCAACTCGGCCGTCTGGTTCGCGCCGTCCAGATGGGCCAGCACCGCCATGCCAGAGGATGTGGCATGGAACGGCAGCACATGCACGTCATCCATGATGACCTTGGTCCCGAAAGCCCCGGAATAGGCATGCGCAATCGACCGCAACTGCCCGCAGGAAAGCACCGACACATGCGCGGTTTCACCCGTGACGCGGGCCAGTTCCTGCAGCACCGGCATCGCGGCCTCACGCATCGGGACATGCGCCTCGCGCAATGCGGAAAGCCGCAGGACCGCGGGCCCCAGCCGGTATTCCCGCGCGGCGCCGACCTGTTCGACCAGCCCGTGATTCTGCAGTTCGGACATCAGTCGGTAGCAGGTGGCCTTGTTCACATCCGACAGGCGCGCCAGTTCCGACAGGCCGATCTGGGGCCGCCCTCGGGTAAAGAGGTCCAGCAATTCCAGCGCTTTGGAGACCGTGCCCATCTGTCGACCTGATTCTTCTGATCACGGCGGTTTACTTGGCAGTTCCGCCGTGCCTTCATTTCAGTTGACAGAAACCTGCGGGGTCTGTCAAATTGATTTTGAACCGTCGGTTCGAATAATAAACCATCTACGACGGGCGGGCTACGCCTGCGCCAACCGGAACCAAAGGGAAGGGAAGACGCGAATGACGCATCCTTATGCACTCGGGGGACATGATGTCTGATATGGGAACCCCATCGAAAGCCTTGCGCAAGGACGCCCTTGGCGTCGGCGCGATCACCTTCATGGTCGTCTCGGCCGCGGCACCCCTGACGGGTGCGGGCGGCGGCATTCCGCCCTCGATGCTTCTGGGCAACGGCGCGGGTATCGCCGGGGCCTTCGCCATCGTGACCCTGATCCTTCTGGCCTTCTCGGTCGGCTATGTCGCCATGGCGCGGCATGTGAAGAACGCGGGCGCCTTCTATGCCTTTACCGCGCAGGGCCTTGGCGGCCATCTGGGCGGCGGCGCGGCGATGGTCGCGATCCTGTCCTACAACGCGATGCAGATCGGCCTTCTGGGCCTGCTGGGTGCGGTCGCCTCGGGCACCTTCGCCGGCTTCGGGCTGGAGCTTCCGTGGTACGTCTGGTCCTACATCGCCATCGCGCTGGTCGCGGTGCTGGGTTATCGGCAGGTCGACCTGTCGGCCAAGGTTCTGGTTGTCCTGGTGGCGCTGGAGTTCCTGATCGTCGTCGCACTGAACGCGGTGATCCTGGTCAAGGGCGGGGCCGCGGGTCTGAACGCGGTGCCGTTCCAGCCGTCGCAGATCTTCAGCGGGACCTATTCCATCGCCTTCCTGTTCTGCTTCGCGGGCTTCATCGGCTTTGAAGCCACCACGATCTATTCGGAAGAGGCGCGGAACCCCTCGGTCACCGTTCCCAAGGCGACCTACCTTGCCGTTCTGGCCATCGGCATCTTCTACACCATCACCGCTTGGCTGATGACCATGGGGATCGGTGTCGACAACCTGATGCCGACGCTGCAGGGCCTGCCCGATCCGTCCGCCTTCCTGTTCATCCTGGCCGATACCTATCTGGGCGCGACCGCTTCGATGATCATGGGCGTGCTGTTCATGACCTCGATCTTCGCCGCCGTGCTGGCCTTCCACAATGCCGTCGCCCGCTACAAGTTCGTGGCTGGCCGCGAAGGCATCCTGCCCGACCGCGTGGGCACCACCCATGCGCAGCACCTGTCGCCGCATATCGGCTCGATCATCCAGACCGTCCTTGCACTGGCCGTGGTGTCGCTGTTCGTCGCCCAGGGGCTGGACCCGGTGTTCAACCTGTTCGTCTGGCTGACGCAGCTTGGCACGCTGGGGCTTCTGGGCCTGATGGCGCTGACCTCCTTCGCTGTCATCGCCTACTTCTCGCGCGATGCGCAGGGGGAAAGCGCACTGTCCACCAAGATCCTGCCCGCAATCTCGGGCCTGATCATGGCGGCGCTGTTCGCCAAGATCTTCATGGACTTCGGTGCCCTGACCGGGGCTGCGGGAAACCTGTCGTGGATCCTGCCCGGCCTGACCATCGTAGCGCTGGTGATCGGCATTGCGCTTGCCGCCATGCTGAAAGGCCGCGATCCGGGCCGTTTTGCCGATCTGGGCAAGAACAAGCTCTGATCCTTTGTCAAACCGGGGCGGCCTGTAATGGGCCGCCCTTTTTCATGCCAATTGGAAACGACCATGGCCCTGACCCAAGCCGATATCGACACGCTCGCCCGGACACCCGTTCCCGCGCAGAAACTGCTGATCGACGGTCAGTGGCGTGATGGCCAGGGCGGCGAGACGCCAGTCCTGTCGCCCATCGACGGCTCGGTCCTGACGACGCTGTCAGCCGCCAGCGCAGCCGATGTGGCCAGCGCCACCGCCGCCGCCCGCACCGCGTTCGAGGATGGCCGCTGGTCGCGCATGGCCCCTGCCGGTCGCAAGGCCGTTTTGCACCGCCTTGCCGACCTGATCGAGAAACATGCCGTTGAACTGGCCGTCCTTGGCGTTCGCGACAACGGGACCGAGATTTCGATGGCGCTGAAGGCCGAACCCGGCAGCGCGGCGCAGACGTTCCGCTATTACGCGGAAGCCATCGACAAGATTTACGGCGAAATCGCCCCCACCGCGCCGAATGTGCTTGGCCTGATCCACCGCGAACCCGTGGGGGTGGTGGGCGCTATCGTGCCGTGGAACTTCCCCCTGATGATCGGGTCGTGGAAGATTGCGCCCGCCTTGGCGACCGGCAATTCGGTCGTGCTGAAGCCGGCCGAGACGGCTTCCCTTTCCCTCCTCCGCCTTGCCGCGCTGGCGCTGGAGGCGGGCGTGCCGCCCGGTGTCTTCAACGTCGTGACCGGCCCCGGACGGGTGACGGGCGAGGCGCTGGCGCTGTCGCCAGACGTCGATGTCATGGTCTTCACCGGGTCCGGCGCGACGGGCCGCAGGCTGTTGCAATACTCGGCGCAATCGAACCTGAAGCGCTGCTATCTGGAACTGGGCGGCAAGTCCCCGAACATCGTCTTCGCCGATGCCCCCGACCTGTCCGCTGCCGCCATGGCCGCCGCGACCGCGATCTTTCGCAATGCCGGGCAGGTCTGCGTGGCGGGCTCGCGGTTGCTGGTGCAGGCGTCCGTCCACGACGCCTTTGTCGCCGAACTCGCAGCCGCCACGCGCAAGCTGACCCCCGGCAACCCGCTGCACCTGGACACCCAGGTCGGCGCGGTGAACTCGCTGACCCAGCTTGAAGGCAACCTTGGCTTTGTCGCCGACGCCACCCGCGAGGGCGGCGAGGTGGTCACCGGCGGCAGTCGTGCCTTGCAGGAGACCGGCGGTTACTACATGGACCCGACCATCGTCACCGGCGTCCGGCCCGAACATCGCCTCTACCGCGAAGAGGTCTTCGGCCCGGTCCTTGCCGTCACCCCGTTTGAGGAAGAGGCCGACGCCCTGCGCCTTGCCAATGCCAGCGACTTCGGCCTTGCCGCGGGCGTCTGGACCGCGAACCTTTCGCGCGCCCACCGGATGATCCGGGGCATCCGGTCGGGTGTCGTCCACGTCAACACCTATGGCGGGTCAGATGTCACCGTGCCCCTGTCGGGGATGAAGCAATCCGGCAACGGGGCCGACAAGTCCCTGCATGCGCTGGAGAAGTACACCGATCTCAAGACCGCATGGATCCAGCTATGACCACCATCCTTGTCGTCGGCACCTATGACACCAAGGACGACGAACTTTCCTATCTCTGCGGCGTCATCCGCGCGCAGGGGGGGCAGGTGCTGTCGATGGACGTGTCGGTCCTTGGCAACCCCAAGGCGGCCACCGACATTTCCAAGCACCAGGTCGCGGAAGCCGCAGGGTCGTCGATAGACGCCGCCATCGCGTCCGAGGATGAGAATTTCGCCATGCAGGTCATGGCGCGGGGCTCGGCCACGCTGGCACAGCAGTTGCACCGCGCAGGCAAATTCGACGGGGTGATCGTGCTGGGCGGGTCGATGGGTACCGACCTTGCGCTTGACCTCTGCTCGGCCCTGCCCCTGGGCGTGCCGAAATACATCGTCTCGACCGTCAGCTTCTCGCCGATGCTGCCGCCCGAACGCATTGCCGCCGATGTGCAGATGATCCTGTGGGCGGGCGGGCTTTACGGGTTGAACTCGATTTGCAAGGCCTCGCTTTCGCAGGCCGCCGGGGCCGTTTTGGGTGCGGCCCGCGCGGTGGAACCCCCGAAACGCGACCGCCCGCTGATCGGGATGACCAGCTTCGGCAAGACGGTCTTGCGCTATATGGTCAGCCTGAAACCGGCGTTGGAGGCACGGGGGTTCGAAGTCGCGGTCTTCCACGCCACCGGCATGGGCGGGCGGGCTTTTGAATCGCTGGCGGCTGAGGGCGCCTTTGCCGCCGTGCTGGACTTTGCGCCGCAAGAGGTGGGCAACCATCTGTTCGGCTCGGCCATCAGCGCGGGTGGCGACCGGATGACCAGCGCCGGGGCAAGGGGCATTCCGCAGATCGTTTCCATCGGGTGCTATGACCTTGTCGATCTGGTCGGCTGGCAACCCAAACCCACGCATCTTGAAGGCCTGCCAGACCACGCCCACAACCGCCTTCTCTCGTCGGTCGTGCTGGACGCCGAAGGCCGCCGCAAGGTCGCGCGAACGATCATGGACAAGCTGGCCGGGGCCAAGGGTGAAACCGTCTTCATCCTGCCCACCATGGGCGGCAACGAATGGGACCGCGAAGGCGGCCCCCTGCACGACGCCGACGCGCTGGCTGCTTTTGTCACGGAAATCCGCAAGGCCTGCCCGCCGAATGTCCGGTTGGTGGACCTTGACGCCCATATCAACGACGCCGCTTTCAGTGATGCCGCATTGAACATCATCGACGGCTGGATCGCCAAGGGCACGATTTCTTCGAAGACATCGTAACGAAGCCTGCAAAGGCTTCGGCAACGCATTCAAGGCGCGTCGATCAACCGCCGCAGCATCTCGTCCAGCTTGGCCGAGGCTTCTGGCCCGACCGTCCCCCGCAGCGTGCGGTCATGCGCCTGTGCGAGGTTCCCCAGTTCGGCATAGGCCGCACGGCCCCTTGCAGTCAGCGACAGGATTTCCGCCCGCCCATCCTCGGGCGAAGGTGCGCGGGCCAGCATCCCGTCACCCTCCAACGCCGCCACCGCGCGGCTGACCTTGGTCTTCTCGATATGGCTTCGTGCGCAAATATCCCGGGCCGTCATCGCGCCGAACTGCCCCAGATGCGCCAGCACCCGCCACTGCGTTCTCGTCATGCCATAGCGGTCGCGGTAGACCGCCTGAAACGCGCGTGACGTCGCCTCGGCCGCTTGGTTCAGCAGGTAGGGCAGAAAGCTTTCTAGGTCGAAACGGTCGGGTGCCCGTGTCATGCTGGCTGCACCCGGTCAGGATGCGCGGCGGCAAAGGCGGGCAGCGCTTCGCAGGCCTCGGCAATCGCCCTGACGCGAGGGAAGGGGTCCAAAGACACATTCCAGCGCCGGGCGTTATAGACCTGCGGCACCAGACAGATGTCGGCAAGGCTGACACTGTCGCCGTTGCAGAACCGCCCCGCGGTCCCTTGCGCCAGCAATCCCTCGACACCTTCAAGCCCCAGCGGAATGAACTGACCCATCCAGTCAGCCAGCGGAATGCCGCCCCGCGTTTCGGCAAATCGTGCGACGCGCGGGTTGCAGACGGGGTGAATGTCCACCGCCACCGCCTGCGCCAAGGCCCGCACCCGCGCGCGGCCACCGGGATCGGCGGGCAGCCATCCGGCGCGGCGGGTTTCGTCCAGATACTCAAGGATCGCCAGCGATTGCGTCAGCAGAAGACCGTCAATTTCCAATGCAGGAACAAGGCCTTGCGGGTTCCGCCCCAGATTGGCCGCGCCGCGCTGTTCGCCCTTGGTCAGGTCGACCGCAACCGCCTCATAAGCCAGCCCCAGCAGGTTCAACCCGATCCGCACCCGGTACGAAGCCGAACTGCGCCAATAGTCGTAAAGCCGGATCGTCATCGCCCGTTACCCCCGCATTGCATAACAAGTTTAGCTTGACTTGGTTGCAATCGCAACTAATTATTCCCACAGATTCGACACCCCGCCGCCAGACCGGAGGACCAGATGACCAGCCATTCCCTGCCCAAGGGCATGATCCGCGCCGCTTCCGTCGCGGGCCCGCACGAAGGCTATATGCCCGGCTTCGGCAATGATTTTGAAACCGAGGCGCTGCCCGGTGCCCTGCCGCAGGGCATGAACAGCCCGCAGAAATGCAACTACGGGCTTTACGGCGAACAGCTCTCGGGGACCGCATTCACCGCACCCAGCCACCAGAACGAACGCACCTGGTGCTACCGCATCCGGCCTTCGGTCAAGCATACGCATCGGTTCCAGAAGATCGCGGTCCCGCACTGGAAGTCCGCGCCGAACATCAACCCCGACATCATCAGCCTTGGCCAATACCGCTGGGACCCGGTCGCCGTGCCGCAGGGTGAGCGTTTGACCTGGATCACCGGCATGCGCACGATGGTCACGGCGGGCGATGTGGGCACCCAAGCAGGCATGGCCAGCCACATGTATCTGGTCAATACCAGCATGGAGGACGAGTATTTCTTCTCGGCCGACGGTGAACTCCTCGTCGTCCCGCAAGAAGGTCGCCTGCGCTTCTGCACGGAACTGGGCGTGATCGACCTTGAGCCGAAGGAAATCGCCATCCTGCCGCGCGGCCTCGTCTATCGGGTCGAGGTGCTGGAAGGCCCCGCGCGCGGCTTTGTCTGCGAAAACTACGGGCAGAAGTTCCAGCTTCCCGGTCGGGGCCCGATCGGCGCCAACTGCATGGCCAACCGGCGCGACTTCAAGACCCCGGTCGCCGCCTATGAGGACCGCGAGGTTCCGTCCAAGGTCTACGTCAAATGGTGCGGCCAGTTCCATGTGACCGAGATCGGCCACAGCCCGCTGGACGTCGTCGCCTGGCACGGCAACTATGCCCCGGTGAAATACGACCTGCGCACCTATTGCCCGATTGGCGCGGTCCTGTTCGACCACCCCGATCCTTCGATTTTCACAGTTCTGACCGCCCCTTCGGGCATCGAAGGCACCGCAAATATCGACTTTGTGCTATTCCGCGAACGCTGGATGGTGGCCGAGAACACCTTCCGCCCGCCGTGGTACCACAAGAACGTCATGTCCGAACTGATGGGCAACATCTATGGCGTCTATGATGCCAAGCCCAAGGGCTTTGTCCCAGGCGGCATGTCCTTGCACAATTGCATGCTGCCGCACGGGCCGGACCTGAACGCCTTTGAGCATGCCTCGAACGAACCGATGGTGCCAGTCAAGCAAGATGACACGATGAGTTTCATGATCGAGACCCGCTTCCCGCAGCACCTGACCGAATGGGCAGCGACGGCGGGACATCTGCAGGACGATTACATCGACTGCTGGGGCAGCCTTGAGAAAAAGTTCGACGGGACGCCGGGCGTAAAGTGATGATCGGCGGACCGGGGGTTTCACACCCCCGGACCCCCGTGGAGTATTTTTGCCAAGAGGATGGGCCAAGCCTTGGGTCTTTTGAAGTCGTGGGTGACAAGCGCCAATGCGCCGGGCCATCCGTTCCCGCTGAACAACCTGCCCTGCGGGGTGTTTTCAACTGGCGAAGAAGAGCCGCGCTGTGGCGTGGCCATCGGGGATTTCGTGCTGGACGTGGCCGCACTGGAGGAGGAGGGCCTGCTTTCACTTGCCGGCGGCCCGTTTCTGGACGTGCCTTTCTGGAACGACCTGATGGAGGCGGGAGCCGAGGTCTGGGCGGTGCTGCGGGCGCAACTGACAGTGCTTTTGGCGGAAGGTTCGAATGATCAGGCCGCAGTCGAGCCCCATCTTGCGCCCCTTGCCAAGGTGGACCTGCACCTTCCTTTCCTTGTCAGCGAGTACACTGATTTCTACGCCGGTCGCCATCACGCGACCAATGTCGGCACCATGTTCCGGGGGGCGGAAAACGCCCTGCCGCCGAACTGGCTGCATATCCCGATCGGCTATAACGGGCGGGCGTCCTCGGTCGTCGTGTCCGGCACGCCGGTGCGCCGCCCCTGGGGGCAGGTGAAGGGTCCGGACCATGCCGTCCCCGCCTTCCAGCGCAGCCGCCGCTTTGACATCGAGCTTGAGATGGGCGCCGTGGTCGGCACGCCGTCCGATGGCCCGGTGACCGTGGCCGAGGCCGACGCGATGATCTTCGGCTATGTCCTTCTGAACGACTGGTCGGCGCGCGACATCCAGGCCTGGGAATACCAGCCGCTGGGTCCGTTTCAGGCCAAAGCGACCGCGACCACGATCTCCCCCTGGATCGTGATGAAGGCGGCGCTGGAACCCTTCCGCACGTCTACCCCCGCACGCGCGATCGACCTCTTGCCGCATCTGCAGGAACCGGGGCCGATGCTTTACGACATCGCGTTGGAGGTCGGCCTGACCCCGGAAGGTGGGGTGGAAACCGTCATCTCCCGCACCAACTATGCCGAGATGTACTATTCCGCCGCGCAGCAACTGGCGCATCACACCACCAGCGGTTGCCCGATGAACACCGGCGATCTTCTGGGTTCGGGCACCATTTCCGGCCCGACCAAGGACAGCCGTGGCAGCCTTCTGGAGCTTAGCTGGGGCGGCAAGGAACCGATTGCGGTCGGCAATGGCACCCGCACCTTCATCGAGGACAACGACACCCTGACCCTGCGCGGGCAGTGTAAGGGCGACGGCTATACCATCGGCTTTGGCGACTGCGTGGGCCAGGTCATCCCCGCCCTGCCGGACCCCTACGCGAGGTCCTAATGCACCCAGCCCGCCCTCTGCCAGTCGCGGACCGCGTCGATCGGATAGATCAGCATCAGCGTGTTCAAGGCCAGCCCGTCGCGGACGACGGCGGTCGTCAGCACTTCGGTACCAAGGACAAGGACGACCGTCGCCCAGACCGGCACACGCGCGGCAATCAGGAAGCCAAGCACCATGAAGATGCTGTCGGCGACCGAGTTGATGACGGAATCGCCATAGTAATCCAGCGAGATCGTCACTTCGCGAAAGCGGTTGATCACAAGGTCGGTGTTTTCGCCCACCTCCCACAACAGCCCGGTCACCCCGACCGCCAGCAGACGCCAGTCCAGGCCACGGATCCGGGCGATCAGCCAGAACAGGCCAAAGAACAGAAGCCCGTGGTTGATATGGCCGAACGTGTACCAGTTCGTCAGATGCTGCGAATTCTCGGAGCTGAACACCTGGCCATGCCACAGCTTGACGGTGCCGCATTTTCAGATCCACGGATGCCCCATCGCCGCCAGCGCAAGACCCTGCACCGCGAACATCACGGCAAGCAGGACATAGGTTCGACCTTGCACGATCATGCGCCAAGAACAGCACGACTTGCCGTCTCCGTCCACCCGGAAAGGAATTCACAGTGACCAAGGCTTTCGCATCGCAGGGTGACCTGTCGGAAAAGAAGATCAGCTTCACCGAGATCGGCGAGGGGCTGTACGCCTTTACCGCCGAGGGTGACCCGAATTCAGGTGTGATCATCGGGGATGACAGCGTGATGGTGGTCGAGGCGCAGGCCACCCCGCGCCTGGCGCAGAAGGTGATTGACTGCATAAGGGGCGTGACCGACAAGCCGATTTCCCATGTCGTCCTGACCCACTACCACGCGGTCCGCGTCCTTGGTGCCAGCGCCTTCCACGCCCCGCAGGTGATCATGTCGGAAGCCGCCCGCAACATGGTGGCGGAACGCGGGCAAGAGGATTGGGACAGTGAATTCCAGCGGTTCCCGCGCTTGTTCCAGGGCCACGAAAGCATTCCTGGCCTGACTTGGCCCACCACCACCTTCAACGGCAAGATGACCGTCTGGCTGGGCAAGCGCCGGGTCGACATCCTGCAGCTTGGACGCGCCCATACGGCGGGGGATGCGGTGATCCATGTCCCCGACCAGAACGTGATGTTCACCGGCGACATCGTCGAGGCCCATTCCGCCTGCTACTGCGGCGACGGCCATTTCGCCGAATGGGGGCCTACGTTGGAGGCAATCCGCGCCTATGACCTTGACGCCATAGCACCCGGTCGGGGGGATGCGGTGATCGGGTCAAAGGCGGTGAATTCGGCGCTGGACCGAACCAAGGACTTCGTCGAGTCCACCTACAAGCCCGTCGCCCGCGTCGCCGCCCGGAACGGCAGCCTGAAAGAAGCCTGGGACGCCTGTCGCGCCGAATGCGACCCCAAGTTCAAGGATTATGCGATCTACGAACACTGCCTGCCCTTCAACGTCGCCCGCGCCTATGACGAAGCGCGCGGGATCAGTCATCCCCGCATCTGGACCGCCGAGCGCGACCTTCAGATGTGGGCCGCATTGCAGGGGTAAACCATGACCGCACATTCCACGCTTGCCTTCACCCTTTACCCCTATGCCCGGTCCGCTGATCAGGACCGCACCACTCCGGCCCATCACAAGGTCATCGTCGTCGGTGGCGGCCCGGTGGGCCTTGCCATGGCGCTGGACCTTGGCCTGCGCGGCGTGCCGGTTCTGGTCCTGGACGACAACGAAGGCGTGGGTGAAGGCAGCCGCGCCATCTGCTTCTCCAAGCGCTGTCTGGAGATTTGCGACCGTCTGGGCGCTGCCGGACCGATGATGGACAAGGGTGTCGTCTGGAACGTCGGCAAGGTGTTCCACGACGACCGGCTCTTGTATGAATTCAACCTGCTCCCAGAAGGCGGCCATGCCTTCCCGGCCTTCATCAACCTGCAGCAGCCCTATTTCGAGAAATACCTGCACGACGCCATCCTTGCCGCGCAAGCCAAGGGCGCGCCGATCGAGATGCGGGGCGGCAACCGCGTCACCCAAGTCACCCCCGATGCCACCGGGGCGACGCTGGAAATCGACACGCGGGACGGTTCCTATACCCTGCGGACCGACTGGCTGATCGCCTGCGACGGTGCCCGCAGCCCCCTGCGCGGCATGCTGGGTCTGGGCTTTGACGGGCGGGTGTTCGAAGACAACTTCCTGATCGCCGACGTCCGGATGAAGGCCGACTTCCCGACCGAACGCTGGTTCTGGTTCGAACCGCATTTCAAATCCGGGGCCTCCGCGCTCCTCCACAAACAGCCCGACGATGTCTGGCGGATCGACTTTCAACTGGGCTGGGACATCGACCGCAAGGCCGAGCTTGACCCCGCCAAGATCCGCGCCCGGGTCGATGCGATGCTGGGGCCGGATGTCAGCTATGACCTTGTCTGGACCTCGATCTACACGTTCCAGTGCCGCCGGATGGACCGCTTCCGGCATGGCCGCGTCCTTTTCGCGGGCGACGCCGCGCATCAGGTCTCGCCCTTTGGCGCGCGCGGGGCGAATTCCGGCTTGCAGGACGTCGACAACCTTGGCTGGAAACTGGCCGCCGTAATGGCCGGGCAAGCGCCCGACAGCCTGCTGGATACCTACGAAGTCGAACGCATCCACGGCGCGGATGAGAATATCCTGAACTCCACCCGCGCGACCGATTTCATCACCCCGAAATCGCCGGTGTCGAAGATGTTCCGCAATGCGGTGCTTGACCTTGCCGCGACGCAGCCCTTTGCCCGGACCATCGTGAACTCGGGCCGGTTGTCGGTGCCCTGCACCTATGACGGGTCTGCCCTGAATGGCCCGGACAGCGATCAGATGCCCCCGCGCAGCCGCCCCGGTTCTGTCTGCCCCGATGCGCCGACGCCCGAGGGTTGGCTTCTGAACCGGCTCTCCACCGGCTTCACCCTCTTGACGATCAACGCCGACGCGCCCGAGACCCTGACCGCCCACGGCCAGACCATCCCCCGCCTTGCCCTGACCACCACGCCCGAACTGACGGCACGCTATCTGGGCAGCGCAAACGGGGCCGTCTACCTGATCCGCCCCGACCACCATGTCGCCGCCCGCTGGGAAACCTATGACGAAGCGGCGGTCACCAAGGCCCTCGCCCGCGCGCTGGGAAAGGACGCCTGATGCTGATCACCACCCCGAACCTGTCCCGCCCCGACGACAGCTATGCCCGCCTGATCGCCACGCATGAGGGGCTGAGCGAGGCCGAAAGCCACGCCCTGAACGCCCGTCTGATCCTGATCCTGATGAACCACATCGGCGACGCTGACGTGCTGGCGCAGGCGATGGAACTGGCCCGCAAGGCCTAAGTCCCCAACTCTGCTATTGCCTAACACGGGGCGGCGGATCACGCTGCCCCCATTGCATTGCAGGAGCCCCCGATGCGCAAATCTCTTTTCCGACTGATCCTTGCCGCCCTTTCCCTGACAGCCCCAGCAGCCCAAGCCTTCTGCGGCTTCTACGTCGCCCGCGCGGATGGTGAGCTTTACAATCAGGGCTCGATGGTCGTCTACACCAGGTCCGGGAACAATTCGGTCATCACCATGTCGTCCGACTATACCGGCGACCCGTCCGAATTCGCGGTGATCGTGCCAACGCCCAAGGTCCTGAACCGCGATCAGGTGACGACCGTCCCCGCCGACACCGTCGCGCATCTGGACCGCTATACCGCGCCAAGGCTGGTGGAGTATTTCGATAGCGACCCCTGTGAACCGGAAGTCCTTTATGAAATGGTGGTCGGCGCGGCCCCCGACGACGAACCTTCTAGCGCCGAACGCCGCCAAGGCGCCCGCTCGCTTGGCGTCACCATCGAACGCGAATTTGCGGTCGGTTCCTATGACATCCAGATGCTGTCCGCCAAGCAGTCCGACGGGCTGGCCGAATTTCTGCGCGGCGAAGGCTATCAGCTTCCCGAAGGGGCCGAAGCCGCGTTGAAGGGCTACATCGACATGGGGATGAAATTCTTCGTCGCCAAGGTGAACCTGACCCGCCACGCCGCCGATGCGACCCAGGACCTTGAACCCCTGCAACTGCATTTCAAGTCCAAGGACTTCATGCTGCCGATCCAGTTGGGCAAGCTGAACGGCGATGGCCCGCAAGACCTGATCGTGCTGGCGCTGGCCAAGGAAGGCCGGGTCGCGCTGACCAATTACATGACCAAGGAAGTCCCTTCCAACATCGACGTCCCCGTCTTCGTCGCCCAGGTCTTCCCGCAGTTCTACCGCGCCATGTTCAACCGCGCGGCGGGCGACAACGCGGCCTTCCTGGAATATGCTTGGGACATGGCCTGGTGCGACCCCTGCGCCGATGATCCCCTGACCCATGACGAGATGAAAGCCCTTGGCGTCACCTGGGTCAGCAAGGCCGAGGCCGCGACCCCCAATCTTTTCGTCACCCGCCTGCACATCCGCTATTCGAAGACCAGCTTCTTTGAAGACCTGAAATTCGCCGTCACCGACAACCGCGACAACTTTCAGGGCCGCTATGTGATGAACCACCCGTTCGAGGGCGAGATTACCTGCGAGGAAGGCAAGCAATACGTCGCCGACACCCGCAAGCGCATTCAGGACGAAGCCGAAATCTTACGCGACCTGACCGGGTGGAAGGCGGCGAACATCGCCTCGAACATCGCCAAGACGGTGGCAAAACGCTACCGCCCCTGACCGGGTGGCGCGGCCGGCCTACATCTCTTGCAGGCGCTTTGCCAGAAGATCGACCAGCGGATCCGCCAGAAGCGACGGATCGGGAAAGCGCAGGCTGTTGATCGTGTCCTGCGTGGCCGTTGACAGGCCGGGCGCGATCAAGGTCGAAAGCGTCTCGATCGGAACCGGGCAGCGATCAAAGTTCTGCTGCACGGCCTGGGTCAGAAGGGCCGGATCGGCAAGCGCGGCATCAAGCTCGGTCACATCGTCAAAGAAGGCCGTCGTGACCCGGTCGGCGCCGATGCTGGTCGCAACGTCATACAGGATTTCGCCTTCGCCCGCCGGAGAGGCGATGTCGACAAAGGTCGCGCAGGTTTCCACGTTCCGGGCGGCGTCAAAATCACAATGCCCGTTCGAAGCCTGATAGAACCGCACTGTCCTGTCCGTCCGGAAGGCGTCCAGATCGACATGATAGATGAACCAGTCACCATTGGCCCGCTGCTCGACAAACGACAGCGCGCAGCGCAGCGCCAGCGTCTCGCCGGTCAGCGTCTCATCCGATGGCGCGTAGGCCCCGGAATAGGGGTAATCCTCGGCTCGTCCGGACCCCGCCATGCCGACCAGCGGAACCACCGCAAGCAGGACCGCCAAACCAGTGCTTCCAAGACCCTGCTTCATCCGTTCCCCTTTGCGCCTGGCGACACCAGGCCTTGCGATGCCTTCAGCCATAGGCCCCGGCCCAACGGTTGATCAACTGCCCCTGCAACCGGCGTGAGCGTTTGGTCCAGGCATGGCCGCCTTCGGGTTCCTCGCGCAGGGCGACCGGCACGGCATCGCGCCGGGCCGGGTCGCCGGTGAAGATCGCGAACACAAGTTCCCGCCCGCCCGGAGGCACGATATACCCGGCCAAGGCCGAGACAAAGTTCAGCGTCCCCGACTTGGCCACGACCTTGACCTTGCTGCCTTCGATCACATTGCCCTTGTCGTCCTTCATCCCGACCTCTTTCAGGATCGCCTTCAACCCGCGCTTTTCGCGTTCGGCCTGCACCAGCATCCGTGCCATGCCCGCCGCCGTCACCCGCGACGTCCCGCCAAGCCCGGAATGGTCATGCATGTCGAACGCGACACCAAAGACCTGCCCCACCCAATCCGACATCGCCTTGGCCGAGGCTTTCAGCCCCGACTGCCCCGAAGACGCCAGCCCGACGCATTCCGCCGTCAGGTTGGTCGAAAACTTCAACATGTCCTGCAACAGGTCCGGCAAGGCCTCGCTTTCCACCCGCCCAAGTTCGGTCCCGGCAGGCAGCGCATCGGCCCGGTCCGCCTTGTCCAGCTTGATCCCCTGGGCGCGCGCCAAAGTGCGGAACACTTCGGCCACATAGGCCCCCGGATCGCGCACCGGCAACCAACGGCTGCCATCCTTGCCCAAGGCAGACGAGGCGACCGTCCATTTCTCGACCTTGCCCGCCTTGTAGGTGAACAAGGGCGCATCCCGCTTGGCGACCGAAACCTCGACCATCTCGACCACCGGAACGAACCGGTCGCCCCGCGCGTCAACTGTGCAAGTCCAGTCGCCGCCCGCCTTCTTCCATTCGAAATAGGCCCGGTTGAAATTCAGGTTCAACCCGGAAATCGCGGCGTTATAGCCGACATGCTCTGGCTGATCGGCGGCGATTTCCGTCAACTGCGGCAACGCGCCTTCCCAATACAGGAACCGCCCCGTCACGCCCTTCAGCCCATCCGCCGTCAGCCGCGCCACCAGATCGCCCAACTGGTCGGTCTGCAAGGTCGGATCGCCCCCACCCACCAGCACCAGATCGCCCTGCACGATACCGCCCGATACCGGCCCGGTTGCCAGCACCCGCGTCTTGAACCGGAACCCTGCCCCCAGCTTTTCCAGCGCGAAAAGCGACGTCACCGTCTTGGCCACGCTGGCCGGGGGCAGCAGCAGCTCGGGGTTTCTTGAATCAAGCACGTCGCCCGACTTGCCATCAACCAGCACAAAGGCGACCTCGCCGCCCAACTTGGCCGCCGCGATCAGGTCGGCGACTTCGCCCGCTGAAACGCCACCCGCCGCATGGCCAGCACCCGTTGACCCCGGTCTCGGCATCGGACGGGGCGAGGTTGCCATGGTCTCGCCCAGCGCTGGCAGCGCCGCACCGGCCAGAAGCCCGCCCAACAACATGCGCCGTGTAAGCACCGTCACCCTCCCGTTTTGCGCGAGTTAGCCCCAGTTCATGCGATTCCACCAGTGGGGCATTCTGATCGCTTGTGTTTTCATATTACCTGACTAAAGTCCGCTAAAATATCTGACCAAGGTCTGCCATGCCCCTTGACCCCATCGCCCGCCTTCGCCGCTTCAATCGCGCCGTCACGCGCGAGGTCGGGGCACTGGATACCTCATTCCTTGGCCGGGGCCGCCCCCTTGGCATGGCGCGTGTGTTGCAGCTTGTCCGTCCCGAAGGCACTGATGTCGCCCGCATCCGCGACCGGCTTGATCTTGACTCAGGCCTTCTCAGCCGCTTCCTGCGCAGCCTGGAATCCGAAGGGCTGATCCAGACGGAAACCGACCCCGCCGACCGCCGTCGCCGCATTGCCCGGCTGACGCCCAAGGGCCAAACCGAAATGGCAGCCTATGAAGCCATCGGCTTTGACCGCGCCAAACGCCTACTGGCCCGCGCCGGATCGCGGACAGACGAGGTTGTCGCCGCCATGGACTTGATCGCCACCCTCTTGAACCGCGACCAGGTCGAAATTCGCCCCGCCGACCCAGACACAGCCGAAGCCCGCGCTTGCCTGACCGCCTATTTCACCGAACTTGCCCAGCGCATTCCCGGCCTCGACATGGGGAAATTGCCGGTCCCCGACCCCGAAGCCGCCAGCTATCGCCCGCCCCATGGCCGGTTCCTGATCGCCTGGTCTGACGATCTGCCCATCGGCTGCGTTTCCCTTCGCCCGCTTGATCCCGAAACGGCCGAGGTCAAACGCCTTTGGGTCGCCGACCACGCCCGCAGCCAGGGCCTCGCCCGCCGCCTGATGCAGATGATCGAGGGTATGGCGCGCGACATGGGAATGACAACGCTCAAGCTGGATACCAACAGCGCCCTGACCGATGCCCTTGCCCTCTACCGGGCCACCGGCTGGCGCCAGACCGAACCCTATACCGGCCCACCTGCCGATATCTGGCTTACCAAGGCACTCTAGCCCCGCTCCGACCGCCAGCCCCCCTTGGCCCGGATCTCGGTCGATGAGGCATCGTTCAGCGGCAGGTTCACGAAACACCAGACCGGCGGCTTGCGCCCGCGCAGGTTTTCGCCCCGGTCCACCTGATGCACCCGGAACGCCCGCGCCGCGACCGACATCCGCGCCTGCACGCCCGCACCGGGCCGCGCCAGCACCCCCACCGCGACCGAGCGCAGGATGTCCCGCCAACGACCCCAGCGATGGAATTGCCGAAGGTTGTCCGCCCCCATCAGCCAGACAAAGGTCACCCCCGGATAGATAGCGCGCAGCCGGGAAATCGTGTCAAACGTCGCCCGCGTTCCCAACCGCTCTTCCAGCGCCGTGATCTTGACACAAGGATGCTGCATGACTTGCCGCGCGCGCCCGAGGCGATCCCCCATCGGCGCCGGCTGCCGCGCCTTCAGCGGGTTTCCGGGCGAGACCAGCCACCAGACCTGATCCAGCCCCATCCGCTTCAACGCCTCGCGGGTGATATGCACATGCCCCTCATGCGCCGGATCAAACGACCCGCCGAGAAGGCCGATGACCATGCCTTTGGTGGCTAAGGGGAAACCAACTTTCAAGTATCAAGCCCGCCAGCGCCGTGATGCCGTTTTCGGTGACAGTTGGGGCAAAGGGCGATGACATTTTCGGCCACGTCAAGTCCCCCACGACCCAGCGGTAGAATGTGATGGACTTCCAGAAACGGGCGACCGGCGGGGGTCAGGAACGGGGCTGGCTTCCGGCAATCGCCACAAGATCCCTTTGCTCGCCATTCCGCCTCTTGCCGGACATGGGCCGAGCGCAGAAATCTTAACATCGCGACTTCCCGTGTGGCAGTGCTGCCTGCGATCTCGACTTGGGCCTCAGACCAGTTCACGTCCTTTGACCCGGGGTTGTGAAGCCCAAGCCCTATCCGTCGATGCTGACGCGGCTGGAAGGTCACGACCTTGATTTGTGGAAGGTCCAAGTGCAAGCGGCGCTGCAGATTGTCGGACGTGAGCCTTTCTTTGCCCCAGCTGACCTGCTCTCCAGCCAGTTCCAGTGCCAGCCCAACAACCGCCTTCAGGTCCCAAGGCTCGCCGTCGCGCGGATCGATCACATAGCGGTTAAGGGACTGCTCCTTGAAAGTCCCAAGATCGCCTCTTCGAACCCGGTCCAGCGCCTCCAGCAAATGCGCAAGCGTGATCGACATTTCTGCCCCATCTTCGATCGGGCCTGTGTGAGGCTTAGCGGGCCTGACTGTCAAGCTTTTCACCCGCCTTCCCCTGACCGCCGCCGTTGCCCTTCGCCCGAACAATCGCTACACAGCCGCCAACACCACAATCCGCCGTCCGATCAGGAGCGTCCCATGGCCAGCTATCAATACGTCTACCACATGGAGAACGTCTCCAAGACCTACCCCGGCGGCAAGACCTGCTTTGAGAACATCCACCTGAACTTCCTGCCCGGCGTGAAGATCGGCGTCGTCGGCGTGAACGGCGCGGGGAAATCCACGCTGTTGAAGATCATGGCCGGGATGGACAAGGACTTCAAAGGTGAGGCCTGGGCCGCAAAAGGTGCCAAGGTCGGCTACCTCGCACAAGAGCCGCACCTCGACCCCAAGCTTACGGCCAAAGAAAACGTCATGCTAGGCGTGGCCGAGCAGACCAAGATCCTGGAACGCTACAACGAACTTGCGATGAACTACTCGGACGAGACGGCGGATGAGATGGCCGCCCTCCAGGACCAGATCGACGCCGGCAACCTCTGGGAACTGGAAGCCACCGTCGGCGTCGCGATGGACGCGCTGCGCTGCCCGCCCGATGATGCCGATGTCACCACGCTTTCGGGCGGGGAACGCCGCCGCGTCGCGCTCTGCAAGCTGCTGCTTGAAAAGCCCGACATGCTGCTTCTCGACGAACCCACCAACCACCTTGACGCCGAGTCGATCGCTTGGCTGCAGAAGCACCTGATCGACTACAAGGGCACGATCCTGATCGTCACCCACGACCGCTATTTCCTCGACGATATCACCGGCTGGATCCTGGAACTCGACCGCGGCCGGGGCATCCCCTACGAAGGCAACTACTCCGCCTGGCTCGACCAGAAGGCCAAGCGGATGCAGCAGGAAGCGCGTGAGGACAAGACCAAGCAGAAGGCCCTGGAAAAGGAACTGGAGTGGATCCGTTCCGGTGCCAAGGCCCGTCAGGCCAAGGGCAAGGCCCGCCTCAACCGCTATAACGAAATGGCCGGCCAGACCGTCAGCGAACGCGCCACCACCGCGCAGATCATCATCCCGAACGGCGAACGTCTGGGCAACAAGGTGATCGAGGTTGTGGGCCTGAAGAAACACATGGGCGACAAGCTTCTGATCGAGGACCTGACCTTCACCGTCCCGCCGGGAGCCATCGTCGGCGTGATCGGCCCGAACGGTGCGGGCAAATCCACGCTCTTCCGCATGATCATCGGGCAGGAACCCCCAGATGAGGGCACGATCAAGCTGGGCGACACCGTGAAGCTGGCCTTCGTCGATCAGTCGCGTGACGCACTTGACCCCAACAAGAACGTCTGGGAAGAAATCTCTGGCGGGGCCGAGGTCATTCATCTGGGCGACATGCAGATGAACTCCCGCGTCTACACGGGCGCGTTCAACTTCAAGGGCACCGACCAGCAGAAGAAGGTCGGCCTCCTGTCGGGCGGTGAGCGTAACCGCGTCCACATGGCCAAGCTGTTGAAATCCGGCGGCAACGTCCTCCTCCTCGACGAGCCGACCAACGACCTCGACGTCGAGACCCTGCAGGCGCTTGAGGCGGCCATCGAAGACTTCGCCGGCTGCGCGATCATCATCAGCCACGACCGCTTCTTCCTCGACCGCCTCTGCACCCACATCCTCGCCTTCGAAGGCGACGCCCATGTCGAATGGTTCGAAGGCAACTTCCAGGCCTACGAGGAAGACAAGGTCCGCCGCCTCGGCCCCGACGCGCTGGAGCCGAAGCGGGTGAAGTACAAGCGGTTTGCGCGGTGAAGAGTTAACAAAGGGGGACCTGTTGGCCCCCCTTCTCTTCGTCCGCCTGACTTTGCCTCAGCGGCTTTTCGACCCGCGATCCCAGCCTTCGCGATAAGCGTCGCGATCACGATGTTCGTCCTTGGTGTAGCCGCCGGAGAAGAGCTCGCCGATCAGGCCCTTCTCGTGCGGAGGGTTGAAGTCGTTGGTCTTGCCGTCATCGACACCTTGGGAATAGGATTTGGCGGCGTCATAGTCGGAAGAGTGCTTGCTCATTTCAGACCTCATTTTGTTTGCCGCACCATTGCGGACAACAATCCTATGCCATGGAGAAGCACCGAATCGCGTCAGGTGAGCCTTATGAGAAACCGGACATTCATTTGATCGAGACCAACATCGAAATTCTCGAGGATCTTATTCGTGCGGTCGGGGGACCGACTGCAGTACTGAAGCTTTGGTCCGCACGATTCCCAGATGAACCAAGTCGAGAGACTCTTTATCAATGGCGGAATCGCCAATACTTTCCCGGCGGTGTCGTGGCCTATCTTCGCCTTTGTGCATGCTTGGATGTCGATCCCGTTGTACTCGCTGCGCCCAAGTCTCTGGGAGAAACATCTCTGGGAGATCGACTGCTGTCGATGGCCCTTCAACCGTTCTCGGGGCGCGGACTGAAAGCAACTGACATCATCGCCCTCTTTGGCCCTCGGCGAGCATGGCCCAGCCCTGAAATGACCACGCCATATTTCGAGCGGCAGTGGTTTGCCGTCGAGTTTCCAAATCCCGGCCAGAGGTACTCGCGCTACGAGACTCTGAAACTGACAGTCGGTCGAAACACCCCGCCACGCGTTATTCACTTCGCATACCGCAACGGTCCGGACCATCATTGGCGCATGTATGGAAGCATCATGGTACGCTGCAATCTTGTCCGATTGTTCGACTTCTTCCGCGCGACAGGTACCAGTGCGCTTGACGAAGACGGGAGCACCTTGGTTCAGACCCGCTTTGGCGAAGGTTCATGCGACTTCCGGCTTGCTTCGCTGCACGAATTTGCTGTTGAACACTATGGCGATCATCCAGAGATTCCGTGCCTTCGCTTCGCGTGACCAATTTTCGGCCTACCCGCCCAATCCCCAAACCTTAACGCCACCCTAACGCCGGCCCCATACTCTTGGAATCTGGCACCCCGAAACGCCTCCCACTCCCGGCCACACTCCCCTTCCCCGCTGCCACCCCCCACCCCTATATTCCCCCCAAAGGCAGGCCCCCATGACCACACCCACCACCACCCCCGCGCCTTCGATCCATGGGGTCGGCAAGGTGACCATCAGTCTCCTCTCCGCACTCCTCCTCGCCACGGGCCTGCCCGCCCAAGCGCAGGATGCCGAAACGCAGGCTCTGCTTGCCGATGAGGCGATCTTGAACAGCCGCTGCCGAGGTGGGTCGGGCGATGACACCGACACTTGGCAGGCCTGCGGAGCGCGGGATTATGTGGGCTGGCTTCTGTCCGAACGCGGTTACTGCTACGGCAAGGACGGCCAGTCGGGGGCCGAGATGGAATGGCACGCCTGCACCGAAGGCTCGCTGACCATGCCAAAGCCCGCTTTCGCGCAGCCATAAACCGGGCCAAGCCCCCCTGCCAGACCGGATATGGCCCTACGGGCAATCGTTACGATTTCCCTAACGTCCACAGCCAACCCATTGGAATCCCTTGTGGAACCCAAACTGTCCACTGTGGACACTTCCAGCCCGATCACATCGGTTTCAAGGTCTCCTTGCCGACCCCGTTCGACCCGGCCACCGTCCAGGTCCCCTGCAGCGTGCCATCTTTCAGCACCTTGTAGATCACCATCCCCACGTTCCCGTTCATCACGTACGAGGCCGCGAAGGCGTTGTCCTGCCGCATGCAGATCCCCACCGCCTCATCCCCCGCGATCAGCCATCTGATCTCGCAAGTGACATCCGAGGTCGCGGTGATCGTGACCGACCCGACATAGGTCCCGCCGTTGAAATCCTCGCCCACCAGCGCATACCGCCCCCCGATATCCTGCGCGCCCGCCCCGCTTGCCATACTTGCTGCCAGAAGCAACGCCCCCAGACTGTTCCGCATGTCCTCGCTCCCATTTCAGGTCCCTGATGGAAGCATAGCAGGATCGGCCGACCGGCCAAGACTTTGGATTACCGGCACCGCCAGACCCTGAGGGCCTCGGATCACACGCGGCAGCGACCCCGACCACCCCTCCCGAACAATCGTTCGCTCTGGCCAGAAGCCCTGCCTTTCTCACCCGCCGCCCCTTACCAATCCCCTAACGCCCCGCCCAACCTCCCCCCTGCCTCAAAACCGGCTTCTCAAGACCCAGTTTTCCAGTCACACTGACTGAATTGTCAGTCGGAAGGAGAAGCCAATGCGTCCCCAGACCCTGCTTGCCACCCTCATCCTCACTGCCACCCCCAGCCTTGCCGAGGACAGCGTTCCTTTGCGGGTCATGAGCTTCAACATCTGGTACGGCGGGGTGCAGGTCAGCCAGACCGAGGTGATCGACATTCTGAAAGCCTCCAACGCCGACATCATCGGCCTGCAGGAACCCGACGGCCAGACCGCGATCCTGGCCGCCGCCGCGGGTTACCCCTACGTCGACTTGCGCCGCCATATCATCAGCCGCTACCCCCTGTTCGACCCCAAACTGGGCGAGCGGACCGAAACAGGCCAGACCGTCTATCCCTTCGCAGGTCTTGACAGCGACGCGCCGCAGGTCTGGGCCATGGTCGCCCCCGGCAAGGTTGTGGCGGTTGGCAATCTTCACCTCACCTCCGACCCCTATGGCCCCGACCTTCTGCGCGACGGCGCGACGGTCGCCGAGGTTCTGCAAGGCGAAACCGATACCCGTCTGGCCGAGATCGACCCCTATGCCGCCGCGATGGAGCCGCTGATCAAGGCTGGCACCCCGGTCATCGTGACCGGCGATTTCAACTCGCCCTCGCATCTTGACTATACCAAGGCCGCCATCGGCCTGCGCCCCGCCATGATTGACGAGGTTCCCTGGCCGGTCAGCCAAAGGATGCTTGCGGCGGGATTCATCGATGCCTTCCGCACGGCCCATCCCGACCCCGTTGCCCGCCCCGGTCTGACCTATTCCCCCGGCTTCCCCTGGCCCGTGACCCGCGACGGCGAAAGCCTTGACCGTATCGATTTCGTCTATGCCGCCAACGCCGGCGTCACCTCGTCCGAGATCTGGGGTGAACCCGGCAATCCCGATGTCGACAAGGGCTTTGCCCCTTGGCCCTCGGACCACCGCGCCCTGATCGCCGACCTGACCGTCACCCCGGTTGACGCCCCCGCGATGATTGCCATCGAACCCCGGCTTGTCCCGGAAGGCGGCACTTTCGTCGCCCGTGGCTTTCTGCCGGGTGACGCGATCTGGGGCGTCCGCATCGTGCCGCGCGGCGGCGATCCCGCGACCGATACCGTCACCTCGGTCGAGGGGATGGAACCGACCTGGAACCGCGCCTTCCGCTTTTCCACGCTTGGCCTTTCCCCCGGCCCCTGGGATGCCGTGCTGATCGACGAGGCTGGCACCGAACAGGCCCGCACCCGCTTTTCCGTCCTTGCCCAAGGCGGCAAGCCCAGCCTGACAATCGCGACCCCTTCAGTCAAAGCCAAAGAGCCGCTTTCCGTCAGTTGGACCGGCGCGCCCGGCTTCAAATACGACTGGATCGGCGTCTATGCAGCGGGCGACCCGAACCTTTATAACTACCTTGCCTTCGCCTATACTGGGGCCACGCTGGATGGCAGCATGGACCTGACGCCCGACCTTTATTATCAGGTCCTTGACCCCGGCGCCTATGAACTGCGGCTGATGTCGGATGACCACTATGTCGTTCTGGCCACAGCCCCGTTCACAGTAACCGAATAACCCCGCGCCGCCCCAAGGGTGCCGCCCAGACGGAAAAGGCCCGATGGACCCCGCAACCCTGACCGCAACTGACCTTGTCGCCCTGATCCGCGCCAGAAAGCTGTCTGCGGTCGAGGCGACGCAGGCCACCCTTGCCCGAACCGACCGGCTGAACCCCGGTTTGAACGCCATCGTGCAGTTGCGCCCTGACGGCGCGCTTGCAGATGCCGCAGCGGTCGATGCCGCCCTGTCGCGGGGCGAAGACCCCGGACCGCTGGCCGGGGTGCCGGTCACCGTCAAGGTCAACATTGATCAGCAAGGCTTTGCCACCACCAATGGCCTGCGCATTCAGCAAGACCTGATCGCCACCGAAGACAGCCCCCCGGTCCGGAACCTGCGCCGGGCGGGGGCAATCATCATCGGGCGCACCAACACCCCGGCCTTTTCCCTGCGCTGGTTCACCCGAAACTCCCTGCACGGCGCGACCAAGAACCCCGCCTTCCCCGGCCTGACACCGGGCGGATCGTCCGGCGGGGCCGCTGCCGCCGTGGCAGCCGGGCTTGGCCCGATCGGCCATGGCACCGATATCGCAGGCTCGATCCGCTATCCGGCCTATGCCTGCGGCATCCACGGGCTGCGCCCCGGCCTTGGCCGCGTTGCCGCCTTCAACGGCACGGCAGGTGACCGGTTGATCGGTGGGCAAGTGATGGCCGTCTCCGGCCCGCTTGCCCGCTCGGCGCCTGACCTGCGGCTGGCGATGCAAGCCCTCTCGCAACCCGATCCGCGCGATCCCTGGTGGACACCCGCGCCACCCGCCGCCCCTACCCCGAAGCGCGCAGCTCTCGCCCTCGCCCCCGATGGCCTGCAAACCGCGCCCGAGGTGCGCGACGCCCTCACCGCCGCCGCCCGCGCCCTGCAATCCCTTGGCTGGGTGGTCGAGGAACCGCCCCTCCCGCCCTTGCGCGAAGCCATGGAACTGCAACTGACCCTCTGGCTGGCCGAATTCAGCCTTGGCGGCACCGATGCCCTCGCGCGTGAGGGTGACCCCGACGCGACATTCGTCCACCGTGAGCTGACGCGCCTTGTCCCGCCGACAACGCTGGAAAGCTTCATGCGCGCGCTGCAGTCCCGCGCCCGCCTTGCCCGGCTCTGGCGCGGTTTCTTCGCCGATTGGCCGGTGGTGCTGATGCCGATCTCGGGCGAGCTTCCCTTCCCCGACCACTACGACACCACCAGCCCCGAAGCCTTCGCCCAGGTGGTCGAGGCGCAATTGCCCCAGATCGCCCCGCCCTTCATGGGCCTTCCCGGCCTTGCCCTGACAACGGGCCGTACCGCCACCCATCCGCTTGGCATCCAGATCATCGCCGACCGGGGGCGCGAAGACCTGCTCCTCGATCTCGCCGACCTCCTCGCCCCAACGGTCAAGGCCGTCACGCCCTAGTCCGGGACGCAACCCCACAGGTGCCAACGAAACCCTCTCCCCCCAATTTCTCCTGTCGCCAAATATCCTCGGGGGGAGGGCGTGCCGATAGGCACGACCTGGGGGGCGAAGCGCCCCCATGCCCGAGGAGGAGGCGAAGCCCGACGACGAGACAAAAGACTTGCGACCCTGAAAGGGGAGCTCCGTTTGAAAACCGCTACGGCTGGGCACAGCTTAAGAAATCGTAAACGTCCACAACCAAGCCATTGTTTAAAAATGACTTTGGAAATCTGCCCAGCGTGGACAGACCTCAGTGCCGCGCCCCACAGACCACGCAATCCGCCCGCCGCTTGACCCCGATCACCCGCGTCTCGGCAAAAAGGGCGTCATGGATCATCAACCGCCCAGCCAGCCCCTCACCCGCCCCGGTGATCCACTTCACCGCCTCCATCGCCATCACCCCGCCGATCACCCCCGGCAATGGCGCCGCAACCCCGGCCACCGCACAGGATGGCACAAGGTCCGCCGCCGGCTGCACCGGGAAGACGCAGGCATAGCATGGCCCGCCCTTCGCAGGATCGAACAGCGACACCTGCCCCTCCCACTGCGTCAGCGCGCCCGAGATCAGCGGCTTTCCCGCCGCCACGCAGGCCCGGTTGACCAGATAGCGGGTGGCGAAATCATCGGTCCCGTCCAGCACCAGATCATAGTCGGCCACCAATTCCGCCGCATTGCCCTCGTCGAACGCCCGGTTATAGGGGCGCACCTCGATGAACGGGTTCAGCGCC
>CAUJIP010000079.1 GCA_963205235.1 Pseudomonadota bacterium
AAAAAACCGAGCTGCGTCAGGGCGATATCCTGTTCCGGGACAAGACAACCGGACTGGCCATTGATCAGGCCGACGCGGTCGAGACGGCGATGGCGCAACTTGTCGAAGCGGGTACCGGCCTGACGACATTCTCGATCATCCGTGACAACAAGCTGACCACCGCAGCAATGCAACTTGCCGTCCAACCCTGAGGATGAGGCAGCTGACGTGCTAAGAAGGACACCCAAGACCGACCCTTCCGAGGATGCCCGCGATCCGCGTTCCTGGCGGTTTGACAGTCGGGCTGGTGCCAGAGCTGGGCTGCCCGACCCGATTGAAGCCCTTCAGTCGCTTGTCGAGCTGCTTGAATCTGCTGTAGCCCGCCAGACGGCACGCGAAGGTTTGAACACGCGGTCCGGGCTTTGATCTTGCAATCTATGCCATCCGTGGCAAACGAATCAAAAGGCATGGCCGGGGCCGGCAGCACGCCCCCCGTCGCCTGAACACAGGAGCTAAAGTAATGATCACCTCGGCAAAGGCTCTTTGCATCGGCTGCACCACCGCTGTCTTGCTTGGGAGCGTGTCCGCGCAGGCGCAAGAGGCCTGCTCGACCTATGTCGTTGTCCAAGGTGACAATCTTCGCAACATTGCGCGCAGGGCCTATGGCGATCCCGATCTTTACCGGGTGATCTTTGACGCCAACCGTGGGCTTATCGGGTCGAAGGCGGATCTGATCCTGATCGGCTCGACGCTGAGCTTGCCTTGCGATCCGGCAAAGCCCGAATCGTCGGCTGTTGTCGCCGCAAGTGACGCGGTTGCGGACCCCGCGCCTACGGAAGTCGTCGATCCGGCCTCGGTCGGGCTGGAAACCGAAGTTGTTGATCCGGCATCGGTGCCGCTGTCGACCGAAGTGATTGATCCTGCGAAGGAACCGCTTGTCATCGTTCCGGAATTGCCGGTCGTCGAGGGAAGCGGTGACGGGGCGATTGCCGAAGCCGAACCCGCGGCCGAAGAGCCGGTCGTGGTCGAAGTGGCGCCTGCGGAAGAAGCGCCCGCCGCCGAAGTCGCGGTCGTCGAAGAACCGGCGACCGACGCCGCGCCTGCCGAAGAGGCTGCCACAGAAGTCGCCGAAGCTGCTCCGGCAGAAGAGCCCGCGCCCGTAGAACCTGCCGCTGTTGAAGAGGCCCCCGCCGAGGTAGCTGTTGCCGAGGTCGAGGTCACCCCGACGGCAGAGCCCGCCGCCGAGGAACCCGCCCCGGTCGAAGTCGCGGCTGAACCTGCCGCCGCCCCGGCAGACCCTGTTGTCGTACCGGGCGACGGCCCGATCCGGATCCTGACCGGCAACGGCTATGAGCCCTTTGCCGATGAGATGTTGCCGGGCGGCGGGATGTTCACCCAGATCGTGGAAATGGCCATCTTCCGGGCCGATCCCGATCAGGCCTATTCGCTGACCTTCGTGAACGACTGGCAGGCGCATGTTGATGCGCTGCTGCCTTCCGGGGCCTATGACCTTAGCTTCCCGTGGCTCCGTCCGAACTGTGAAGCACCGGAATCGCTTTCGGCGGGTGACCTTGCACGGTGCAACGACTTTGCCTTCTCGGCCCCGTATTACGAAGTTGTCGACGGCTTCTTTGCGGCAGCCGACAGCGACCTGCTGCAATCGACGGATTACGCTGACTTTGTTGGCAAGCGGATCTGCAGACCCGAGGCCTATACGACCGGTGTTCTGGAAAGCAACGGGCTTGGTCCGGACAAGGTCACCCTGCTTCGCCCGCTGGAAGCAAGCGACTGTTTCGAAGACCTGTCCGAGGGCGAGGTTGACCTGGTTTCCGTGGATACCGCCGTCGGCGATGCCATTCTGAAGGACATGAAGCTGACCGACAAGTTCCGTCAGAATCCCAGCCTGACCACGGTCTCGACCTTGCATGTCATCGCCTACAAGACCAATGCCCGCGCGGTCGCGATGTTGAAGATGCTGGACGAGGGCGCGATGGAAATGAACCAGTCGGGCGAATGGTGGGACATCGTCTCAAGCGCACTCGACAAGCAATAGACGTGACCGCTAGACACCAATCGACGTGAAAGAGGCGTGGCACAAATGATGACTCGAACCCGTAACCGCTTGTCGGCGACCGCGCTGGCTTTGACGCTTGCCCTTCCAGTTGCCGTTTCGGCACAGGAGGCCTGTTCGACCTACACGGTCCAGGTCGGCGATACGCTCAGCTCGATTGCTGAAACGGCCTATGGATCGTTCGATTATCAGATGATCTTCAACGCCAACCGGGATGCGCTGGCCGCCAACCCGAATCAATTACCCGCTGGATTGCAGCTGATCCTTCCCTGCGATGACGGGCGGCTAAGTGCCGAAGACCAGCTGAACAACGTCATCAAGACTGAAGATGCGAAACAGGACGCAGCGACAGGCGGGGTGGTCAACCCCTTGCAACCGCCGCTGCACTTTGTCTCGGGCAATGGCTGGAAACCCTTCACCGACGAAAGCCTGACCGGCGGCGGGATCCTGGTCCGGATCGCCACGACAGCGCTACGGCGCGGCGGCAACAACCGGGGCAGCACGATCGACTGGGTCGATGACTGGGCGGCGCATACCGACGTGCTGTTGCCAACCGGGGCCTTCGACATCTCGATCGCCTGGGGCGTGCCTGACTGCACCAAGATTGACCAATTGGGCGAGTCCGGACGCCAGCGGTGCACCGACTTCATCGCCAGCCTGCCGATCTATGAAGTCGCCGACACGTTGACGACGCTGATTGACAGCAAATTTGCCGATGCCACCTCCTATGATGAACTGGCCGGGGCCAAGATCTGCCGTCCCGAAGGCTGGAGCATGTTCCAGATGGAGGAAGCGGGCCTGATCGAACCCTTCATCACCATGGTGCGCAAGCGGTCGCCGCTGGACTGTGCCAAGGCCCTGATGTCGGGCGAGGTTGATGTCTTTGCCATCGAACTGGAAAGCGCAACGGACGCATTCCGCGAACTTGGGGTGGCCGATCAGGTCGCCGTCAACCCGACACTTGTGCGCATCGCCACCTATCACCTGATCACATCGAAGAACAATCCGCGCGGTCGCATCTATATTGCGATGCTGAACAACGGGTTGAACGAAATGCGCAAGTCGGGTGAATGGTACGATATCGTGGCCTCTGGCCTGGCCGAATATAACGCCCAGGACCAGTAACCTGGACTGGTAAGGCCAATTCCTCCTGAACATCCGCTGATTGCAGATGGCGATTCAGTTTCGCTGTCAGGAAGAATTTATTATCTTTGCGGCGATGTCGGTCATCCGCGACACAACGATTTGCAATTGGCGATCCTTGCCGGATGCATTTCAACAGTTAACCACTGAATTGCCTTAATCGTGCCACTTCGAAGCGTCTTGCTGGCCCTGCAGGCAGTATTGTTTCGAATTCCTGCCCACTCAATTGTGAACGCACCAAAGGTCAGAAGGACATGAACTGCATGGAAACTTCAAGCTGGACCATGAGGTCGACCTTGCTTGCGGCGGCGTTTGTCGCAATGCCACTTGTCGCGTCTGCGCAAGAGGCCTGCACAACCTATACCGTTCAGGCTGGGGATACGCTCGGCTCGATCGCCGAAGCCGCCTATGGAACCTT
>CAUJIP010000080.1 GCA_963205235.1 Pseudomonadota bacterium
GACAGTATCTCGGGCGGCGACGGCAACGACCGGCTGACCGGTGCCGAGGGCACCGACACGCTGACCGGCGGGGCGGGCAACGACAGCCTGGACGCGGGCGACGGCGACGACCGGCTGGACGGGGGCCTGGGCAACGACACGTTGCTGGCCAGCGCGGGCAATGACAGGCTGGAGGGTGGCGGGGGGCAGGACAGCCTGAATGGCGGGTCGGGCGCGGACAGTCTGATCGGCGGCGACGGTCAGGACACGCTTGTGGCCGGTGATGGGGCCGACATGCTGGATGGCGGGACGGGGAACGACAGTCTGGATGGCGGCACGGGGAATGACAGCCTGATCGGCGGCGATGGAAATGACACGCTGCTTGGCTTTGCGGGCGATGACGCGCTGGACGGTGGAACCGGCAATGACCGTCTGGACGGCGGCGATGGCAATGACAGCCTGACGGGTGGCGATGGAAATGACACGCTGCTTGGTCTTGCGGGCGACGATACTTTGATCGCTGGCGCGGGGAATGACAGTCTGGACAGCGGCGCGGGCAATGACAGGCTGGATGGCGGTGCCTGGGATGATGTGCTTTCGGGCGGCGACGGGGTGGATTCGCTGTTCGGCGGCGATGGCAACGATCGGTTGCTGGGCGGGACCGGGGCGGATAATCTGTCGGGCGATGCGGGCAACGACTGGCTGGATGCCGGGGACGGCGATGACCTTGTGCTGGCAGGGAACGGCAATGACACCGTGCTGGGCGGGGCCGGGGCAGACCTTCTGGGGGGCGGCAGCGGCAATGACAGTCTGGTCGGAGGCCTGGGCGACGACCGGATGGTGGGGGGGGCGGGCTCGGACCGGCTGGACGGTGGCGAAGGGACCGATCTGGCAAGCTATTCCGGCGCAGCTTTGTCGGTCACGGTCGATCTGATGACGCCTGCGGCAAATGCCGGGGATGCCTTGGGGGACACGTTCAGCTCGATCGAGCTTTGGGAGATGGGGTCGGCGGGTGACATCTTTCGCGGCAGTATGGGGGATGACCGGGTCTGGGGGCTTGGCGGGAATGACCTGCTGGAGGGTCGGTCGGGGGCCGATCAGCTTTTCGGTGGGGCGGGCAATGACTCGCTTCTGGGCGGCGATGGCAACGACCTTCTTGTCGGTGGCGTGGGCGAGGACTGGCTGGACGGCGGTCTGGGGTTTGATGTCGCAAGCTATGCCGAGGCACAGGCCGGGGTTGTTGCCGATCTTGCCCTGTCTGTAGCCAATCAGGGCGAGGCGCTGGGGGACAGCTATCTGGGGGTCGAGGGGCTGGTCGGCTCGGGGTTCGACGACACGCTGGCAGGCGACGGCCAGGCTAACCTGCTGCGCGGGGGGGCAGGCAATGACTGGCTTGAGGGGCGGGACGGGGCCGACACGCTGCAGGGCGGGGCGGGGGATGACACATTGATCGGAGGGACCGGGGCGGACACGTTCATCTTCGAGGGCGGTCACGACCAGGCGCAGGATTTCCAGGACGGGGTAGATGACATCGTGCTGTCAATCGCGCTTTGGGGCGGGGTGGCACCGGATGTCACGGGCCTGCTTGCCACGGCTACGGTGACGGAAATCGGCATTTCGCTGGACCTTGGCGGCGGGGCGACACTGGACATCGCCGGGGTATTTGACGCATCACTTCTGGCGGATGACATCCTGTTTCTGTGACGGGACAGCCGGGGGAACGATGACGGGAAAAGTGCTGGTCACGGGTGGTGCGGGCTATATCGGGTCACATGCCTGCAAGGCGCTGGCCCGTGCCGGGTTCGAGCCGGTGGCCTTTGACAACCTGTCGACCGGCTGGGCCGAGGCGGTGAAATGGGGACCGCTGGTTCGGGGCGATCTGATGGACCGCGACAGTATAGATGCAGCGCTGGCCGAACATCGACCCGTCGCCGTGATGCACTTTGCCGCCCTGTCGCTGGTGGGCGTGTCGATGCAGGATCCCGGTCTTTACTGGCGGGTGAATGTGGGGGGCGCGCTGAACCTGTTCGAGGCCTGCGCTGCAGCGGGTGTCCGCAATGTCGTGTTTTCATCGACCTGCGCCACCTATGGCGATCAGGACGGAGTTCTTCTAACCGAAGACACACCCCAGAAGCCGATCAACGCCTATGGCGGGTCAAAGCTGGCAATTGAACAAATGCTGCGCGATTTTGGCAAATCGCATGGAATTTCGCATATGATCTTTAGATATTTCAACATTGCCGGTGCCGACCCCGAGGGCGAGCTGGGAGAGCAGCACTTGCCCGAAACCCATCTTATCCCGCTGATGCTGGACGCCGTTGCGGGCAAGCGACCGGCGCTGACGCTGCATGGGGCCGATTATCCGACCCCGGATGGAACCTGCGTGCGGGACTATGTGCATGTCTCCGATCTGGCGGATGCACATGTGCTGGGGCTGCAGCGGTTGCTGAATGGAAGCGGGAACCGGGTGTTCTGCCTTGGCTCGGGCAAGGGGTTTTCGGTGCGCGAGGTGATCGAGGCCAGTCGTGCGGTGACGAACCGCGAGGTGCCGGTGATCATCGGGCCAAGGCGGCCGGGGGATGCGGCGGCGCTGGTGTCATCCTCGACCCGCGCGATGGAAGAACTGGGATGGGAGCCGCAGCGGTCGAGCCTGCGGCAGATGATCGGCGACGCCTGGTTCTGGGCGCAGCAGCCGGGGTTTTCAGGCTAACCCGGTCTGGATTGGGGCCTAAAGGTCCCAGTCGAGGGCCGGTTTCTTTCCCGGTTGCGGCGCGGGGTCGGCGGTGCCAAGCCATGCCCCCCGGATCGGCAGTTTGCGTTCTGCCCCCCAATCGCCGGTGACGGTCAGGATGTCGCCGTCCAGCATCACGCCCGCCACGCTTTGGCCTGTGGGCCAGTGGATTGCGCCAAGGACGTGGCGGATGTCGACGGTACCCATCGGGTCTAGCGTCAAAAGTGCGGGCTGACCGGCTGCGGTAAGGGGATCGGGGGTTTCGCGGGCGGAAAGGCCCAGGACGGGCAGGGCGGCACCTTCTTCCACCCCAAGGCAGGCCAGGTGACGGCCATTCCACGGCGCATAGTCCCGCCCGCCGTTTGAATGCCAAAGCATGGTCATCGGCAACTGGCGCGGATTGCGCAGCGACAGGATCAGATCGCCCTGACCCTCGCGGACGACCGCGGTCCAGCCAAGGCGCGAGGCCGGGTCTTCGACGCCGGTGACGAAATCTTCGTGCCGGTCGCCCCAAGGATAGCGGTGCAGGTTGACGGTGCTGCCGTCGGCGGCGGGAAACTCGGCGGCATCCTCGGCGCGGCGGGGATAGGCAAGGCGGGACCGGCCAAGGGTGGTTTCCAGCGGCTCGGGAAGGGTTTCCCACCAGCGTTTGCGCGAGAACGAGAGCTTGGCGCCCCCCGGCAGGGCGATCATCGCGTGGTTGGCGACGGGAAGCCGACCCTGCCCGCCGATGAACAGGTGGCGCTGGTAAAGGAAAGGGTGGTCGTCCTGAACCGAAAGCTCCTTGATGACGCTGGCGCCCTGAACGGCACCCTCAAGCGTTGCGCGCAGGGTTCCAGGGGCAGAGGCCATCACCCGCCAGTCGCCATTCGCGGTCAGCCCGTGCAGGCCGTCCGGGCCGGGGCCCATGGGGGCAGCCAGAAAGTCGCCCTGCAGCCAGCGCTGGTGGGGCGGGGCGTCGGCGGGAACCTCGGCCTCGGCCCAGGGGGCGTGGTGCAGCGGGCTGATCGTCTTGCCTTTATCCGCGACCTCGAACCCGGTCAGGACCCCGCCGCGGGGCAGAAAGTCGAAGCGGATGCCAGAGGCGCTGGTGCAGTGGGTCATGGGAGCTCCTTCACGGACCAAGGCTAGCGCCGGGGGGGGCCGGGGTGCAAGCGTGGCCTCTGGCGAAGCCCGGGCGGGGAGGCTAGGCTTGGCCGCAAACATGCATTCGGAGGGTTCAAGGATGGGGCGGTTGCAGGGCAAGACGATCCTGGTCACTGCGGCGGGGCAGGGGATCGGGCGGGCTTCGGCGCTTGCCATGGTGCGGGAAGGGGCGCGGGTCATTGCGACCGACGTGAATGCGGCCCTGTTGCCCGACCTTGCGACGGCAGGCTGCGAGACGCGGGTGCTGGATGTGCGGGACGCAGGACAGATCGAGGCGACATTTGCAGCCATCGGCACGCCGGACGTGCTGTTCAACTGCGCGGGGTTCGTGGCCAACGGCACGATCCTGGACTGTGACGAGGCGACCTGGGATTTCAGCCTGGACCTGAACCTGAAGGCGATGTTCCGCATGTGCAAGGCTGTGCTGCCGGGAATGGTGGCGCGCGGCCATGGCAACATCATCAACATGGCCTCGGCGGTGGGGTCGATCATCGCAGCGCCGAACCGGTTCGTTTATGGGGTGACCAAGGCGGGCGTGATCGGGTTGACCAAGGCGATTGCGGCGGATTTCGTGGCCAAGGGCATCCGCTGCAACGCGGTCTGCCCCGGCACGGTGGAAACGCCCAGCTTGAACGACCGGATGCGCGCCAGTGGCGACTATGAGACGGCGCGCAAGTCGTTCCTGGCCCGTCAGCCGATGGGACGCATGGCCACAGCCGAGGAAATCGCGGCGCTGGTCGTGTTCCTGGCGTCGGACGAATCGTCCTACTGCACCGGGTCGGCGCATATGGTCGACGGTGGCTGGTCGAATACCTGACCCGGTTCAGCGGCGCAGGGAAACCCCTTCGCTGAACAGATGCAGCTTCGACGGATCGGCGGTCAGGCCAAGTGTCTGGCCGCGCAGGCCCGAATGGTTGCCGGGCAGTTTGCCAACGACCTGGGTGCCATCGGCCTGTGGTTCGAAATAGAGGAGCGTGACTTCCCCCAGCGCTTCGGTCAGGGCGACCTTGCCTTGATAAAGGGCCGCTCCGGTGGCGGGCTGAAGATCCTCGGGCCGGACGCCGACATTGACGCGGCGGCCCTTGTCGGCGGCAGTGGTCGCGATGGGGACGGTCACCGTCAGGCCGGACGCAAGGCTGACCACGGTTTCGGCCCCCGGCTTGTCGATGGTACCAGCCAGCAGGTTCATCGCCGGGCTGCCGATGAACTGGGCGACGAATTCGCTGGTCGGGCGTTCGTAAAGCTCCATCGGGGTGCCGACCTGCGCGATGCCGCCCTTGGCCAGAACGACGATCCGGCTGGCAAGGGTCATCGCCTCGACCTGATCATGGGTCACATAGATCATGGTGCGGTCGGGCATCGCCTCTTTCAGCTGGGCGATCTCGATCCGGGTGGCGACACGCAGGGCGGCGTCAAGGTTCGAGAGCGGCTCGTCGAAGAGATAGACCTTGGGGTCGCGCACGATGGCGCGGCCGATGGCGACGCGCTGGCGCTGGCCGCCGGACAGGGCCTTGGGCAGGCGGTCCAGATAGGGGGTCAGCTGCAAGGCGTTGGCGGCGCGGGTGACGGCGGCGTCAATCTCGGCCCCGGTCTTGCCCGCGATTTTCAGGGCAAAGGCCATGTTGTCGCGCACGGTCATGTGCGGATAAAGCGCGTAGGACTGGAACACCATGGCGATGCCGCGCTGTGCGGGGGGCACGTCGTTGACCTTTTGGCCGTCGATGTCCAGTGTGCCTTCGCTGATGGTTTCAAGCCCGGCGATCATCCGCATCAGGGTGGATTTGCCGCAGCCCGAGGGGCCGACAAAGACGATCAACTCGCCCGTCTTGATGTCAAGGTTGATGTCTTTCAGGACCGCAACGCCGCCCTTGCCGCCGTAGGTCTTGCCGACTGCCCGAAGTGTCAGGTCTGCCATCTGGTTCCTCTTCCTGTCGTCACGAAGCGCGGTAAAGCGCGAATTGCCATGGGTCGAGCGCAAGCTTGCCCGTGGCCGGACCAGCTGCCCCGATCTTTGCGCCAAGTGCGGTCCAGGTGCCGGGTGGCACGGGCGTTTCGACCGGGTGGTCGGTCAGGTTGACCGCGACCCAGATTCGTTCGCCCGCGCCGTCGCGGGTGAAGGTCAGAAGGCCGTCGCCGTCTGTCAGATCGGCGATGCTGCCCGACCGGAACACCGGATGGTCGGCCCGAAAGGCAATGGCCGCGCGGTAGAAATGCAGCAATGCCGAAGGGTCCGCCTCTTGCGCGGAAAGCGCGCGGCCAAGGTGTTCGGCGGGCACGGGCAGCCAGGGCTTGGCGGTGGAAAAGCCGCCGTTGCCGTTGTCCGATTGCCAGACCATCGGCGTGCGGCAGCCATCGCGGCCCTTGAACTCGGGCCAGAACTGGATGCCATAGGGGTCTTGGACGTCCTCGTAGGCGATTTCCGCCTCGGTCAGGCCAAGCTCTTCGCCCTGATAGATGCAGACCGAACCGCGCAGGGTCAGAAGGGCGACAAGATAGGCCTTCAGCCCCCGGTCATCCAAATGCCAGCGCGACTTGTGGCGCATCACGTCATGGTTGGAAAACGCCCAGCAGGCCCAGCCATCGGGCGCGGCCGTGGCCAGCCGGGCAAAGGTTTCGACCACCAGTTTCGCGGTCAGCCGTTCTGGGGACAGGAATTCGAAGGCATAACACATCTGCATCAGGTCATTGCCCGAGGTGTATTCGCCAAGGATCTCCAGCCCAAGCTGCGAATCCCCAACCTCGCCCACCGCCGCCGCGTCATAGCGGTCCATCACCGCGCGCAGGCGGCGCAGGAAGCCCAGATTTTCGGGCTGGTTCTTGTCATACAGGTGAAGCTGGTGGTTGTAGGGGTTCACCGCAGGCGCGGTCGAAGCGTTGCGCTGGTCTTTCGGCAGACCGGGATTGTCGCGCAAGGCCTTGTCGCAGAAGTAGAAGTTGATCGTGTCCAGCCGGAATCCGTCCACCCCGCGTTCCAGCCAGAAATGGGCCACGTCCAGAAGGGCGTCCTGCACATCCGGGTTGTGGAAGTTCAGGTCCGGCTGTGAGGTCAGGAAATTGTGCTGGTAGTACTGTTCACGCCGGGGGTCCCATTGCCAGCCCGGCCCGCCAAAGATCGACAGCCAGTTGTTCGGCGGCGTGCCGTCGGGTTTGGGTTCCGCCCAGACATACCAATCCGCCTTGGGATTGTCGCGTGAGGCGCGGCTTTCCACGAACCAGGGATGTTGGTCGGACGTGTGGGACAGCACCAGGTCGATCATCACCTTCAGGCCCAACTTGTGGGCCGTGTCGATTACCGCGTCGAAATCGGTCTGGGTCCCGAAGATCGGATCGACGCCGCAGTAATCCGACACGTCATAGCCGAAATCCTTCATCGGCGAGGTGAAGAACGGGCTGATCCAGATCGCCTCGGCCCCCAAACTGGCGATATGGGGCAGGCGTTGCACGATCCCGGCAAGATCGCCGATCCCGTCACCGTTCGAATCCTGAAAGCTGCGGGGGTAGATCTGATAGATCACCGCACCGCGCCACCAGTCCTTGGATTTCTCCAGTCGCTTCACGTCCAACTTCCCTTATTTCACCGAGCCAGCCAGAAGGCCGCGCACGAGGTATTTCTGCATTCCAAAGAAGACTATCAGCGGCACCGCGATGGAGACGAAAGCCGAGGCGGCCAGAATTTCCCAATCCCCCCCGCGCGAGCCCATGAGGTTCACCAGGTTGCCGGTCAGGACTTGCTGGTCATTGCCGGTGCCAAGGAAGACCAGCGCGACCAGCAGGTCGTTCCAGGTCCAGAGGAACTGGAAGATCGCAAAGCTGGCCAGTGCGGGGAACGACAGCGGCAGCACGATCCGGCGGAAAATCTGGAAATCGGTCGCGCCGTCCACCCGCGCGCTTTCGATCACCTCACGCGGCAGGCCGGCCATGTAGTTGCGCAGCAAATATATCGCCATCGGCAGGCCAAAGCCGGTGTGGGCCAGCCAGATGCCCAGATAGCTTTTGCCGATGCCCAGCGTGTTGTGCAGTTGCAAAAGCGGGATCAAGGCGAGTTGCAGCGGCACGACCAAGAGCGCCATGATCGCGGCAATCAGCAGCGGGCGGCCCGGAAACTCCATCCAGGCCAGCGCATAGGCGGCGAAGGCGGCGATCAGGATCGGGATGATCGTGGCCGGGATCGCGACCGTCAGCGTGTTCAGGAAGGCCTGCCCGATGGATTGCCCCGCCAAGGGGCTGGCGATGACGTTCTGGAAGTTTTCCGTCGTGAACTCGGGCGGGGTCGAGGCGGTGAGGAACACGCGCGGCAGGCGCAAATCGGCCATCGACGCGCTTGAGGTCAGCGCGTACCCGCCGTCTGCCGTCACCGTCAGGCTGCGGCCATCGCCCAGATCGGCGGTGTCGCCAGCGGCATAGGCCTCGGGTGCCTTGGAGGAGGTTCCCCAATGGCTGACATTGCCACCAAGGGTTTCGAAAAGATTGCCCTTGATGACGAAAAGGCCGTCGCTTTCGGTTTCCGCGCCTTCGATGCGAATGGCGGGCAACTGGCTTTCCTGGGTCGACAGGGCCTGCCACCAGCCCGAACTGGTGATCTGGTCACTGGTGCGGAAACTGGAGACCAGAAGCCCCAGCGTGGGCAGAACCCACAAAAGCACCAGAAGCGCTGTCGAGATGTGGACGGCCCAGATCAGGGCGGGTTTCTTTCCGGCGATAGAGTCCATGATGTCCCCCGGCCCTTAGCGCATTTCGCGACGGGCGCTGATGACGTTCCAGACAAGGATCGGCGTGACCATGGCCATGATGACCATCGCCGAGGCTGATCCCACGCCCCAGTCCAGCGACCGGAACAGCTTGTCATACATGTAGTTGGCCAGGACCTGCGTCTCCCACTGGCCGTTGGTCATCGCCAGCACGATGTCAAAGACCTTGAGCACGGTGATCGTGATCGTGGTCCAGACGACAACCACGGTCGGCATGATCTGCGGCACCTTGATGCGAAAGAAGATCTGGAACGGGTTCGCGCCATCCAGGATTGCCGCCTCGATGGTTTCCTCGGGCACACCGCGCAGGGCGGCGGAGAGGATCACCATGGCAAAGCCGGTCTGGATCCAGACCAGCACGATCATCAGGAAATAGCTGTTCCAGTAGGGCATCGACAGCCAGGTCTGCGGCTGGCCATAGGGCAGGTCATTGCTCAGAACGCCGGTCAGCCAGCCGACAATCTCCCAGATCAGGGCCAGCAGGATCGCGACACCAAGCAGTCGGCCAATCATGGCGACCGGACGGGGTTTCACCCCGGCCTTTAGCAAGGGCCGCGCAATGGACCAGGCGGCGTAGGCAAAGGCCAGGATCAGAACGGCGACCAGCAGGGCCGGGATCACCCGCAGCCCGATGGTCGAGCCGAACCCGCCCTCGAACTTCAGCCAAAGCGCGTTCAAAAGGCCGATCTGCGCCTGATCCACAGGGCGGGTGTCATAGATCAGCTTCCAGATCACCGAGGCCCCGACAAAGGAAATCGCCATCGGCATGAAGATCAGCGACTTGGCGATATTGCCCCAGCGGATGCGGTCGGTCAGTTGTGCAGCCAGCAGGCCAAAGGCGGTGGACAGCGCGGGCACGACGATCAGCCACAGGATGTTGTTCTGCATGGATTCCCAGAACTTCGGCTCGCTGACCATCTGGGAATAATTCTGCAGGCCGACGAATTCGCCATCCTTTTGCAGGGACATCCAGGCCGTCGCGACGACCGGATAGGCAAGGTAAAGGCCAAGCGCGAAGATGGCCGGAAACAGGAACAGCCAGGGTCGGATCATGCTGGCGCGGTTGATGTTGCGCCCCATGTTCGGGCCGCGGGCAGGGCAAAGGACCCGGTCAAGCAGAAGGTTCGACAGGTAGAAATAGCCGATACAGCCACCGACCCCCAGAACTATGACCACCAAGGCCTGAAACGCCTGTTCCATCGTCGCTTCCTTGCAAGGGTGCTTTGGACTGGGGCCCGGTTGATGCCGGGCCCCCAGGTTGACCGAAGACGGTCAGACGATCACTTGGGCCACGAGGCTTCGATCGCGTCGGCCACTTCCTGCGCCGACTTGCCGCCGGTGTAATCGACCATGCCGGTCCAGAAGGTGCCTGCGCCCACCGCGCCGGGCATCAGGTCGGACCCGTCGAAACGGAAGGTGGTCGAGTTCAGCAGGATATCGCCCATCTTGCGCGCCACGTCGGTCGCATAGGTTTCAGGGTTGGCCGATTTGAGCGGCGTCAGGAAGCTGGACTGCGCCATCCAGACTTCGTGGGCGATCGGGGTCTTCAGCCATTCGATGAAGGCGCGGCTGGCTTCGGTGTCATTGGTGATGAAGGCCAGCGTGCCCGCCCCCAGAACCGGCTTGCCCAGATCCTTGCCCGCATAGGCCGGGAAGTAGAAGAAGTCGGCGTCCTGACCCACCACCGTGCCTTCGGGGAAGAACGACGGGATGAACGAAGCCTGACGGTGCATGTAGCACTGCGGCGGCGACGAGAAGAGACCCTTCGGGCTGTCGCGGAAGTCGGTGGTTGCCACGGCAGCGGCACCACCGGCGACATAGGCGTCATTGCGGGCAAAGGCACCGAATTCGTCGATTGCGGCGACAACGGCAGGATCGTTGAAGGCGATCTCGTGCTTGACCCACTTGTCATAGACGTCGGGCGATTGGGTGCGCAGCATCATGTCCTCGACCCAGTCGGTCGCGGGCCAGCCGGTCGCACCACCCGAACCCAGGCCAATGCACCACGGCGTGCCGCCATCGGCGACGATCTGGTCGGTCAGGGCTTTCAGTTCCTCCATCGTCTGCGGCACTTCATAGCCCGCATCGGCAAAGTTGTCGGGCGAATACCAGACCAGCGATTTCACGTCGATCTTGTAGGGGAAGGCATAAAGCGCGGTCGCGCCATCCGGGCCGGCATAGGACCCAAGGCCGACCCAGCTTTCGCCAGCGGCATAGTTGTCAGCCAGCCAGCTTTGCGTGTCGTCGCCCAGCGGCGCGACAAAGCCCTTTTTCACCAGATCGGCGATCAGGCCGGGTTGCGGCAGAATCGCGATGTCGGGGGGCGAACCTGCTTCGGTATCAATGACAATCTGCTGTTCATAGTTTTCCGACGAGGAATATTCGACCTTCACGCCCGAAGCGGCGGTGAAATAGGCCAGCATGGATTCGACCAGAACCTGGTCTTCGCCGCGCCAGGGCCCGAAGATCTTCAGCGTCTGGCCGTCCAGATTGGTGGCCTCGTCATAGGCCTTGAAGCTGTCCCAGTTGAAGGCGCCTTCGCCCACCGGGAATTTCAGGTCCTGTGCTGCGGCGGCACCCGCCATCAGGGCCAGCACGGCAGAGCCGGCCAGGAAACGTGCTTTCATGTCATCCTCCCAAAGATGCTGGGGTCTTGCCCCGCCAAGAGCGCAAATTCAAAGCGCTTTGGATGCTGCTACATCCGCGCTTTCGGTCAATGAGTCAAGAATTTTTGCAGCGCAGCGACGAAACTGGGGGATTATTCGAAGAAACCAAGACTTTTCAGCGATTGACCGCGAGCCATGCCGGGTCTAGGTTCCCACAGTCTCAAACCGCTTTGAGAGCCGGATCGAATGAACCTCAAGGATCTTGCCAGCCAGCTTGGCCTGTCGCCAACAACCGTCAGCCGCGCGCTGAACGGGTTCCCCGAGGTGAATGAAGACACCCGCCGCAGGGTGGCCGAAGCCGCGCGGAATGCCAATTATCGCCCGAATGCGCGGGCCAAGGGGCTTGCCACCGGGCGGGCCAACGCGATTGGTCATGTGATCCCGATTTCGTCGCGTCATGAGATCGTCAACCCGATCTTCGGCGACTTCATCGCGGGCGCGGGCGAGGTTTATTCCCGGCTTGGCTATGACATGATCCTCAGCATCGTGGATGACGAAGATCAGGACCGCGCCTACCGCGAGATCCGGTCAAAAGGAAACGTCGATGGGGTCATCGTCCACGGCCCCGCCGAGAATGACCCCCGCATTCCCTTGCTGGCCGAACTTGGCTTGCCTTTCGTGGTGCATGGCCGCGCGACTGGAACGACACTGCCCTATAGCTGGGTCGACGTGAACAGCGCCCGTGCCTTCCGCCGCGCGACCGATTTCCTGATGGACCTTGGCCACCGGCGGATTGCCTTGGTCAACGGGCTGGAGTTCATGGATTTCGCCATCCGCCGCCGCCGTGGCTATGTCGAGGCCTTGGCCGAACGGGGGCTGACGGCGGACCCCGAGCTGATGGTGCAGGGCGAGATGACCGAAACCCAAGGCCACAATGCCGCGCGGGCGATGCTGCGTCTGCCGGACCCGCCAACGGCCTTTGTGACCTCTTCCCTGTTGTCGGCGATGGGTGTGCGCCGCGCTGTCGAAGAGGCGGGGCTGGTCATGGGGCGTGATGTCTCCATTGTTACGCATGACGACGACCTTGGGTACCTCAAGAATGGCGATGGCGAGCCGATCTTTACCGCTACCCGCTCCTCGGTCCGCGAAGCGGGGCGCAAGGCGGCGGCCATGTTGATCGACCTGATCAGCGATCCCGCGCCCACCCCGCGCAACGAACTTCTGGATGCGGTGCTGGTGGTGGGCAATTCCACCGGACCGGCCCCCCAAAGCAAAGCCCCCATTGGAAAAGGCTGACCCCATGCTTCCCCGTCGCAGTGATTTCCCCGATGGCTTCGTGTTCGGGGTTGCAACCTCGGCCTACCAGATCGAAGGCCACGGCCAGGGCGGCGCCGGGCAGACCCATTGGGACACGTTCGCCGCGACCCCGGGCAATGTGGTGCGGGCCGAAAACGGGGCGCGCGCCTGCGACCACCTGAACCGCTGGCCCGAGGACCTTGACCTGATCCGCGACGGCGGCTTTGACGCCTATCGCTTTTCCACCTCATGGGCGCGGGTCCTGCCCGAGGGGCGGGGCCAGGTGAATGCCGAAGGCCTGGATTTCTATGACCGCCTCGTCGACGGGATGCTGGAGCGTGGGATCAAGCCTGCACTTACGCTCTATCACTGGGAACTGCCGGTGGCGCTGGCCGATCTGGGCGGCTGGCGCAATCGCGACATCGGCAACTGGTTTGCCGATTACACCGAAATCATCGCCCGACGGCTGGGTGACCGGCTGTGGTCGGTGGCCCCGATCAACGAGCCCTGGTGCGTGGCCTGGTTGTCGCATTTCATGGGCATTCATGCCCCCGGCCTGCGCGACATTCGCGCAGCGGCACGGGCGATGCACCATGTTCTTTACGCGCATGGCCGCGCCATTCAGGTCTTGCGCGGCGAGGGGGTGAAGAACCTTGGCGCGGTCTGCAATCTGGAATACCCGCACCCCGCCAGCGACAGCCCCGAAGATGCCGCCGCCGCCCGGCGCTACGACGCGATCTACAACCGCTTTTTCGTGTCGGGCATCTTCAAGGGCGCATATCCCACCGAAGTGCTGGAAGGGCTGGAGCCGCACCTGCCGCAGGGCTGGCAGGACGACTTCGGCGTGATAGGGCAGAAACTCGATTGGCTGGGGCTGAACTATTACACTTGCAAACGGGTGGCGGCGGTGGATGAGGCTTGGCCGTCCTATGCCGAACCCGCCGGTCCCCTGCCCAAGACCGAGATGGGCTGGGAAATCTATCCCGAAGGCCTTGGCCATTTCCTGCGGACGATTGCCAGGGACTATACCGGCGGCCTGCCGCTGTATGTCACCGAAAACGGCATGGCCGCCCCGGATCGCCTGCTGCCGCTTGGCCAGATCACCGATGACGACCGGATCGACTATCTTGACCGCCATCTGCAGGTCTGCCGCACCGCGATTGGCGAAGGCGTGCCGTTGAAGGGCTATTTCACCTGGTCCCTTCTGGACAATTACGAATGGTCGCTGGGCTATGACAAACGCTTCGGGCTGGTCCATGTCGATTTCGAGACGCTGACCCGGACGCCCAAGGAAAGCTGGCACCGCCTGCGTGCGGCGTTGGCTGGGAACGGCTGACGGCCTAAATCATCGGGGGCGTGCAGGCGCAGGCGACAACGGCAACGATCTTGCCAATGTTGCGCAGCATGTAGGGCTGCTTGCCGATGATGTGATAGCCGCCGCCGCGACGCAGCACCCGGATCGTATCGCCAACGCGGACCTCGATCGTGCCGCGCAAGACAACGGCGGCGGTTTCGCCCTCATGGGCGATGGGTTCGTCGCCGGTCCCGGCACCGGGCTGATAGCGTTCAATGAACATCTGCAATGACTTGTCGCGCCGTTCGGCCGCCAGAACGCGCAGGTCCGCCTCGCCGCGCGTGACCACGGCAAGGTCGTCGGCGTCGTTGAAAAGGACGTTCTGCTGGGAGGTGGGCAGCGCGAAGAAGTCGGCAATCGAGATCGGGATAGCCGAAAGGATACGGTGCAACGAGGCAAGCGAGGGCGCATGCGCCTCTTGTTCGATCAGCGAGATGGTCGAATGGGTGACCCCGGCCTTCTTGGCAAGTTCACGTTGCGACAGACCCGCCCTGTCGCGCACAGCGCGCAACCTTGCGCCAACATCAAGATCGGCGGCTTCCTTGCGCGACCTTGCCTGAGCCTTGGCAGGTTTGGTTTTGGGGTCTTCCTGACTCATCTTGGTCCTCGGTTTGGGCCCGGATCGGATTTTCTGCGGATATGCGGGTAAGTGGCGCAGGCGTCAACCAAGTGCGTCTGCGGGGGGGGACAGTTCTTTCTTGCTGTGACAAAAATTTCATGTCAACTGTAGTGAAAAATTCACCACACAACAAGGACGCCGATCATGACCGCATTGAAGACCTTCCAGACTTTGTCAGGCAAGCTTTTTGTGGGAGGCACCTATCAGCAAAGCGCGGCGACGGCGCATCTGGACGTCTTCGAACCGGCAACCGAGGACGTGATCGGTCAGATCGCCGACGCGACGGACGTCGAAGTGGATGCGGCAATCGATGTCGCGCTGACGGCGGGCAAGGTCTGGAACGCCATCGACATGCGCAGCCGGGCGGTGGTGATGCACGAAATCGCCGCCGTCATGCGCCGCGACAAGGCGCTTTATGCCGAGTATCTGACGCGCGAAGAGGGCAAGCCCTTCAAGGAATCGTTGGACGAAGTGTCGTGGTGCGCGACCGCGATGGATTATTACGCCGAAATCGCGCGGCACGAGGCGGGCCGCATCGCCGGGGCAACGGTTCCCGGCCAGTTCCATTTTGCGGTGAAGGAACCTTTGGGCACGGTCGTCATCATCCTGCCCTTCAACTATCCCTTGGTCCTGCTGTGCTGGGAAGCCGCAGCTGCACTGGCCGCAGGCAATGCGGTGATCGTGAAGCCGCACGAACAGACAAGCATCACCACGCTGAAGTTCATGGAGGTCTTCAAGGGTCTGCCCGAAGGTCTGATGCAATGCGTGACCGGCGGCCCGCGCGTGGCCCAGCGACTGGTGGCCAGCCGCAAGACCCATGGTGTGGCCTATACCGGGTCGGTCCCCGTGGGGCAGGCCGTGGCGCGGACCTGTGCGGAAACCTTCAAGCCCTGCCTGATCGAAGCCTCTGGCAATGATCCCTTCATCGTCATGCCCTCGGCCCCGCTGGAGATTGCGGCGCGTGGGGCGGCTTTTGCGGCCTATCTGAACTGCGGGCAGGTCTGCACCTCGGCCGAAAGGTTCTATGTGCATGACAGCATCCACGATGAATTCGTGGCACTTCTGGTCGCCGAAGCAAAGAAGCTGCGCCTTGGGAATGGTCTGGCCGAGGTGGACATGGGGCCGATGGCCACCCAACGTCAACGCGACCGGTTCGAGGCGCTGATGGGCAACGCACGCCGTCAGGGGGCCAAGGTCGCCACGGGTGGCGGGCGTCCGGCGGGGCTGAACAAGGGCTGGTTCGTCGAACCAACCGTGCTGACCGAAGTCACGCCCGAGATGGACATCCTGCAAAATGAATCCTTTGGACCGGTCGCTCCGATCTGCCGGGTCCACAGCTTTGACGAGGCGATCGAGCTGGCCAACCGGTCCGATTATGGACTTGGGGCCAACCTTTACACCCGCGATACGGACGAAACCTTCCGTGCCGTGCGCGAAATCCAGTCGGGCATCCTGTGGATCAACGCGCCCTTGCTGGACAATGACGCTTTGCCCTTTGGCGGGCGGAAACTTTCGGGCAACGGGCGGCAGTTGGGGCCAGAGGGGCTTAGCCAGTTCCAGAACACCAAGTTCGTGATGATCGACCCGAAGGCCGAACGGCAGGATTTCTGGTGGTTCCCCTATGCGCGGGAAGAAAGCTTTCCGGGAACACGGTAGGGGAGGTTGGCATGGGTCAGGATTTCCCCAGCCGCGCCGAAGTTGTCATCGTCGGCGGTGGCGTCGCGGGCTGTTCGGTCGCCTATCATCTGACCAAGATCGGCATCACCGATGTCGTCTTGTGCGAACGCCAGCAATTGACCAGCGGCACCACTTGGCATGCGGCGGGTCTGGTCACGCAACTGCGCGCCACGCGGCGAATGACCGAGCTTGCCAAGTATACCGGCGAACTGTTCGGCACGCTTGAGGCGGAAACGGGCCAGGCGACCGGCTTTCAGCGGCGCGGCTCGCTGCGGGTGGCCAATACTCCGGGCCGATACGAGGAGCTGGCGCGCGGCGCGTCCATGGGGCGCAACTTTGGCCTGCCGGTCGAACCGGTCAGCCCCGGCGAGATCAAGGAACGCTGGGCCCCGATCAGCACTGATGGCATCGTTGGCGGGTTCTGGTTCCCGCATGATGGGCAGGTGAACCCCGCCGATGTGACCCAGGCCTATGCCAAGGGCGCGCGGATGGGCGGGGCCAAGGTGCTGGAACATACTGCGGTGACGCAGATCCTGGTGGAAAACGGCAAGGCCGCCGGGGTGATGACCGACAAGGGCCCGATCAAAGCCAAGACCGTGGTGATCTGCGGCGGCATGTGGTCGCGCGATCTTGCGGCGAAAATCGGGGTGACGATCCCGCTGCACGCGGCGGAACATTTCTACATCGTCACGGAACCCGTCGAGGGCCTGCCGCGCAACCTGCCGGTGCTGTTTCTGGGCGACGAATGGACCTATTACAAGGAAGATGCGGGCAAGCTGCTGGTCGGCTTCTTTGAACCGAACGCCAAGCCCTGGGGTCAGAAGGGCATTCCCGACGACTTCGCCTTTGGCACCCTGCCTGAGGATATCGACCACATCGCCCCCTATCTTGAGGCCGCGACGCGCCGTGTGCCGGTGCTGCAAAAGACCGGGGTGCAGCTGTTCTTCAACGGCCCCGAAAGCTTTACCCCCGACGACCGCTATCTTCTGGGCGAGACGCCGGAAGTACCGGGCCTGTTCTGCGCCACCGGGTTCAATTCCATCGGCATCCTGTCCTCGGGTGGGGTGGGCAAGGCCCTTGCCGACTGGATCCGCGACCGCCGCCCGCCGGTCGAGCTGATGGATGTCGACGTGCGCCGGGTGCAGGCGTTTCAGGGCAACCGCGCCTATCTGGAGGAGCGCACCACCGAAACGCTGGGGCTTCTCTTTGACATGCACTGGCCCTACCGCCAGTTCGCCACCGCCCGCGATGTGCGGCGAAGCCCGTTCCATGACCGACTGAAGGCGCTGGGCGCCTGCATGACCGAAGCTGCCGGATGGGAACGTCCGGGCTTTTTCGGCGCGCCGGGGACCACGCCCGAGATCGGCTATTCCTACGGGCGGCAAAGCTGGTTCGACGCATGTGGTGCCGAATGCCGCAACACGGCGGAAAATGTCACGCTGTTCGATCACTCCTGTTTCGTGAAATATCAGGTCGAAGGCCGGGATGCGCTGGCGGTGCTGAACCGGGTCTGCGCCAACCAGATCGATGTGGCCGTGGGGCGTGTCGTCTATACCCAATGGCTGAACGCGCAAGGCGGGATCGAGGCGGATGTGACCGTCACCCGCCTGTCGGAGACTGCCTTCCTTGTCGTCACGCTTGCCGTGTCGCAGCGCCGCGATCTGGCCTGGCTCAAGCGGCAGATCCCGGTTGAGGCGCATGCCTTTGCAACCGACGTGACCTCGGGCTTGCCGATGCTGGCCTTGATGGGGCCAAAGGCGCGGGCACTGCTGCGCAAGATTTCCCCCGCCGACTTTTCGGATGCGGCCTTCCCCTTTGGCACCAGCCAGGAGATCGACCTTGGCTATGCCCGGGTCCGCGCCAGCCGCCTGACCTTTGTCGGCGAGCAGGGCTATGAGATCTACATGCCGGCCGAATTCGCCACCCATGTCTTTGACCGCATTGTCGAGGCGGGGGTCGATCTGGGCCTGAAAATGGGCGGATATTTCGCCATCAACTCCTTGCGGATGGAAAAGGGCTATCGCCACTGGAGCCATGACATCGGCGAAGAGGACACGCCCCTGCAGGCGGGTCTGGGATTTGCCGTCGCCATGGACAAACCGGGCGGGTTCATCGGGCGCGAGGCGCTACTGGCACAGAAAGCGGCGGGCCCGGTGACCCGGCGCTTGGTGCAGTTGCGGCTGGCCAACACCGGCGTCGATGCGCCCTTGATGTATCACAACGAACCGATCCTGCGCGATGGCGTGATTGTTGGCTCGGTCACCTCGGGGGCCTGGGGCCACCGGGTCGGGGCCTCGCTGGGGCTGGGTTATGTCTCACACCCTGAAGGCGTGACCGACGCCTGGCTTGGCTCTGGCACATGGGAAGTCGAGATCGCCTGGCAACGCTATCCGATCACGGCCCAGTTGCGCCCCTGGTACGACCCGAAAGGCGAAAGACTGAAAGGCTGAATGCGCCCCCGCGTCCGGGGAAATTGGCAAAGGGCGCACCAAACAACAAAACGATGGGAGGGAAAGTCATGCCACCGAAGGGACTGCATCCAGAGTTGGAGCGGCGCGTCGCGCTGCTGGAAAAGCCGGAAAATCAGGGCGAGGACTACGACGCTACCGCATGGGTCATTCTGATCGGTCTGGGCGTTGTCCTGCTGATCATCGCGCTGATGCTGGGGAGGTAGGACAATGAGCGACACCACCGAAACCATCCTGATCGAGGCCGACAAAAGCGCCTGGCCCCTTTTGCCTTCCGAACGTACCTGGGGCGGCTGGAAACTGGGTATTTCGCTGGCCACGGCGGCGGCGGCGACCTGGTGCTATATCATCGGGGAATATGTCGGCTACTATCTGAACTTCAGCGAAGGCTTTGCGGCGCTTTTCGCTGGCAGCATGATCGGCATGCTCATCGTGGCCCTGGCCGCTGTGCCGGTCGCCATGCGGTTCGGCGTCGATTCCATCGCCTCCTCCAAACCGCAGTTCGGATCACGCGGATGGGTCATTCCGGCGGCGATGCAGTTCGTATCGATTGTCGGCTGGAACTCGCTTCTTCTGATCTTCTTTGCCAAATCGACCACGCAGCTTTTGCGCGCCCTGGGAGTGATCGGTGAAGAATCCGGCGGAATGCTGGTTTCAGCAACTGTCCTGCTGGCGTCAGGCCTGGTGTTTCTTTTCCTGCTTAAGGGATCGGCCGGGGTGGACCGGGTTGCAAAGATACTTGTCGCGCATGTGTTTATAGGAATGTGGATGCTGTACATTCTGATGACCCAGCGATGGGACGACCTTTCGGCAGCGGTTCCGGCTTACGCATCGACCGATCCATTGTGGAACTATACCACGGGGGTCGAAATCGGCATCGTGTCGCTTCTGTCGTGGTGGCCCTATATCGGGGCGATGGTGCGGATGGCACCCAACGGGCGCACGGCGGCGCTGCCGATCATGGTGGGCATGGGGGCCCCGGTCCCAATCCTTTCGGCGATCGGCATAGCTGGGATTCTGGTGTTGCAAGTCTCGGACCCCTCGGAATGGATGCGCACAGTCGGCGGGCCGACCTATGGCATCATTGCGCTGATCTTCGTGGCGGCGGCGAACCTTGGGACAGCGGTTGCGGGGGTCTATTCCTCGTCAATCGGGCTGCGCCATTTTCCTGCACTGCAGCATCTGCACTGGCCAGCACTTCTGCTGATTTCGATCCTGCCGGTCGGCGTGGTCGGGCTTGTCATCCCTGATCTGTTCTTTGCCAATTTCGGCACCTTCCTGGCCTTCATCGGGCTTGGCTTTGCGCCCCTCTGCGGCATTCAGATCACCGATTATTACCTGCTGCGCGGCAGGCGGGTGGATGTGCGCGGGCTGTTCGAAGGCGGACCCTCCAGCACCTATTCCTATTGGGGTGGATTCAACCCCGCGTCCATCATCGGGATGGCGGCGGGCGTGGGAACCTATCTCTACCTGCTGAACCCGATCAGCTATGCCTCGAACATGCCCTATGACTATCTGACGGCTTCCCTGCCGACAGCGCTGGTCGCGGGTGTGGTCTACGCCCTGATCACCGTTCTGGTGGTCAAACCTGCCGGCAAAGGCGGCTACTGACCGCCTTCCCATCCAGGGCCGCCGGAACTGGCTTCGTTTCGGCGGCCTTCTTTTATGCAGGGGAGGTATTGCGGCCTTTGCAAGGGCACGCGGCCATCCTTCCCACCTTCTGCATCGATCCCGACACCAGAAATGGCGAAAAACCCTCTTGATAAGGGTGTACTTTCAGACCAAGGGGATAGATGGTGCTGCAAGAGAGGATTGAAGTCTAACCCTTGCCGCCTAAGCCATTGATTTTGCTTGCACCGTGCAGTTGTGCCGCTGTTGATCTGCACTATCTGTATGCACCAGTCGTGCCGCCCCTTCAAGGGCAGGCATCAGTAGCGTGGATTGAGGTCCAGAGGGTCAGTCTCCCTGTTGAACTCGGCGATGGGCCAGTAGGGGAACTGTTGCCCAGTGGCTTTCCAAGTCGCACGGGATGCTTCCACGATGTGGGATGCCCAACAGCCACGGTAGACCAGCCTGCTATCGTCTCGCTCGACCAGCACGACGCACTTGTTGTCGGTGAAGGTGTCATCGGCGAAGCGTGGCGTGAACTCATCGAAGGTGTTGGCCTTCAAGCTCTGCTTGCCGGAGACATAGCCACCAGCGCCAGCAAGTGATGCAATGATGATGACTGGGATCAGCTTCATTCTTCGTCTTCTCCTTCTCAAGACAAACGCGACAGATGCCGCGATACCTGTGCTGCGGTCCACTCTCCACCCCGCGCCGTCTTGACGCCAAGTCGGGACAGCTCGGTTGCGATCTCGCGTAGGGACTTCCCGGCCTGCCGCATGGGCAGCAACACCCCCTGCAGGTCCGTAGCGCGGCGCTGGGCGTCCCGCTTGACCACTTCGTTGCGCTTCATCGTGGTGTCCCTCAGACCACCCAAGACCTTCCCTTTGGCCTTCGCAGCGGCGAGTGCGGCCTTGGTGCGGCGGGAGATGAAGTCACGCTCCTGCTCTGCCAGTGCGGCGTAGATGTGGAGCTGGAACTTGTCGGCATGGGGCATAGACGCCACGCGGAAGCTCAGGCGCTTATCCTTCAGCAGGGTGGCGATGAAAGCCACGTCGCGGCTGAGGCGGTCCAGCTTGGCGACCAGCAGCTCGGCCCCCGTGCGCTTGGCCAGTGCGATGGCCTTTGCCAACTCCGGGCGGTCGTCGTTCCCACCGCTCTCCACGTCCACAAACTCGGCCACGACCTCGTAGGGAACCTCGGAGAAGGTCTCAAGGTAGAGCTGCATGTCGCGGTCCTGAGCTTCAAGCCCAAGGCCGCTGCGGCCCTGCTCTGCCGTGCTGACGCGCTTGTAGGTGACGTATTGCTTCATGGGGCGGCCTCCTCTCTTCGACTGGAAAGGAAGGTAAGCAAGCCCGTATCAATCGCCAATGATCGTTGTGACTGTTACACAGGGGGGTGATTGTCATGGGGTAAGGGGATGGGGGAGGGGTGCAGCCGGTGATGTGTTGAAGGGCGCGGGCTTGGTGGCGCGTGGCGCTGGGCTGCGGGTGGCGGAACGCAGACGGCAATGTCAGACCCCCGCCAATGGGAGACCCCCTGCATGGGGGTAAATCGCGCTGAGTGGCAATATCGGTGGGTCGCTCAGATATGCGCCACGAAAACAAGCTGCAGTTTGCCCACTATTGGAATGGCCAAGCCTTGGCTCCCTGCTGCTCGCATCAACTTCCAGCGAACAGTAGATATGGTGGTGCGGAGGGAATGGACCACTACGAGCGGATGAACCAACCCTTGCGGCTGTGATGTGACACGACTACCGTCATGGCGTGAGCACCGATCAACGGGGGATCAAGTTATGCTTCAGCGACGTGGCTTTGTGCCGGAAGTCCTTCACAGTGCGGGGTGACTTGCCCGATGCCAGATGATCGCGTTCCCAGAACTCGAAAAGCTGACTTATGGTGACCTTGCCCTTTGGGGCCTCTACGTTGGATCGTGAAACAGGTTGATCGGGAAGCTCTGGGAACCGGCCAGCATCAGGGTCAGGCCGATAGTCGCCTTTCGCCTTTCGGTGGTTGACTGCCGCATACTGCTTGGCCGCGCTATGTAGTTCTTCAATGAGCCGCACCCGGCTTGGTTCGTCGGCGTTCAATCCATTGGAAGCCAAGAGGCCATCGGCTGTGGTGCGATACCATTCCAGGCGGGCTTCCGGGTTGGCATCCAAACGCTCATGGAGGCCGCACAGGGCTTCCCAAACCGCTGTCTCACCCGGTTCATCCTCTACGATCTGCACCCCGTATCGGTAATGCTGGCCCGCCAGAGCCACCAAAGTCTTGTGCGGGATGCTTTCTGGCCCTTTGCGGAACGCTTCCCACTGCCGTTCGATGGCTGCCAGCGCGTTGGTGAACCGCTTCTTCGCCTCATCGTAGGCCTTTGTCCGCAGCGACACCTTGACGACTGCGCCGACCTTTGCGGGGCATAACAGGTCGCCTACGGGAACCTGAAGTATCTTTCCCCGTGCAACTGCCGCAACGTCTCTGGGAACATGAAGGCGTAGGTGCCAGACACCATCGATCAGTTTTGGATTAGGCATAGCGTATCTCATCTGCACGACCCATATGCACTGGTGGGCGGCACAAATCCAAAATGGATCAGATGCTTACGCAAAATCAAGGGGATAGATGGTGCTGCAAGAGAGGATTGAACTCTCGACCTCTCCCTTACCAAGGGAGTGCTCTACCACTGAGCTACTGCAGCGCCGGGCGTTAGGGCCGGGTGGCCTTTGCGCGTTCTGGCGGCGTGTTAAACGCAAAGCGGCGGGTGTGCAAGCGGGTTCTGGCAGGAAATCGCCTGCTGCAACGGCGCGTTGCCAAAGGCTTGCAGCAAGCGCTAGGCTGGCGTGGTTGGTGACAGACGTGAACGGGATTTTCAAATGTGTTTTGCCCTGAAAATGCTTTGGCGGCCGCGGGTCTGGTCGGCACTATACCTGCTGTTTCTGGCCTTCGCCGCCCCCGCACGGGCCGAATTCCGTGACTGCACAACGCCCGAATTCGCCTCCGCAATGGTCGGCAAGCCGGAATTCGTCTGCGAATCGATCCGCGAGTTGTCGGTCGAGGCTTTCGGTCGCACGGTCCAGATGCGCACCCTGCGCTGGAAAGGGGATGACACCGGATTGCCCTACGAACCCCTTGTAATCGAGGCGGCAGAGACGACGCTGGCATGGCTGGAGGGATATAGGGAAACCTACGGGCTGAAGGTGCAGGACCTGACCTTTGTCTTCGCCAACGTCGCCTTGACCGACCCCACCAATCCCATGGCAAGCGCGTTGGGCCAGGACCCGGACGAATGCGTGATCCGGCTTTATGTGGCCAGCGCCGACACCAAAAGCGTGGGAGACGTGTTGCAGGATTTCCGCAACTCGATCGCGCATGAGGTCTTTCATTGCATCCAGAGTGCGACATGGCCTGAACAGGCCAATATGGAAGAAAAGACACGGCTCTGGTGGCTGGAAGGCACCGCCCAGTTCATTGCGCACTGGATCTACCCGAATCCGAAGGACCTTCAGTCGCGGGCGGCGGATTTTGCCAACGAGGTGCAAGCGACGCCGATCCACCAGACCGGCAAGGTTGGCGGGTCGGTGGTGTTCTTTGCATGGCTTGGCTCGGGAAATGTCTACCCGATCTTCGACTTCATCGCCGGGATGCCGACTGTCCCGGGCGAGGCGGCGCAGCGGCAGGCGCTTCTGGAAAGGGTGCCGCCCTATCTTCTGGCCGAGTTTCCCCGCGACTGGGTGGATGGCAAGATCAAGATGCCGGACGGGTTCACCTTCCTGAAGGTGCAGCCCCTGGACCGCCAGGATGTCCAGGCCAGCGGCCCCCTGGTGATCGAGGCGGTTCCTTTGACGATGTTCCTGCAGGATGTGACCTTTATTGGCGGGTCCTACTATGTGGTCGGGAACGGCGACCCCGATGTCAGCTATCGCGCCAAGGGCAGCAAGCCGGGGGATTGGTCGGGCATCGGGTTGATCAACGTCGATCAGGGCTGCCAAGACGACACCACGCTGCGCTTTGCCGGGATGGGCTTTGGCACCGGCCCCGAACCCGTGACGCTTGACGTGACCAAACAGGACGGCTGCGAAGCCTGTGTCGTCGTCAGCGGCAAAGATGCCTGCCTGATCGGCAGCTGGGTCGCGGATCAGGGCGATCTTAGCCGGGTTATCTATGACATGGCCCCTGCATCGGTCAGCGATGTCGAGGTTGCGGGCACCTTCGCCGTCAAGTTCGATGCCGACGGCAAGGCGTTCTTCGGCTTCAACAACCTGCGGATCAAGCTGAACTATACCGACAAGGGCGTCAGTTCGACCGCGATCGACATCGGCGGCAGCATCGACAACACCTGGACGACCGAGGCGCAGAACCTTCACATGTGCTATCAGGGGTCCGACGCGGCGCTTCAGATCGTGATCCCGAAATCCTTTTCACGCGATGCCAGCGGGGCGATGGTGGAAAACCCCTCGACCAGCGAAATCATCAATTTCAAGGACATTCCGAAGGCCAGGAACGAAACCTATGATTTCGCCTGCACCGGCCAGAATGAAATGACGATGTCCGGCACCACCAACGGGCACGGCTTCACCCTGTTCTTCACGCGCATCCAGTGACGCGCGCCAGCCCTTGCCGGGTCAGGCCGGGCAATCTGGACCCCGCGCCCCGCCTGCGCTAAGGAAAGGGCCATGCGCAACCCGTCGACCCCGCCCACCCGCACCGCGCCCGGACCAGCTACGGCTGCCGCAGCGCGCCTGGCCCGGCAGAAAGCGGCGCTGAAGGCCAACATGGCGCGCAGGAAGGCACAGGCACAGGCCCGGACCGCCACAGAAGCGGACGGGGAAACCAAGAACAAGGATTAGGGCAGATGGATTCGATTCTCGTGCGTGGCAATGGGGCTTTGTCCGGGGCGATCCCGATTGCCGGGGCCAAGAACGCCTGCCTGACGCTGATGCCCGCGACGCTTCTGTCGGATGAACCCCTGACGCTGACCAACGCGCCGCGTCTGTCTGATATCGCGACGATGACCCAGCTTCTGCAGTCGCTCGGGGCCGAGGTTGCCAGCTTGCAGGATGGCCTTGTGCTGGCGCTTTCCAGCCATTCGATCACCAATTTCAAGGCCGACTACGACATCGTGCGCAAGATGCGCGCCTCGATCCTGGTGCTTGGCCCGATGCTGGCCCGCTACGGCGAGGCGGTGGTGTCCCTGCCCGGTGGCTGCGCCATCGGCGCGCGTCCTGTGGACCTGCACCTAAAGGCGCTTGAGGCGATGGGGGCCGAACTTGACCTGCGCGACGGCTATGTCCACGCCAAGGCGCCCGGCGGGCGGCTGAAGGGTGCTGTCGTCGATTTCCCCTTCGTCTCGGTCGGGGCCACCGAAAACGCGCTGATGGCCGCCACGCTGGCCAAAGGCACGACGGTGATCAAGAACGCCGCGCGCGAGCCCGAGATTGTCGATCTGGCCCGCTGTCTGCGCAAGATGGGGGCCAAGATTGAAGGCGAGGGGACCTCGACCCTCACCATCGAAGGCACTGACCGCTTGGGCGGGGCCACCCATCCCGTGGTCACGGATCGGATCGAGCTTGGCACCTATATGCTGGTCCCCGCCATTTGCGGCGGCGAGGTGGAATGCCTTGGCGGCACGCTGGAACTGGTCGGGGCCTTTGCCGAAAAGCTGGATGCTGCCGGGGTTTCCGTCACCGAAACCGCGCGGGGCCTGAAGGTCGCCCGCAAGAACGGGCGCGTGAAGGCGGTGGACGTGATGACCGAACCCTTCCCCGGTTTCCCGACCGACCTGCAAGCGCAGATGATGGCGCTGCTTTGCACCGCCGATGGGGTTTCGGTGCTGGAAGAGAAGATTTTCGAGAACCGCTTCATGCATGCCCCCGAACTGATCCGGATGGGCGCGCGAATCGACGTGCATGGCGGCACCGCGACGGTGACCGGGGTCGAAAAGCTGAAGGGCGCGCCCGTGATGGCGACTGACCTGCGCGCCTCTGTGTCCTTGATCCTTGCCGGCCTTGCCGCCGAAGGCGAGACCGTCGTCAGCCGCGTCTATCACCTTGATCGCGGGTACGAGCGGGTTGAAGAAAAGCTCCGGGCCTGCGGCGCCCATATCGAGCGTATCCAGGCATGACCGACGCCCGCTTTCAGGACGGCGGCGAAGCGCCGCTTCGGTTGGTGGCGCAGGATGCCGAGGATCTGAAGATCATCGCCGCATTGGTGCAGGATGCCGTCCTGCCGGTCACCGAACTGAAGTATGATGCCAAACGCCGCCGCTTCGCCCTGTTGCTGAACCGGTTCCGCTGGGAAGACCGGGCTCAGGCCGAACAGGTCGGTCGCGCCTATGAACGGGTGCGATCCGTGCTGGTGGTCGAAGATGTTCGGAAAGTGCAAAGTTTCGGCTTCGATCGGGCCGACAAGGACCTGGTTTTGTCCGTTTTGTCTATGTCCTTCGAACCGGGCGAAGACGGAACCGGCCGCTTGATCTTGACTTTGGCCGGGGATGGAGCCGTCGCGCTGGATGTCGAGGCGCTGGATATCCGGTTGGACGACGTGACCCGCCCCTACCGCGCGCCCTCTGGCAAGGTTCCGACCCACGACTGACGCCTCCGGAATTTTCGAAAATTCCGGACCGGAGCCTTCGAAGGCTCCGACGCGCTTTCCTCAAAGAAATCGCCCCCGGCACCAACCTTGTGACTTCCGCTCCCGAGCGCTATCTGCACCCCATCCCTTCGGAGGCCAAGATGCCCGTTTTCCTGAACACTGCCGATCCCGGCTTTGAGGCCGCCTTTGCCACCCTTCTGGGCCAAAAGCGCGAAGAGGCCGAGGATGTCGATCAGGCCGTCGCCCAGATCATCGCCGATGTCCGGACGCGCGGAGATCAGGCTGTCATCGACCTGACCAAACGCTTCGACCGGCTGACGCTGACCCCCGCAACCCTCGCCTTTTCGCCAACCGAGATCGCCTCAGAGATCGCCAAGGTTACCCCGGAAGACCGCGCTGCCCTAGACCTCGCCGCCGACCGCATCCGCGCCTACCACACCCGCCAGAAACCGCAGGACGAAAGCTGGACCGACCCAACCGGCGCCATGCTCGGCTGGCGCTGGACCCCGGTTTCCGCCGCGGGCCTTTACGTCCCTGGCGGCCTCGCCTCCTACCCGTCCTCCGTCCTGATGAACGCGATCCCGGCCAAGGTCGCAGGCGTAAACCGCCTTGTCGTCGTCTGCCCGACACCGGACGGCAAGGTGAACCCCCTCGTCCTCCTTGCAGCCCAACTCGCCGGGGTTGACACCGTCTACCGCATCGGCGGCGCGCAAGCCATTGCGGCGCTGGCCTACGGCACCCCCACAATCCAGCCGGTCGACAAGATCACCGGCCCCGGCAACGCCTTCGTCGCCGCCGCCAAGCGCCGGGTCTTTGGCCGTGTTGGCATCGACATGATTGCCGGACCGTCCGAAATCCTCGTCATCGCCGACGCGGACAACGACCCCGACTGGATCGCGCTTGACCTTCTGTCCCAGGCCGAACACGACGAAAGCGCGCAGTCGATCCTGATCACCGACAGCCCCACTCTGGCCATGGCCGTCGCCAAGGCTGTCGCCAAGCGCCTGGAAACGCTGGAAAGACGCGCCATCGCCGGGGCTTCCTGGGCGCAGCACGGTGCCGTCATCATCACCCGTGACCTGGCCGAGGCTGCCCGCCTGTCAAACCGCGTCGCCCCCGAACACCTTGAACTTTGCACCACCGACCCCGACGCCCTGTCGCAGCAGATCACCCATGCCGGCGCGATCTTCCTTGGCGCCTACACGCCCGAGGCCATCGGCGATTACGTCGGCGGCCCGAACCACGTCCTGCCCACCGCCCGTTCCGCGCGCTTCTCCTCCGGCCTCTCCGTCCTTGATTTCATGAAGCGCACCACGCTGGCCCGGATGACCCCCGAGGCGCTGAAAGCCATCGGCCCCGCCGCCGAACGCCTCGCCATCAGCGAAAGCCTTGAGGCGCATGGGCTAAGCGTCCGGGCAAGGTTGGACCGGCTGAACGGGTAACGCCCAGCGGGACCAAGCCCCCGTAGGTCGGGCTTCAGCCCGACTCCACCTCCAACCGCACCCCCGGCCCGGTCGAGGTTCGCAACTGGCTCGTGCCTGGGCAGGTGCTGACCTACCCTTGGGCCGCGGTCAAGCTGACCAACGGCGTCGCGACCTGGCTCCACTTCGACCATCTCGGCTCGGTGCGGGCCATCACCGACGCCACCGGGGCCAAGGTCGAAAGCGCCATCTACCGCCCGTTTGGCGAGCAGTCCGAGTGGCTTTTGCCGGGCAACCCTTCGGCTGAGACCAAAGGCTGGATCGGAGAACGCTACGATGCCGACGCGGGTCTCCAATACCTCAACGCCCGCTACTACGACCCCGCCCTGGGGATGTTCCTGCAACCCGACTGGTTCGAGGTCACCAAGCTAGGCGTCGGCACCAACCGCTTCAGCTACAGCTTCAACGACCCGGTCAACAAGATCGATCCGGGGGGGAATGAATTTCACAAGATGACTTCCCAGGAATTGCAGGCAGAGGCAAAACGACGTTGCAAAGGGAGCATGTTGTCACGGAACAGGTTTGCAGGAAAGGTTCTGGAGAATGCGGCAAGGCGCCCACTTGGACTTGAAGAAAACAGGCGCAAATTCTTCTCTGAACTTAGAGCCAATACATCGACAAAAGGTTGGACAAATACAATTCCAGATGCGATTAAGGCCTGATCTTTGATGGTGTTAGCAAGATGGGTGCACTTCCCGATGGCATGACCTTTGTTTCCGGGGGAAATTCCGTTGGTGTGGGATTTGTTGAAGTCAAGGCAACCAAAGGAAAACTTGGCTATGGCGCACTGGATATGCAGCTTGCCAGGATGATCGACACCCTGGCTGAGATATCAAAGCTAACTGGGGCCCCCACTGAACTGCATCTTGTTACAACCACTGATGCCACAGTTGAGGAAAGCTTGGTTGACTATGCCACAAATCGCGGGGTAGTTCTTGCCCATAGCACGGTATCTTACGACCCAGATACAGGCAATATGAAGGTAGACGACGCGGCTGTGCTAAACCCTTCCGTCACACCGCACCCGGATGTGGTGCAAAGTCTTCACTCGAGGTACCTTGAAATGCCGCTTTACGCAGATTTTGAGTAGGGTGCATCATGAGATTGAAAAAGCGCGCCTTCATCGGTGAGAAGAAAGTGGCCGCAGCACTCGCTTTGGTAAACTGGGTCTACGACGAAGGGCTAACCCAATTCTATCATCGGGTTCTACCTTCAAGGGATTTCTTGGGCGCCACTGTCAAAAATGCTCCTCCAAGTTTTAAGCTATTCATGGATCCAGAGAGCACAAGAATACTTGGTCTTGGCCCTGCCGACGCGTCCTACGCCGTCGTTTACGGCTCAATAGCTGACGTTGTTGTTTCTATGGGAAGAATTATTCAAAACGATGGGAAAAACGCAGACGACAAAATGGACGCTGCCGTCGAGAGGCGGGAATATCCGTCCCGATAAACCAGCCCCAGTGAGCCGGTGGGTACGAACCCACTCTCCCGGAACAAATCAACCCACGGCTCCATCCCCAAACCCTTAACATCCGGCGGATTCTAGGATGAACCGGAGCATTATGAGCTCAGGGCATTGAGGAGGCCGGGTTTCATCGGGTTTCGTCATCTGAGTTGCACAGAGCGTGCGGTGGTTCTTCCCGAGGCTCGGCTGGGAAGCAGTCAGCGTGAGATCGCGCGCTGTCTCGGGCGGTCGGCAGGCACGGTCTGTCGGAAGTTGCGGCCAACGATGAATACCAACCCGCCACACCCGCTCCCCCCAAACCTTAACCACCGGTAAATGTCCACAGCCAAGTCCTTGATTTCATGGGCTCCGAAATTCTGCCCATGCGCGGGCAGCCTCCCGGCCCGCGCCTGAAGACGGCCCGAGCGCCCCACCCCCGTCCCCCTCTCCCCCGCCCTTCCCCCCGCCGCCAACGTGACCACCCCCTCCGGCCCGGTCGAGGTGCGGAGCCGGCTCGGGGCCGAGCAGGTGCTGACCTACCTGCAACCCTCGGTCAAGCTGACCAACGGGGTCGCCACCTGGCTCCACTTCGATCCCCCCGGCTCCGTCCGCGTCCTCACCGGCGCGGGCGTCGTCAAGGCCTCCCCCGCTTTCCGATTGCAGGACGCCCCGCCCTCGGGCATTCAGGGGGGAAGCCGAAGGACCCGCCCATGAACCGCATCTGCCACATCGAGATCGACGAGAAGGGCCTTGCCCGCCCGACGCCCGAGATCGAACAGGAACGCCGCGTCGCGATCTATGATCTTCTGGAGGAGAACAGCTTCGCGCTGCCCGCCCGGCAAGACCGGGTCACGCCCGAAGGCCCCTACCGGGTGCTGCTGGCGATCCGCGAGGGGCGGCTGGTGTTCGAAGTCGCGACCGAGGATGCCGAAAAGGTTGCCGAGTTTCACCTGTCACTTGGCCCCTTCCGGCAGGTTGTGAAGGATTACTTCCAGATCTGCGAAAGCTATTTCGACGCGGTCAAACGCCTGCCTCCCAGCCAGATCGAGGCGATCGACATGGCGCGGCGGGGGATCCACAATGAAGGGGCCTCGATCCTGCGGGAACGGCTGGATGGCAAGGCGCAGGTCGACACCGACACAGCGCGGCGGCTTTTCACCCTGATCTGCGTTCTTCACTGGGGCTGATCTTGGGCGACTTCCCCCAATCGGTGCTGTTCTGTTGCGACCACAACGCCGTGCGGTCCCCCATGGCCGAGGCGCTGATGAAGAAGATGTACGGCCAGCGGGCCTATGTTCAGTCGGCGGGGGTCAAGAATGACATGGAGGTCGACGGGTTTTCCGTAGCGGTCTGTCAGGAGCTGGGGATCGAGCTGTCCCGCCACCGGTCCCGCAGCTTTGAGGAGATGCAGGAGTGGGGGGACGATCTGTCCCAGTTCGACCTGATCGTCGCCCTGTCCCCGGCCAGCCAGCGGATGGCGCTGGAATTGACCCGGTTTCATCACCTGGAGATCGAATACTGGCCGATCCTGGACCCGACCGGTCTGGGCGAGACGAGGGAGGCGAAGCTGGCGGCCTATCGGCAGGCGCGGGATCAGATCCGGGATCGGATGATTGCCCGATTTGGGCCGCCCGAGCCGGAGGAAGCGGCCACAGGGGGCTGACTGTCCACGGTGGACACTTTTTGAATTGCCATATTCATCAGTATCTTGGCCGTGGACGTTAGGGTTTTGTAAAGAGTTTGCCGTCCCGTCAGGGGGCAACGACCTTCATCACGAAACCGCCGCTGGCTTCATCCGGGCCAAAGGGGCCGGCAACCGCATGCGAGACCGGAGGCAGGGTCTTGAGGAAGGCTGCAATCGCCGTGGCGTCCTGATCGGTCAAGGCGGCATAGTTCATCCAGGGCATCGCTGGGGCAAGTTGGCTGCCGTCCGGGCGGAGGCCGGTTCGAAGGGCCGTCGCAATTTCCTCAACGGTCCAGGCACCAAGGCCGGTCGGGTCCGGCGTCAGGTTCGGGCCGACAAAGGTGCCGAGGCCGGGGATTTCGAACCCGACATCGGAACCGCCTAGGAAGCGGTTGATGTCAGGCTGACCCAGGAAATGGCCGGGCGTATGGCAGTCGGTGCAGCCCATGATCGTGACAAGATACTCACCCCGCTCAACGGAGGTTTCGGCGAGGGCGGTCTGGTTCAGAAGCCCGACGAGAATGGTGGCGAGCGAGAGGTTCGGGGCGGGCATGGCAATCTCCACAGGTGGGGTGGCCCGACATTTGCGGTCGGGCCATGCGTTTCGGGTCAGGCCGCTTCTGCTGCGTCGAACACGAAGCGAATGTTGAACTGTTCGCCGATCTGGCAAATCCGTTCGGGGTTGGCATCGGGCTCTTGTGCGACGGCGGGGAAGAAGCCTTCAAAGCCGCCGGGGGTCATCACCACCATCAACCGGCCCAGCGAAGCGCCGATGTTCTGGAAGCGGTGCACCGATCCGCGCGGCACACAGATGACGGCGCCTTCGGTCAGATCGACGCGAGCGCCATTGCACCAGAAGGCAAAGCGACCTTCCAGAACGCGGAAGAATTCTTCTTCTTTCTCATGCACATGGAAGGGAGGTCCTTCGCCTGCGGGAACCTCGGCCTCAAAGCAGCCGAGGCTCCCGCCAGTTTGGTCCGCAGCAATGCGGATGATGTGGCGGCCGAAGGCGATTGCTTCTACCCCGGCATCGGCTTTGGAAAAGGCAGCCTTGTCGAAAGTTGTCATCTTGTGTCTCCAGTTGAATTCTTGCGGTCAAAGTGATCGTGGGGCTGGTCTATAACCGGGGAAATCGGGCATGATAATCCGGACGGATATGACAAGATTGTCTGGATAAGCTTACAAATGAAGACAGTAGACCCGTTGCATGGTGTGGCTGCTTTCCTTGCGGTGGCCGAACATGAAAGCTTTACCGCAGGTGCGGCGGCACTGGGCCTGACGCGCGCCACGGTCAGCGCGCAGGTGGCGGACCTGGAGGCGCGACTGGGGGTGCGGCTGCTGCACCGGTCAACCCGCAGCCTGCGGCTGACCCCGGCGGGCGCGGCCTATCGCGAGCGGTTGGTCGATCTGCCCGGTCGGATGGTCGAGGCCGAGCGGGCGGCGCGGGCAGAACAGACAGCGCCCGAGGGACGCCTGCGGGTAACGGCCCCGCCCGATATGGGCCAGCGGTTCCTGGTGCCCTGGACGTCAGAGTTCCTGTTGGCGCATCCCGGCATTTCCATCGAGATGGAGCTTTCGAACGCGCCACGGAACCTGATCGAAAGCCGGTTCGATTTGGCGATCCGGGGAACGCTGGACGTGGGGCCGAACCTGATCACGCGGGCCATCGGGCAGTCGCGGCTGTTTACCTGCGCGCGGGCGGATTACCTGGCGCGGCGCGGGGTGCCAGAGGCGCCGATGGACCTGGTCAACCACGATCTGTTGCACTTTGCCGGTCTGCGGCAGGGTCGGGGCTGGACCTATCTGCGCGGCGACGAGCGGGTGGTCGTGCCGATCTCGCCCCGGTTCGAGCTGTCGGACGGCTGGGCGCTGCGCGCGGCGGCGCTGGAAGGGGTCGGCGTGGTGCAGCTTCCGGCCTTTGTCATCGGGCAGGACCTGCGCGACGGGCGGCTGGTACCGATCCTGACCGAATGGCACGGCCGTCCGGTGCCGCTGCATGCGGTCTACCCGGACAACAGGCTGATTGCCGCGCGGGTCAAGGCCTTTGTCGCCTTTCTGGCGGCGAAGGCGAAGGCCGAGGCCGATCTTCAGGCGGACTGAGCTATTTCAGCGGGGTCTTGTAGGTCATCCGCCGCACCGAGCCGGTCTTTGACCGCATCAGGATCGTTTCAAGCGTCACCCGACCGGGTTCGCGCTTGATCCCTGCCAGAAGCGAGCCGCTGGTCACACCCGTCGCGGCGAAAATCACGTCTGACCGCACCAGATCGTCGCGGGTATAGACCCGGTCGAAGTTGGTGATCCCGGCCTTGCGGGCGCGGGCGCGTTCGTCGTCGTTGCGGAACAGAAGCTTGCCGAAGAACTGGCCGCCCATGCATTTCAGGGCTGCGGCTGCCAGCACGCCTTCGGGGGCGCCGCCCGAGCCCATGTACATGTCGATCCCCGTCACCTCGGGTTCGGCGCAGTGCATCACGCCGGCCACGTCGCCATCGGTGATCAGCCGGATTGCCGCGCCGGTGGAGCGGACTTCGCGGATCAGGTCTTCGTGCCGGGGGCGTTCCAGAATGCAGACGGTGATGTCCTCGGTCGAGCAGCCCTTGGCGGCGGCAAGCGCCGAGACCCGCTCGGATGGCGACATGGTCATCGTCACGGTGCCGGGCTTGAAGCCGGGACCGATGGCCAGCTTTTCCATATAGACGTCGGGTGCGTGCAGCAGCGAGCCACGCGGGGCCATGGCGATCACGGTCAGGGCGTTCGGCATGTCCTTGGCCGTCAGCGTGGTGCCTTCGAGGGGATCGAGGGCAATGTCGACCTCGGGGCCGTTGCCGGTGCCGACCTCTTCGCCGATGTAAAGCATCGGGGCTTCATCCCGTTCGCCTTCGCCGATGACGACGACGCCCTTGATATCCAGAAGGTTCAGCTGGTCGCGCATGGCGTTGACGGCGGCCTGATCGGCGGCCTTTTCATCGCCGCGCCCGATCAGCCGGGCAGAGGCAAGGGCAGCGGCTTCCGACACGCGGCCAAGGCCAAGGCTAAGCAGACGATCCTGAAATTGCGATTTCTCTGACATGGGTCCCCCGGTGTTTTTCTTGGTGTAGCGAGGGGGGGCGGAAGCGGCAAGGATGGTCGCGCTAACGGTGGTCAGGGAACTGCGGCAAGGACGGCGTCGGCAAGACAGGCGTCGACCTTGCGGGCGGCTGCAAGGGCAGGGGAGCTTGCGGGAGCCGCGCCCAACTGGCCTGCGGCGGATCGCAGCAGGATCAACCGGCCGCGTGGGGTGGCAAAGAAGTCTTTGGTCGCGATAAGCGCGGTCAGGGGTTGGGCCAGGGTGGTGCGGCCGTAAGGATGGCCGAAGGCGGCGACATAGGCGGCGGCGCATTGGTTCTGGGTCGCTGGGCATTCGGTGGCGCAGAGGACCAGGAGCGGCTGGAAGCCCGGCTCGTCGTGGAATGCCGCAGCGGCGGCGATGGCGTCGTCGGGGGTGAGGACCGGCTCGACCCGATGGATCGCGCGCAGGACGGGCAGGGCGTCCTGCATCCGGCGGGTGGCATCTTCCGGGGTGATGCCTGCGGCGGCGAAGATCCGGGCCAGCCGGGCCGGGTCGGCAAGCGAGGGATCGCTGCGGTGCAGGCCGGAATAGGCCGCCAGCGCGATCCAGACGGCGGGGTCATTGGCGGCAATGCGCGACAGGATCAGGGCGTCGGTTTCGGCTTCGGTCGCGAAGACCGTGTCCTGCATCCGACCCCAGAGGACATAGGCCATGGCCCAGGGCGGGGTGGGATGATCAAAGAAGCTGTCAGGCTGGGGGTGGTAGCCGCCGGTCTGGTTGACCCAGGACATGAAAAGCTGGGTCGCCTTGTCGGGTTCCCCCGCATCATAAAGCGCGAAGGCGCGGTCGAGGATCGTGTCGGTATCGCTGGCGATGTCGCCCATTGCCCAAAGGGCAGCCACTGGATTGGCGGAAGTGAAGGCCTCGGCCATGGGAACGCCATTGATCCGGGCAAGCGACTTGCGTTCGGAAAAGGGCAGGGTGGCGCGCAGCCAATCGCTGACCATCGGCAGGGCAAGAATGGCGGCCTGATTTCCGGCTTCGGCGGCGGCGTGCAGGTCCTTCAACGCCGTCGGATCGTCGCCCTGCAGGGCGCGGTCGAAGGGAAGACGGAAGGCGGGGTCGTCAAGGCCTTGGATCGGGTCGGCGACCGCAGGGCCACCAAGGGCAAGGAGAACGGCAAGGACTGACGCACGCATGGCAAGATCCCTTCCTGGCGTGGTGCCAAGGATGGGCGCACAAGTCCGATCCGGTCAAGTCCCGGTCAGACGTCTTCGATCCGGATGGCCACGGGCTTGCCGACCAGAACGCCGGTTGCGGCAAAGCGGGTCATGGCGTGGGCAACGTCATCGGGGGCGGCCTTGTGGGTCACGATCAGGACCGGGGCATTGGTGCCCTGGTGGCCATATTGGCGCATCTGGTCGATGGAGACGCCGGAATCGCCAAGGCAGGTGGCGATCTTGGCCAAGGCGCCGGGTTTGTCGAGTAGCGTCATCCGCAGGTAATAGGAGGCCGGGGTGGCGGATTTCGCGGGTTGGGCTGCGGCAAGGCTGGTGGCGGGCTGGCCAAAGGTGGGCAAGCGGAAGCCGCGGGCGATGTCGATCACGTCGGCCATGACGGCGCTGGCGGTGGGGCCCATGCCCGCGCCGGGGCCGCGCAGGACGATCTGGCCCACGCTGTCGCCTTCCAGCACGACCATGTTGGTGCCGCCCTGAAGCTGGCCCAAAGGATGGTCGGCGGGGACGAGGCAGGGGGTCATGCGCTGTTCAAGGCCGCGTCCGGTCATCTGGGCGACGCCAAGAAGCTTGATCCGATAACCCATATCCTCGGCCAGGCGGATGTCGTCGATGGAGACATTGCCGATACCTTCAAGCTCGACGTTGTCAAAGGCGACCTTGGTGCCAAACGCAATGGAGGCGAGGAGCGACAGTTTGTGGCCCGCATCGATGCCGCCGACGTCGAGGTTGGGGTCGGCCTCGAGGTAGCCCAGCTGGCGGGCCTCGTCGAAGACGGTTTCGTAGGGAAGGTTCTCGGCCTGCATCCGGGTAAGGATATAGTTGCAGGACCCGTTCATCACGCCCATGACGCGCTTCATGCGGTTGCCCGCCAAGCCTTCGGTCAGGGCCTTGATGACGGGGATGCCACCGGCAACGGCGGCCTCGAAACGCAGGGCGAGGTTCGCGGCTTCGGCGGTTTCGGCAAGGGCCTGGCCGTGGTGGGCGAGAAGCGCCTTGTTGGCAGTGACGACGTGCTTGCCGCTGGCAAGGGCCGCCTCGGTCGCGTCTTTCGCGGGGCCTTCGTGGCCGCCCATCACTTCGACAAAGACGTCGATGTCGGGACGTTTGGCCAAGGCGACTGGGTCGGTTTCCCAGACATAGCCGGACAGGTCCGCATCGCGGTTCTTCTTCGGGTCGCGGGCGGAAACGGCGGTGATCATCACTGGCCGGCCGGCGCGGGCGGCGATCAGATCGGCATGGGCCTGCACGATCTTGACCACGCCAATTCCCACAGTGCCAAGACCGGCAAGACCAAGGCGCAAGGGGGCAGACATCGGGATACCTCAGGCAGCTTTCAGCACATGTCTGTTAGCCGGAAGCCAGCCGGGGTGCAATGTCGTCCCGACAGGCAGACGTCCGGAAACAGGCAAGACCAACCAAGGCGAAAGCTGTCAAACGCAGCCGGAGGTGCCATCCAGACAAACTTCCTTGGTCCGCGGCTTGGTCACGATGAACTGCGTGAAGGTCTGGCCAGAAAGGCCCGGAGCCATGTTGAGCACACCGATATTGAAATCGGGCGCGTAGTCGACCCAGGTCTCGACGATGACCACCGACTCGGTGTTGTCCAAGATCGGGATCATGGTTTTCAGCGGCTGGATTGTCGCCTGCGTGTATTTCGGAATTGCGGAACTTGAGGAATGAGAGAAAACAAGGACATACTGGTCATCGGTCGTCGCGCTTGTCGCCCCGGCATCAAAGCGCAAGCTGGTGATCCGCAAACGCGAGCCGGAGGCACCCGGCGTCAGGAAGATCAGAATATCGTCCATTCCGTCCAGGAAGGCCTGCTTCACGATGACCTGTCGGGACATCAGGTCGGCAATCGAATAGGCGGCCTTCTGGGACACGTTGATCGTCCGGAACACGTCCCAATAGACGACCAGCGCGATGAAGCCCCAGATCATCATCGGCAACAGGAACAGAAACTCGACCAGAAGAGTGCCCCTGTCGTCTCTGGAGAATGCACGGAAGCTTTGGCGAAGGCGGGTCATCTGCGGCCTCAACCCGGTTCGTTCACGAAGATGGTGGTCGAGATCAGGGCATAGGCACCGTCCGGTTCGGCCTTGGTCATCTGGGCCCCGATGATCGAGGTCGGGAACATCGGATCCTCTTTCAGACAGATGCGCATCAACATGATTTCATTGTCCGAGCCATAGGCGAATTCGGTCCCGGTCGGTTGCAGAAGCGGATTGATCGGCTCGGACTTGTCGACGCAAAAGTGCGGCGGGGCGACCATCGCGAAGTTGGCCGTGTTGATCGGCTGCATCCAGATGCTCATCGCATCCACGCAGGATTGCACGGATTTCCCCAGCATCCCACTTTTGCAAATCTCGGTCTTCAGCTGGTTGTGCGTCAGGGAATCGTAATGCCCCAGCCGGATTCCGCGAACCACGATGTCGACACTGCGCTCCATCATGGCATGCCGTGCCATGTAGAGGCTGGCCTCGACCGAGGCCATGAAGATGGTCATCACGATCGGAATCACAAAACAGAATTCGATCATCGCAGTGCCGGTCTCGTCAGCGAGGAACCTGCCGAGGATGGTCATTGCGTCAGCCTCAGCGCCGAAATGTCGGTTGCGATGCGCTTGAAGGCTGCCGTCAGCTTGGCGTTATCCGTCGCGCTGAAATAGTAGGTTTCCTTCGGCGAGGACGAGCAGTTCTTGATCTGTGTCTGGCCGGCAGTCGGAGCAGCAAAGGCGATGCCATAGATCTCGATCCCCGCATCCTTTGCCGCTGTGCAGTTTTGCTGCAACAAGGTGTCAAGGCTGGCGACGCTGATATAGGTCGTCCGGAAAGTATCCAGCACGGTTGTCGCATTGGTCGCGCCGGGGACGCCCGAGCGGACGTAAAGCTGACGTGCGACATAGTCGACGCGCAGATAGCGCCAGACTTCGCTCCAGTCGAGCTGTTTGACAGTGCCGCTGTTATTCCAGGTCGGACCCGCAACCCAGGACTGCGGATCGCAGGCTGCGGTGACCGCAGTTCCCGTGCCTTGACCCTCGGGCTCGTTCGCGAGGTTCTTCTTCTTTACCGAGTTCCGCTTCATGTGCGGCAAGAAGAATTCACGATTCGCATAGTTGCTAAGAACCCATCCCGAGCAGGTGCTGGTCGCGCTTCCGCCCGGCCGCACGCCCGTATTCAGGGGCCAGGTGCTGGTCGTCGAGAATTGGATTGCAAAGTTCCCGTCAGCCCCACGATAGATCGGCGAAAGTCCGGCTTTGTAGGCATCTACGATATAGTTGTTCGAAACATGCGAACCGTCGGTCATCAGGACGATGATCTTGCGGGTATCTTCGGTGCCGGATGAACCCGCGTTATCCGAGGGACGACCAGCGACCGAGCTGTCCGCCAATGCCGTATAGATCGGGCGGGCGGTTTCGTCGATCAGCGCCGATGCCCAGCGCATCCCGATGGCGATCGAGGTATTGCCACCATCAACCAGTCCGGCGATCTTGGCCTTCAGGTCATCTTCGTCCATCGTCGGCAGCATGATCTGGTTTCGGGTCGGATCGGCGGATTCGTCCACAGTTGTCGCGGTATCGTCTGGCGAGGCCCCGCAGACCGAGTTTCCGAAGACCGACTTGACCGGATAGTCAGACGGCTTGAGCGCAACGGTCGTGTTGCTGGACGCCCGGAAGTCGGCAATCGATGCCATCGGCATTTCCAGCGACGTTGACAGGGCTGTCGATGTGAAGGTGCTGGTCGGAATCTCGATGCAGTCGATATTGGGCACACCGGCATTCGCCACCCCGTTCCAAGACGAAACCTTTGTCGCATTGAACCGGGCGCGCAGGGCGGCAGGCATGTTCACCTGCGACGCATAGGGAACGATCCCGATCGAAACCGTGCCCCGGGAATCCTGGCCCTTGACGATATCGATGAATTCGGTCGCGGATTCCCGCAGCGCCTGGATCTTTGTCTTGGTGCTGGAGGAGGAGGCCGGGTCACCCATCGAGCCCGTGATATCAAGCGCAAGAATGACTTCGATGTTCGACACGCCCTGGGTGGCCTGTGTATTCGTCGGGCCTTCCAGATAGTCGACGTTCAGAAGATGCATGAAGAAGTTGTAGGACCGAACTTCCGACGAGATCGTGACCCGGCGCAGGCCGACATCGGTGACTTCAGAAATCACCGGCGCGCCGAAGGACACCATGTCCAGACCGGTTCCAAGGCTTGCCTTGGCGAACCAGTCAGTGGCGATTGCGGTCGGGGTCCGCTTCTGGGTCAGGTTGGCCGCAGCCAGAACGGCGCGGTCCATAGTCTGCTGCATCGCGACCCGGCGGGTCTCGAACCGCATCACGTCAACCGCGATGCCGCCGATCATCAGCATGATCAGAAACAGGAACAGCATGAAGAAGGCCATTGCGCCACGCTCGTCGCTGCGGAAGCGCTTTAGCGAAGCCGTGATGGCATCAAGGGCAAAACCAGAACGCATCTGTGCCATGTCCGAAACCTTCCTCTCAAACCCCAGATTCCCGCCCAAAGGCAGGATCGCAGGCGGATATTAAGGCACAACTAGAGGCAGAAGTGTGGAATTTTTTGAATTTCCCGCCCGAATCCCAACGTCTTGGAAACAATTTTTCGGTTCTGCCCAGAGATTCGCCCCGTTTCAGGTCAAGTCTATCGCTTAGGTAGCATGCAAGTCGCCCGTTGAGAGCAGGCCGATTCGCTAACACATTCCAACATCACATTAACTTTGCGAATGGCGGTCAGTCGGGCAATTCGGCAAAGCCCCACGACAAGGTCAGGCGATTTCACAATTCCGCATGGCAGATAGGTAGGCTAGTCTGCCGGTCAGAAGTCGTTCGGTCGAGCGATGCGACAGGGAGAAGATCATGCAAGTTTCCGGCGAGCCCAGCTTTCGCGAATCCGTCGATCTGATGTTCAAGCGCGCGTCCAAGCTGATGGACCTCAGCCCGGGGCTGGAGCAGAAGATCCGGGTCTGCAACTCGACCTACACGGTGCGGTTCGGGGTCCGCCTGCGCGGCAAGATCGAGACCTTCACCGGTTATCGTTCCGTCCATTCCGAACACATGGAGCCGGTCAAGGGCGGCATCCGCTATGCGCTGTCGGTCAACCAGGACGAGGTCGAGGCGCTGGCGGCGCTGATGACCTACAAATGCGCTTTGGTCGAAACGCCGTTTGGCGGGTCGAAGGGCGGATTGTGCATCGATCCGAGACAGTGGGATGAACATGAGCTGGAACAGATCACCCGCCGCTTCGCCTATGAGCTGATCAAGCGCGATCTGATCAACCCGGCGCAGAACGTGCCCGCCCCGGATATGGGGACGGGCGAGCGCGAGATGGCCTGGATCGCCGACCAGTACAAACGCATGAACACGACGGACATCAACGGGAATGCCTGTGTCACCGGCAAGCCCATCGCCATGGGCGGCATCCAGGGTCGGACCGAGGCGACCGGGCGGGGCGTCCAGTTCGCGCTGCGCGAGTTCTTCCGGCACCCGGAGGACGTGGCGAAGGCAGGGCTCTCGGGCCAGCTTGAAGGCAAGCGGGTGATCGTGCAGGGCCTGGGCAACGTGGGCTATCACGCGGCGAAATTCCTTTCGGAAGAAGACGGTTGCAAGGTTGTCGCGGTCATCGAACGCGACGGCGCGCTGCTGGACCCCAAGGGGCTGGATATCGAAGCGGTGCGCCAGCACATGAACCGCAACAGCGGCCTTCTGGCGGGCTATCCGGGGGCCAAGCATGTGGCCGACGGGGCCGCGGTGCTGGAAGAAGCCTGCGACATCCTGATCCCGGCGGCGATGGAAGGCGTGATCCATCTGGGCAATGCCGCACGGATCAAGGCTCCGCTGATCATCGAGGCGGCGAACGGGCCGATCACCTATGGGGCCGATGAAATCCTGCGCCAGAAGGGTTGCGTGATCATCCCCGACATGTACGCCAATGCGGGCGGGGTGACTGTTTCCTATTTCGAATGGGTCAAGAACCTGTCGCATATCCGCTTTGGCCGGATGCAGCGCCGTGCCGAGGAGGCCCGCTCGCGTTTGTTGGTCGAGGAACTGGAACGCCTGTCGGCGGATCAGGGTCTGGGCTGGTCGCTGGGGGAAGGCTTCAAGGAGAAGTTCCTGCAAGGCTCGGATGAATTGGCGCTGGTGCGCTCGGGTCTCGATGACACGATGCGCACGGCCTATCAGGCGATGCGGGAAATCTGGCATTCGCGGCAGGATGTCGAAGATCTGCGGGTCGCGGCCTATATCGTGTCGATCGGTCGGGTTGCTGCGACCTATCGGTCGAAGGGGCTGTAAGGGGCGGGGCAGGGGATATTGCATGGTCAGGCTTGAGGATTTCACCGACGACCGGCCCTGGACGCCAGAAGGGCCGGAATTCGCGGAGGTGCGGATCGAGAGCCAGATCTACGGCGTCCGTCTGCACCGGCTGACCGCCAATGCGGACGGGCGCGGCAATCTGGTGGTGCTGATGTCCGACCGGTATGGCGAGGATCAGGTGACGCCGCATGTCTATCTGGTCACCGCCGCGGCGCGATCGGTCCGGGCTTGGGTCTATCACAAGCGCCAGTCGGACCGGCTGGCCTTTACCAAGGGGCGGATGCGGATCGTGCTTTACGACTTGCGGCCCGACAGTCCGACCTATGGCGTCGTGAACGTGATCGACGCGGGCGAGGCCAACAAGCTGCAACTGACGATCCCGCCTTTCGTCGTTCATGCCGTGCAGAACCCGACGGATGAGGATGCGATCTTCGTCAATATGCCGACGCGGGCCTATGACCCGTCCAACCCGGACAAGTCGCGTCTGCCGAAAGATCACCCGGGCATTCCCTACCGGTTCGAATGACTGCCGAAACGCCGGTCTTCAGCGTCATCATGGCGACCTGGGGGCGGGGGCGGCATATCCTGCCCTCGATCCAGTCGGTGCTGGGGCAGGACCTGACGAACTTCGAACTGATCGTGGTCGGTGATGCTTGCAACGATGAGACCGGGGATGTTGTCGCCGGTCTTTCCGACCCACGGGTGCGCTGGATCAACCTTGCCAACCGCTGCGGCAGTCAAAGCGCACCGAACAACGCCGGGATTGCGGCGGCGCAGGGTGCGTTCATCGCCTATCTGGGGCATGACGACATCTGGGAGATGGGGCATCTTGCCGAACTGGCGCGGGTCTTTGGCCGTTCTGACGCTCCGGATTTCGCGGTTTCCGGCCTGATTGCGCATCTGCCTCAGGGCGTGCCGGGCAGTGCGGTGATGGGGTTGTTCAGCGACGACCGCGCCAAGCATCGCTATTTCTTTCCGCCAAGCTGCTTTGCCCATCGCAAGTCGGTCATCGACCGGATTGGCCCCTGGCTGATGCCGATGGAGGTGCGGGCGCCGGTGGATGCCGATCTGTTGTTGCGGGCGTCGGCGGCGGACCTGCGGTTCGCCTCGACCGGGGTGGTGACGGTCCACAAGTTCACGGCAATGCTGCGCTATCTCAGCTATCTACAACCCGCGTCGGATGAGCAGGAGGCGATGCTGGCCGACCTGTCTGCCCCGGACCATGCCGCGCGGATGGCCGCTATTGTCGACACCTCGCGCCGGATGGGCCGGTTCATGCTTGAGGCCCGCGAAAGCCATGACCATCTGCAACCCGGCGAACTGGCCCGGATCAGCGCGGCGCGTCGGGGTGTGACGATGGCGGCAAGGCCCTTGGGGGCAGGGACGGTCATCCGCCAGCGAGAGGAAAATTGCTGGCTGGACTGGCAGATCAAGCCGCGCTTCGGCATCCGCTATCAATCGCGCAACCCAAGGCCCCGGTTTGCACTGCCGTTCACGGCGGAGGGCCCGATTTCCCTGACGATACGGGTCGTGCATCCCGACCAGCGCGCGTTTGGTCCGTTGTGGATGTTGTGCAACGGCGAACGGGTCACTGCCCAGCCCACGGGTCTGGCCCCCGGGCTTTGGGGTTGGACGGCGCTTTACCGGGCCGAGATCAGGCTTCGGCCCGACCGGCCTTCGGTTCTGGAATTCCTGCTGGACCCGTTGCAGGTTCAGAAAGGCAGGCACTTCCTCACCAAAAGCGGCTTTGGAATCGGCAAGCTTTGGCTGCGGCCTCTGGCCCGATGATCCTGCGCTTTGCGACCGGTCCCGGAATTGAGGTTTGACGGCGGTCAAGGCAGAGCGGGGGCATCGGGAGTAAACTTCAATCTGGGGACAGACCCCGGATTGGAGACCATGATGAACCGCCTTGCCCTTGTCGCGCTTTTGATGCTTGCCACCCCTGCGGTCGCCGACCCGCTGATCTTTACGCCGGAGGTGCCGGACTCGCTGAGCGGTCTGGGGGACTGGCTTGACGCGCAGGGGCGACTGGCCGGGGCAATCTATTCCTATGCCGCCGCCGACCTAGATGGGGACGGTGTTGACGAGGCCTTCATGAAGGTGACCGAACCCACGTGGTGCAACGGCGACATGGACCATTGCCGGGTTGTCATCATGCGGCTAGAGGATGGGGTGTGGGCGACCTATGGCTATCCCTACGCCAAGGATGTGACCGTGCTGGACAGCATCACCGCCGGATGGAAAGACTTGCAGATCGACGATCACGTCGAGGTCAAGGGCGAAGGCACCGGTATCCACTATATGACGCGGCCCTGAACCGTGCCCTTGCGCCAACTGCGACGCAAACTGTCGCAGTTGTGCAGGACTTCGCCGCGCGGTCTTGAATAAGGAACGCGGTCCCTGTTTGATGGCGGGACCAAGCGGAGGTTGTCGATGCGCTATTCGGGCCTGAAGGTCATCACCGAGGGGTTGTTCGGCAACAAGGGCTGGACGCCCGCCTGGCGCGACCCCGCGCCCAAGGCCGAGTATGATGTGGTCATCATCGGGGGTGGCGGGCATGGGCTGTCGACCGCCTATTACCTGGCCAAGAACCACGGGATCACCAATGTCGCGGTGCTGGAAAAGGGCTATCTGGGCGGCGGCAACGTCGGGCGGAACACGACCATCGTGCGCGCCAACTACTTCCTGCCGGGGAACTCGGAATTCTACTCGCACAGCATGAAGCTGTGGGAGGGGATGGAGGCCGACCTCAACTACAACGTCATGCATTCGCAGCGCGGGCTGATCAACCTGTTCCACTCGGATGGGCAGCGCGATGCCTTTGTCCGGCGCGGCAATGCGATGATCAACCAGGGGGATGACGCGATCCTTCTGGACCGGGACGGGGTGCGTGAGCTTTTGCCCTATCTGGACTACGACAACACTCGGTTCCCGATCTATGGCGGCTTGCTGCATCCGCGCGGCGGGTCGGCGCGGCATGACGCGGTGGCTTGGGGCTATGCGCGCGGGGCGGACCAGCGGGGCGTCGACCTGATCCAGAACTGCGAAGTGACCGGGATCGACGTTGAAGGCGGCGTCGTGAAGGGCGTCCAGACCACGCGCGGGGCGATCCGGGCGAAGAAGGTGGCGATCATCGTGGCAGGGCGGTCGTCTCAGGTGGCCGCCATGGCCGGGATGCGGTTGCCGATTGAGTCCCACATCCTGCAGGCCTTTGTCAGCGAAGGTCTGAAGCCGGTGATCAACCATGTGATCAGCTTTGGCATGGGGCATTTCTATATCAGCCAGTCCGACAAGGGCGGTCTGGTCTTCGGTGGTGACCTTGATTTCTATGCCAGCTATGCCGCGCGCGGGAACCTGCCGATGGTCGAGCATGTGATGGAAGCGGGCATGACGCTGATGCCGATGATCGGGCGGGCCAAGGTGCTGCGGAGCTGGGGCGGGATCATGGACATGTCGCCGGACGGGTCGCCGGTGATCGACAAGACGCATATCGAGGGGCTGCTCCTTGACTGCGGCTGGAACTACGGCGGGTTCAAGGCGGTTCCGGCGTCGGGCTGGTGCATGGCGCATCTGATGGCGACGGGAAATTCGCACGAATACGCCTCCAAGTTCCGCCTTGACCGTTTCGCAACCGGGCACCTTCTGGACGAAGAAGGCACCGGCAGCCAGCACAACCTGCATTGAGGGGGGCGCGTGATGATTGACCACTTGTGTCTTGCGCCACGTTCGGAAGCCTCCGGCGGGGATATTTTTGCAAAGATGAAATCGGGGGTTTGTGAATGCGTCTGACATGTCCCCTTTGCGGCGAACGCGACCGGCGGGAGTTCTATTATTACGGGGCGGAGGATTATCTGCATCGACCTGCGGAGGGCGCTTCGCTGGCAGAGTGGGATAACTATCTGCATCTGCGGGACAATCCGGCGGGGATGACCAAGGATCTTTGGTATCACGAGGCGGGCTGTTCGCAGTGGCTGCTGGTGACCCGCAACACGGTGACGCATGCGATTGCCGGGGTGGAGCTGGTGGCGGAACGGAAGACCGAACAGAAGGCGGGGCGCGCGAAATGAGGGTCGAGGGCAAGGGTCTGATCGACCGCACGAAACCGGTCCGCTTCCGGTTCGATGGCCGGGAATATGCCGGGTACAAGGGCGACACGCTGGCGTCTGCCTTGCTGGCCAATGATGTCAGGCTGGTCGGTCGGTCGTTCAAATATCACCGCCCGCGCGGTGTGCTGACGGCGGGATCGGAAGAACCGAATGCGCTTGTCGAGGTGGTAGGTGCAAAGAACCAGACCCCGAACGTGCGTGCCACGATGCAAGAGGTGTTCGAAGGGCTGGTGACGCAAAGCCAGAACCGGATGGGCAGCCTGCGGTTCGACCTTCTGGCGGTGAACGACTACCTGTCGCCGTTCCTCAGCGCCGGGTTCTATTACAAGACCTTCATGTGGCCACGCGCCTTTTGGGAAAAGCTGTACGAACCGATCATCCGCCGCGCGGCGGGGCTTGGCAGCCTTTCCGGCGCGCATGACGAAGGGACCTATGAGAAGGCCTTTGCCTTCTGCGATGTGCTGGTGATCGGCTCGGGTCCGGCGGGTCTGATGGCGGCGCTGACGGCGGGGCGCGCCGGGGCGGATGTGATCCTGGCCGAAGAAAGCCATGCCTTTGGCGGGCGCTTGCTGTCCGAAGGCGGCACCATTGGCGGGATGCCTGCGGCTGACTGGGCGGCGCAAGCGGTGGCTGAATTGCAGGCGATGCCGAATGTCCGGCTGATGCTGCGGACGGCGGTGACCGGGGCCTATGACCACGGCACCTATGGCGCGTTGGAGCGGGTGGGGCTGCACAAGCCCGCGCGTCCGAATCTGCCGCGCGAATGTTTCTGGCGGATCGTCGCGCCCCATGCCGTGCTGGCCTGTGGCGCGCTGGAACGACCGATTGCCTTCCCCGACAATGATCGCCCCGGCATCATGATGGCGTCGGCGGTGCGGACCTATCTGAACCGCTACGGCGTCAGCCCCGGCAAGCGCGTGACCCTGTTCACCAACACCGATGCCGCCCGCGCCACGGCCCGCGACCTTATCGCCGCCGGCGTGCAGGTGGCCGCGATCATCGACCCCCGCCCCGATGCCTTTAGCGTCGAGGATTGCCCGGTTCACGCCGGGGCAGAGGTCATTGGCACCCGTGGCCGTCTGGGCCTGTCCGGCGTCACCGTGCGGAAGGGGGCAGAGACATTCGAGATCGAGACGGATTGTCTGGCCATGTCTGGCGGCTGGAACCCGACGATCCACCTGACCTGCCACATGAACGGCCGCCCCCGCTGGAACGAAGAGCTTGCCGCCTTTGTTCCGATGGAAGGCGCGGTGCCGGGTCTGGTCGCGGTGGGTGCGGCCAACGGCACGATGTCGACCTACGGGGCCCTGGCCACGGGGCAGGCGGCGGCGCTGCAGATGGTTTCGGCGCTGGGCCGCAAGGCCGAGGCTGACCTGCCAGAGGCCGAAGATGCGCCTTACCGGTTGCAGGCGATTTGGGCGGTCGAAGGCAACGGTCGCGCCTGGCTTGATTTCGCCAATGATGTGACGACCAAGGACGTGAAGCTTGCCGCGCAGGAAGGCTATCGCAGCGTCGAACATATGAAGCGCTATACGACGCAAGGGATGGCCCCGGATCAGGGCAAGAGTTCCAACGTCGGTGCGCTGGCGGTTCTGGCCGATGCCACCGGGCGCGGTATTCCCGAAACCGGGACCACGACCTTCCGCCCGCCCTATACTCCGGTGTCTGTCGCCGCGATGGGGGCCGGGGGCCGGGCCGAAGGCTTTGCCCCGCAGCGGTTCCTGACCAGCGATCAGGCCAGCCGCGACCGTCATGCCCCGATGATCGAGGCGGGGCTGTGGTACCGCCCCAGCTATTTCCCGAAACCGGGCGAACCCACCTGGCGCGAGGCCTGCGACCGCGAAGTCACGATGGTGCGCCAGTCGGTTGGCATTGCCGATGTGTCGACCTTGGGCAAGATCGACATTCAGGGCAAGGATGCCGGGCGGTTCCTGGATTTCCTGTACACCAACACCTTCTCGAATCTCGGCTTGGGCAAGGTCCGCTACGGTCTGATGCTGCGTGAGGATGGGTTGGTGCTGGACGATGGCACTTCGGCCCGGCTGGGCGAAAACCATTACCTGATGACCACCACCACGGCGGCGGCGGGTCTGGTGATGCGGCATATGGATTTCGTGCATCAGGCCTTCTGCGCCGATTGGGACGTTCGGTTCATCAGCGTCACCGAAAGCTGGGCGCAGTTTGCGGTTGCCGGGCCGAAAGCGCGTGCGCTGGTCAATTCCTTCCTGGAAACCCCGGTTGATCTGCCGTTCATGGGCGTGGCCCGGGTGCGGATCGGCGGGGTTGACGGGCGGCTTTTCCGCATCTCGTTCAGTGGCGAGGAGGGTTACGAACTGGCCGTCCCGACCCGCTATGGCGAGGCGCTGTTCCGCGACCTTCTGGCACGCGCCGAAACCCTTGGCGGCGGGCCTTACGGGATGGAGGCGCTGAACGTGCTTCGGATCGAAAAGGGCTTCATCACCCATTCCGAAATTCATGGCCGGATTTCGGCGCATGACATCGGCATGGAAAAGATGATCTCGGCCAAGAAGGACTGCATCGGCAAGACGGCTGCCACCCGGCCCGGACTTTGGGGTCCGGACCGCGAGCAGTTGGTCGGTCTGAAAGCCGCCGCCCAGATTTCAGCGGGCGCGCATCTTTTCCGGCCGGGAACGGAAATCCACCGCGAAACCGATCAGGGCTATGTCACCAGCGTCTGCTGGTCGCCGACGGTCGGGGCCTGGTTGGGGCTTGGGTTCCTCAAGGACGGGCGGGCGCGGCTTGGCGAAAAGATCCGGCTTGTCGACCATTTGCGCGGCTTGGATGTGATCTGCGAAGTCTGCCATCCGGTCTTCCATGATCCCGAGGGGGAGAAGCTTCGTGCCTGAACTGATCGCAAAATCCGCGCTTGACGGAAAAAGCCTGACACTTGGCGGCGTGACGCTGGCCGAAGCCACGGTCGGCCCGATCCATTCGGTCGCCGTGTTTCCGGGTGGGGCCAAATCGACGGCCAAGGGCCTGAAATCCCTTGGTCTGGCAATGCCCGCGCCAAACAGTTTCGTGGAAAAGGACGGCGTGCGTCTTGTCTGGACCGGTCGCGATCAGGCGTTTCTGGTTGGGGTGATGCCTCCGGACCTGGACGGGGCGGCGATCACCGACCAGTCCGACGGCTGGACCGTGCTGTCCCTTGCCGGTGGGGCCGCAGTGGATGTTCTGGCGCGGCTTGTGCCGCTTGACCTGCGTCCCGCGGCTTTCCCAGTCGGGCAGGTCCGGCGCAGCCAGGTCAATCACATGAACGCGGTGATCCTGCGGACAGCCGAGGCGGCGTTCGAGATCATGGTCTTCCGGTCGATGGCCCGCACCGCCTGGCACGAGATGGAAAGCACGCTGCAGATGGTCGCGGCGCGTGCGGGAAAGAAAATCTAGGCGAAAAGACGCAAAGGGAAAAATTTGTCACTGGCGTGTCATGCGTCAGGTGTTTACACCTTTTCTTAAGATAAGTTTCAGAAAAGGTGCACGATGGCCCCTGATGGTCAGATGCTCGCCACGGCGAGTGCCCCCAATGTCTATGACTCGGAACCGATCCCCGAGGCTGCTCGTGCCGAGATTGACCGGATGCTGATGTCGGGCGACCTTTTCCGCTATACCGCGCCAGCGGATGCGCCGGTCGCCCTTCTGGAAAGCGAATTCGCCGCCCTTCTGGGGTCGCACTATGCGCTGGCCGTGTCGTCCTGTTCGGCGGCGCTGTTTCTGTCGCTCAAGGCGCTGGACCTGCCGCGCGGGGCCAAGGTGCTGATCCCGGCCTTCACCTTTGCCGCCGTGCCGTCTTCGGTCGTGCATGCCGATTGCGTGCCGGTGCTGGTCGAGGTCGGGCCGAATTATCGCGTTGATATGGCTGATTTCGCCCGCAAACTGCCTGATGCGGATGCGGTGATGATCAGCCACATGCGGGGGCATACCTCGGATATGGACGCGATCATGGCACTGTGTGACGCGGCGGGTATCCCGGTCATCGAGGATGCGGCGCATTCGCTGGGCACGGTCTGGGGTGGGCGGAACATCGGAACCATCGGCAAGGTCGGCTGCTTCAGCTTTCAATCCTACAAGCTGGTGAATGCCGGTGAGGGCGGGATCATGGTCACCGACGACCCCGAAATCGCCGCCCGCGCGATCATCATGTCGGGGGCCTATGAGACCAACTGGAAGAAACACCCCGGCCTGTCGAATTCCTGCGCGCACTGGCAGAACAAGCTGCCGCTTTATAACCTGCGGATGCAGAACCTGTCCGCCGCTGTGATCCGCCCGCAACTGCCCTTGGTGGCCGAGCGGGTTGAAAAGGGCCGCGCGGGGCATGACCGGGTGGCGGCGGTGCTGAACGGGTCTTCCTATCTGGTGGTGCCCGACCCGCTGGGGCCAGAGGTTCGTGCGCCGGATTCGATCCAGTTCAACCTGAAAGGCGACTGGACCGATCAACAGGCGCTGGACTTCCAGGCCGCGGCGAAGAGGCGGGGAATCTCGGTTCAGGTCTTCGGGTTGAGCGAAGGGAATGCGCGGGCGTTCTGGAACTGGCAGTTCCTGGGCGAGCCGCCCGAGTTGCCGCAGACCAAGGAAATGCTGATGCGGGCCTGCGATGTGCGGCTGCCGACCCGTCTGACAAATGCAGAGCTGGACTATATCGCGACCGCAATCGTCGACGCGGCGACCGAGGTTCGGGGCTGATCTGTCCACGGTGGACAGAAATTAGAAGCCGCATGAAATCAGTGGCTTGGTTGTGGACGTTAGCTGTTTCTTAAGATGTTCGGCCCCTTGCTCTGGGGCCGAACATTGCTTTTCAAGCACAGCGCCTTTCGCGGAGCAGCGGTCACAGCACCCGCAAGGCTGGGGAAAGCCAAGGGGCAGCGGCCAGGGCCGGGGCAATGACCACTTCGGCGATCAGGGGTTTCAGCCGCGCAGCGATCTGACCCGGCACATCGTGCAGGATGCCCCGACGGGCCGAAAGTGACAGCGTCCGTTCCAGCGCCGGGAAGGGCAGGGGTCGCACCTCGACCGCCGAGCGGAAGGCGCGGGCCTGATGCAGTGCAAGCGGGGTCAGGATCGTCCAGCCTTCGCCGCCCGCCACCATGGCAAGAATCGCGGCATAGCTGTCGAGTTCAAAGCGATGCGCCGGGCGAAGCCCGTGGCGGGCCAGATGTGCGGCGATCTGGCGACCCATCAGATGGCGCGCGGTGTACTGGATCAGGGGCAAGTCCTCGATCTTTGCGCCGGGGGGCGCAACGGCGACGAAGGGTTCGGCCATGATCGGATGCACTTCGCGCCAGTCTTCGGTGGCCGCTTCGCTGGCACTGTCGGCGGCGACCACAATGTCCAGGGCGCGGGTGTCCAACTGATCCAGAAGCCGGTGGCTGGCCCCGGTTTCCAGCAGGAACCGGCAGCCTTTCAGGTCGTGGGCGAGGGTCGACAGCAGGCGCGGGGTCACATCGCTGTCGAAATCCTCGATCACGCCGATCCGCAGGGTCGTCAGGCCGGAAAGATCCGCCATGGCCAATTCGGCGCGCGCTTCGGAAGCGGCGTTCAGGATCACCTGGGCATGGCGGCGGAACATGGCCCCCGCAGGCGTGACCTGCATCGGCCGGCCCGAGCGGTCCAGAAGGACGGCGGCAAGTGCGGTTTCAAGGCCGGAAAGCTGCTGGCTGATCGCCGAGGGGCTGACTCCCAGCCTGCGTGCGGCTGCGGAGATCGAGCCTTCTTCCGCCGCAGCGACGAAGACCTCGATCCCCCAAAGCGTGACGCGGCCTTCGGGTTCGGCCATGGCTTAAAGCTTGGACAGTTTCTTCTGCAACTCGGCCAGTTGCTGCTTGATCTCGGCGATGTCGTCGGGCGCGCTTGCCGGGACTTCCTCTTCCTTGGCGGGGCCAGAGCCTGCCCAGCCGGGCATCCCGCCCATCATGGTTTTCAGAAAGGCTTCCTGCTGCTTGCGCATCGCCTCGAACCCAGGGACGGCGGCCAGCGGGTTGGGAATGGCGGTCAGGTTCTCCATCAGCTTGGCCTGGCTACCGCGCAGCATGTCGAAAGACGCCGCCAGAAACTGCGGCACCACCGATTGCATGCCCGTCGTATAGCTGCGGACAAGGTCGGTCAGCACATCCACCGGCAATACACTTTCGCCCTTGGATTCATGTTCAGCCACGATCTGCAACAGATACTGCCGCGTCAGGTCATCGCCGGATTTCAGATCGACGATCTGCACTTCTCGCCCCTGGCGGATGAAGCCAGCGATGTCTTCCAGCGTGACGTAATCCGACGTCTCGGTGTTATAGAGCCGCCGACTGGCATAGCGCTTGATCAGCAGCGGCTTCGTGGTTTCGGCCATGGTGTCCCCCCAGGGATTATGC